>JAFUOD010000002.1 GCA_017472735.1 Oscillospiraceae bacterium | reverse complement strand
TGATGAAATATAGATGCCGAACCCGAGCGCCGAAGGCGCGGGCAATTTCCGCGACCGCCGCCTGCGGCGGATGAAGGGAGCGAAAATTGGCGAAGTGTTCGAAAAAATCGAGGATAAGTGCAAAGCACCCGAAGATTTTTTCGGTAACACGAGAGGGGTTGCGAAGCAACTTCAATTCCCTCTTTCTCCGCCAAATGATAAACCCCCATAAATACGCGCAAACGCCGTGTTTATGGGGGTTTTCATTCATTTTTTAACACGCTTCAAGACGCATATTTTGACATCAAATTTCATCAAATTGATGTCAAAATTGATGTCAAAAATCTCACTTGTTTTAGACGAGAAAATCCGCAAAAATGTGCCAATATAAGCACAAAGATTATCGTTTTAACATCTGTGTTCATTTTCACAGAGCCATTAATCAATATAAGCTCTAATCTTTAATGAAGCACTACTCCCTCACCTTTCACCAAAGATGAGGGAGTTTTTTCATCAAAATATGCCTGCAACTTTTAACAGATAAGACGCCAAGAAAACAGTCAGCGCACTGGCAAAAGTGGTCCACACAACAAGCTGGCCGGCAAGGGTCACATCGCCGTCCATCTCCTGCGCCATTGGCACGCTCGAAACAGCAATGGGCGTTGTAAACATTGCAACAAATGCCGCAAAGTGTGCGCCTGTAAAGCTGTCCTTAAACAAAAGGTAAGCGCCGCCCAAGCCAAGCAAAGGTGCCAGCACCGTTTTCATCAGTGTGCCGCAGATTATCTCTTTTTTAAGCGAGGATACCGCCGAGAACTCGAACTGCGCGCCTAAAACCAAAAGTGCTGTGGGGGTTGCAAGGTTTGAAAGGTATGTTAAAACCTTTTCAAGAGGGGTTATATCGCTAAGACGGAAAGTTATGCCCGTTTTAACGAATATCAATCTTATTGCAAGCACAAAAAGCCCTGCCGCCACGCCCTGAATAAGCGGGTTTTTAACAATTTCTAAAAGGATTTTTTTAATGCTGAGCTTACCCTTGCCCTCTTTAAAAACCAAAAGGCTTATTACAGCCAAAATGTTAAATGCAGGTATTGCCACTGCCGAAAGAAGCGACGCTACCCTTGCGCCCTCATCGCCGAAAAGAGAGGCAGCAAGAGGTATGCCTATCAGCGCATAGTTCGAGCGAAATGCGCCCTGAATGAGAACGCCTCGGCACTGCTGCTTTTTGGTAACTATAAGTACAACCGGAATTGAAATTGCAAAAAGCACAAGCAAAGCGCAGATTGCATAACCGATGTAGCCAAGGTTTACGTTTGATATATCCTCGATTTTATAAACATTATAAAAAAGCATTACAGGCAAAAACAAGTGAAAAACAAGCCTGTTTGCCATTTTTGAAAACTCAGCGTTCATCATGCCTATTTTTTTAAGAATATAACCGATTGCCACCATTATAATTATGGGTGCTACGGCATTAAATGCAAAAACCAGTGAATCCATGAGCTAATACGACCTTTCAGACTTCAATACATCTTTTTGATTATACACGCTTTGGCGTTAAAATTCAACCTTGTAAAGCAATAAAATTTATGATATGATTTTCTTTAAGGGAGGGCTTAATGATGGACGGTTCGGTCATTGTGTTATATGTATTCATTGCTGTATTTATCTTGTATTTTGTTTGGATCTTGATTCTCGAGAAAAAAGGCAAAGAAGAAAAACGCAGGCTTTTAGAAGAATTGGAGACTCCCTTTGAACCCGCACCTGCAAAAGCGATTGGTGCAAAAGTTGTTTTAAAAACCGAAAGGATAGAAAAACGAGGAAGTTCCCGATCCTCCTCGCACAGAATTGTTTATGAAATGACGTTTGACACCGACGAGCGTGAGGTTTTGACCCTTGAAGTGCCTGCTGAGATTTATTATAGATATAACGAGCTTGACACCTCGACCCTTGTGACGGTTGACGGCAAGTTCTTCTATTTTGGTGAGGGAGAAGAGATTGAGCAAGGCGAAACGATTTAAGTGAAAACATAGCCACCGGTCAAGCAGAAGCTAATGCTTATCCCTCATTCAGCTTCGCTGACAGCTCGCTTTACCAAAGGGAGCTATTTAAACCCTTTTAAACATCTTCAAACAAAAGCATAAACCACTCAAGCATTTTAGCCTGAGTGGTTTTATTTTTACTCTGATTTAATAGCTTCGAGTGCGCTGATTTTAACTGCTCGGTTTGCGGGTACAAAGCCCGAAATGAGACCGATAAGGGTTGAGAAGCCAAGTGCTAAAAGCACCAGCCACAAAGGTATTATCGACACAGGGGTGTCGCCCGAGGTGCCAAGCAAGCTTGCCATTACGCCTGCACCGAAATAGTTCATGCCGATTGAAATGGCATAACTTAAAACAGTTCCGATAATGCCGCCTAACAAGCCTATCAAGCCGGCCTCGAACAAAAATGCAGAACGTATATTGCCGACATAGCAGCCCAAAACCTTCATAATGCCGATTTCTTTCGTGCGCTCATAGATCGACATAATCATGGTGTTAGTTATACTGAGTGCCGCTACAAACAAGCTTATTGCTGCCAAGCAGCCCAAAACAAGCTGGATTATGCCTAAAGTCTTTTTCATTTCGCCGCGCATATCAGCCATGCTTGAGCAGTTGAAGCCCATAGCTTCGATCTGGGTCTCAACTTCTTCAACGTCGTTAATGTCGTCGCACACAACCTTAACATAGGTATACTGCGGGTCATTTGCGTCTTTAACTCCGTTGCGGCGGTTGTAATCGTCAATAATATCTTTTGCAACGTTTATATCAATAAGCACGCTGTAAACAGTCTCCCAGTTGGGGTCCTGCATTAAAACCGCCGAGCAGTTAAGCTCGTATTCATATCCTCTGCCGCCATACTGATAGGTACCGTCATCATTTTGCTGCTTGGTGTTATTTATTGCAACTAAAATCTTTTCGTCCTGAGGGTCGATAAACGGCAAGGTATATGTTCCGTCGCTTAAATACTGCTTCCATGTATACTGCTTGTCGCCGCGCTTACGGGTATCACGGAAATTATATGCGGTTTCGTTGCCGAAAATTATAGTCGAGGAATACTCATCCTCGGATGGAAATTCACCTGTTTCGGGAGTGTAGCCCATTTTATCAAGCAAAGAGAAATCGACGCCGTAAATTTCTGCCCAGTCCATGCGATATCTATCGCTTCTTCCTGCCGCAATGGTGACCATGTTTGATTCTACCCTAAGCCTTGGAATGACATAAGATACGTTTTCGATAGCTTTAATGCTTTCAACAGCGTCATCGTCAAGTGCAACCGATTCGTCACTGACGCCATAGCTGTAATTATAAATGGTAATGGCAGTCAGGTCTCCCCACGAAGCAAGCATGTTATCCATGGCAAGATTCATGCCCAAGCCTAAAGAGATCATAACGATGACAGCGCAGGAACCGATTACTACACCGATAACGGTTAAAAGAGTCCTGCCTTTTCGTCGCCACAAGTTCTTAAAGGCCATTTTAATGATATCAAATATCTTCATCGTCTTCGTCTACTCCGAGTTTAGCCTTTTTTCTTTTGCTAACAATGATAATAATTACAACAATTACAACAAGTCCTACACCGCCGCCGACAGCATACCATATCCACGAAGGAAGCTTGCCCTCATCTGCGGGGGCTTCAGCCATCATGCCGTCATCGTAAATAGGTTCTTCCCACATAACGTCTTCTTCAAAATACATTTCCTGTGCAGAGACAGTGAAAGGAATAACCTTTTCCTTCTGATTTCCGTTTGCGTCTTCATAAGTAACAACAAGCTCGCAGTTGATCTCGCCTGCCATGTTGGGATAGAATTCAGCGTCGTAATATTCTTCTCTGCCGCTTTCAATGTTTCCTATGTAGTAAGAGCTTTCCTGCATATCAAAGCCCTCACCCCTCAGCGAAGCGGTAACATTATAAACGCCGCTTTTACCCATGTTTACCAAGCTTGCCGAAACGTAGCAGGGCTCGCCGACGTATACGACATAGTTAGGGTAATAAGGCTCGTTGATAACAAGTCTGTCCTCTTGCTGAAGAGGGATATTGATTGTTTCCCTTACGGTCGAAGCCTGATATCTCTTGCCGTTAACCGTATATTCATAAGAGAAAGAAATATCAACAGGATAGCTGTTGGGGGTAGCGTCTGCTTTTGCAAGCATTTCAAGGGTTACACTGTCGGTTGCCTTTAAATCAAGCTTTTCAAAGAAGAAGGAGTTTGCCGAATTTGCAGCCGAGAATGCAATTCCGCCGTCGATGCTTGAAGATGCACCGTTGATGGTTATCTTAAGGTTTTCGATAACAGCCTCGTTTGAGGTGTTTTCGAAGGTGATAGTAAGAGGGAACTTAGTACCTGCAACAACGTGCTCACCGCCGAAGTCATATTCGGTGATGATGATGTTGGGGGCAAACACTTCGGTGGTGTCCTGCTGTGCGTTCTCTTCGGGCTTGCAGGAAAGTGTGCAATAAACCACCGAGTTAACGCTGCCGTAGCTTATTTCAACAGGCAAAACCTCACGGGTCGAAGAAATTCCGTCACAGCCGATAAGCTCGAAAGAGATTTTTTTGGTTTCGCCGGCTGCAATTGAAAAGTCGGAGTATGTAAGTCCCTCGTTAACTGCAAACTTCGTGCCGTCAAGGTTTAAAACCGAAAGCCTTGCTTTTTCAATGTCCTTGTCGCTTGAGTTGTTAAGAGTAACGGTTAAGGTGAAAACTCTGTCGGGACGGATTCTGTTTGAGCTTACGGTATAGTCGATCATAGTAAGATCAAGCTCCGAGTTTTCAGCTTCGATATCCTTGGGTCTGCACGAGATGATAACATCGCTTGTTACCGAATATTCCTTATCGCCAACAGAATATTCAGCCAATGCACTTATTGTCTCTCTTACCGAGGTAATACCGTCGCACACGATAAGGTCAAAGGCAACAGCAGCGGTTTCGCCGTTTGCAATATCAATCGTTTTATAGGTAAAGCCGCCGTCGAAAACAAACTTAGCTTCACTTAAGCCGGGCAAAGAAACCTTTACGTCTTCAAGATTTACGCCTGTATTATTTTTAAGAGTGAACATAAGCATGAATTCATCACCGGGAGAAACGATTTCAAAGTCGGTGGTGTAAGAAGCAAATGTTAAGCCGCCTGTATTTATATTGTTGACAACTCTGACAGGTACTGTGTAACTGCCGGAGCCGATATATGCGCCTGCATCATCATACATATTTGTGGTTAATTCAAGCTCATATGTGCCGTCAACCGCTGTAAGAGGAGAAGATATCATAAAGCTGAAAGTTGGCATTGCGCCATATGCATCCTGTTCGAAATAGCTTTCAACAGTAACATTGGGGTTGGACGAGCTGATTTTGCCTGTTATACGGGACGCAGCAGTTGCGGTCGTAGGCAAAAGTGTAACGCTTATCATAGAAGATGAACCTGCGTTAACAGCTCCCCCCGATACTGAGACCATTGTGTAAGCGGGAACGGTTGCGGCTGTATCGGCAAAAGCTGTAACCGACATGCAGCCAAGAGCATAAACAAGTGTAATGATGATTATTAAAACTTTATTTTTCATTGATTTCAATCCTCTCACCAATTTTTACTTTTACCTTTTCAAGGTCATATTTTGATATATTTTTTTCAACCGAGGTTATCTCACCGTCGATGATATGTACGATCTTATCGGCATATTCGCTTATACCAAGGTCGTGGGTTACCAAAACCAGCGTTAAGTTATACTTTCGGCACATTTCTACCATTAGCTTCATAACATCCTCGGTCGTGTGAGAGTCGAGATTTCCCGTAGGCTCGTCTGCAAAAATGACCGATGGCTTAGTAACAAATGCACGGGCAATGCCCACACGTTGCTGCTGGCCTCCCGACATCTGCGAGGGCTTATGCTTCATTCGGTTATCAAGGCTTACGCTTTTAAGCATTTTTGCCGCTATCTTCTCGCGGCGTTTGCGAGGCATGCCTTTAAACATTAACGGCATCGCCACGTTTTCAAGAGCTGTTAGCTGGTTTAAAAGGTTATATGACTGAAATATAAAGCCTAAATTTTCCTGCCTGAATCTTGCAAGCTTCTTTTCAGAAAGCTTTGTTATTTCGGTACCTTTAATAAATACACTTCCCTTTGTTGGCTTTTCAAGTCCGGCAAGCATGTTTAACAGTGTAGATTTACCCGAGCCCGAAGTACCCAGAACACAGCAGATTTCGCCTTTTTCAATTGTCAAATTAATTCTTTTAAGGGCATGTACACGCTCGTTACCAAGCTTGTACGTTTTTCTTAAATCTTTGATCTCGATGATTGCCAAGCTCTCACCTCCCAATTTATGCTATTATATATTAATTATACACTTTCAACAAGCAAAATATTGCATTTTTTTATTAATTTTTTCTTAAAACGCTCTTAATATTTAACTTTGTATGGTTGCATAATTTTGTTGTGTTTTTTTGTATAAAAATACACCCACAGAATTTACCAATGGGTGTATACACGTTGTTTATCAGGTTATTCCAATCCGTCGAAGAGGCCCTTTAACACGCTTTGTGCACTTTCGTGGAATTTACAGGTATAGCGGTTAAAAATACCGAAGGAACGGTCGTTGTGGTTATCCCACCAAACGCAAACGATACCGCGCTTTTCAGCCTCGCCCACAAAATATTTTGCCCATTCATATCTGGCTTCGGGGTTGTTCTTGTTCAAAATGCCCATTTCGCCGATGATAACATCGATACCCTGCGAGCAGAATCTTGCGTCAAGACGTTCCATAATGCGCCTTACTTCAATCCTGTCCTTTTCGGTGAATTTTGCAATCTCGCTCTTTCCGTTAAGGCAGAGGTTATAAGGCGAATATGAGTGCACAGACTGGATAAGACGTTTAGACGGGTCAGCAGGGAATCTGTAAGCGTCGAAGCAAGCATACATCGGATTTGCGGCATATGGTGAAACCATCAAGTAACGTTCTGCATTCTTTTTGCCCGAGGCACGAACAGTATCGACAAACAGCTGACTGAACTGATTTAAATATTCAACGGCCTTTTGCGACTGCTCCTGTCTCATATCAAGGTGCCATTCATAAGGAGTTCTTATCATTCTGGGTTCGTTCAACGATTCAAACACCAAGCGCTCATCATAATCACCGAAACGCTCGGCAACCTGCGACCATATCGCCTTAATATAAATGCGGCTTTCCTCGTGTCCTTCATCTGTAGGCAGAACACGTCTGTCATCGTGATGAATGTTAATGATTACTGCCATGTCGTTGTCAATTCCGTAATCAACGACCTCCTGCACTCTGTCTAAAAAATCTTTTTCGATTATGTAATCTGGATATTCCGAGGTGTGGCAATGCCACGAAACAGGCACACGCAAAACGTTAAAGCCCGCTTTTTTAATCTCGTCGATCATTTCCTTGGTGGTAACCGGGTTATGCCAGCTGGTTTCACCCATTGGGGCATCTAAGGTGTTGCCAAGGTTCCAGCCTAACTTCATAAACTGCAAAAGCTCTTTTGATGATGAAAACTTTCTTTCCATGTGCATGCCCTCCTTTTAAAAAGAGAAATACTTAGTTTATCCGCCCATCGAGTCCGTGCCGTTTATGCCGTCCATAAAGCCCTTGTAAACAGGCTCGCACGAGTCGAAGATTTTAAGGTTGCGTCTGTCGAACAAAGCATATGATTCGTGGCCTGTCGCATCGTTTCCGTTATCCCAAACCATGCATGCCATGCCGTTTTCCTTGGCCTTTGAAACATAATACTTAGCCCACTCGTAACGTGCAAGAGGGTTATTTTTGTTGATGATACCCATTTCATCAATAACAACGTGAACGCCGTTTTTGACAAACTTGTTATAAAGTCTGTCTATAAACCAGTTGATAGAGTTCTTTTCGTTGGTGCCAAAGCTGTTTATGCTCATGTCGTCACCCATGGCAAGGTCATAAGGGGTGTAGGCATGAACGGCAAGCATGATCTTGTTTTCGGCGGTGTCGGCAGGCAATATATATTCGTCTATCATTGCACTGTCGGGCGCACCGCAATAAACGCTTGAAAGCAAATATCTGTCGGTGTTTTTGCCCGAGGCTGCTCTGACAACGTCAACAAACGCCTGATTGCAGGTGTTTACGATCTCAGCAGCATACTGGCAGTCCTTTGCGTTCATATCAAGCCACCATTCATACTTTGTACCTACAAGTCTGGGCTCGTTCATCGCCTCGAAAATAAGGCGCTGGTCATAGTCTTTAAATTCTTGGGCAATCTGTGCCCAAATAGCGGATAAATATTGAACAGCCTCATCGCCGTTGTTCTTTCTGGGCTCGTATATATCGTTATCGTGGTGCGAATTGATTATAACGATAAGGTCGGCTTCCAAAGCGTAATCAACAACCTCTCTCACTCTTGCCATCCATTTATCGTCGATTATATATTCGGGGGCAGAGGAAACGTGCTTACCCCACGAAACAGGAATTCTTACAGAATTAAAGCCAAGCTCTTTAAGCTTAAGCATCATATCCTTTGTGGTAACGGGCTGGCCCCAAGAGGTTTCGCCGTCGGGAGCATCTAACGTGTTACCCAAATTCCAGCCCATGCCCATTGCCTCAATAAGTTCTGCCTGGGTTTTATATTCGGTTCCCTCAACCTCGGGGTTATTATGCTCGTGCAAAACAGGTTCTTTCGCACAGCCGGCAAGCGAAAGCACCAAAATAAACGCTGCAAGAAAAACTGATAGGAATTTTTTCATTTTTGCCTCCCAAAAAGTTTAAAATAATTACATAATATAGAATAAATGCGCTGAGTTAATTATAACCCAGCGCACTTAATGTGTCAATATAAAAGTTTCATTTATTTGTATCAATTACGTGCCAATAAGCTTTTAAATATTCAGCACCCGAGTAAACGGTTAAGGCAGTCGCTATCCATACCAGCACCTGTGAAACTATGGTGATCAAAAGTGCAGGTACAGCAACGCCGATTGCAACCAACCCCTGCAAAAACAGAATTGCAATAATTGCGATCATGGTGAAGGCGGTTTTTAGCTTGCCCGACCAACCTGCGGCAACGACTGTTCCCTCGCCCGAGCTGACAACAAGCCTTAATGCCGAAACCATGAACTCTCGGAACAGGATTATCATTACAGGCACAGCGCCTGCCCAGCCAAGCTGAACAAAGCAAACAAGTGCTGCCATTACAAGTGCTTTATCTGCCAACGGGTCTAAAAACTTGCCGAAATCGGTAACAAGGTTGTGTTTTCTGGCATAGTTGCCGTCAAGTGCATCGGTAATTGAAGCTATGGCAAAGATCAAAAGCGAAATTAAAATGTTAAAGCTTGTAAACTGCCAAAGGAGAAATAACACAAATATCGGTATAAGAAATACTCTTAACAAAGTAAGTTTGTTCGCTAAATTCATAATTATCCTCCACCTTAATCTATAACGCTGCCAATAAGGTCATAATCCATAACATCGTCGATAAACACGTTTACATATTCGCCCATAGTTCTTGGCACAGGCGACGAGAAGAAGATCTTGCCGTCAATTTCAGGTGCGTCCATCGCACTTCTTCCGAAATAGCACTCGGCATATCTGTCAAAGCCTTCGGTCACCACCTCAATAGTCTTGCCGATATAATTCTGATTGAGTTCATCAGAAATAAGCATTTGCTCCTGCATAATAATATCGGCACGCTTAAGCTTTGTTTCTTCGTCGATCTGGTCTTCAAAATCAGCAGCGGGTGTTCCCTCCTCTGCCGAGTAGGCAAAGCAGCCAAGCCTGTCGAACTTAACGTCCTTCACAAATTCGCAAAGGCGTTCAAACTGCTCCTCGGTCTCTCCGGGGAAGCCTGCAATAAGCGTGGTTCTTAAAATAATGCCGGGCACACGCTTGCGAAGCTTTTTAACAAGCTCTCTTAAAGAGGCTTCATCGCCCATGCGGTTCATTCGGCGCAAGACCTCACCATCGCAATGCTGAATGGGAATATCTAAATACTTAACGCACTTTTCTTCGGTCGCAATAACGTCAATAAGCTCGTCGGTTATCCTTTCGGGATAAGCATAAAGCGTCCTTATCCACTTAAGTCCGTCGATTTTAGAGATCTCACGCATAAGCTCAGCCAGCATCGGCTTGCCGTAAATATCTTCGCCGTAACGGGTAGTGTCCTGAGCGACAAGAACGATCTCTTTAAATCCGACACTTGCAAGCCACTTGGCTTCGTCAATAACGCTTTCCATCTTGCGGCTTCTAAAGCGCCCTCTTATCGAGGGGATAGCGCAGTATGTACAACAGTTGTCGCAGCCCTCGGCAATTTTTAAATAAGCATAATTTTCGGTCGAGATAATTCTTCTGCCGCCGATGATAAGTGAATACTTATCGCCGAAGGTGCAAATATCGCCCTCGCCCGATAAGACCTTTTTAATTACCGTGCCCAAAAGCTCATTCGAGCCGATGCCGATAACAGCATCCACCTCGGGCATTTCGGTTTTAATTTCTTCACGGTAACGTTCTGCCAGGCAGCCTGTTACGATAACGGCTTTAATCCTGCCCTCCCCTTTAAGGGTACAAAACTCCAAGATCGTCTCAATAGCCTCCTGCTTGGCACTGTCGATAAAACCGCAGGTGTTAACAACCACAACATCGGCAAGTGCGGCATCGGCAATTATTTCATATCCCGCTTCTCTGAGGTTATAGAGCATATGCTCGGCATCGACCTGGTTTTTAGGGCAGCCGAGTGAAACCATTCCAACTCTGATTGACATTTAAAAATCTCCAAAACTAAATTTATTCTTCGCAAAATTCTGCAATTGCGCTGTTTACCTGAGAGTAAGAATAACCCAGCCTGACAAGCGCAGATTTAACCTTGTTAACGCCTTTTTCGTCACAAAGATATCTTGCATATTTCTTTTCGATAAGTAACATAAGCCTTTCGTGCGTGTCGTCCTCGAACTCTGCCAATGCTTCGTCAATAAGCTCGTTTGGCAAGCCCCTTGCCCTCATTTCCTCGCGGGCACGGTAATATCCGTATTTTTTTGTGACGCACAAATGCTCGGCAAGCTTTTTGCTGTAACGTCTGTCGTTAATGCAGCCAAGCTCGACAAGGCGGTTTAAAACTTCAAAGCAAATGTCCTCGTCGTAATTCTTTTCAAGCTTTTTAAACAGCTCAACATATGAATAATCCCGCTCGTCAAGTAAATACAAAGCACGCTCTTTTGCACGTCTTGCATCGTTAGCGCGAATGACTTCTTCAATAGCGTTCTCGCTCATAACAACGCCTGCCGAAATGTGATAGTCAAACACAATATCAGCATGAATGAAGATAGGTTCTCTGCCGTCAAAATCTATCTGCAGAGTCTTGCCTTTAAACTGCGAGACTTTTTCTATCTTAAACATTCAATTACTTCTCGGTAGCAGGGGTAAACTCTTCAAAATCGTCCTCTGCGTCAACAATTACCGAGGTATTCTCTGCAACCAATGCCGCAGCCGCTGAAGCCGCACTTAAGGCTGCTGCCTTTTTATCTTTTTTAGAGGCCATTACAAGGTTTGCCTTAGCCTCAATAACCTTCTTTTCAATTTCGGCATAAAGCTCGGGATTGTTTAAAACAAATTCCTTGGTGTTCTCTCTGCCTTGGCCTATCTTGTTTCCCTCATAACTGAACCATGCGCCTGCCTTATGAATTATATCAAGCTCGGTAGCAATATCAACAAGCTCGCCGATTCGTGAAATGCCCTTGCCGTAAAGAATGTCGAATTCAGCCTCTTTAAACGGGGGTGCGACCTTGTTTTTAACAACCTTTGCCCTTGTGCGGTTGCCGATTATTTCGGCGCCGTTTTTAATAGCCTCGCCTTTTCTAACCTCAATTCTAACCGAGGAATAGAACTTTAAAGCTCTGCCGCCGGGGGTGGTTTCGGGGTTGCCGTAAATAACGCCTATCTTTTCACGAACCTGATTGATGAAAACAGCAACGCAGTTCGACTTTGAAATAACGCCTGTAAGCTTTCTCATTGCCTGAGACATTAAACGTGCAAGCTGACCGACATGAGTGTCGCCCATTTCGCCGTCGATCTCAGCCTTTGTTACCATTGCGGCTACAGAGTCTAAAACAATGCAATCAATAGCGCCCGAGCGCACCAAAGCCTCGGCGATCTCAAGTGCCTGCTCACCCGAGTCGGGCTGAGAAACGAGCATCGAGTTGATGTCAACTCCCAAAGCCTCGGCATAAACGGGGTCTAAAGCATGCTCAACGTCGATAAATGCAACTTCGCCGCCAAGCTTTTGCGCTTCGGCAACAATTTGCAATGCAACAGTTGTTTTACCCGAGCTTTCGGGGCCGTAGATCTCAACTATTCTTCCTCTGGGTACACCGCCGATACCTAACGCCATATCCAAGGTAAGCGAGCCTGTGGGAATAGCCTCGACATTCATGTTCGAGTTCTGACCCAAGCGCATTACAGCGCCTGCACCGTAAGTTTTTTCAAGCTGGGCAATAGCTGTGTCCAAAGCCTTTCTTTTTTCTTCTTTAGACTGCGCCGAAACGGGCGAAGCCTTTTTTTCTGCAGGTTTCTTCATTGCCATAGTTGTTGCCTCCGTATCTAAAATGATTTTTTAACTTTGTCAGCTGCCGAACCTTCGGCGATAGTATTATAACAGGTCAACTGTCCAAAAATCCGTACTCTTTGCAAGCTCGTCAATCTCGCACAAAAGGTTATAAAGCGCATCCTGAGACAATACACCTCGCTTTAAATCTTTGGGCAACAAGCCTTTTTCATCACATTCATAATCGTGCATCCAGAGCCCGGTTCTTATATAGTCCGCAAGCTCTTTTATCTTTTCCTGCACAGCTTTATCTTGCGGCACCTGCCGAGGACAATTGTTCATTGCACTTAAAACATCGTCTAAGCACTGTTCCATTCGCTTAACCCTTGCAACAGTTTCGCCGATGTTAACCAACTTCTGCGCCGCAACCACCCTTGGGCGGTTTGTTAAATCGTTTATTACTCTTATATTTTTATATCCGTTGATTATTAAAATCTCGCACACATCGTCTGCCTGCGTAATACCGATTTCAAACGCCAGATACCCGCCGTTTTTAAGCGAGGGTTTCCACAGCCGTGCAATTTCACGGTAATAATGCAAGCCGTCATCGTCGCCAAACAAGGCAGTTTCGGGCTCATGCTTAACCTCTTGCTGAAGATTTAACATATCCTCTTTGGTCAAATAAGGGGGATTTGCAGTTATAAGGTCGAGCTCGTTAAACTCTCCTGCTGTTTGAGGGTCTAAAGCATCAGCCTTTAGGGGCTTAACGCTTACACCGTGAATTGAAATATTTTCACACAGATAGCTATAAGCCTTGTCATAAAGCTCGATCGCTGTGGCATATGCGTCAGTCCTTTTAACGCACATGGTTATCGGTATGCAACCCGTACCCGAGCAAAGGTCAAGGATTTTAGGACTTTCAATATCTTTAATCAGCTTAAGCGAGGTTTCAACCAAGGTTTCAGTGTCCTGCCTTGGAATGAGCACACCCTCGCCCACCTTAAAACTAAGTCCGTAAAACTCCCACTCGCCGATTATATATTGCAAAGGCTCGCCCAAAGCACGCCTGTTTGCCATTTGAATTATTCTTTCGCAAGAGGTTTCGTTCACCTCTAACCTATCGGTAATAAGCTTAATATGAGCGTTTTCACCGAAAACACACTCTAAAAGAATTCTTGCTTCAAAGTCAGCGTCGTCAATTTCGGCATTTTTAAGTATGTTAACGACCTCTTTAAAAAGGTTTAACGAATTTACCATTTATCCGAGCCTTTTTCGTCGGGTATGCAGGGAATAAATGCTGCAATTGCACACTCGATCTGGCTTTCGTCAGGCTCACGGGTGGTTAATCGCTGAATTAAAAGGCCTGGTGCTGAAATAATTTTGGTAAACCAGTTGTCATATCTGCCTGCAAGCTTAATACATTCATAAGCAATGGCAACAATAATGGGCAAAACTGCAAGCTTTATTAATACTCTTAACCACAAAACGTCCCACGGAACCTGGAACACGCTGAAAACGATTATGCTGATGAACAAAACCAAGAACATGAACGAGGTGCCGCAACGAGGATGGAAACGACGATGCTTTTTAACATTTTCAACGGTAAGCTCCTCGCCTGCTTCATAGCACGCGATGGTCTTGTGCTCGGCGCCGTGATATTCATAGGTGCGCTTTATATCCTTCATTAATGCGGTAAGCGCAATGTAAGAAATAAAAATGCCGATTTTAATTACACCCTCGATAATGTTTTTAACCACCATGTTAAGGGCAATTCCGCCAAGCCCGAATAAGAATTCAATTCCCTTGGTGATTGCGGCAGGCAAAAGCATGAACAAAAGCAGTGCCAGCGCAACGCCCAAAACACCCGCAATAACCATGACTATTCCCATAAGCTTATCGCCAAGCTTTTCGGTAAGCCATTTTTCAAATTTCGAGGGTTCTTCCTCCTCGATACCTGTCATTGCCTTGTCGGCAGATTTGGTTAAGCACTTATAGCCGTCAATCATCGAGGATACAAAGTTAACAGGCCCTCTTAAAAAGGGGACTTTTTTATACCACTTTGCTTTGGGCAAGTTCCACTGTTCAACGTCTATGCTTCCGTCGGGCATTCTTACAGCCATCGCCTCAACCTCGGGTCCGCGCATCATAACACCCTCTAAAAGTGCCTGACCGCCGATCTGTGTTTTAAATTTGCAGCCGTTTTCACAGCCCTTTTCAGTTTTGCTCATTTTGTTTCTCCAATCTCTGAATAAATTCAGTTAATAACTTTTTTAAAGGCTTGGCAAAGAAATCTGCACCGTTGTACCCTTGCCAATCTCGCTGTTTATAATAATACTGCCGCCGTGCATCTCGACGATCTCGTTTGCAACCGCCAAACCAATGCCCGAGCCTCGGCGAGTGTGATTTGCTTTATAAAATTTTGTTTTGATCTTGGGTAGGTCTTCCGCCGCTATGCCCACGCCTGTATCGGAAATGAGTATCACAACATCAGACTTAACCTGCAAGGCTTCAACAGTTACCCTGCCGCCCGCATTTGAATATTTAACAGCGTTATCAATTATGTTAATAAACACCTGTCTTAATCTTGAACGGTCACCGTATACAAACGGCAGCATTTCGGGGCCGTTATAAACCATTTCGATGCCCAAAGATTTTGCGCGCTCGGTATAAATAAGCACAGCATCCTCAAGCTCCGCCAAAATGTCCATAGTCTCCTTGTGCAGGGTAAATCTGCCGTCCTGAATTCGCGAGAAGTCCAAAAGCTCTTCAACCATCTGAGAAAGTCTTTGAGTCTCACCGCTTATGACCCTCATTCCCTTTTGGAAGGTTTCGGGGTCGTTATCCATATCGCAAAGCGTTTCGCTCCAGCCCTTTATTGCGGTAAGAGGAGTTCTTAACTCGTGAGAAACGCTTGAAATAAATTCGTTTTTAATTTTGTCGGTGTTTTCAAGCTCGGTCGCCATGTAGTTAATAGCATCGCAAAGCTCGCCAAGCTCGTCGTCTTTAACCTTTTCAATTCTCTCCGAGAAGTCGCCCTCGGCATAACTGCGGGCAGTCTCGGAAATCTGACGCACCGGAATAACTATTGATTTAACAAAGTAAAGTCCCGAGAACAGCATTAGTGCCACAATGGCAAGCGCGATCAGCGAAAGTAACACGCCAAGCTCTAAAAGCTGAATATCAATGGCATTTATGGTTGTCATAATTCGCATTGCGCTGTATTCGGGTGCTATGCCCGAAAGCATAACAGTGTAGCTTAAAACTTTTTCGCCTGAGGGAAGAGTAAATTCAGCCCACGCATAACCCTCTTTTGAAGTCTTGGCAGCCTCATAGTCGCTCATGTTAAGGCTGCTTGAGGGTTGGAAGCCCGAGCTTGTCAAAGTAATCTCGCCCGTGGAGCTGATTGCCATAAGCTCGTACTTATCCTTGTCGGTAAAGCTTTCAATAATGTTTCGCACCTCGGCTCGATAGCCCGAGGCTGTGGTATATTTTGAAAGGTCAAGGGTGATGTTTTCCATTCTCGA
The DNA here is from genome assembly GCA_017472735.1 of Oscillospiraceae bacterium. GTDB lineage: Bacteria > Bacillota > Clostridia > Oscillospirales > Ruminococcaceae > Faeciplasma. The sequence goes on along the minus strand of JAFUOD010000002.1, from coordinate 122,363 downwards.
ATCGAGGTAGCGGCGCGCGGTCGTGCTGTAATAGCTGTTGGCAATTATTACAGCCACAACAACCACAATAAGCAAAACCAATACAACGATTCCAAGCGAATTAAGCAGCCAGCGCTTTGTAATGCTGTGTTTAATTTTAAAAGCTGCCACCTCGCTCACCGCCCTTTTGGTTAGTTTAAAACTTTATTTATCTTCGGGGTTCCACTTATAACCATATCCCCAGATAGTCATTATGTACTTGGGGTTCGAGGGTTCGTCCTCGATCTTCATTCTTATGCGTCTGATGTTGACGTCAACTATCTTTTCCTCTCCATAATAGTTTTCGCCCCATATGTGGTGCAGAATACTGATTCTGTCGAGTGCCGTGTTCTGATTCTTCAAGAAATATTCCATTATCTGATATTCGACCTGTGTCAGGTCGATCGGCTCGCCGTTTTTATATAAAACGCGGCTTTTAAGGTTGATAGAAAAGGGACCCGAGGTTATGGTTGTCTGTACCTCGGTTCGCTGCTGGCTTGAAAGGCTGACACGGCGGCACACAGCGTCAACTCTTGCCACAAGCTCAGAAATCGAAAACGGTTTTGTTATATAGTCATCAGCGCCTATCATTAACGATGAGACCTTGTCCATCTCCTGAGATTTTGCGCTTAACATGATTATGCCGACTGTATCGCTTCTTTCACGAAGCATTTTACAAACGGTAAAGCCGTCAATACCCGGCATCATAATATCCAAAAGTGCAACTTCAAAGTTTCCGCCTGCATCATCAAATGCTTTAACGGCATCCTCACCGCAGTTCACGTCAACAACGTCATAGCCGCTGCGCTTAAGGTTTAAAACCACAAACTCGCGAATGGAATCTTCATCTTCGCAAACTAAAATTCTTTTCATAAAATACCTCATTTGTTATCAGTCAAGACAATATAGATTGTCAAGTATTTCATCGTTTGTCAAAACAAGCTGTTCGCCGTCCTGAGCCATTGTTTTAACAAAATATTGCCGTCTTTCCGTCTGCGCCACAAGTCTGTAACCGTCTTCTTCCGAGTATTTTCCGGCATCCTGGTCATAAGTCGATACTATGCTCATTATAGGGTGCATTTCATCAATGCTTGCAATTTCGGTATCATACTTATAGAAGGTTGCCTCGCCTGTTTCGGAATTGGTTTTAACGGTTACAAGACCCAACCAACGGTTTGGAATGGTTAACACAAATCCGCCCGTAAGTGAATAGTAGGAGTTTGATTTAAGCTCGAGCATTGAGCTTTGCGAGTTGAATGTGTGCCACATTGTCATATATTCGTTCGAGGTTCCGATGCCTGCGGGATAACCTGTAAAGTTAGAAACGACAGGAACTTCAACAACTCCGTCGCCGTCATAGTCAAGACAAAGATATCCGCTGGGTCGGCGCGTATACTCTCGCATTCCCAAAACAGTGTTGGTCGGGCTTGAAATGCCTTCATCGTAAAGATAAATTATTTCTGTGCTTAACGCGCCGCCCTCGTTTAAAAGGTCGAGGTAAAGAGCGCTGTTGCTCTCGCTGATTTTTCCAAAGTTATGTTCGGCAATGCTTGTTACAGGATGAGTAAGTAGCAGCTCATAAGGTATATAGTTAACGCCGTCAAACGATTTGATAACGCTTACCGTGACGTAATCGCCTGCTTTTCTGGCAAGAACGATCTCATCAACACCACAGCCGTCAATATCGTATTTTTCTAATACGGTATAGGTGTTTTCATAAATTGTTGCAAGATTGCCGTTGATATAACGGTACATACGCACCTGGCTTTCGTCTAAAGCGCTTGTGCGATAACCAATGATTATGTCAACAGTCTGTCCGATAGGGTGGATTATTACTCTATCAATCGCTGTACCCACACCTGTAACTGTTGTTTCCAGCTTCCACTCGCCGTCATTTTGTTTATCAAGCACGGCAACACCCGTTACCGATTCGTTTAAGGCCTCGGAATAAAACGCAAGTGCTTCCTGTCCTTCGCTTCCGTCAATATCCTCAAGCACAATTGCCGAACGGTAATCACCCGAGTATGGATATTGAAGCGTTATGCTTTTGCCGATGCCTTGAGTAAGTGCCTGAAAAATCGAGGTCTGCTCGTCTGCAATTACGGGTGATGTCAGTAAATCCTCAACCGAAAACGTGATACCCTGACAGCCTGTGAGCAGAAGGCAACAAAGAACAAGTGCAAGAATTTTTTTCACGTTTTCACCACCTAACAAAAATGAGACAAGGCATAATACGCCTTATCTCATTTTATCACAAAAGTGTGTTGGTTGCAAGCAATTGTTATAATATTCTTGTGAAAATATGAACTTATGTTCTGTCAGCGATCGGCTCATATTCCTTTTTACCGCGAAGTGCTTTATAAGCGGGTCGGATAATGCGCTGACCGGTTACGAGTTCTTCGAATCGGTGTGCCGACCAACCGGTGATTCTTGCGCAGGCAAACAAGGCTGTTGCCAATTCTTCGGGCACCTTTAACATTCTGTAGCAAAGGCCCGAGTACATATCAATGTTTGCACACATTGCCTTTTCAATTCCGGTTGTTTCAAAGAACACCTTGGGGGTGTTGCGCTCAATAGCATCCAAAAGTCTGAAGTCATCTTCAAACTCAGTGCCCTTTGCCATTCTTTCTGTCTCTTTCTTTAATATCTGAGCTCTGGGATCGGACATTGTATAAACAGCGTGACCCATGCCGTAAACCAGGCCTGTGCGGTCGCTTGCCTCTTTTTTAAGGATCTTTCTGAGCATTTCCTTAACTTCTTCTTCGTCAGACCAATCTCTGATATTGGCTTTCATATAGTCGAGCTGCTCTAAAACCTTCAAGTTTGCGCCTCCGTGCTTAGGTCCCTTAAGAGAGCCGACTGCGGCAGCATATGCCGAATAAGCATCTGTACCCGAGGAAGAAAGCACTCGGCAGGTGAAGGTTGAGTTGTTACCGCCGCCATGCTCGGCATGAAGCATTAAGATGAGGTCTAAAAGCTTTGCCTCTTCATATGTATAGAACCTATCCTTGCGAATCATGGAAAGAATGGTTTCGGCTGTTGACTCTTCGGGACGGATCTGATGCATATACATGCTCTTTCCGTCGTAAGCACGGCGTTTTACCTGATAAGCCGCTGTCATTATTACAGGAAGTTTTGCAATAATGGAGATTGCTGTGTAAAGCTCCTCGACAGGGGTTTTAGCTTCGGGGTTTTCCTCGTAAGAATAAAGAGCAAGGATCGAACGTTCAAGCTTGTTCATAATGTTTTTCGAGGGTGCTTTTAAAATCATATCCTCGAAAAAGCCGTTGGGAAGCTCGCGGTTGTAAGAAAGAAGCTTATTGAAATAGTTGAGTCTTTCGGCGGTGGGAAGCTTGCCGAGCAAAAGAAGATAAGCGATCTCTTCAAATCCGTAGCGGTCCTCTTTCTGAGCGTTTTCTACCAAGTCATAAATACTGTAGCCTCTGAAATAAAGCTCACCGGGGATGTTTTGCTTTTCGCCCTCGTTCATTACATAGCCGTGAACGTTACAGATGTTTGTAAGTCCTGCCATAACACCTGTGCCGTCTGAGTTTCTGAGTCCGCGTTTAACGTCGAACTTTTTGTAATATGAGGGATCGATCTTGTTGGCAGCAATAAACTCTTCATTAAATGCTGCTTTCATGTTTTCGTCAATGTTAAGTTTCATGGTGTTATCCCCTTTCTGTCAATTTAAAATAAATATAAGCTCATTATAAGACAAAATAAAAGTGTTGTCAATCATTTTGCATAGCTTAAAGGCGAAAAATTCATTTTTTGTCGCATTTTAACGCATTTTATCGGTTTGAGCGTGCGTTTTTTGCAAGATAGCATAAAAAATGCGTCATTTTAATGTCGGTGCAGGGCAAGTGCGAGTGCCGGCGCCCCCTGCCCGCTTGCATCCCCTTGGGGCTGCAAGCGGGGGCTTCGCCTAAACGGCGAAGAAAGCCGCCGCTGAAAGCGGCGGTGCGGGGGCGCTTGGCAGGCAGTGCGGCAAAAACACACAAAAATTCTCCGCCCTGCAAAAGCAAAGCGGAGAATGCACATTATCTGTCGTTTAGCATCCAATATGTATAATAGTTATAAATGTTCAAAATCTCATCTTTATAGGCTTCGTCCTCACGGTCATACCATGCGTGGAATTTGTCGTAATAACCCCAAGCATTCTGAGCGATAGATACCTCACGCGTGTCCATTATCATCTGATATTCTCTCGAAAGAGGCACGCCTGCATATTCCAGAGCAGTTAAGCCAAGATAATTTGCGCTCATAACGCCCAAATCCTCAGCCTCACCGATATCATAATTTGCCCAAATAACAAACGGTGTCATATATCTCGACAAATAGCTGTTAACAATAAGATTGCGGTAAGGTGCCATTTGATTGATGAGCTGATGTTCAACGTTTGGCTGATGGTCACCAAAGAAGACTATCATGGTCTTTTCATCAACGCCTTCAAAATATGTTATAAGTTCTTCAAGTGCTTCGTTCGAGTCTTTGACAAGTGACAAATACTGCTCGGCTCTGGGGTATTCACCCTCATAGTTTGTAATATGAACGTCGGTTTCAAAATCCTCACCGTCATATTCATAAGAGCTGTGGTTTTGAACGGTTACAGCAAAGATGAACATTTTTTCATCCTCGCCCTTGCTTTCAAACTCCTTAATAAGCTCTTTATAGAAGAAGCTGTCGCTTATAAGCGTTCTTATATATTCAACATCATCGCCAAAGCCTTTTTCCCAGCGGTCTGCGCTTACATAAATACCGTGGTCGTCCGACATATCCTCGCCGCTGATGTAATCCTCAAAGCCCATAAAGGGATAAATCGAATTACGTTTCCAGCAGATTTCATAGAACGGGTGCATTGCAATCGAACGATAGCCAAAGCCGTTAAGATACGACGCAAGCGAAGGTGTCTCGCCGGTGATATGCTGCATATATGCATAGCAGTTATTTGGCATGTTAAGCATTGAAAGACTTGTTAAGAACTCAAACTCGGTGTTGCAGGTTCCTCCGCCCAAAACCGAAACTAAAAGCTTTCCGTGAGGGTACTTACGGGTAAGGCTGTTGAAGTATTCCATATATGGGTTATCGGTTCTTAACTTGCCGACATAAGAAAGGTCTGCAAAGCTCTCGTTCATTACAACAATAATGTTGGGAAGTTCTTCTCCCTCTTCCAAGGTTTCGTCGGTATATTGCGAAAGGAATTCCTCAATAGCCGCTTCGCTGTAGCCTACAGGCTCATCAAACTGCATTTTACGGCAGTTAATATAAAATCCTAATGCAATTCCGTTTACATTGTTTGTCGATTCCTGGTCGAAGGTGCTTGTCGAGAAAGACTCGTAATCAAGTATTGCAATTTCATAAATGCAGTTTGCCGTTATTGCAATGCCAACAATAACCGCTGGTATTCTTGCCCACCACTTGGGGTAAACAAGCTTGAACTGCCAAACAAAAGCTATCATTGCAACACAGCAAAGTGTGCCCAAAAGCATTGAAACATTAAAATGCCAGCTTTGCGGGGTGGTTACTGTCATTGCGGTTGTAATTGCATATAAGTCGGTAGGCACCAAAGGTGTTCCTCTTATAAGCAAAACAAGCTCGTTAGCAATATGAACGCCCCAGCTTATTACCAAGCCCGAAACGATTGCAACACGCGGCGACTGGGTGAAGATGAACACTAAAAACTGCAAAGCCACATAAAAAATTAAATTCATCTCGTAAATGTAAGAGGTGTATTCGGGCGCACCGACCAAAAGCCTTACCATTTCAAAAATCAAATAAGGCCCTGCAAACAGCATTGCAATCGACACACCGAACTCGACCCATTTGGGAAGTTTGATTTTTATAATCAAAAAGGCTGTCATAATTGCAAATAACGCCAGACACTTAATTGCGCCTGCCCAATTGAATACATCGTTTGCCCAAAATTCTTTAATGTTAAACAAAACCAAAACAAGCATTGCCGCACTTATGCAAAGTCCTGTTATCAACGGTTTTCTCTCTTTTAGTTTTATAATTTCGAAATTTGCTGTTTTAATCAATTTTATACCTGCTTTTCTTTGCAAAATTATCAGCCCGTCTGTGGTAAAGGCGGGCTGAACGAGTTTACCTGATTTTTAACTACTTCTTTTTAAAGTTTGCTTTCAGGGTCAATGCCTTTGCTGGATTAACCGTAATTGATGCTGCATCGCCGTCATAGCTTCCCGACCAGCCGACGAATTCATAGCCCTTTGCAGGAACAGCCTCGATAACGATTTTATATCCCGACATATATGTTCCGCTCCACGAACCGCCGCTTGTGGGTACTTTGTGTCCGTTCACCCTGACAATTCCTCCGGATGTATCGCTTAATTCAACAGTGACCTTGTTGTTTGTACCGTCAATGCCAAGGTCCTGTTTAAGAATGGATAAGAACGCGCTCTGCCTGTTGGCAACCCATTTCTTCCAGTCCTCAACATTATTTCTTACGCCGTTAAGCGATTGCCAGCCGACATATCTGTCAAAATGCTGTTCAAGATAAGGCGAATACTCCTGCAAGTAAGAGTTAAGCTTGTTGGAGGCATAGTTCTTGTTGAAGGCGATGTTCATAACATCTTCACATGCAACAACGAACTTGTGCTTGAATGTATCGTTCTTTAAGAGGGAAGAAAGAATGGGGCCGAAATAACCATCTTTTCTAAGAAGATCATCTAAAATGTCATACTGAACGTCTTTGCCGTTGCCGTAAAGGTTCATAGAAAACTCAACGTCGAACATCAAGAATCTCCACTTACCGTCCTGATAAGGGCTGTCTGCTTTATCGGTCGAGCGTGAACGCCACCATGCGGCATTGTTCCAAATCCAGTCCTCGTTGCCGATATAAATTTCAGCAGCGATATACTGTGCAAACGAATCCATATCCATCATTTCGCATGCCTTTGCGTAATTGTCGGGGTTCGACATGTCGTGGTCACGGATATAGCGTCTGGTTATATTCCAAAGTTCTTCGTCACCGGGTTCGTCACCGTCTTCAAGAGAATTGTTCTTCATTACAACAACGTCTTCGTCGGGCACACCGTATTTTTCTTCGACATAATGCTTGTCAAGTGATTCACATGCCGTATAGACTCCCCAATATTCGCCGTCGAGGAAGCAGATTACAAGGTTGGTTGCCTGTGTGCCGAAATTGAACTCGCTAAACAGCGACTGTGTCCACGGGTCTTTAAAGGTCATAATATACGAGTCGTTGCCGCCGTTTCGGATAAGGAAACGCTTATATGAAGTAATTTTCTTGTTTGTATCTTCAGAATAATTGCCTTCAAACAGCTCGTAATCAAGCTTGCTTTCGCCATATTCGTCGCGGAAGTAGAACCTAAGGCTCTTTTGTGCGCTGTTACGCGACCAGCCGCCGTGAATTCTCACGCCGACATCAGAGCTGAACTCGAGATTTGCTGAGCTGAAGTAATCAATGTGAGCGTCACGCTCCCATTCTCTTCCTCGCTGGTTAAAGTTTGCCTGAGAGTTGCCGTCAAGCGGATCGTTGGGGTGCTCTGCACGCCAATCCTCAAACACCTTACCTGCAACATAAATGCCTGTTTCGTGGTCATAAAGGTCATCGGGGTCAATAACTACCGAGATAAGGTCAACATCTTTATATTTATTTGCAATGCTCGAGCTTACGAAATATGTAGCAGTAGTAACATCGCTGACAACACCGTTTTTATCAACGGCAATTGCACGAATGATCGTTGCCTTTTCAAATTCCTTGTTAGGATAGAACGAATCGTCAGCAACCGTAAGATCACGTTTATAGGTTAAAATCGCCTTGTCGCTCGAACGGTCCTTGATCGTTATAGACTGGGTGTATTTATTGGATTTTGTCGTGGGAACGCTTCCATCCGTGGTGTAATAAATTGTGCAGCCCGGTTCGGCGGTGATTTTTAAGCTGAACTGCTGGCTGTAGAATCCGCTTTCGTTAGAAAACAGAGGTTTAAGAGTTCCTGCTTCGACAACCTCCTTGGCTTTGTCATTCGACTTGCCCGGAGTTGCGCTGAGAAGTCTCAACCCATCGCTTCCATCGGGATATCTGCCATAGGTCTGGTCTTCTTCAGTAGCAGAAATGATGAATGAATCGATGGTCTTACCGTCGGATGAGGTAAGAACGATTTCTTCGTTTCCACCCGAAATCTTATAATTTGTGTGAAGCTCGGGGGTCTTAATATCTTTATCGGAAGCGAATACAATAATATAGCCCTTTGCTTGAATGTTTACGCTCGGGAAAGTCCACTTGAACGGGTCGTTTTTATCATCCGAAAGTCCAACGCCCTCAAGATTGATAACGCTGTCGGTAGGATTATAGATTTCGATCCAATCCTTTGATTCGCCGTCTTTATCGTCAAGAGTGTTTTTGTTCGACGGGCAGACCTCGTTAATAACAAGGCTTGTTACCTTACCCTTAGCAAGAGATTTATCGGTCGAGACCTTTTCGCTTAAATCATAGCCCAAAACGCCAAGCTCAACAGGCTTGGGTGCGGCTGTGGTCGTTGTGGCTTCAGTAGTGGTGGTGACAGTTGTTGTGGTTGCCTCGGTCGTTGTTGTAACTGTCGTAGTCGTAGCTTCGGTAGTAGCCGCCTCGGTCGTAGTGGTTGCAGCTGTTGTGGTTTCTTCGGTCGTTGTAACCTCGGGCGTAGTTGTCGCTTCGGTCGTAGTTTCTTCGGTCGCAGTCGCCTGAGTAGTCGAAGTAACCTCGCCCTCGGTTTGTTCGGGTGAAGATGTTACCGAAGGAACATCGTCCTTCTTGACATCCTCGTGCCGGGCGCAGGCACAAAGGGTTGACAAACCGATTACAACTGCTAAAATTAATGATAACACTCTTTTTATCATATACAGCTCTCCTTTCAGGCGAGTCGGTAATTTTTACACTTAAAATAATTATACTATATTGTGCGATCGTTTTCAATAATTAAATAAACATTTTTTATAATTAAATGTAGATATGTGAAACAAAACAACTAATTGAAAGGAATTTAGAAAATGAAGATCCCAAAGATTAGCAACATTTTAAGAAAATATTTTATGATAACCGTTGCAACGGTGATTTATGCCATTGGTGTAAGCTTGTTTATTGAACCTAACGGAATTGTGCCCGGCGGTTTCACAGGTGTTGCAATGATCATAAGCCACTTTATCCCCTCGCTTGGAACAGGCACGATCATTCTTATCCTTAACATTCCTTTAATTATTGCGGCTATTTTTGTTTTCGGGTTTAGGTTTTTGGCACCAACGATCTACGCTGTTGCTTTGTCCTCAGTGCTTATAGATATTTTTGCACAGTTTGACCCTATTACCGAAAACCTTATGCTTGCAGCGCTTGCAGGCGGCTTTACAATGGCGGTAAGCCTTGAGATCATTCTTCGAGAGGGAGCTACAACAGGCGGCACAGATGTTATTGTTAAGCTCTTAAGAAGAAAGTTCAAGCATCTTTCCGCAGGCAAGCTTTTTGTTATAACCGACGGCATTATTGTTGCTTTGTCTGCACTTGTTTTCAAAGATATTGAGATTGCACTTTATGCTGTTATTTGCATTATTGTTTATTCGACCGTTATTGATATGATTCTTTATAACCGCGATGAAGCGAAGATTATTTATATCATCTCGGATAAATATGAAGCGATTACCGACCGCCTTTTGAACGAGCTTGACGCAGGTGCCACTTTCTTGGAGGGCGTGGGTGCATACTCGGGCGCAGAAAAAAAGGTCGTTTTGTGCGTTATTAAAAAGCGTTTGGCAGCAAAAGCGCTTAAAATTATAAAAAGTGAGGACGAGGCATCGTTTGCTATTGTAACCACCGCTAATGAGGTTTTCGGTGAAGGTTACAAGATTCACGGCGAACAGCAGATTTAGCGCCGACGTCGGCGGGCGCGTTTGCCCCGAAGGGGCGAACAGTGCCGGCGGTGGAGGCGCGGCGGCACAGCTCGGCACTCGCCTTCCGTTTTCACTCTCACGCGTTTTTTAATATCGCAGTTTAATTAATCGACAAAAAATGAAACCACCTCGTCATAGCTTTTTGCTATACGAGGTGTTACAATATCAGCAGTGAACAGTTCACATCACACTGAAGGAGTTGATAAAATGGAATTTAACGCTAATAAAGTCGGCGAACAGATAGCTTCATTAAGGCGCAATAAAAAGCTGACGCAAACTCAGCTTGGTGAGCGTTTGAATGTTTCCACGCAAGCAGTTTCAAAATGGGAGCGCGGCGAAAGTATGCCTGATATCTCATTACTTTCCTCACTTGCTGCAGCCCTTGAAACCACAACTGACAACATTTTGACAGCGGGTTCATTGCTTGCTTCATATAATAAGAAAATCACGGTGAAGCAGGTTGTTGAGATTTTTGCACTAATTGAAAAAGCAGGTACGGTTTTGGGGCGTGATAATTATTTTTACCTTGGCATTATCGAAGGCATCAATACAAAAATGAACATTGACGTTGAGGAATATCTGACGGACGATTACACCCGTGAGGCCCTTATGGCTGAAGCGATTATTCAGTGTATTCAAAGCGGAACTTACATTGATATTTCTGATGTCAGACGTGAATTTAAACATGAACATTGGATAAATATCATTACCGACTTTGCCAAAAGAAACGGAATAACGTAGTCTTTGATTTTTACAATCAAAAGCATTAAAACCACCTGTATCAAACACAGGTGGTTTATTCTTTACTCTTTATATTCAAACGTATACTTTTCAAAGCCCGAGGAATATCTTTGCTCGCCGTTTGGCATTACCCACATAGCTTCAACATTTTCAAGCCTTTCAACCAATGCCAATCCGTCAGCATGATCCATGTTGAAGAGCGCCGTCGAAAGCGCATCGGCAAGCCCCGAATCGAGGCACAAAACCGAAACCGAAAGGTACTTTTCGCCCGGCATAAGCGTTTCGGGGTCGATGATGTGGTGATAATTCACGCCATCGACAACATAGTAACGCTGGTAAGAGCCGCTTGTAACAAGCGACTGCCCCGAAAGCTTCAAATACTCGATATATGGCTTATCCCCGTCCGAAGTATCGGGGTTCTCAATGCCCACCTGCCATGGGGTGCCATCCCCTCTTGTGCCGATGGTTCGCACGTTTCCGCCGACGTTTAAAATGTAGCCTGTAATTCCGTCGGCTTCAAGCTCTTTGGCAACGGCCTCAACAGCATAACCTTTAGCAATCGCACCAACGTCAAGGCTCATTTCGGGGTCTGCAAGATACACCGTTCTGTTTTCGGCATCAACAACAACGTCATCAATATTTACGTGCTTAGCCGCTTCCAAAAGCTCGTCTATTGGGGGGAGGGCAGCTTCGTCCGGGTGATTTAACCCTCTTTGACGGTAGTCATGCCATATGGAAAGCACGCTTCCCATGGCAACATTCATCATGCCATCGGTTTCATAATACATTTCCTTGGCATATAAAATCAGGTCGATAATCTTTTCATCAACCACCAAGGGGGTATTCTCGCTTCGATTGACCTCGCACAGATTGTTCAACCCATCATATCTGTTATAGATCGTGTATAGCTTGTGGTATTCATTTAACAGCGAGGTTATTTTGGCACAAACCTCGTCAAAATCCTCTTGGCTGTTTTCATAACCGACGATCGTGGTAGCCGTATCGAAATAATCAAAATAATATGCCGTGAATTTTTGCGGCTCGTCCCCTTTTGTGCAGGCGCAAAGAGCCATTAACAAAGCAAATGCCAAAACAAGCAAAATTATTTTTTTCATGCCTCTTCCCTCCTGCAAAAGCATAAAAGGGATGCCGCAAAACACGGCATCCCTTAAATTTGTCAGCTTAAATTAAGCAACAGTTGCAGCCTTAACAGCAGCCTTTACCATATCGGAGATACCGATGGTGCAGCCTGCGGTCTGCAAGGATTCAACGCCGTAACCGTCAACAACAAGTGCCGAGATCTCGCTTGCGGTCTTGCCCAAGCATTCAGCATTAAACGCAGCAGCCTGATCATACCATTCCAAAACCTTGCCGTCACCGTTAAGGTCGGTGCCGTAAGCAGCCATATTATAGCTGTCACCCTTTTCAAGCTTGGTCTTGATCTCAGCAGCGGCATCATAAGTTGCAGCGCCTACAGTGTTGAAGCCGAATGCGGCCTGAACAGCATCGGTAACCATTGCCGAAACCTTGCCGTCGGCATTAACAGCCGCACCAACGATAGTAACTTCCAATTCAACGCTGCCGTCAGCTTCTTCGGTTGCGCCCTTGCCTTCGTCAGTCGAAACAAATGCAAGCTTCAAGGTGTCGTTAGCAGTAGCACCCGAATCTTGAACGTTTGCAACAGCCTTTTCCAAAGCCTTAACATAATCTGCAATGCCAATGGTACAGCCGGCATTCATAACCTCTTCGTTTCCCTGATAACCGTCTACTACCAAAGCTTTAACTTCGTCAATGGTCTTGCCTTCAACTACAGAGCAGAAAGCGTCGATCTGTTCATTCCATTCCAAGACCTTGCCGTCGCCGTTAACGTCGTTGCCGTAAGCGGCCATGCCGTAGTTGGTGCCGAGTTCGTACTTGGTCTTGATATCTTCGTCGTTTTCATAAGTGATATCTTCGCCTGCCAAAGTCCAGTGAGCTGTGTAATCAACCGTGTCGATAACGCACTTAACGATCTTGCCGTCAGCGTCTAACATAACAGCAGCTGCAGTCGAAACCACTTCGCCTGTGCCTTCAGCTTCTTCGGTAGCGTTTGTGCCGGCTTCATAGTAAGAATAAACACCCACACCAAACTTAACAGTCTTTGCAGCGCCGCAGCCTGCAAACAAAACAGCAGTCATAACAACGGCTAAAACAATGCTTAACAACTTTTTCATATTACTATTCTCCTTATTAAAAAATTTTAATAAACTTATTACATTTATTAATTGTGTTAATTATGCCATAGGTCAATAGTCTTGTCAAGTATTTAACAAACTTTTTTCATTTCATATTTTCACATTTTTCATGTATTTCAGTAAAATTGAGCCTGCCAGACCAATAAATGCACCTGCCAAGGTTCCCGTCACAGCAAGCACAATCATATAATACCCGATTTCTGCGGTTTCCATTATAAGCATAGCAACAATAATTTGCCCCAAGTTATGAGCAACACCGCCGGCAACGCTTACGCCGACTGTCGAAAAAAGGTCTGTCCTTTTAAGAACGACCATAAGCGCAAGGCTTAATGCCGCACCTGTTAAGCTGTAAGCCAAGGACATTACGTTGCCGAACAAAAGTGAGACTATAAACACTCGTACCAGTGAGACCCCGAGTGCCTCTTTAAACCCAAAGCGGTAAAGCAAAAATATTATAACAATATTGGGCAAGCCCATTTTAATGCCGGGCACAGCCGCCCATATCGGCGGAAACAGCGATTCGACATAAGACAGGATGAGCGCTAATGCCGTCATCAAACCTAAATATGCAATTTTTTTGGTTCGGTTGTTCATTAAATCTTTCTCCGTCAAACCGCAAGGTCTAAATCGTTGTTTTCTTGTTTTTCAATGCTTATTACAACTTTATTCGGCAGGCAAACAATCGTTTCACCAACGTTTGAAACGGCGCGGTGACCGACACATATCAAATCGGGGCAGGAAGCGTAAGAAACATAAGCTTTTCCCTCTTTAACAGTCAAGGTGTTAACCCCATCTTGGGTAATTATATCGGTTTCAAAATCTTTGTCAAGAGGGTAACGGGCAACCTCCTCGCCGTTAACGGAAACGACAACGTAATCGCCTGCCTGTTTAAAGGCATTGAATAACATAAATCCTGCCGCCGCCAAAACAAGCAGGGCGGCGACAAGAATTAAGTCGTTTTTAAATTTTCGTTTATTATTTTCCATAATCAATTATGCTGTGTGCGGCAAAGTCGGTAAGTTTAATGCAGTGTGTGGGGCAAACCTCGGCACACTTGCCGCAGGCAATGCACTTGCCGTAATCAATAACCGAGAGATTATCAATAACAGTGATTGCATTTGTTGGGCAATTGACCTCGCACTTTTTGCAGCCGATACAAGCGTTTTTGCAGTTTTTGCGTGCAACAGCGCCCTTGTCGTTCGAGTTGCACATAACAGCAACTCTTGCGTCACGGGGAATGATTGCGATAATGTTCTTGGGACATTCCTTAGCGCACATGCCGCAACCGATGCATATGCGTGAGTCAACACGGGCGATACCGTCCTCGAAGCAGATAGCGTCAACAGGACAGACTTTTGAACAGTCGCCGCAACCAATGCAGCCAAAGCGGCAGGCATTAGGTCCGCCATAAAGCATTGAAGCAGCTAAACAAGAATCAATGCCGTCGTAATCCGCTTTTTTCGAGGTAGCTTCGCAGGTGCCGTTGCAGCCGACAAAGGCAACTATCGGGTCGCTTGCCTTAACCTCTACACCCAAAATCTCTGAAAGCTTTTCGGCAACGGCAATTGCGCCCGGCACACAAAGGTGAGGCTCAGCCTCGCCCAATGCCAAGGCTTTTGCATAACCGTCACAGCCTGTATATCCGCAAGCACCGCAGTTCGAGCCGGGCAGACATTCACGAATGAGCTTTGTTTTTTCTTCTTCCTCAATTCTGAAGAAGTAAGATGCCAAAACAAGCAAAATACCTGCAACCAAGCCGACAGCGCCGACAACCAAAAGGGCAATTAAAATATCAAACATACTCTTATACCCTCCTTAAGCAAACAAGTTATCAATGATTCCTGCGAATCCGAAGAACGCCAAAGAAAGGAATGAAGCCGCAATTAAGGTTACGGGCAAGCCGCGCAAAGCCTTGGGAATGTTCATTTCATCGATTCTTGAACGGATACCCGAGAACAGAACCATTGCAAGCAAAAAGCCCAAGCCACAGCCCAAAGAGCTTACGAGCGATTCAACAAAGCCGTAGCCGTCGGTCATGTTGTTAATGGTAACGCCCAAAACAGCGCAGTTGGTTGTTATAAGAGGAAGATATACACCCAAGCTTTTGTGAAGTGCAGGAATATACTTTTTTAAGAAAATTTCGGTAAACTGAACAAGTGCCGCAATAACCAAAATAAAGACGATAGTTTGCATATATTCTAAACCTGTATTATTTAAAATATAGGTCTGAATAGGCCATGTTACGGCGGTTGCCATTAACATTACAAAGGTTACGGCAACGCCCATGCCTGTTGCCTGATCAAGCTTTTTGGAAACGCCCAAGAAGGGGCAGATGCCTAAGAACTGGCTTAAAACATAGTTATTAACAAGCACCGAGGACATTAAAATGACAATTAAACTCTTAACAGTTTCCATTTAGTTGCCCTCCTTTAAAATGTTATCTACTGCTTCTTCAATATTGTTTTCGCAAGAGGAGCAGGATTTGCACAAGCCTGCCGAAGGACAGCCTGCACAGCCAAAGCTCTTTTTCTTAGGATATTTGCCTTTGGTAATAACTGAAACAACAGCAATTAAAATGCCGTAAACAAGCATACCGCCGGGCGCCTTTGTAAGATAATTTACGGTGTGGTCGATAAGGAACGGGATCTCGATACCTGCAAATGTGCCTGCACCAAAAACCTCACGAATGGTTGCCATTGCCAAAAGCGCAATGGTAAAGCCAAGGCCCATGCCCACGCCGTCGAGCGCCGACTTGCCGACGTTGTTTTTGGAAGCAAACATTTCAGCTCTGCCCAAAATAATGCAGTTAACTGTGATAAGCGCCAGATACACGCCCAAAAGCTCATAAAGCTCGGGCAGGTATGCGTGCATAAACATTTGAACAATGGTTACAAAGCCTGCAATAATTACGATATAGCAAGGGATTCTTACCGTTTCGGGTATCACCTTTCTTAACAGCGAGATAACCACGTTAGAGCAGATCAAAACCGCAGTTGCGGCAAGACCCATTGCCAGCGCACCGATAACGGTGTTTGTTGTTGCAAGCGTGGGGCAAGTGCCCAAAATAAGAACGAATACAGGGTTTTCAAGGAGCAAGCCCTTGAAAAGTATTGACAAGCTACTGTCTTTTTTCATAAATCAGGCCACTCCTTCCAAAATTTTTATTACGTCAAATATCTTGCCGACTGCAACCTTATAACCGTTTGTTGTAAGTGTTGCACCGCTTATAGCGTCGATGTCGTTATAATCCGATTCGCTTCTGCCGTCGAACTGAGAGTAGAATTCGGGGTCTGCACAAACCGAGCCGATGTTTTCGGTTTCAGCCTGATAGGTGGTAACACAGTCGATGATCACACCTTCCTTGGTTGCCGAAACCATGATCTCGATATACTCGCCCGATGCGGGGTGATACTTATCGCCGCCGTTAATGCCATAGCCTGCTGCCTTAAGCTCGAATACATAGTTGCCTGTAAGGGTTCTGTAAGCATTAACTATCTGAGAGGGTATATTCTCGTATGCCGAGAGGTCGATCATCTCAACCTCGGACGCTAAGAACGTCTTGGCATCGCTTTCAATCGAAACCTTAAGGGCTTCTTCTACTTCAGATATTACGTTACCGGAACGGTCAACACCAATAAAGCTTTCGCCCGAAACAAATACGTAACCTGCATCGTTATCAGCGTGATATACAGCGTCAGTGACGTCAAGAACTTCTTGAATGAAGAACGAAGTGAACTCGCCCTCACCCTCGGGCAATGCCGTATTTAAGTTATCAGTCAAAATCTGTTCGGGATTTCTTATGTCAACGCTTCCACCGCCCATTATAACTGCGGTGTTCAAAGCGTCTTTCACAGCGTTTTTATAGCCATCGGTGGTTCTTGTTGCGCCTGCAATGGTGTCCAAGCCGTCAACGGTTTCAAGTGTTGCGCCAACGGTTGTCTCGCCGTAGGTTTTTTCATAGCCCAAGGTTTCACCGCTTGATAAGCAGGTAGCGCCTGTAACAGCACCGTTTGCATCAACGCCGACCATGATAACCATGCCTGTTGAATAGCCCGCAGTGGTAAGTTTTACTACATAACCGCCGTTTGCTTCCTTAAATACCTCGTTAACAGTTGAGGGCAATGTGTAAGAGGAAATGTCAACAGCTTCAAAGCCCGTGCCATTGGGCATTACAACAAGCAAAGCTTCGTTTGCGGCGGCGGCATCGTTAGCCTGAATAACAGGAGCGGTAATAAAGTTTGTTGCCGCCAAAAGCACTGCAACAACAGCGCAGATAACGGTTAAAGCAACCGCACTTTTCATCATCTTAATCATCAGCCTTAACACCTCCAAACACCTTTCTTGCTGTCCAGATGCCAATGTAGGGGTCAAGAATGTTCATAAGCAAAATTGCGAAGGATACACCCTCGGGGTAGTTGCCCCACTGACGTATCATTACAGTTATAATACCGGCGCCCAAGCCGAAAATAAGCTTTCCGTTAGGGGTTTCGGGAGATGTAACATAGTCGGTAGCCATGAAGATAGCACCTATGAACAAGCCGCCTGCCATGATGGCAGAAAGTGCGGCGACGAAGTCAAATCCCTCTAAAACCAGGGTAAAGAGGAAAACTGTGCCGATGTAAGCCACGGGGATATGCCAAGTAATTACCTGACGCACTAAAAGATAAATAAATCCGATAATAAGCGCCAATGTGCATGTCTCACCGATTGCGCCTCCGTAGTTGCCGAAAAAGAGGGTGGTTAACGAAGGCATTTGCTCGGCAGACAAAGGGGTTGCAGATGAAACAGCGTCAACAGGGAATGCGGCAGTTGCCATTGAACCAAAGGCAACAAGCATGAATACACGCGCGGTAATTGCGGGGTTAACAAGGTTACAGCCCATTCCTCCAAAGAAGCATTTGACAATAATTATTGCAAATACCGAACCGATGACTGCCTGCCAAATAGGAATGTTTGCAGGAAGGTTAAGTCCCAAAAGCAAGCCTGTAACAGCAGCGCTCAGATCGCCGATGGTGGGCTTTTCTTTTACAATTTTGTTAAAAATAAATTCCGAAAGCACGCAGGTGATAACACACGCTGCAACAACAAGCAATGCGCGCCAGCCGAAGATTATCGTACCTGCAATTGTTGCGGGAAGAAGCGAAATGATGACATCAAGCATAATTCCCGTAACGGTTTCGTGGGTGTGAACATGAGGTGATACAGAAAGACGTAACTTAGATGCCATTATTTTTTCGCCTCCTTTGCTGCCTGTCTGGCATAATGTTCTTTAATTTCGCCTTTAGCAAGTCTGTTTCGCTGAACCAAGGGACGGTTTGCAGGGCAAACATATGAACAGCAGCCACATTCCATGCAGGCGCTTGCGCCATACTTTATCATTCTTTCGGGGTCTTTTTCACGCAGTGCTCTTTCAATAGCAGGGGGATTTATGCCAAACGGGCAGATGTTAATGCACTTTCCGCATCTTATGCAAGCCTCGGACTCAGCAAGTTTCGAATCCTTCTCGTTAAAAGCAATAACGGCATTTGTGTTTTTAAGAATCGGCTGTCCTATATCGGGTACGGTAACGCCCATCATAGGTCCGCCGTAGAACACTTTGTGCGGCTCGCTCTTAAAACCTCCGCAAAAGTTGAATACGTCCTCCATCGAGGTTCCCACAGGGACGATAACATTCTTAGGCTCGTTAACAGCACTGCCGTCAACGGTTATGCACTTTTCAACCAAGGGCATACCGGTTTTTGCATATCTGCCGATATCGGCAACCGTTGTGCAGTTTGTCACAATGCAGCCGACATCAATGGGCAGCTTGCCCAAAGGCACGATCTTGCCTGTTGTGTGATAGATCATGACCTTTTCGCCGCCCTGAGGATAAATTGCGGGAAGAACGCTTACGGTTATTTCGGAATCGTTTTCGGCAAGCTTTTTCATGCTTTCAATAGCCTCGGGCTTGTTGTTTTCAATGCCGATGATTATCTTTTTAACGCCTAAAAACTTTTTAAACAAACCTATAGCATATGCCATGTCGTCTGCGCGGTCGATCATTGTGCGGGTGTCGCTGGTGATGTAAGGCTCGCACTCTGCGCCGTTTATAATAAGCTCCTCAATTCGTGAGGGGTCAACATTAAACTTAACGTGTGTGGGGAAGCCTGCACCGCCCAAACCTACAATACCGCTTGCGCGGATAGCTTCGATAAGCTCGTCTTTACTGTTGATTGACGGAGGCGCAATATTTGCGTCAACTCTCATCTCGCCGTCAGATTCAATGACAATAAGCTTGCAGGTCGAGCCGTTTGAAAGAAGAGTCTCGTCAATCTTTTTCACGGTGCCCGAAACGCTTGAATGAATATCAACAGAAATCGTACCCTCCTGCTTGGCAATCAAGGTGCCGACATCGACATGGTCGCCTGCCTTTACAACAGGACTCGACGGCTTGCCGATGTGCATTAATACGGGAATGTTGACAGATTTGGGGGTGTCAATTCTTACAGCCGGCATATTTGCAGTGTTTTTTCTGTGAGGCACATGTGCCCCATGGAGAGATAAAGCCATTATAATTTGACCTGCCTTTCCGAATTTTATAATTATTCCTGACCTGAATAGGTTTTGGAATATATAATTTAATACTTTTTTGAACAACAACTGTTTATCGCCAAAATTGTTAATTTTGTAACAATTTTGCGCCGATAAATTAGTATTATATATAAATAATATATAATAATGCACCGATTCTGTCAATAAAAAATGCTTCATTTTTGTCAAAATCAGTGCATTATGCTTTTTTAGGTGTCAATACCAATATAGTATACGTATTTCCACTGTAAATATATTAGCTTGTTTTACAATTATTTACTGCCGGTATCCGAATAGATAACACCGCTGTTAGCTTCGGGCTTAACGCCCTTAGCCTCGAACAGCTCGCTTATGGTAACAAACTTATAGCCCTGCTCCAAAAGCTCGGGTACAATAATTTTTACCGCTTCAACTGTTTCATAGTTGTCCCAGCCGTCGTGCATTAAAACGATAACTCCGTCATCGGCAAAGTTTAAAACATTCTGTGCTCTTTCCTCGGCAGGAATTCCTGTCCAGTCCAGCGAGTCGTGACCGAAAATAAAGGTAAGGTCGATGTTTTCGTGCATTGTTTGGCTTACGTTAAGAAAAGGCGGGCGGAACAACGTGGGTTCTACACCGATGTGACTCTTTACAAGCTCCTGAACGTAGTCGATCTCCTCTTTCATTTTGGGAGGGATCTTGTCGCCCATTGCTTCGTGGCTTTTTGTGTGGTTGCCGATCTCACAGCCCATTTCATAGGCACGCTTCATAACCTCGGCGGTCTCATCGTTAATGTTGTTGCCGATAACAAAAAATGTGCCGACAATATCCATTTCTTCAAAATAGTCTAAAAGCGCAGTGGTTCCGCCAAGGCAGGGACCGTCATCAAAAGATAAAGCAATAAGCTTATCATCTGCGCTGTATTTGGGTTCTTCTTCAGGTTTAGAAGCTTCGCCGTTATCAACAAACGTGCCGTCGTTGTCAGCAGGGTCGGCAGGTGCACCGCAACCGCAAAGCAAAAGTAAAAATACCAAAAGCATGGCTGTTAATCTTTTCATTGTTATCTCTCCTTAAGCAGATAATTTATACAACTGATTATACAACCTTTCGACACTTTTCGCAAGGCTTGCAACCTGCACAAAATAATATAAAATAAGTGTATAAAACACCAAAAGCAAAGTTGACACAGCTAAACACTCGGATATATAATTAAGGCAAAGATTTTAAAGGAGAGTGCGTTATGCCAAACGATATTCTTTATTTTAACGATGATTACATATTTTCATACCGCATTGCAGGGGTTTTAATCCGTGACGGAAAGATTCTGCTGAAAAAACCGAAGGATGACGACTACGCACTTATCGGCGGTCATGTTAATGTGTTCGAGGCTACTGCCGACACCCTTAAGCGTGAATATAAAGAAGAGATCGGGGCTGATATTTCGGTCGGGGCGCTTATCGGCGTTGGCGAGATCTTTTTTAACTGGGGTAAAAAGCCGTGCCACCAGCTATCGCTTTATTATAAGGTCAGCTTGAATGATGAATCGCAGATACCTCTTGACGGAGTTTTTTCAGGATATGACGACTATGGCAACACAAGAATTGACCTTGACTTCTGCTGGGTGCCTCTTGAAGAATTTAAAAAAGCGGTTGTTTACCCATTGGAAATGAAAGAACACATTTTAAGCGGCAGCGACGAGGTTTATCATTTTATATGCCGAGATTTATGATTTTTGGAGAATGTAATGGAAACTAAAAAACTGCACTTTGATATATCCTCGGCAGGACTGCACATTATTGCAATGGTGTGTATGCTTTTAGACCATATAGGTGCTGTCGGGCTTGTTTATAACGATTGGATAAGGTGTGTTGGGCGAATAGCTTTTCCCATTTTTGCGTTTATGACGGTTGAAGGGTTCTATCGCACCAAAAACCTCAAAAAATATGCCGTAAGGCTTTTGGTGTTTGCCGTTATTTCCGAGATTCCGTTTAACCTTATGGCAGGCGGAGGGTTGTTTTATCCCCTGCACCAAAACGTTTTGTGGACATTTTTAATGGCTCTTGGCGCAATGTGGGTGCTCGAACGTGCAAAGCAGGCAGAACAAAAATGGGTGTATGCACTTGCTACCGTGTGCGTTATGCTTCTGTCGTATATTGCAGGCATAATTACTATGGCAGATTATTACGGCGGCGGTGTGCTGACGGTGTTGGTATTCTATTTCTTCCGTGAAAAGAAATGGTATAACCTTTTGGGACAAGTTGCAGCTCTGTTATACATAAACACCGAAATCTTGGGCGGATACGGATATGAGCTTAACTTCTTTGGGCTTGATCTCTTTATACATATGCAGGCGCTTGCCCTTCTTGCACTTTTGCCGATATGGCTTTACAACGGAAGAAAAGGTCATTCAAGCGTGGCATTTAAATACATTTGCTATGTGTTTTACCCCTTGCACATGCTGGTGCTGTATTTAATAGCAGTTTTTAGATAAGCGCGCCCCGCGGCGGTGCGAAGCCCGGCGTGGGAGTGTGCGCCTTGAGCGCCTCCACCGCGCGCACAGTTTCTAAAGAAAACGCGCGCCGCGACGTCGGCGCGGATTTTCTCATAAACCACTTTCATTTATTTAAATATGTGATATAATAAAACGTGTAAAATTAATTTTTTGCGGAGGAATATTATGAAGCTTTGTGACATTGAAAGAATTTTCAACGAGACCGCTTATGTAAGAATGGGCGGCAGCGGAGAAGAACTTAAGTGTGCCGAATATTTGGTAGACGAATGCAAAAAACTCGGACTTGATGCTGACATTGAACCTTTCGAGGTTGACATGGCAACGATAAAGCAGGCACATCTTTACTGCGACGGCGAAGAAATCGTTTGCAAGGGCTATTTTCTTTGCGGCTCGGGCGAGGTTGAAGCACCTATTTATTACCTTAACAACACCTCGAAATATGCGCTTTCACAGTGCAAAGGCAAGATCGTTATGATAGACGGTTATTTGGGCTACTGGATGTATCAGGACCTTTTGGAAAACGGTGCTGTAGGTTTTATTACTTACGACGGAAATGCCAACTATGCCGATTGTGATATCGACCAGCGCGAATTAAGGCCTTATGTTTCAAACGGAAACAAGATCTTGGGCGTTAACATAAACGCAAAGAAGGCTATTGAGCTTGTTAATAACGAGGTTAAGACTGCTAAGATAGTTATTGAGCAGGAAGAATATAAAGGTGAATCGAGAAACGTTGTCGCCGAGATCAAGGGAGAATCGGACGAGGTTATTGTGTTTACGGCGCACTATGATTCCACTTCCCTTTCTCAGGGCGCTTACGATAATATGTCGGGCAGTATAGGGCTTTTGGGCATTGCCGAATACTTCCTTGCTGATCCCTGCAAGCGCACGCTTAAGTTTATCTGGTGCGGAAGTGAAGAAAGAGGCTTGCTTGGCTCTAAGGCTTACTGCTCATCACACGAAGAAGAACTTAAAAATGTTGTTTTAAACATCAACCTTGATATGATCGGCTGCATTATGGGCAAGTTTATTGCGTGCTGCACAACCGAAGACAAGCTTGTTAACTATATTGAATATTTAAGCGATGAGCTTGGCTTTGGTGTTAGCGCAAAACAGGATGTTTACTCCTCGGACTCTACCCCGTTTGCCGATAAGGGCGTGCCTGCACTTTCGTTTGCAAGAATTGCACCCTCGAACACCGCAACCATTCACAACAGCTACGACACAAAGGCGGTAATGAAAGCCTCGCAGATGGCTAAGGACATCGACTTTATCAATGCATTCTCGGAAAGAATGGCAAACGCTGTTCGCTGCCCCGTTTCGCGCGAGATCCCCGAAAAGATGAAGGAAGAGCTTGATTACTACCTTACCAGAAAGCGCAGAAAGTAATGGAAATTAAAGCGTATGAGTGTTTGTGCGATGACGCACTTAAAATCAGAGTAACCGTTTTTGTTGAAGAACAAGGCTTTAAAGACGAGTTTGACGACATTGACGAAAGGGCTTTGCACCTTGTTATGTATGACGGCGATATGCCCGTTGCCACCTGCCGCTGTTTTTATGAGGACGACCCCGAATGCTGGCATATAGGGCGTGTGGCTGTTATTAAAGAATACCGAGGCAAGGGCTTGGGTAAAGAGGTTATGGAAGAAGCCGAGAAAATGATTAGGCAAAAGGGTGGCAAGGTGTGCGAGCTTTCATCGCAGTGCCGAGCGCAAGGATTCTATGAATCCTGCGGCTATGCAGCAGAGGGTGATGTATACCTCGATGAAGGCTGCCCTCATGTAAAAATGACAAAGCACATATAAAAATATTAAACAGTGTTAGACGTAAGGTGAATAAAATGACAATCAACGAATTTCAAAAGCTTGCAATGGTGACTTTAAACCCCGAGCTTGATAAAAAAGACATTTTGATCAACGGTGTTATGAGCCTTTGCGGAGAATCGGGCGAGGCTATTGATATTGTTAAAAAGTACTTGGCACAGGGTCACGAGCTTGACAAGGCCCATTTGATTGAAGAACTTGGCGACATTGCGTGGTATTTGGCTGAAACTGCCTATGCTTTGGACGTTGATCTGGAAGACGTTTTTGCGGGTAATATTGAAAAGCTTAAAAAGCGCTACCCCGAAGGATTTGATAAGTTCAAATCAGAAAACAGATAATAAATTAAAGCCTGCCGGAATTAAGCAGGCTTTTTTGTGCTGTAATTTTATAATTTTAAACTAAAAAATTAGGCTTACCCCCTTGTAAAACAAGCCAAATGGTGGTAAAATTACTTTGACCGTGCTACGGCAACTATCTCTAACAGCTTAGGAGGATAAAACAAATGCAATACGGCCATTTTGATTTAAAAAACAAGGAGTATGTCATTACTTCTCCCAACACTCCCGCACCATGGTGCAACTATTTAGGCTCGCCTGCTTACGGCGCAATTATTTCTAACAACGCCGCAGGCTACAGCTTTGTTCAGTCGGGCGCTAACGGCAGAATTGCCAGATACCGTTTCAACTCTAACATGGCTTTACCGGGCAGATACATTTACATTCGCGATAACGACACCGCTGATTACTGGTCTGCTTCGTGGCAGCCTGTGGGCAAGCCCTTGGACGAATACAAGTCGGAATGCCGCCACGGCACAGCTTACACCGTTATCACCTCGGAATATGCACAAATCAAGTCCGAGACTACATATTATGTACCCATGAACGCAACCTATGAGATTTGGAGAACTAAGGTAACCAACACCTCTGATAAAGAAAGAAAGCTCTCGGTTTACGGCTTTATTGAATTTACAAATGACAATAACTACGAACAGGATCAGGTTAACTTACAGTACACCTTGTTCATTACAAGAACCGAGCTTATGGGCAACAAGATAGTTCAGCACATTAACGAAAACTCGGGCAAGGACGCAACAGGAACCACAAACTGGCGTGAGCGCTTCTTCGGCCTTGTAGGGGCAGATGTGGCCGCTGCAAACGGTAACTTGGACAGCTTTATCGGTTCGTACAGAACATATTCTAACCCTGTTGCAGTTGAGTCGGGCAAGTGCGACGGCGTGATGAACTATAACTCGAACGCTTGCGGCGCTTTGCAGTCTGATATTACTTTGGCGGCAGGCGAGACCAAGGAATTGATTTACGTTTTGGGTCAGAAAACACCCAAGGCAGCCGATGAAATCTTGGCTCTTTACACCGAAGATGGCAGAGTCGACCGCGAAGTTGAAGAGCTTAAGAACTATTGGCACGCCAAGCTTGAAAACTTCAGCGTTGAGACCCCAAGCGAAGAATTTAACAACATGATAAACGTTTGGAACGCTTACCAGTGCTTTATTACATTTACATGGAGCCGTGCAGCTTCCCTTATCTATTGCGGACTTAGAAACGGCTATGGATATCGTGACACTGTTCAGGACATTCAGGGTATTATCCACCTCGACCCCGAAATGGCACTTGAAAAGATCAAGTTCATGATCTCGGCACAAGTTGATAACGGCGGCGGTTTGCCGCTTGTTAAATTCAATCACAACGCAGGCCACGAGGACACCCCCGATCAGGCATCCTATGTTCAGGCAACCGGTCACCCCTCTTACCGTGCTGACGACGCATTGTGGCTCTTCCCCACCGTTGCAAAGTATATCGGCGAATCGGGCAACAAGGCATTCTTGGATGAAGTTATTGTTTACGCTAACGGGGGTGAGGACACAGTTTATGACCACCTCAAGCGTGCTATCAACTTCTCGATGGAGCGTTTGGGCGCACACGATATGCCCGCAGGCTTGCATGCTGACTGGAACGACTGCTTAAGAATGGGTGCAAAGGGCGAATCGACATTTGTTGCTTTCCAGCTTTATTATGCAATGACCATGATGAAGGACTTGGCTACCGAAAGAGGCGACGCTGAGTATGTTAAATATATTGAAGAAGTTCAGGCAAAGCTTGGCGCCTCGTTAGAAAAGTGCTGGGACGAAGACAGATTCATTCGCGGTATTCGTGAAGACGGCGTTATTGTTGGTGCCAAGAAGGACCCCGAAGCAAACATGTGGCTTAACCCCCAGAGCTGGTCGGTAATTTCGGGCTTTGCGACCCGTGAGCAGGCTGACAAGGCAATGGAAAGCGTTCACTCTATTCTTAACACCAAATACGGCGTTAAGCTTTTGGAACCTCCTTATGTTGACCACTTCTTCGGCGGTGCTTTAATGCACATCTTTAACCCCGACACCAAGGAAAACGGCGGCATCTTCTCGCAGTCTCAGGGCTGGGCGATACTCGCCGAATCGCTTTTGGGTCACGGCAACCGTGCTTTTGAATACTTCCTTGAAAGCTCGCCTGCCTCTATGAACGACAAGGCTGAGATTCGTGTAATCGAGCCTTACGTTCACGGTCAGTTCGTTGAATCAAAGGCTTCTCCGTTCGAGGGCAGAGCACACGTTCACTGGCTTACAGGTACGGCTTCGACTGTTATGGTTGGCTGTGTTGAGGGTATTTGCGGTATGAGACCTAATGCTGAAGGTCTGATCGTTTCGCCCTCTATCCCCTCGGAATGGGACGGCTTTAAGATTAAAAAGAGCTTCAGAGGAACTCAGCTTTCTATCGACATTCTCAACCCCGACCACGTTGAATCGGGCGTTAAGGAGCTTGTTCTTAACGGCGAAAAGCTTGAAGGCTACTTGATCCCTGCTTGCAAGCTTAAAGAAAACAACACTGTTACCGTTGTTTTGGGATAAGATAAATAATAAATCAAATAAAAAATCCGCTTCCGTTTATTCGGAGGCGGATTTTTAATATATAACGAAAGAAAATCACTTACTTTGATTGGATTCTATCTTGTTGATTATGTCGTTCTTCTGTTCTTTTTCTTGCTGATGCTTTTCGAGCGCTTCATTTATCCTGTCGCGGAAGGCTTCTATGCTTTCGGGGTCGTTTTCGTCTCCGTTAACAGAGTAATTTTCGCCATAGCGATAAACGATTCCGGGGATAAGCACGTTTTCAACGCATATATTTCCGTAGACGATCTCCCAACCCTCGGGAGCTTCAAAGCACAGATCAATTCCTCCGAGGAATGTGCGTGAAATAACAAACTCCTGATAAATATCACGCTCGGCATTATAGCAATAAGCATAAATAGACACCGAGGTTTCTATTTGAAAATTAGTATCGCAATATGCAAAAATCATTGAATTATCGCTTGCGCGGCCCTTTACAGTTTCAAAGTAAAAATCTCCGGCTTCATATATGTGTATTGATTTCTGCGAGTATACAGCTTCTTCGATAACGTCGCCGGTCTTAAAGCTTCCTGCCTTTTCACCGAATTTTTCAATCGACTTTTGGTTAATTTGTTCGTGCCTTTCTTCCGATGGCTCGATCAGCTTGAAATTCAGAATGTTTGCCTGCTCGTCTGCAAAGCAGGTAAAGCAATAATAAGAAAGATTCGTGTTTTTACCGTCCCAGATATCTTCAAGCCTATTGCTTGGTATATATGTTTCTAAATCCGATTCTTCAATAGGCTTTACAATAAACAGCTCTCTTGGTATACCGTCAATAACCACTCTCGTTTTCAGCCCGTCGTCTTGTTCATCTGTTGAGGTGTTATTGGTTTTCTCCTCGCCTGATGCTACGCCCGCCGCAAACGAAACCATCGAGCTTGCAACCATAACAACAGCAATTACCGCAACAATAAGCATGGTCTTTATGTTAAAATTCCGCATTTGTTTTATTTTGCCCACTTCATATAACGATGTAACCGAAACATTCGGCAAATATTCACGCCTGAATGTGTCGAGTGCCGCCTGCGCAGAAGGTGCCGACGAGTTATCGAGTTCATTTGACAGCTCTAACAGCTCGTTTTCATCTAAACTTTCAATATTTTCAAAAATATACTTTTCTGCTTCGTTTTCAAATCTGTTCATGGTATCACTCCTTTTCATCAAGTTTAATAAGTGCTGTTTTTAATCTTTTTCTTGCGCGCTGAGCACGCTTTTTGCAGGCTTCAAGCCCAATACCCAATTCGTGCGAGGCTTCAAGCATCGTTTTACCCTCTAACACGGTTAAAACAAGCACACGTCTGTCATCCTCTTTTAAAAGGTCCAAAATATCTGCTTGCCGTTCGATACCGTTGCATTGCAGATCTTCGTGCTCTTTTAACAGAGGCAGAATATGTGCTGAGTCCTGAGCACGCTGAGATCGGATCTTCAAAAGGATGTGCTTTAACGTGTTCATCAGCCAACCTTCGGGATTAGGGCTTGTTAAAACCGAATTCGGTTTAGCACAGGCAATTCTAAAAGTATCCTGCACGGCTTCTTCGGCAAAGCTTTTGTCTTTTAACACTGCAAAGGCAACCGAGTAAAGCCTTGAAAACATGGCTATGTAAAGCTGTTCAATTTTTTGTGATTGTTCGCGCGTCAACTGCTTCACCGCCTTGTAAATGATCATTTGTCTATATATCTTTATTTTACCTCAAAAAGGGACACTCGAAAAGAAAAAATTAGCTAAATTCTATATTATTTTAAAAATCTTTTGTGATAATCGCTCATTTCAATTAAGCTTTCATTATGCTATACTGTAAATTGATATTTTCTAAAAGGAGACACTAACATGAAAAAAGTTCTTATTATTATTTGTGTAATCGTGCTGATGGCGGCTTCGTTTGCTGCAGGCTGGTTTATCCCATCCGAAAAAGGCGCTGAAGCGCTTAACCCCGGCACTCCCAATGCTTCCGAGAAAAACGAGGAGGCTGATACTCCCTCGAACAGCGAAGATACAGTTTTAAAAAATGTATTCTTCTCGCCCAAAACAGGAAATGATGAAACAGGCAACGGCTCGAAAGAGGCGCCCTTTGCAACCCTCGGCAAGGCAAAAGAACACGGCGAGACCCTCACCCTTAACGAAGGAGAAAAGGTTGTTTACTTAGAGTTCTTAATGTCTATCGACATAAAGACCTCGGCTGCGGCAGGTGTAAGCTCATCAAAAGGAACAATTAACATGATACCGTTTACAGGAAGCACGGACGGAGCATACTTTAAAGGCGAAATTGTGGGTACGGGTTATGACACCCAGAAGTTCGGCGTGGCTGGCAGCCCTGCTTTCTCGGCAAGATATTTGCTTAAGGGCAAGGACTATGCAGGACAGAGCTGCAGCATATTTATTGAAAACAACGGTAACGAGCTTGACAAATGCACGCCCACCATTATTACCGACAGCGCTGTGCTTTCGGACTGGCAGAATTATAACTTAAGAGCAATTGTAACCCCTGTCGGATATGGCGTTATTGTTGATACTTACAGAATTCACGAGTAATAAGTGAAAACCCAAACGGTTTCCCTTGTATTATCAAGCATTTTTAAAGCATAGCCTCCCTTTTATAAAGGGAGGTGCCGTCGAAGACGGCGGAGGGATATAGCAAATCAGCAACTTGAGATATAAGATATAACAAAAAAGAGGCTTAACAGCCTCTTTATTTTTTATTTATATAAATTTGTATCGAATTCACGAAGAGTGAGAATTACATCAAGGTTACCGTTGCGGCATCTTATCTCATCAACAAACTCGCGTCTGTCAGATTCAACGGGAAGGTTGATTATGTATCTTAACTCGTAAAGTGAGCCGAAATCTGTCGTGCGGATTTCTTTTAACGCATAGTCATCAGTGTACTTTTCCAAAACCTCATCGAACACACCTTCAAAGTTCAAATCCTCGGGAATGGTGATTTTTAAAAGCATGTTTGTGGGCTTGGGAACGCCGAATCTGGTTGTGTTAAGAATAACCATTATTGCACAGACAATTATGGTAATAATTATCGAAATTCCAAAATAGCCGGTGCCGCAGCCAAGACCTATAACAATTGCAAACAAAAGGCTTACAATATCCTTGGTGTCCTTGGGGTAGCTTCTTATTCTTAAGAGGGTTAATGCACCGCCCAAAGAAACCGCAGTTGCCACATTCGAGTTAATAACCAGTGTTACGCCTGCCATAAGCGGTGCCAAAATAACGATTGCAGCGGGAAAGCTTGAAATATATCCTCGTTTTTTGTTTGTAATAACGTAAACTACGCTTATAATAATGCCTAAAACAAGCGACAGACTCATTGAAACTATTGTGCCTGTAGCTGTCAAATCAACGTCACCTATTGCTGGGAAAAGAAACTCCATCATAATATTTTCAAACCATCCTTTTGCTCTTGTTTTTCTGTTTTTTCATATTTCACGGGTAAGGGGTGTCTGTCGCACAAATGAGTAAACTCGTAGCCCTTCATCCGGCGGTATTCGTTACCGTATTTAGAGAAGCCGGACATGAATATTTTTTCTTCTGTTAAAATATCGCTTAACCACTTGGGCAAGGTGTGAGTTATTTTAACCTCCATCAAGCGCTCATTTTCGTGAAGCAGCTGCTCGCCGTATGAACCCTTTGCAAGGTCTAAATCGTGCCTGCGGGTGGTAATATTCCTGTCGAAGGTTATTCTGAAATTCTTATCGACCTTATCAAAAAACGCTATACGCTCATAGCTTAAATAAATCGCAGGTTTAACCTTGTTTCGGCAAAGGTAGTTGTCTAACTCGTTAAACATTCTAATTTTGTTATAATCATCTGTTTCGGGGCGAGTGCCGTCCTTCAAATAAGCAAGCGCCTCGTTATATGTAAGAACAGCTCTGCGTTTTAGAACGATTTTTTTAACCTTGCGCTTAATCTCTAAAAAGACTTTTTCCTCACCTGTTACCGGCACAACATAGCTTCGCATTCTGAATTTTTCTTTAAACTTGGGCTTGCGAATCGAGCGTCTGATTACCGACGAGGTAACATCATCGAAATAAATGTTATAAATCGTATAGATGTTGCCGCCTACGCAATATTTATCATATTCCATGCCATGCTCGATAAACTTTGGGATCAGCCTGTCCATTTGCTCGACCGTGAGAAGGAACTTCTTTTCAAATCTTTGGAATGTGTATTTTGCCAACAAGCTCCCTCCTTCGACAAAAAATGCTTCTTCAAAGTACACACTGATATATTAACATAAACCGTGTGCAAATTACAATAGGCATAAGTAAAAATTAGCTTATTTTTTAGTGAAATATCTGTGAGATATGGTTTGCTGCAGGCACCGCCCACTCCGCCCGCTTTCGCGGGCGGAGATTGCAAACGTCTGCGGCGTTTGCAAAAAGCCGGCTCCGAAGGAGCCGGCGGCGGTGCCCCGCACCACAGCTTAAAAATGCACAAATGAAAAAAGCCCCCGCAAAGCGAGAGCTTTTGGTTCATGTAGATTCAATTAGTCCTCTACAGGAGCGCCTACAGGGCATACAGCAGCGCAGTTACCGCAATCGATGCAGGTATCAGCGTCGATTTCATACTTGTCAGCGCCTTCGGTAATAGCATTTACAGGGCACTCTGCAGCGCAAGCACCACAGTTGATGCATTCGTCAGTAATCTTAAAAGCCATTGTTCAGTCCTCCTTGTAAAGAATTAGAGTAAAAGCTCTAACTACATTTTATCACATATTTTCGAAATTGCAAGCATTTTTAAATGGTATTTATTAATTATTATTGAAAACAGCACATCTTTGTGCTACAATTGTTCATGCACTAAAAAACGAGAAAGGGCGGTGAACAAGGATCAAAAAGATTTTTAAATATATTTGGCAATATCTGCGGCGGCTCGACGTTATCACTATTTTGCTTACTGTTTTGGCATGCGGCTTCAGTGCGCTCATTCTTTACTCGCTTGTTATAAACAGTGAAACCCAAACAATAACAAACGCCACGCTTTCGCCCTCGACCTATAAAACACAGATAGTTGCGGCAGGGCTAGGCATTGGCATATCGCTGTTTATTGCACTTTTAGATTATCACAAATTTACCAAACTGTGGTTTATATATTTACCTGCAATGCTTGGGTTTACGCTTTTAACTTTTACAAGCCTTGGCACTTCGGGGTTAGACGGTGCCGACGACAAAGCATGGATAGACCTTGGGTTTATGACAGTTCAGCCTGCCGAGTTTTTAAAGCTGGCATTTATCCTTTCGTTTGCTTACCACTGTTATAAATCTAAAGATTATTTCAACAATCCGCTTAACATCATGGCGCTGTGCGTTCACGCAGGCGTGCCGATACTTTTGGTTATGCTTCAGGGCGACGACGGCACGGCGGCTGTATTTATTGTTATCTTTTTGGCTGTTTTATTTGTTGCGGGAATCTCGTGGAAATATATTTTGGGTGCGGCAATAATCGCCCCGATAGGTATATATTTTGTCTGGAGCTATTACCTGCAGCCTGTTCACAAAAACAGGATATTGTCTATCATCAACCCCGAAAAGTACGCGACAGATGACCTGCTTTACCAAACGAACTTATCAAAAATAGCACTCGGCTCGGGACAGATCGAGGGCAAGGGACTTTTCGGCGGAGATTACAGCTATGTTCCCGTGTGCCACAACGACTTTATTTTCTCATACATCGGGCAAACTTTAGGCTTTATCGGTTGCTTGGCAGTGCTTATTATTTTAGGGCTTCTGCTTTTACGAATCCTCTATAACGGCTTAAGAGCTGACGATTTAGGCAAATACATTTGCGTTGGCGTTTTCGCATATTTGTTTGCACATTGCGTTTTAAACATTGGCATGGTAATGGGCATTACCCCTGTTATCGGCATACCTCTGCCTTTTATTTCGGCGGGAGGGTCGGCAATGCTGACGGCAACCGTTTCAATCGGCTTTGTGCTGTCGGTCTACTTCCATTCAGAAAGATTTAAAACTTTATTTAAAAACAAAAAATAACAACAGTTAGGACGGATATTTTTATGAGCAAAATCGGAACTGTAACATTAGAAGCGCTTTACGGCAACAAGGCAGGCACCATGAAAAAGAGATATTATGAGCTTTCCAAAGAGTTTGAGGCGCTTTTTGGCGAAAAGCCTGTTTACTTCTTCTCGGCATCGGGCAGAACCGAGGTCGTGGGCAACCACACCGACCATAACCACGGCAAGGTTTTGGCAGCAGCTGTTGACCTTGATGTAATTGCGGCAGTAGTACCCACTAACAACGGTATTATCACAGTTAAGTCTCAGAGCTACCCTATTGATGAAATTGATTCAAGCGACCTTGAAATTAAAGAAAACGAAAAAAATACCTCGGCTTCTCTTATAAGAGGCGTTTGTGCAGGCCTTAAAAACCGTGGTTACGCTTACGGCGGCTTTAAGGCATATACAATGAGTGATGTTTTAAAGGGCTCGGGGCTTTCCTCCTCGGCAGCGTTCGAGGTTCTTATCGTCACGATCCTCAACCACCTTTACAACGACGGCAAGGTAAGCGATGTTGCAGTTGCACAAATTTCGCAGTATGCCGAGAATGTATACTTCGGCAAGCCCTCGGGGCTTATGGACCAGATGGCATCAAGTGTCGGCGGATTTATCTCTATCGACTTTGCAGACACCGAAAACCCTGTTATCGAATCAATGAACTTTGACCTTGCAAAGAACGGGCACAGTCTTTGCATTATTGACACCAAGGGCAACCATGCCGACCTCACACCCGAATATGCCGCTATCCCTGTCGAGATGAAGGCGGTAGCTTCGCACTTTGGCACGAGTGTTTTGCGTGAGCTTGATAAAAACGATATAATTTCAAATGCTGTTACCCTGCGTGAAAAGTTTGGCGACAGAGCAGTTTTGCGCTCGCTTCACTTTTTCGACGAGAACGACAGAGTTGATGAAATGAGTAAGGCTCTTAAATCTGGCGATTTTGCCGCATTTTTAGATGTTATCAAGCGCTCGGGCACAAGCTCGTATAAATATTTGCAGAATGTTTATGCAAATGTGGCGCCCGACAAGCAAGGCGTTTCGCTGGCGCTTTATATTGCCGAAAACCTCTTGCAGGGCGAGGGTGCTTGCCGTGTTCACGGCGGCGGCTTTGCAGGAACTATTCAGGCGTTTGTGCCGAACGATAAGCTTGCAGACTTTAAGACGGGAATCGAAGCTGTTTTCGGCGTGGGAAGCTGTTATGTTTTGAATATCAGGTCCTATGGAGGCACACGCGTGGAATTCGCAGACTGAAAATAGGTTCGTTTTGCTTATTTCACGCCCGCATTTGTTTCTTTTGAGAATTATATGCTCTCTCAAAATTACATTTTAGGCATTGACAAAAATGTAACCTAAACAAATGCCAACAAGAGATTTGGAGGAAAGTCTATGAGAATGAGAAGAAAGACCCACCTTGAAGAGCGCCTTGCCGCTTGCGAGGAAACGGGCAAGCTTAAAATAATTTGGTGCGAGGACAGGAACTTCGAGGAAGCAGTAAAGGTTAAAGAACTTTTTGATTTTGAAAAAATGTTTGGTAACAATAACCCCGTTCATCTCGAAATCGGCTGCGGCAAGGGGCAGTTTGCCTGCGATCTGGCGACCCGATACCCCGATATAAATGTGTTGGCAGTCGAAAAGACCTCGAACGTTATTGTTGATGCTGCCGAAAAAGCTATTGCTTTGAATATTCCAAACCTCATGCTTTTGCGTTGCGAGGCAGAATATTTAGAGAAATTCATTCCCGAACACTCGATTGAAAGGATCTATCTCAACTTCTCCTGTCCGTTCCCCAAAAAGAGCTATGCTATACATAGATTAACGCACTCGCGTTTCCTTAAAATTTATGAAAAGCTTTTAAAAGAGGGCGCAGAGATCCACCAAAAGACTGATAACAAAGGGCTTTTCGAATTCTCGCTCAATGAGCTTTCGGGCTACGGCTTCACGCTTAAAAATGTAAGCTTAGACTTGCACGCAAGCGACTTTAAGGGCAACATTATGACCGAATATGAAAAGCGATTTTCGGAAATGGGTCAGCCGATCTATAGGCTGGAAGCATATTTGAGGAGATAAATATGACGATCGCCAAGATATGCAATCTGTTAAGAAGCGAATTGTTCAACAACGGTTATGAGTACGGCTTTTATGCAAACGGGAAAAAGTATAGACCTAACATGAGCATAGGCTTTGACAGCGAATACTATCAGCTATCAAATACAATTTACCGCGTTCAAGATCCGCATGACACTATAAAAGAGAAAATAGGGACATGTATAGACGCAGTTGTTGTGATGAGATCAATTCTTGATGAGCACAATATTTGCAATAAAATATGGCTGTTATTTAACAAGGAGAAAAACAAGGCTCATACTGTTCTTACATTTGAGGCTGAGAGCAAAACTGTATATTTAGAGCTTACTCCGCAATCTGCCAAGCCTTGGTATGGCAAAGAAATCATCTATTCGTGCGAACAAGATTTTTTGAAAGAATATAAAGAGAATGGATATGATGTCAGCGAAGTGACCGACTTTGTGGTTATCGGTCGAGCTCCCAAATTTCTGTTAAGAAAACTGCTATAAATAAATTACCCGAGAGGATAAATCTTCTCGGGTTTTTTACTAACATATCATCGGCTGGATCTGCTCGCCTTTGAGCGCTAAACGAACCGTTTCACCGATCTTTGAAAAGTCGGCAACCGCCGAGTATGGCTTTGCAACGTGGTCATCCTGCGAATAAGGCACAAAGAAATAGTTCTTTTGGCTTTGCAAAAGCCCAATATTTTTTGATGCCGCCGCAAGTGCGTCGTTGGTTGAGATCGCAATAATCACAGGGCGGATATTTCTCACATGGCTTTTAACCGCCATGGTAACGGGTGTGTCGTTAACACCCCATGCAAGCTTTGCCAAAGTGTTCGAGGAACAAGGAGCAACCACCAAGGCATCAAGCATTTTTTTAGGGCCGATGGGTTCGGCGTCTTCAATCGAGGCAATTATCTCTCGCCCTGTTAATTCCCTCAGCTTTTTGCGGTTATCCTCGCAGCTGCCAAAACGGGTCGAGAGGTTATAAGAATTGAAAGACATAATGGGGTAAACATCAAAGCCCTCGGCGGTAAGAGATTTTATTGCCGCAAAGGCTTTGGCAAACGTGCAAAACGAACCTGTTAAGGCAAATCCCAAGCGAATTCTGTCCACCTCATTCACCTCCCCTTTTAAGCTCATCTGTAATGTACTTCGCAATCATTCTGCCTGCGGTTTCGGGCGCACACCTTGCAGGAAGGCCGGGTGCTGTCTCGGCTTTTATGCCTGCTTTTTCCGCTGCTTCAAAGTCTGTACCGTATGGTGCTGATGCTAAATCGAGAATGTATCGGCAGTTTTTTGCGTTTTTAATCATTTGCGAGGTTAAAACAAGCGACGGCACTGTGTTAATAATAACATCGGCACTTTCGATCGCCTTTTCATCGCTGATGTTTGCAGAATTATAACCGAGCGATTTTGCTTCCATTCGGGCATAAGGCTTGCGAGCCAAAACAGCGATCTTTGCGCCGACAGCATTTAAAATTCTTGCACACGAGCGTGCAACTCTGCCAAAGCCGGTTATTGCAACATTCATGCCCTCTAACGCAATATCGGTGTTTTTGATTATCAGCTCCAGAGCACCCTCGGCGGTAAGGTCGGCGTTTTTAAGGGTCAGGTCTTCGTCCTCGAAAAAGTCATAAAGCTTAATATCCTTTTCTTCACATTCCTCTTTAAAGCCGTCATATATCATGCCTGCAAAAAGCTTCGAGCCTGCAGGCATTTTTTCAATAACATCCTTTATATCTACCCCGTCAAGGGTGTTAATTCCTCTGCCCTTTTTAAAAGATACATAAGGAAGCACCACAACATCGGGCTGATATATACACTGGGCGTTATCGCACAGAATAACACCTGTTTTAAAACTCTCTTTAAGCACGGCGGCGCAATAAGCCGTGCGTTTATCTAAACCCAGAACATAAATATTCATCTATTTGCTACCCCTTTCGGTTAGGGAAATCTTTAATTTTCATAGTTCAATATATGTAATACTTCGCTTTTTCGTGCCGTTTGGCAAAACGCATAAATCGCAGGGCTTAAATATGTGAGAGTTTTCGGTTAGGTATAACTTGAAAGTTTCCTGAAATAATGTTATACTTAGGTGTATTTTGTTTTTTGGGGGGATTTTTGTGACAAAGCTTGGTTTTGATAATGACAAATATTTATCTACTCAGTCTGCTCACATCAAGGAACGTATACAATATTTCGGCGGCAAGCTATACCTCGAATTCGGCGGTAAGCTTTTTGACGACTATCATGCTTCACGCGTTTTGCCCGGATTTAAGCCCGATTCGAAGCTTCAGATGCTTTTGCAGCTTAAGGACCAGGCAGAGGTCGTTGTTGTTATCAACGCTGCCGACATTGAACAAAACAAGGTAAGAGGCGATATCGGCATCACCTATGACTTAGACGTTTTAAGACTTATTGACGCTTATCGCAAAGCCGGTCTTTATGTGGGAAGCGTTGTGTTATCAAGATATGCGGGTCAGCCTGCGGCTGATGCTTTTAAGCGCAAGCTTGAGACTTTGGGCATAACCGTTTACCGCCACTATCATATCGAGGGCTACCCCAGCGACCTTAAAAAAGTAATAAGCGACGACGGATATGGCAAAAACGATTATATTGAAACCACCCGTGAGCTTATTGTTATAACTGCACCCGGACCCGGAAGCGGAAAAATGGCAACCTGCCTTTCTCAGCTTTATCACGACCATAAGCGTGGAATTAAAGCAGGCTATGCCAAATTCGAGACCTTCCCTATTTGGAGCATACCCCTAAATCACCCCGTTAACTTAGCTTATGAAGCCGCAACCGCCGACCTTAACGATGTTAACATGATCGATCCTTATCATCTTGAGGCTTACGGCGATTTGGCAGTTAACTATAACCGAGATATCGAAGTTTTCCCTGTTTTAGACGCAATGTTTACAATGATTTTGGGCGAGTCGCCTTATAAATCTCCTACCGACATGGGCGTTAACATGGCAGGCTTCTGTATTTTTGATGATGACGCTTGCTGTGAAGCCTCGAAGCAGGAGATCATTCGCCGTTATTACACCACCCTTTGCAAGGCACGCAAGGGCGATGCCACTGAGGACGAGGTTTTAAAAATTGAGCTTTTGATGAAAAAAGCGGGTATTAGCGAAACAAGCCGTGCTGTTGTTACCCCGGCACTTCAAAAAGCCGAGGCTACAGGCAACCCTGCCGCCGCAATGGAATTGCCGGACGGAAGAATTATAACAGGCAAGACAAGCTCGCTTTTGGGCGCCTCTGCGGCACTTTTGTTAAACGCACTTAAAGAGCTTGCAGGCATTGCCGATGACATTCTGCTTATTTCGCCGGTTGTTATCGAGCCTATTCAGAAGCTTAAGGTAAACCACCTTGGCAACGAAAACCCAAGGCTTCATACTGATGAAGTTTTGCTGGCATTAAGCATTTGCGCCGCAACCAACCCCACCGCACAACTTGCGCTTGAACAGCTTAAAAAGCTTAAGGGCTGCGAGGTTCACTCGACGGTAATTTTAAGCTCGGTTGATATGAAAACCTTTAACAAGCTTGGCATTAACGTAACCTGCGAGGCTGTTTATCAAACAAAGAATCTCTATCATGGATAAAAATAAAGCTCCTCTTTAACGAGGAGCTTTATTGTTTTGTTAGCTGTTATGCACTTCGGGTATAGCTTTCGGCGCGCAGCAGAAGCTTAACTATTGGTATTATCAATATTCCGCAGAAAAAATTGCTGATACCGTGAACTATATCCCAAGGTAGGCCTGCTATTATCCACGCAATTGTTTGTTCAAGATCGAGCCCGAACATCAATGCCTGCGCAGGCGCATAAAGTGTGCCGAACAGGAATCCGTGAGCCGCACAAAGGCACATATATACGATTGGTGCCACACTCTTTGGCATGTTTTTAGGCAAAAGCATTACAGCACCCCAAAGAAGTGTCCATATATACAAGTACGGTATCCACCACATGTTGAAGCCTGCAAACAAACCGTTCAGCAAAACATAAATGTATATCGGATAAAGTGCTTTTTTGCGATATACCACGGTGAACGCGATTGTAAGCACCCCAAGAAGATGAACGTTCGGTAACGCTTCCATTATTACTTTAGAGGCATACATCAAGCCGCCGAGCATACCGAAAACGACAATTTCTTTAACGCTTAACTTCACGCTTACTCAACCTTAAAGGTGTATACTTCGCCATCGGTAATAGGTGTTGAGTCAACACCCGTAATGGCATACTCTCCGTTGATATAGAACGCCCAGTAGGTGCCGTCAACCTCATAATCGGCAGTAATGCCGTTTACGGTTTTCACATAAAGTCCGAATTCTCCCTCATCACCTGCAATAAGTTCGAGATCTAATAAAGCCTCACCTACAACAGTCTTGTTTGTGTGGATCTCAAACTTAGTCTCGTTTCCGTCCTTATCGACGACAACGAAATCGAACACAGTTTCACCCTCGCCCAAAACTGTAGCTTCGGTGTTTGGCTGTGCCTGATTTTCTCCGCCGTCCTCCTGTGTGTTGCCGTTACAGCCTGTTGCAAAAAGTGCCATAGCCGCAATTAGCACAATACAAAGGATAAACGACAACGATTTCAATAATCTTGTCTTTAACATTTTTGCTTCTCCTTTATTTTTTAATATAGCTTGTCCTCGCTTTTCCGGCGCTCGCAGATCATTCACAAGGCAATTGCTATCCAGGTATTTCGACTAAGCGCTTATCCATCGCCTTCTCAAGAATGATCTCAATGGCTTTGTCCCCGATTTTGCGGATACGGGTAAGACGGATAAATTTGTGCGCCACACGGCTGCGTGCCAGTACAGGAGTTTCACCTGTTTCCCTGAAATAACGAAATTATTATAACACATGATAATATAAAGTCAATCGTTGAACGGTGCCGTCTGACGGCGAAGCCGAGCGCTGCGCGAAGCGCAGCGGCGAGGAACGGCGGCCGGCGGCGCCTCCACCGCGCGTACAGCCCTCGCTTCGCTTAGGCGCACCGCGCGACGTCGGCGCGCAAAAAAGCTCCCTCCTGCATTGGAGAGAGCTTAATTTTTGTAAACCGACTTGATTATTTGACCTTATTATCACTTCTTGGGGCGGCTTTGGCCGTAATAAGCGTTTGCACCGTGCTTACGCAAATAGTGCTTATCCAAAAGCTCCTGCTGCATCGGCGGCACACGGTTTTCGTATGTAGAAGTCTTTATCAAATTTGCATAAAGCGCCATCTTAGCACATTCCTCTAAAATAACCGAGTGATGAACCGAATCAACGGCATCTTTGCCCCATGTGAAAGGTCCGTGAGAATGAACAAGAACTGCAGGAATAGCGTCGGGGTCGATTCTTTCCTTCTTAAAGGTTTCAACAATAACAAGGCCTGTGTTCTTTTCATATTCGGTTGCAATTTCTTCGGGTTTCATTTTTCTGGTGCAGGGAATTTTGCCATAGAAATAGTCGCCGTGTGTTGTGCCAAGAGGCAAAATGCCGCAGCCTGCCTGTGCAAACGAGGTAGCAAAAGTGGAGTGCGTGTGGGTCACGCCGCCGATATTTGGAAATGCCTTATAAAATTCGATATGTGTGGGGGTGTCGCTCGAGGGGTTCAGATCGCCCTCAACAACGTTGCCTTCAAGGTCAACAACAACCATATCCTCGGGCTTCATAACGTCATATTCAACGCCCGAGGGCTTGATAACGATAAGCCCCTTTTCACGGTCTATGCCCGAAACATTACCCCATGTAAATGTGATAAGCCCATATTTGGGCAAAAGCATATTTGCTTCATAAACTTCTTTTTTAAGCTGCTCTAACATCAGTCATTACTTCCTTTTTTCTTATTTATTTTGCAAAAGCTGCAACTTCAGCTTTATAGCATCATATACTGTTACAGAGCGACGTGCGAACACAAAACGCCCTTTTCGGATATATCAATAACGGCATAGGCAGGCGTTCCGTCATGAGGAATGCCGAGACTGCCCGGGTTGATGTAATATATCCCGTCTTCATATTTGCATACTTTTTCGTGGGTGTGGCCGAATATAACAACATCGGCACCCGTTTGCTTTGCGAGGTTTTTAAGCCCGCCCATGCCAAACTTTGCGTGCTGCATGTGCCCATGCGTAAAAACAACCTTTTTGCCGCAGCACTCAACCTCTCTCACATAAGGTTCGGTTGCCGCAATATCGCAGTTGCCCGAAACGCACAGAATCTTCTTATCGGGGTAAATATAAAACATATTTTCAACATCATCAAGTCCGTCACCCGTGAAGATATATAAGTCGGTATAAAGATTAGTTTTTTCAAAAAGCTTATCCACCCTGTCGCTTCGGCGGTGAGAATCGGAAAATGCAACGATCTTCAAGCGTTTTACCTCCGCACAAATATTTCTTTTATTTTAGCATATATTTTCAAACATTTCAATACAAGGAGACTCACTTATGAACTTATCGCAATCACAGCAAGAGGCACTTATAAAATCGGCATCTCAAAAGCTTGGCGTAACAGAAGCACAGCTTAAAACCGAGCTTAAAAACGGCACCTTCGACCGTTTGCTTTCAACCCTGCCACAAGCAGACGCACAAAAGCTGACAAAAGCATTATCGAACCCCGTAACCGCAAATGCGATTCTTTCAAGCCCTCAGGCAAAGGAGCTTATGAAAAAGCTGTTCGGCTAAACGCACATTTTAACGGAGGACCTGTATGGAAGACATAGCTTCAAAAATATCGGAGATACTGTCCGACGAGCAAAGCTTAAAGCAGCTCTCAGAGCTTGCTTCCATGCTTGGGCTTACGGGCGAAGCACCTGCTTTGCCCGAAACGCCCCAACTGCCTGCTAACCCATCGCCAAGTGATATGCCCTTTGATATCGTTACGGTAATGGGACTTTTATCAAAGTTTAAAGAATGCTCGAAGGACGACGAAAACATTAACTTTTTGTGCGCGCTTAAGCCTCTTTTAGCCGAGGAAAAGCACGAACGCGTTGACAAGGCAATTAAGCTTATAAAGCTTTTAAACCTTTGGCCTGTTATTAAAGAAAGCGGACTTTTAGATTCGGGAGGCGATTTGCTTGGCTTATTATGATGAACAGGGCTTTAGCCGTATGCAGCTTGAGGCTTTGGAGCGCATGAGAGATATGCAAAAGCGCTCGAAAAGCCTTGTGTTTGAACAAAATGCGCCGCCCGAGCCTGACCAAGCCGCTGCCCCGACCTCGGCGCCGAGCGCCGCACCAAAGCCTCAGCACAAACAACAGCATCACAACCCACCGCCCATTCATAAGCAAAACGATATAATAAGCTCGCTTTTTTCGGGCAGTTCAAACATCGACTCGGAAAAACTGCTTATTCTTATCCTGCTGTTTATTCTTTACAAAAACAATGCTGACATTAAGCTTATTTTAGCACTTGGATATTTGCTGATATAAAAACCCACACTCGATTTTTCAAGCGTGGGTTGGTTTTTACATATTCTTAACGAATTTTTTAATCGCTTCAAAGGTTTCGTCCGAAATATCGTGCTCGATCTTGCAGGCATCGTCTGCCGCTGTTTGCTCGCTTACACCGATCCTTCTGAACAGATCAAGCAAAACGCTGTGACGTTCATAAGTCTTTTCGGCAATTTTCCTTCCCTCATCCGTAAGGACAAGGTATCCGTCATTATCGGTAATTAAGTAGCCGCCTTTTTTAAGGATTCCCACAGCACGGCTTACACTGGGCTTAGAATATCCCATATGCTCCGAAACATCAATCGCACGCACGCCGCCAAGCTTTTTAGAAAGAATATATATAGTTTCTAAATACATCTCGCCCGATTCCTGCAATCCCACGGTAAATCCTCCTTAAAGTTTTGTTTTAATAAGAATAACACAAATTTGCACATTTTTCAAGCGCAAAAGAAATATATTATCTATAAAAAATCTGCTTGCCCCCGGTTTGTATGCAAAGTGAACAAAAAGTTCAGTTAGCTTAGGCTAACATATCGTCATTCATACAAAATTGCTTTTTTAACGGTTTTTTCGTTGACTTTCAAGCCTCGAATGATGTATTATACTATTAGTTAGCAAACGCTAACTTAATGAAATCTACCGTCTTTCAAGGCGTTTTATACAGTTGATGGAGGGCTATTATGATGCCGTTAACATTTGCCACACCCGGAGATGAAAATATAATCAAGAAAATCAGCGGTAAGCCCGAGGTTAAACAGCACCTCGAAGATTTAGGATTTGTTGCTGGCTCCGCAGTTAGAATCATTTCGCGCCTCGGCGGCAACATAATCGTTAACATTAAAGAGTCACGAATTGCTATAAGCGAGGAAATGGCAAGCAAAATTATGGTATAGTTCAGTTTTAATAAACTGTTTTTACAATATAATTTTTTTGAGGAGGAAGTGCGATGACTCTTAAAGAGGCTAAGATCGGACAGACCGTTACAGTTAAAAAGCTTAACGGCGAAGGTGCTGTAAAGCGCCGAATTATGGATATGGGCATTACCAAGGGCGTTTCTGTTTACGTTCGCAAGGTAGCACCCTTAGGCGATCCTATTGAAGTTACCGTTAGAGGCTATGAGCTTTCGTTAAGAAAAGCTGACGCTGATAACATCGAGGTTGAATAACCTTTGAATCAGCAAAAGGGCATTAAGCCCTTAAAAATTGGCACAAGGGTTAGCCTAAGCTAACCGAAATCATCTAAAAGAAACGGAGATAAATATGGACAACAAGGGCATTAGAATTGCGCTGGCTGGTAACCCCAACTGCGGCAAAACAACACTTTTCAACGCTCTCACCGGTTCTAACCAGTTTGTTGGCAACTGGCCCGGCGTTACCGTTGAATACAAAGAAGGTAAACTTAAAAAGCACGACGGCGTTGTAATCACCGACCTTCCCGGTATCTACTCGCTTTCCCCCTACACTCTTGAAGAAGTAGTTGCAAGAAACTACCTCATTGGCGAACGTCCCGATGCTATTTTGAACATCATTGAC
Source organism: Oscillospiraceae bacterium (assembly GCA_017472735.1). Taxonomy (GTDB): domain Bacteria; phylum Bacillota; class Clostridia; order Oscillospirales; family Ruminococcaceae; genus Faeciplasma. Next base: position 78,571 of record JAFUOD010000002.1, on the reverse strand, counting down.
GGCACCAACCTTGAAAGAAACCTTTACTTAACAACTCAGCTCACCGAACTTGGTATTCCCGTTGTAATCGCTATCAACATGATGGACGTTGTAAGAAAGAACGGCGACAAGATAAATACCGACGAGCTTTCCCGTCAGCTCGGCTGCAAGATCATTGAGATCTCGGCTCTTAAAGGCGATGGTATTATGGAGGCTGCAGAAGCTGCTATCGAAGCTGCAAAGAACGGCAAGACTGTGCCCATGCACACCTTTAACGGTGCAGTTGAACACGCTTTGGCTCACATTGAGGAAGCCGCAGTTCACGATATGCCTGCAGAACAACAACGCTGGTATGCTATTAAAATTTTCGAGCGAGACGAAAAGGTTTTGGCAGATTTAGGCCTTAACGCTGAAGTTTTGTCTCACATTGAGGAAGACATTGCCGCAGCTGAAAAGGAAATGGACGATGACTCTGAAAGCATCATCACCAACGAGCGTTACATTTACATAGGCTCGCTTATCAAGGCTTGCTACAAGAAGAAAAACGCAGGCGCGCTTTCTGTTTCCGATAAGATCGACAGAATTGTTACCAACCGCTGGTTGGCACTTCCCATTTTTGCACTTGCAATGTGGCTTGTATATACTCTTTCCATCGGCACCATTGGTGACTGGACAGTTGTATTTATGAACGACGGCTTGTTCGGTTCGTTCGCAGAAACCTACCCCGATACATTTATGGCAAGCTGGTTAAGCATTCCCGAACTTTTGGATATGGTTCTTTTAAACGCTGATGGCACACCTGTTATTTGGGAATGGCTTTACTCCCTTATTCAGGACGGTATTGTTGGTGGCGTAGGTGCTGTTTTGGGCTTCGTACCTCAGATGCTTATCCTCTTCCTGCTTCTCTCTGTTTTAGAAGACTGCGGCTACATGGCTCGTGTTGCTTTTATTATGGATAGAATCTTCAGAAAGTTCGGTCTTTCCGGTAAGTCCTTTATTCCCATGCTCATCGCTTCAGGTTGCGGCGTACCCGGTATCATGGCATCCCGTACGATCGAACAGGAACGTGACAGAAGAATGACTATCATCACCACCGGCTTTATCCCCTGCGGCGCTAAAATGCCTATAGTTGGTTTGATCGCTGCAGCCCTCTTTGGCAACAGCGCTTGGATCGCAACTGCCGCTTACTTCATCGGTATTGCCGCAGTTATCGTTTCGGGCATTATCTTAAAGAAAACCAAGCAGTTTGCAGGCGATCCTGCTCCATTTGTTATCGAGCTTCCTGCTTACCACTTCCCCGTTGCAAGAAACATCTTCCACTCTACATGGGAACGCGGTTGGTCCTTCATTAAGCGTGCAGGTACAGTTATCGTTGCCGCAAGCGTTGTAATTTGGGTTCTCAACAGCCTCACCTTTGAGGGCGGTTTGCACTATATCACAGGTGACGAAGCATCTATTCTTAACGTGATCGGCTCTGCAATTGCAGTAATATTCAAGCCCTTGGGCTTTGGTAACTGGCAGGCAGCAGTTGCCACCGTTTTGGGTCTTGTTGCTAAGGAAGAAGTTGTTGGTGTATTCGGTTCACTCTCCTCTATGGCAGACGCTGACCTTGCCTTTGCCCTTGTTGAAGAAGGCAGCAACGAGCTTGCACTTATCGGCCGGGAAATATTCGGTGGCAGCAAGCTTGCAGGCTTCAGCTTTATGATCTTCAACCTCTTGTGCGCTCCTTGCTTCGCAGCAATCGGTGCTATCAAGCGTGAAATGAACAACCCCAAGTGGAGTTGGTTCGCAGTTGGTTATATGACAATTTTTGCATATGTTTGCTCATTCATTGTATATCAGCTGGGACTTATCTTCACAGGTACAGCAAACATCTTTGGCGTTATTGTTGCAGTTTTGCTTTTGGCAACAATCATCTACTTGCTTGTTCGCCCTTATAAAGAAAGCAACCATCTTGTAAGCAAAGCTCGCACAAAGTAAACGGAGGTTTAAAATGTTGGGTTTTATTACAGAAAATCTCACTTCGATAATCGTTTTGCTGGTTGTTGCAGTAATTCTGTTTGCAATCATATTTAAAATGGTTAAGGACAAAAAACAGGGCAAATCTTCTTGCGGCTGCGGCTGTAAGGGATGCCCCAACAGTGGCAATTGTCACGGGCATTGATTTAAATAGTTATCTTCTTAAAAATACGACACTTAAAGCCGTACTGCTTTTAAAGCGGTACGGCTTTTTGTAGCTTAAAGGTTGCCGCCTTCGGCGGCATATGCGGCACTTGTTGCCTTAGGGCAACCACGCCGCTTGCCCCACCCCCTGCGCGGCTTCGCCGCACAGCCCCCTCCCCGCGGGGAGGGGGCGCCGCACGCTTTGCGTGGGGCGGGGGTGGGGTGGCGCGGCGTTGCACGGCTGTCCCCTTTTGAAAAAAGGGGGTGCCGGGCGAGTGCCGCATTAGGCGAGCGAAGCGAGCGCACCTTTTAATAAACAAAAAAGCCGCCTCGAAAAATCCGAAACGGCTCTCTTATTAGATTCAATTAAAGCTTAACGATCTCGCCCATCTGGTTTCTGCCGGCGCCGACAGCGTTTGATTCGTCGGTGTCAATATGCATAGCAGTTGCATAGCTGGGGCTTACACGGCAAACAACATCGCCCAAAACTGCGCTTCTGCCTTCGGTTTCAAGCTTAACCCAAACAACTTCCTTATCTGTTACGCCAAGTTCAGCAGCATCTTCGGGGGTGAGGTGAATATGGCGCTTTGCAACGATTACGCCCTTTTCAAGCTCAACTTCTCCGCAAGGGCCTACAAGCTTGCAAGGTGCCGAGCCTTCAAGGTCGCCGGATTCTCTTACAGGGGCGGTAATGCCAATGGAACGAGCATCGGTAGCAGAAAGCTCAACCTGAGTTTCCTTTCTGCAAGGACCAAGGATAGATACACCTGCGATCTCCTTCTTGGGGCCAACAACGGTTACTCTTTCTTCGCAGGCAAACTGGCCGGGCTGAGAGAGATCCTTTTTGTGGGTAAGCTTAGCGCCCTTGCCGAACAAAGTCTCAAGGTCAGCTTCGCTAACGTGCACGTGACGTGCAGAAGTTTCAACAATAAATTTCATAGTTACGTCCTCCAAATATGTTTTTTGCTATATATAGTTTACTACTATTTTTTACTTTGGTCAAGTCACTTTGTCTTTTCAAGTATTTTTTTAATGAGTGCTCCGTTTTTAACCTCAAAAACAGCAATAATACCGATAAACGACAAGCCGACAAGCTCAACAATTATTGCAAGGGTGAGGTAATCGGGCCAGAAGGTCATTTCAACGGTGTGCTCACCCGCCGTAAGCTCTAAACCAATAAGCGAATCTAAAAGCTTAACAGGCTCGGTCTCCTTGCCGTCGACTAAAATAGTCCATCCGGGCTCATAAGGAATAGTCGTGAACAAAACGCCGTCCTCTTGCACATTAACTGTACCCAAAAGATGTGTGTCAGTGTGCTCGGTAATGTCCCACTGCTCGTCTGCGAGCTTTGTATAAACCTCGTTTGCATACTCGTCCGTATCAAGATAATAGATAAGAACGTCCGAGAAGATAGCCTCGCCGTTTGCAAGAGTCATTCTAAGCTTAACGGTCTCGCCCTCTTCATAAGAACCAAGGTCTAAAATGCTGTAATGCTCGCCTGTAAAGAAGTAATCGCAAAAAGCGTAGTTAACAATTTCCCACGAATCAGCTTTTATCCACATATTGCACTGACGCTGATAAATCGTCGGGAAGAATGCATACATCGGATAGCTGTTATCTACTTTGATCGTAAATTCAACATAACTGTCCTTGCCCTCGACCGTGGTGGTATACATAATGTGGTCGCCCGTTGTTGCGGTGGTGCAGTTGGTCGTATCGGTGAAATAGGGGTAAATACGCTTGAATACGCTTGTCGAGCCCTTGCCTGTCATTGCCTTTAACAGCTTTTGCTGGTTGGTAATTGGGTCATTCGAGTCTAAAACACATTCTAAAATATCGCTGTTGACCATGTAACCGATCGACAAGGCGTAAGGGTTTTCATAAACGGTTATGTCCTCAACACCCGTATCCTCGGGCGTGAGGTAAACGCTGTAAACATCGGCAGGCTTTTTCAGCTCGTTCTGATATTCCTGACGGCTTAATTCTCTGGGGTCGGGCGAGGGAGTGATCTTGTCGGGCTTATACATAATGTATTTAATGCCAAACAGCGAATCGGTAACTACAGTATCTCCCGTATATTTGGTATAATGCCCCTGCATTCCATAGCCCAAAGTCTTAAGCATTTTTAAAACAGGGGTGTTCATTGTCGAGCTTGAGTGCGAGATTCCCGCAAAGCCCATTCCCATCGGGTCGTTAACCGTGCGGTGGAAGGTCTTTTCCATTCGGTATAGTCCATCATCAGCCTCTTCAACCTGAGAAACTATCTCTCTGCCGTCGATAAAGTAATCCTGATAAGATGAATAAGTAGAGTAAACAACATCGTAATCTATCGACCAGACGGTGTATAAGCCGTTAATGAAGACCTCGATACAGACAAAGACAGCAACAATAAGCTTCATCCAGCCTTCGTTATACTTCTTTGTCAAGAAGATGAGTGCGGCAAAAATTGCGATTGCCAAAACGCTGTACCACACTGTTTCCCAAAGGTACATATGCTCATATTCCTGCTGTGCCAAAACTGCCAGAACACAAACCCAGGCAAACGAGGTCACGCAGATCTCTTTAAAGGATACTCCCTCTAAGTTCTCAAACGCTCTGAACGCCATAATGAGCATGATGAACGAGAATGTGAACGAATAGCGGTAAGGCAGCCAGTTTGGCACCTGAAAACCGTGCCAAGCGATATCGACGGTGGAAACATACATACTGCCGAACACTGCCAAAAGAAGCAGCGCACTTGAGATCTTCTCCTTTGCGCTTATTTTTGTGTTTAAGAAGAACAAAGGAATAAGCAAAAGGACTATCGTGCCGCAGGCTATCATTGGCAAGCCCTCGGGCTTAACGGTATCATAGCTGTTTGCAAACAGCTTTGTTATAAATTCATAGATGTTGAACTGTGTTTTAAGCGCAAAGCTGGGCTCTGAAAAATCGAGCTTGCCAAGGCTTAAAGACGAATAGACCGGAATTAAGATTATACAGCTTGAAAGCACCGAAACAATTGCGCTTGCCGCAAACTTAAAGCCTGCTTTAATAAAGCCGGGGGCTACAATATGCCCGGGGCGGGAGAAGATATAGTATACAAAGTAAAGCGCCGAGAAAAAGCCTATCATGTAGCCAATGTAGAAGTGCGACATGAACATGATAGAAAGCGGAAGAATGAAAGGAAGCATCTTGCCCTCGTCAATCAAGCGCTCAATTCCCAAAAGAATAACAGGCAGCCAAATCATGCCGTCTATCCACATGGGGTTCATAAGCTCAACTACGATATAGGTCATTAAAGCATAGCTTACAGAGAAAATAACCTGCGAGGAGTCGCTTGCGTTTTTGCTTTTTCTTAAATAATAAGCAAATGCCAGACCGCAGCAGCCAACCTTTGCAAGCTGCATGATCTCGATCGCACCGCACATCATGGTTCGGGGCAAAAGTACAATTATCCACATAAACGGGCTTGCAAGATAATAACCGAAAATGCCCATTGTCTCGCCGCTTAGGTTGCGTGACCAGCTGTAAATTAAGCTTCCGTCTCCCCAAATGGCGTCACGAAGCATTTCGTAATAAGAAACATACTGCCCGTTAAGGTCTAAAACCAGCGCCGACATATCGCCGTAAGGGTGAACGCCAAAGCAGGAATAGATCAAATACATAATGGCGACAGGGATAAAGAAGGTCATAAGTCCCATTCGATGGCGATAAATAAACCTGCCTATAGGTGTATCCTCTAAAAACCTTGCATACCATTGCTTTTTGGGAGGAGTAAGCTCGGCAGCCTCTGCCGCTTTCTCCTGCACGTTAAAATTTATCTCGTTTTCAGTCATTTAATCCTCCGGGGTTATTAAATCATCGGTAGTTTTGGAAATTATATATCTCGGGCGGTTTTTGATCTCCTCGTAGATCCGTGAAACGTAATAGCTTAAAATACCAACGGTTTCTAAAATCAAGCCCAAAACAAACAAAATTGCCGCATTTGCCGCATTAAACGAACCAAGGCTCACGCCGCAAAGCAAAAGTATCCACATTACAACAGCGGCTAAAATTACTAAAAGTCCCAAGGCTGTCGAAATGTAAAGCGGCAGACCCGTGAAGCTTGAAAGGTTTCTTATTGCATAGCCCAAAAGCATTTTGGTCGTCCATTTTCTTTCGCCGTAAGCACGGGGTGCAACGTCGAACCATACGGTCTCGGTCTTAAACCCTACCCAGCCCGACAAAGCTCTGAAGAACGTAATTCTTTCGGGCAGGTCTAAAAGTGCGTTAATAACCTTTCTGTCCAAAAGCTTAAAGTCCGAGGTGTCTATCATATCAATACCCGACGCCGACTTTATCAGCTTATAAAAAAGCTTTGATAAACCGCCGTAAGCCGAGCTTTCTTTTCCGCGTGAGCGCTTTTTGCCCTCAACTACCTCGGCACCGTTAAGCCATTTTTCATACATTTCCAAAACGGTTTTAGGCGGGTGCTGAAGGTCGCAGTCCATAACAACGGCGCAGTCGCCCTTTGCCGCCTTAAGGCCTGCAAAAATTGCGCCCTCTTTGCCGAAGTTGCGGCTAAAGCAAAGCCCTCTGACATTCGGGCTTTTCTTGGCTTCCTCGCATATTGCTTTCCACGAGGCATCACGCGAGCCGTCGTCAACAAAAATCAGCTCATATTCAATTTTATTCTTTTCAAGCATGCCGCCTATAACTGCGGCGGTGTTTGAAATATTGTCCTCCTCGTTAAACGAGGGTAAAATAACCGAAAGCATTGCTACCTCTTTCAAATTCTTTTTATTTCTGAGAGTTCAAAAAATCAATTGCCTTTTGCTTCATTTCATCATTCAAAAGTTCAATGCTGTTTCTGACAGCATAGCTTCCTGCATCCTCGGGCCAAGGCAGGTGTGCCGCATTTGAAGGCTCTAAAACCTTTGTGATTCTGAAATTTCTTAGTCTGTCTAAATAATCGTGAGCGCAGGTAAGCTTTTCATCAAGCGCAATACCGCCCGAATGATAGTTCCACAGGTTATGAGCGTCAGTTCCGCCCACGATGGGAAGGTTATATGATTTGCCGTACCATTGAGCACGTTCGTTTTGCTCAGGCGAATTTCCGCAGTTTATACCCTCTATACCATCAACACTTTTAGGATAAAGTCTTACAAGCGGTATATACCAAGCCTCGCGGAAGGGGTGCGCATGAACGATAAAACCGCCCTTTTCGTGAACAAAGTCGGCATATCTTTCCAAAGGCATCTGCATAATTTCGGGGTTATCCAAAAGGAACTGCTTATCCAATCCATATGTCAAAAACTCAGTACCGTTCATTGCAAATTCCCAGCCGAAGAACACCTGAAAACCAAGCTCGTCGCCTCTTTTCTTCGCGTCTTCATAACCCTGACAGAAAAGGTGGATCTTAACGTCCCACGGCAGGCTTCTGTCAACAGCCGAGTTGCCGTTAAAGAAATGGTCGGTTATAAAGCAGCCCGAATAGCCAAGCTCGTGCAGTCTTTCAACAATAGAGGAGCCCTTCCAAGTCGAGCAAGCCGAGCCCTGTGAGGTGTGTACGTGAGTATCATATTTGTAAAGTTCCATGCTTAGTCCTCCTCTTAAATTCATTATCAGATTAAACAGCTGATTTAATCAGCATAAAGCTATACATATTTATTATAACTTTATTAAACGGTTAAGTCAATAATTTGCCGTCTTAAATGCTTTACTTTGCCTTTAACTTTTGATATAATTGCATTAACAGCTCGAAAGGAGTCGAATTATATGTTAGAATTGAAAAGACTTATAAGCCTTGCTTTAGCATTGGTAACAGCCCTTTCGTTACTTACCGCTTGCGGCGAAAAGGAAGTTGTTATACCCGATGAAGCAGGCTGGTTTACAACATGGGCGGCTGCAACGCAGTCAATATCCCCTACTGATGACGCTGTGCCCACTAACCCAAAGCTTAAAGAAAACACTTTAAGACAGCAAATAAAGGTTTCCATCGGAGGAGATAAGATCAGGCTTACATTCTCGAATGAATATGGCAACTTGCCTGTTTTAATAGATTCAATTCACATCGCCAAGCTTGTAAGCGAGGGCAACCCGACAATTGACACCTCGACAGACACAGTTGTTACCTTTAACAGCGGAGAGACTACTGCCAAAATTGAGGCAGGAGCTACTTTAACCACCGATGAAATCAACTTTAGCTTTGATGCTTTAGACCTTTTGGCAGTTACAATAAAATTCGGAAAATATGTGCCGAGCGACCTTACTGTTCACCGTGAATCACTGTGTACCTCGTGGATAACCGAGGGCGATCAGGTTTCAAGCGAAACCTTTACCACAATGAGCTTTAAAAACTGCTGGTACTTCCTCTCGCGAGTTGAGACCTATGCCGAGGCAGGAACAAAAACGATTGTTTGTTTTGGCGACTCGATAACCGATGGCGTTGGTGCAACATATAACGGCTTTGACACTTGGCCCGAGGTTCTGGCACAAAAGCTTCAGGAAAACCCCGAAACCCAAAACCTTAGCATTGCCAACACCGCAATAAGCGGCAACGCTGTTTTCGGAGGAGTAGGTCAGGCGGCTAAGGACAGATTTGAGCGAGACGTTTTGAATGTTTCGGGCGTAAGATATGTTGTTGTTATGATTGGCATTAACGACATTGGCTATGCACAGGCTGATATTTCCGAGGATATTATTAACGAATATAAAGTTATGATTGAAAAGTGCCGTGAAAAAGGCATCAAGATCTATGCCTGCACATTAGCGCCCACAAAGGGTCACCCCGGATATTATTCGGAACTGCATGAGCTTATAAGAGACAAGGTGAACGAATATATACTTTCGGAGGAAAGCGGATTTGACGGAGTTATAGATATGTCGATGGCGCTGGCTTCGGAAACAGACCTTGACCAGATGCAGGCGATTTATGCTACGGGCGACTGGCTGCACCCTAACAGCGCAGGTTATGAGAGAATGGGCGACGAGGCATATCGCACACTTATTAACCTTTGGGCGCAGGAAAAAGCGAAAGCAGACGATAAATAGTTGAAAAAGATTGATAAATCCCTCTTAATTAAGGGGGATTTATTGCTTTTTACAACAAAGTTATTTACTTCCTGTAAACAAAATGCTATATTTATTGTATTAGTACTGCAAAGAGTGCAGACGGCATTGCCTGAATCGCTTTTTCAGCACCATATAACAATAAACCGACAGGAGACCCAAAATGACAAACTTCACAATTTCCGAGAAACTTACACCCTGCAAAGACTTAGGGCTTAAAATCAGCAAGCTCTCAAAGTCTTACAAGCCTGCTGAAGAAAACAACCCTATTTCTTCAAACATTTTCTTTGCAGACCCTACAAGCGTTGAATACAACGGCAGACTTTATGTTTACGGCACAAACGACTCTCAGCAGTTTAAGGTAAACGGAGAAAAAGGCGAAAACCACTATGGAGGAATCAATACCCTTTTCTGCTATTCCAGTGCAGACCTTATCAACTGGACATATCACGGTGACATTCCTGTTACAAAAATCGCAACATGGGCAGGCTGCTCGTGGGCACCTTCAATCGTTTCCAGAGAGGTTGACGGCAAGACTGAGTTCTATCTTTACTTCTGCAACTCCGGCGGCGGCGTTGGTGTTTTGACCTCTGACTCGCCCACAGGACCTTGGAGCGACCCCATCGGCAAGGCTCTTGTTCACAACGGCATGCTTGGTGACGACCCTGTTTGCTGGTGCTTCGACCCCGGCGTTGTAATAGACGACAATGGTGTGGGCTGGCTTGCTTTTGGCGGCGGCGGACCCATGCACGAAGGCGAGACCTCGATGTATACAGGTAACTGCCGTTTAGTTAAGCTTGGTACAGACATGGTTTCTTTAGACAGTGACTTTATTAAGGTGCCTGCTGTTCACCATTTCGAGGCTAACGAGCTTAATTATATTAACGGCACCTATGTTTTGACATACTGCTCGAACTATGGTGAGCGAGACAAGTGGACCGCTGACCTTGGCACACCCTCTAAGACCTGCTCGATGTGCTATATGCTCTGCTCGGGCGACCCCCTTAACCCTGATGACTGGAAATACGGCGGAGAATATTTGACCAACCCCAACACTTACGGTTATCCTTTCTCGAACAATCATACTCATTTGCATAAATTTGCAGACAAGTACTACATTCTTTATCAGAGCGTTTCCCTTCTTGAAAACATGGGCAAGCTTGACACTGCAAACGGCTACCGTTCTATCGGCATTGACGAAATTGAAGTTGATGAAGAAAACGTAGTGATTAAAAAGGGTACAATGACCGACAAGGGCGTTTGCAAGATTGCTGATATTAACGCATTTGACGTTGTTAAGGCAAATACTCACCACTCGGCAGCCGGCATTGACTATGAAGACGTTCCCTCGATGGGATATGTTGTTACCGACATAGATGAGGGAGACTATATTCTTGTTAAAAATGTTAACTTTGCAGACAGTGCTGATGCATTTGCCGCAGTGGTTGACGGCAACGGCATTATTGAAGTAAGGCTTGATAATGCAGATGGCAAGGCAGTTGGCAATGTTCAGTTTGACACAAACGGTTATGAAGCTGTTTGTTCTAAGCTTAACGAAACCGTTAGCGGCACACACGACCTTTACCTTGTATTCGGCGGCAGCTTTAAGTTTGATAAATGGCAGTTTGCCAATTTAGGATAATTATACAGTTCATCCCCTTTGCAAAAAGCGAAGGGGATTTTTTCTTTCATGCACTATTTTTAAGCATTACTTATTATTTGGTGCACTTTACTTTTAGTTTTGTTGGTGGTATATTTTAATATGTATAGATATACATTGAAAGGAATACTGCCATGACGCATAAAAGAATTTTAAGTTTGATTTTAGCGCTTGCTCTGGCTCTTGCCGTACTGACAGGCTGCGGAGCTCCCGCAAACGGCGAGGTTGACCCTCCCCAAACGCAGGCAACCGACGTACCCGAGGTGACAACAACCACCGAGGAGACCACTGAACCCGAGGTGACGACCACCTTGACAACTCCTCTTGAGGAAGAGGTTACCACAACCACCGAGGAGACCACCGCAGAGGCAACCACGACCACGGAAGCTACAACTACAACTGCGGCAACCACGACCGAAGCTACGACTACGACTGAAGCTGCTACAACAGAGGCTGCAAAAGCTACTATTGCCGTAGAGGACGTTTTGAACGAGGTTTATATGTATGCCAAGTCGAGCGTTAATGTACGTAACCGGCCCGGAACCGACGGAGAAAGAGTCGGTCACCTTGACAAAGGCGATAAGGTTAAGGTTACGGGAATTGCCGCAAACGGTTGGTATAGGATCGAATTTAAAGACGGCGAATATTTTGTTTCGGGTAGCTATTTAACAGAAACCGAGCCAAAAACAGAAGAAGCCGAAAAGGAGAACAACACCGATAAATCGGATAAGAACGAAAAGGGAGAGCAGGCGAAGACGCATACCGTTGCTTTGACTGCTGAAAACTGGGACAATGACTCGAACCTTGACGCCGGCATTGTACAGTATAATTCGGATGGCTCTGTATACATAAAAACAGGTTCGATTGTCGGCTGGACGATTCCCGAGGTTGCGCTTGACGAAACTGTTGAGGTAACAGTTAAAGGCAGCTCGGTCGGCGAGTTCAGAATGTGGCTTTTGTCAGCAGGTCAGGCAACAAGTTCGAACATTGTTTCATCTGCCGAGCTTGGATTTACGGGCGGTGATTTTGAATTTACCTTCACCCTTACCGCCGAGGACCATGACTCGAAAAATATAACAGCCGCAGACGCATTTTGCTTTAAGGCGCCCACTTGGGATTCAAAGCTTGACCAGCTTACCATTAAATCTGTAAAGCTTACATATCTTGGCAAGGATGAACCCGAACAATCCAAAGAAGACGAGGACAAAACCCCTGTTGATGACTCGGACAGAACAAAGTGGGTAGCTTCGTGGGGCTCGGCTCAGTTAAGAGCAGGCGACGACCACCTGCCCAAGAATGTTAAGCTTGCCAACAACAGCGTAAGAATGCAGATAAGAATGACTCTTGAAGGCAACACCATACGCCTTGTTTTCTCGAATGAAGAAGGCAACAGCGCTTTAACCATTAACAAAGCAACAATTGCCCATCTTCTCGACCCAAAGAAATCCGATATTGATACCTCGACACTGACAAGCATTACCTTTGGCGGCAAGCAAAGCGTTACAATTGCCGCAGGAAAAACTGTCACCTCGGACGAAATAAAGTTCTCGTTTGATGCTTTGGACGACCTGGCAGTTACCCTTTATTTAGGCAATGTTCCTTCGAATGTAACAAGCCACACCGCCTCACGCTGCACAACGTGGGTATCTAAGGGCGATGGTACAACGAGCAAGACCGTATCGGGTGACACCACCACCTCGTGGTACTTCTTAAGCCGTGTTGATGTTCTGGCAACCAAGGAATCGAAGACGATTGTTTGCTTGGGCGACTCGTTAACAGACGGTGCAAGCGTTACGACAAACGGTTTCAGCCGCTGGCCCGACGAGCTTGCAAGACAACTTAAGGCAAACAGCGACCTTGACCATTATTCGGTTATTAACATGGGTATCGGCGCAACTCCTCTTATGGGCTGGGGTGCCTCGGGCGAGGCAAGATTTACCCGTGACGTTTTAAACGTGCCCGGCATTGATACCTTGATAATCTTCTATGGCGTAAACGACATTGGTTATGCTAACAGTGATATTTCTCAAAAAATTATTGATACCTATAAGAGCATGATTAAAAAATGCCATGACAAGGGAATTAAGGTTTACGGAATGACTATCACCCCCTTTAAGGACAGCGGATACTACTCTGAGCTTCACGAGAAGATAAGAGTTAAAGTAAACGAGTTTATCATGTCGCCAAATTCAGGCTTTGACGGATATATCGATGCGGCATCTGCCGTTGCCGAACAAAACGACCCCGAAAAGATGCGTAAGACCTATCTTTCTGTATGGGGCGACTGGCTCCACTTTAACGACACAGGATATAAATTCGTTGGTAAAACGGTTTATAACAGCATTAAAGACGATTTGAAATAAGCTAAAGGAGGCCCCAAAGCTTGAAAACCGTAAATAAAATTCTAAGTATTGTGCTTTGCTTAAGTATTGCTATTGGCATTTGCACCTGTATTACATTTGCCGAGGATGAATATATTGTTGGCGATCTCGATTTAAACGGGGTTGTTGATAACAACGATGCTATCCATCTTCTTTACAGCACCGTTTTCGGAGAGCAGGATTACCCATTGAATCAGCCCTGCGACTTCACAGGAGACGGAGTTGTTGACAACCAGGATGCAATTTATCTTTTGTATCACACAATTTTCGGAGAGGATGAATATCCGCTCGTTCCTAAGGAACCCGACGAGCCTGAACAGCCTGTTACCTATACAGTTCCCTTGACAACTGCAAACTGGGATTATGACTCGGGCATGGATGAAAGCATTGTTAAATATAATGCTGACGGCTCTGTATTTATAGAATCAGGTTCGATAGTCGGCTGGTCTATACCTAAGCAGGTTGAGATTGGCAAAACCGTGACCGTAACCGTTAAGGGCAGCTCTGTCGGCGGCTTTAGAATGTGGCTTCTCTCTCCCGGTCAGGCAACATCATCGAATATTGTATATGCTTCTGATTTGGGATTTGTCAGCGGTGATTTTGAATATACCTTCACCCTGACCTGTGAAGACCGTGACAACAAAGGAATTACATATGCCGATGCTATCTGCTTTAAAGCCTCGGCGTGGAACACACAGCTTGAACAGCTTTTGATTGAATCTGTTGAGGTGACTTATCCTCCCGAAGTGGTTGACAACAGAAACTGGATAGCTGCATGGGGCTCGGCACAGCTTACAGCAGGAAACGACCACTTGCCCAAGAATATATCGCTGAGCAACAACACTGTTCGTCAGCAGATCAGAACGACAAAAGCCGGCAGAACCGCAAGGTTTGTATTCTCTAACGAGTCGGGCAACGGACCTTTGACCATCAATGCGGCAACTGTTGCGCACCTTGTTTCTCCATCAAGCTCAAAAATAGATACCTCAACACTTCAAAACATAACATTCGGAGGAAGCACAAGTGTTACTATCCCGGCAGGACAGACAATAACTTCGGATGAGATAAAATACAGCTTTGAGGCACTTGATGACCTGGCAGTTACACTTTATTTGGGCAGTGTGCCTTCGAATGTAACAAGCCACACCGCCTCACGCTGCACAACATGGATAGCTAAAGGCAACGGCACAGCAAGCGAAACTATATCGGGCGAGACAACTACATCGTGGTACTTTTTAAGCCGTGTTGATGTTGTAGCGTCGGCAAATGCAGGCACAATTGTCTGCTTGGGCGACTCGTTGACTGACGGTGCAAGCGTTACAACAAACGGTTTCAGCCGCTGGCCCGACGAGCTTGCAAGACAGCTTAACGCAACAGGCTTTAGCGACTACTCGGTTGTAAACATGGGCATTGGTGCAACTCCACTTATGGGCGCATGGGGCTCATCGGGCGAGGCAAGATTTAACCGCGACGTTTTAAACGTACCCGGTGTTAAGGCTTTGATTATTCTTTACGGCGTTAACGACATTGGTTATGCAAGCAGTGATATTTCGCAGAACATTATAAACATGTATAAGAATATGATCGATAGGTGCCATGCAAACGGAATTGAGGTTTATGGCTGTACGATCACACCGTTCTATAAACCTACCGGCTCTCAGGATTACTATTCTGAGCTGCATGAGCAGATAAGACTTAAGGTTAACGAGTTTATAATGTCGCCCGATTCGGGATTTGACGGATATATCGACACAGCTTCTGCGGTTGCGAACCCCTCTGACAGCAAGCAGATGCAAAAACAGTATGTTTCTGTATGGGGCGACTGGCTCCACTTTAACGACACAGGATATAAATTCGTTGGTAAAACGGTTTATGATGCTATTAAAAGCAAGTTAGATTAATTGATTTGAAAGGAACGAAAAACCATGAAACTTTTTAAGAG
The DNA here is from genome assembly GCA_017472735.1 of Oscillospiraceae bacterium. Lineage (GTDB taxonomy): Bacteria > Bacillota > Clostridia > Oscillospirales > Ruminococcaceae > Faeciplasma. Next base: position 63,417 of record JAFUOD010000002.1, on the reverse strand, counting down.
ACTTTTTGTTTTGCCTTTAGCTGCCATGCTTTTGGGCACCACCCTTTGCTCTTGCGGAAACACTACCACCCCCGTAGCTGAAATTCCCGATGAGGACGGCTGGGTTGCAACTTGGGCTTCTGCTCAGCTTACAACAGGCGCAAACGAAACTCCCACCAAGCCACCACTGAAAGAAAACTCCTGCCGCCAGCAGATAAGGGTTGCTATCGGCGGCGATAAGATAAGAATCACCTTCTCTAACCTCAACGGTGATATTCCTTTAGAGATCGAATCGGCACATATTGCTCATTTAATCGACCCCAACAGCTCGGCAATTGATACTTCCACCGATACTGTTATTACCTTTAACGGCGGCGAAACAAGTGTTAAGCTTATTGCAGGTCAGGAAATCGTTTCGGACGAAATTGATTTTAGCTTTGAAGCTCTTGACAACCTTGCAATTACCACAAAGTTCGGCAAGTTTGTCGGCGGCACAATCACAAGCCATACCGCTTCACGTTCTACTACATGGATCGCTGAAGGCGACCATGTAAGCGCTGAAAGCTTCCCTGCCGGCTGCGAGGAAATGACAAGCTGGTATTACCTTGCCGAGGTTGACGTGTGGGCAGAAGCCGGCACCAAAACACTTATTTGCTTCGGTGACTCTATTACCGACGGTGCCGCAGGTATTACAAACTCTTTGCCCAGATATTCTGACACCTTGGCAACCCTGTTGGCAGATGACCTTGATTACTCAAACATTTCTGTTGTAGGTAAGGGCATCGGCGGCACTGTTTTAAGAGGAGAATGGGGCACCGCAGGCATGGCAAGACTTGAACGTGACGTATTAAACGTTGCAGGCGCAAGATATGTTATTGTTCTTTATGGCGTTAACGACATTGGCGGTGCTAACGAGGATATTTCTCAGAGCCTTATTGACACTTATAAGACCATTATTGAAAAGTGCCACGAAAAGGGCATAAAGGTTTATGGCGCTACTATAACGCCCTTTAACGGCAGCGGTTACTACTCCGACCTTCACGAGGAAATAAGAGTTAAGGTAAACGAATTTATCATGTCTGATAAATCGGGCTTCGACGGTTACATCGACTTTGCATCTGCTCTTGCTGACCCTGCTGATGAAACCAAGATGGCCGCCGAATATAATGTTTCCGCTTGGAACGACTGGCTCCACCCCGGCAACGCCGGATATCAGAAGATGGGCGAAACCGCTTATGAAGCTTTGAAGGCTATTTGGGACGCTGAAAAGTGATCCACTTGCCCGCGCCACCGCTTAGGCACAAGCGCTTCGCGCCGCGCCCTCGCGACGGCGCTTAAGCCCCTCACAAAAACCAAATCCCTTGGACAGTTACAGATTGCCCAAGGGATTTTTTGCGCCTCTATTGAAAAAGCTTAAAGATTGGTATATAATTATTTCGTCGAATTATCTTTAATTTTGGAGGAAGTATGCTTACAAAAGAAACTTACCTTGAATACATTAATATTTTAGAAGACGAGCTGGTGCCTGCAATGGGCTGTACCGAGCCGATTGCTTTGGCATATGGTGCTGCTAAGTGCCGTGAGGTTTTGGGCGCCGTGCCCGAAAGGATCGAAGCACATTGCTCGGGTAACATTATTAAAAACGTAAGATGTGTTACGATTCCTCACTCGCATGGGCTTTGCGGAATTGAAGCCGCAGTTATTTTGGGTGCTGTCGGCGGCGATTGCAGCCGCAGTTTAGAGGTTTTAACAAGCATTAAAGAAGATGACGTTATACTGACCCAAAAGCTTTTAAACGAGGGAGCGTGTAAGGTCTCGCTTTTAGATTCTCACCATGCACTGCACTTTGTTTTAAAATTCTTTAAAGAGGATGATTGGGCAGAGGTTGAAATTAAAAGCTCGCACACCAATATAACCAAAATAATTAAAAACGGCGAGGTTTTGTGGGATATTAACATAACCTCTGATAAGAAAAACCTTGATTACTTAAAGCTTAACTTAGACGATATTTTTGAATTTGCAAACACCTTTGAAATTAACGACCTTAAAGGCCTTTTGGACACCCAGATCAAGTGCAACATGGCAATTGCCGAAGAAGGCTTAATGGGCGGCTACGGTGTAGGCATCGGCAAGATGATAAGGCTTGCTTATTCAAAAGGCGTTTTGACCGAGATGAAAGCATATGCCGCCTCAGCCTCGGAAGCGAGAATGGGCGGATGCGAGTTGCCTGTTGTTGTAAATTCGGGCAGCGGCAACCAAGGCATTGCGGCCTCGGTGCCCGTAATTGTATATGTAAGATATTTAGGATTAAGCGAGGAAAAGCTTTACCGAGGACTTGCTTTTTCAAACCTGCTTACAGCTTTTCAAAAAATGTATATCGGCAAGCTTTCGGCATTTTGCGGGGCGGTTTCTGCCGCATGTGCTGCCGGCACCGCGCTTACATATTTAGACGGCGGAAATATGACACAAATTCAAAACACCATTGAAAATACTCTTGCTAACATTCCGGGAATCATTTGCGACGGTGCAAAGGTATCGTGTGCGGCAAAGATATCCTCGGCTTTAGACGCCGCTTATCTTGCTCATCGAATGGCTATGCAAAATCAAGCCTATAAAGCATTCACGGGCATTTTGCAGGAATCGGCGGACGAAACTATCTCTTGCGTCGGTTCAATCGGCAAGGACGGAATGAAGGAAACGGATAAAGAGATCTTGAGGATAATGCTGGGCGGCAAAAGTTAACAAATAACCCTCTTACTTAAATGTAAGAGGGTTATTGTTTCTTATCAACTTCGCTCACAGCGCCGACGTCGCCGAAGCGTGACCCGAAGGGTCTGGGCAAAGGCGGTGGAGGCGCACAGCCTTTACTTACTCATAAAGCTTTGCCAAACCGCCCTCGCTTGTTTCACGGTAGCGGTGCGATAAGTCTTTGCCTGTTTCATACATCGTCTGCACAACAACGTCAAACGAGATCTTTCTTGTGTCGGTTAAGAAATTTGCGAGATTGATAGCATTTATCGCTCTCATCGCCGCAACAGCATTGCGCTCAATGCATGGTATCTGCACAAGACCCCTTATCGGGTCGCAGGTAAGACCTAAGTGGTGCTCGATAGCAATTTCTGCGGCATATTCAATCTGGTTTATGCTCATTTCATATATCTCACCGATTGCCGCTGCTGCCATTGCACAGGCTGAGCCAACCTCGGCCTGACAGCCGCACTCGGCACCGCTAATTGAAGCGTTTGTTTTAATTAGGTTGCCAATAAGCCCTGCGGTGGCAATGCCGTGTAGTATCTCTATTTCGGTAAAGCCTCGCTTATCCTTAACATATTTTAAAACGGCAGGTAAAATTCCGCAGGCACCGCAGGTGGGAGCAGTTACGATGGTTCCGCTTGCGGCATTTTGCTCACTAACCGCAAAAGCATAGGCGCACACAAGTCGGTTTTCTTTAGTTTCAGCATTTTCATCAATATGTCGTTGGCTTAAAAGGTGCTTTGCTTTTCTGTGAACATTCAGCCCTCCGAACAAAACTCCTTCATTTGAAAGCCCTTCTTGAATGGCATTAAGCATGGCATTCCAAATCTGTGAAAGATAATCCCATATCTCAACGCCCTCATAAAGCTCAACATACTGCCAAAGTCGCATATCGTGCTTGCGGCAATAATCTGCAATCTCGGCAAACGAGTTTAAAGGGTATACCTTTTTAGGGATATATACCTCCTGCCCTTTAATTTCAATGCTTCCGCCGCCAACACTGTAAACCTCCCACATGCCAAGCTCGGTGTCGCCCTGATAAGCAAAAAGCTGCATTGTGTTAGGATGATAAGGTGTGGCAGTTTTCATATCAAAAACAATTTCGCACGGTTTGGGCAAAAAAGTTTCTTCAATAATAAAGTCGGTTCGGTGTCCTCTGCCTGTTTTGGCAAGCGAGCCCATTAAAACAGCCTTAAAGCGTGTGGCATTCTGATACTCCTGCATAAACAGCCTTGCCGCCTTTTCGGGTCCCATTGTGTGCGAGCTGGAAGGTCCCTTGCCTATTTTATAAAGCTCACGCAAGCTTTCCATGCCCGGCTCTTTGGGCTTTTTCTCGGTCACAGCAGGCTCAGTCCTCAAAAAATAGTCAAGAGGGATTTCAAACTCCTCGGCAATTGTTAAAAGCGTTTCGGTAGAGGGCATGGCTGCGCCCGATTCCCACTTCGAAACTGCGCGGTTTGATACATTAACCCTTTCGCCGAACTCTGCCTGCGAAAGCTTATGCGATTGTCTTAAAGTTCTTATTTTTTCGGAGAATTGCACTAAATATCCTCCCCTTTCAATAAATATTCTACCATTATTAGAATTAAAATTCAATAGGAATAATTAGTATTATTTGCTTGAAGATTTATGTTGTTTGGTGTATAATAAAAATGTATATTGACTTTTTGAACCGGGGGACAAACATGGCACGCACCAAAACAATGATATCTGACTTTACGCAGGGCTCAATTCCCAAGCAGCTTTTAATTTTCGCCTTACCTTTGTTTTTCTCAAGCCTTTTGCAGGTAGTTTACAACATGGTAGATATGATAGTTGTAGAGGAAGCCTTGGGAAAGGTCGGCCTTTCTGCCGTTGCCATTGGCGGCGACGTAAGCCACTTTTTAACCTTTTTCATCATGGGCTTTTCCAACGCAGGCTCGGTTATCATCTCGCAATATGTCGGTGCAAAGCGAAAAGACGAGCTTGGCAAGTTTATTTGCACAATGTTCAGCTTTTTAGCCGTTTGCTCAGTTGTATTAAGCATAGTCTGCATTGCATTACGGCATCCCATACTTAGGATTATGAACACCCCCACCGAAGCTTATGATGAGGCTCTGGCATATTCCTGCGTTAGCATCATCGGTCTTCTCTTTGTTTCGGGCTATAACGCCGTAAGCGCTGTTTTAAGAGGAATCGGCGACTCGATCCGTCCGTTTATATTCATAAGCATTGCCGCTGTTTTAAACATCGTTTTAGACATCAGATTCGTTTTATATGACAACATGGGTGCAGGCGGCGCGGCTTTGGCGACTGTTATCTCGCAGGGCTTTAGCTTTGTTTTGTGCGTTATTTATTTATATATTCGCCGAGAACACTTAGGTTTTGAAATTGACCTGAAAGACCTTATACATATCGACTTTTCAATGCTTAAAAGTCTTATCAACTTAGGCATTCCAATGGCGATAAAAAGTGCGGCAATCAGCTTCTCTCGTTTGTTTGTAAACTCGTGGATAAACTCTTACGGCGTTGCTGTTTCGGCATTTTCGGGCATTGCCGCAAAAATTGCCTCTATTGCAAACCTCATTTCAAACTCGCTTAACACAGCAGGCTCATCGCTTGTGGGGCAGAATATCGGTGCTAAAAAGCACGAACGTGTGCTTAAAATCGTTCTCACCGTGTTTGGCGTCACTTTTGCCATCTGCGCTGTGCTTACAGTAATAATGTTCATCTTCCCCGAGCAGATTTACAGCCTGTTCACCGATGACGCCGAAGTTATGAAGGTAGCTATTGAATTCCTGCCTGTTCTGGCGCTGTGGTTTTTGGGCAGTGCGCTGCGCGCGCCCTCTAATGCGCTTATCAACGGCAGCGGCAACCACAAGGTGAATTTTGCAACCGCAATTCTGGACGGCATTATTTTACGAATAGGGCTGTCGGTTTTGTTTGGCTTGGTGTTCGATATGGGCTATATGGGCTTTTGGCTGGGCGACGGTCTTGCAGGCTTAACACCGTTCTTTATCGGTGTTGTATACTATTTCAGCGGAGCATGGAAAAAGACAACGGTTATTTCAAAAGACGAGGAATAAAATTAAGGGTACCTAACTAAGGTACCCTTTTAGTTTACATATACTTTTGATGATATAAGAACTCTGAAACAGCCTTGCTGAACAACAGTGTGCAGCTTATAAAAATGCATATAAGAATGCCCAATATTCCTCCTGCAACGATTACATGAACTGTTGATATATCTTCGGCAGCAGAATAATCAATTACTCCTCCAAGAAGCGTATACAGCCCTGTAAAAATGCCGATTACATTTACTGCCGCAATTAAATATCTTACCCAGCGCACTCCGAAAAACAGTGCCGCCGCCAAAGCAAGATTAACTATCAAGCCTAAAACACCACCGTTTGTAAACAAAGACAAAACTGCCTGCCAAACCTGTAAAAGAGTTATTATCGACACAATAATTTTTCCGCGCTTGTAAAGCTTTTGCTGTTTAATATTATGCTCGTCAAGTGCTTGTTCCTTTTCAAAACTTGTTAATTCGGTCATGTTATTATTCCTTTCCAAACCACGCTTTTGCAAACTCGGCAACTGCGGGCACAAGCGATTTTATCTCCATGTTTGTAGTGTTAACGCACATGTTATATCCTCGCTTATCTCCCCAAGGAATAGCCGATAAAAGTGCATGACGGTTATATCTGCCCTTGTCAATCTTTTTTATCTTCGATTTCATTTGGCGCTCGGTAAGAGCCTCGCCCGAGGCCGCACGCTCATAGCATCTTTTAATTTTAGATTCCATATCTGCATGAACGAATATTTTAAGAGGACTTTCCTGCTCTAAAATAATATCGGCATTTCGTCCGACGATCACGCAGTCGCCCTTTGCAGCAAGCTCGGAAATGATTTTCTGCTGTTCTCTTAATATACTTGCGGCGGCATGGTTAATTGCCGTTACGTGTGACATTGTGCTTGAATATGTTATCGAGATATTCATAGCGCCTTTTTCAAGCACCGAATCAACATAATTTTCGTCTAAGCTTGCGCGTTTTGCAATTTCGGTTACAATCTCACGGTCGTAATAAGCAAAGCCAAGCTCATCGGCAAGGCGCTTACCAAGCTCGCGTCCTCCGCTACCAAATTCACGGCTGATGGTAATTATTCTCATAACCAACCCTCCTAAAAACAAATCGCTTTTATCATTTAAAGTATAACACGGCACAGGCGCTTAGTCAAGAAATCATTTTCCTCTTTAAATCTTTATTACTTTGTGCTATACTTGATGCAGACGACTTTTTGACTTTATTACGGAGAATGAATAAAATGACACAGCAGTTAGTTGACCTTTTTAAGAGGAATTTTCCTTATTTAAATGTTGACGAGGGCACAGCCAAAACGCTTCTCGGCAACACCGATAACAAAATTTTTGCTCGCTATGACCGCGAAGGGCAAATCATTGGGGCATCGGTAATTTATAAAAACGTTATTGTTATGCTTGCGGTCGATAAGTCTTACCGTGGGCACGGCATCGGTTCGGCTTTGCTCGATCTAAGTGAACGTTTCATTAAAAACAGCGGTGGCACAGGGGTCGTGTTTGGTGTTGGAGCAAGCGACTATCTGGCACCCGGTGTGCCCACATGTATTAAGCCTGTTGAGCAGGAATTGACCCCCGACTGTTTGTGGCAGGGGCTTGATAACTATGCCTGCGAGTTTTTGGCTAAGCGAGGATATGTTCACAAAAACAATGCGAACATTTTTGATATGGACATGATAATTGAAGATGACACACGATTTGACATTGCTGTTGGCGACACCGTGGACGGTGTTAACTACCGCCTTGCTTCCCCCTCGGACAAAGAAAGGGTTATTGCCTGCTGTAACGCAGGCGCAGACTATTTTGCAAGCTTTTACAAAAACGATGAGCTTTATAACCAAGGCAACGAGCGTGTTTTAGTGGCTGATTTAAATGGCGAAATTGTAGGAAATCTTTTGATAAGCACCTACGGCGAGCCGGGAACGATCGGCTGTGTTACCGTTTCTCCCAAGGCAAGAGGGAAAAAGGTTGGCACACGAATGAGCATTGCCGCAACATCATACATTAAAGAAAAAGAACTTAAACGTGCATTTTTAAGCTATACCTACTCGGGGCTGGATAAAATGTACGGTGCCGCCGGTTATAAAATCTGCGTTTATTACTTTATGGCACAAAAGGAGCTTTAATCAGCGCAATAATACATATTTTTTTGAGGTAATTACAATGCGATACATAGCCTTCGACGTGGAAACGCCGAACCATTATAACAACCGAATAAGCGCTATTGGCATAACCGTTGTTGAGGATGGCAGGATAATTGACGAGTTTTACACCCTTGTTGACCCCGAAGCCCCGTTTGATTACTTTAACGTTGCGCTTACTCACATAACGCCTGAAATGGTTGAGGATAAACCGAATTTCAGTGAATTATGGCAGCAGATCGAGCCGATAATGACGAGCGGCTTACTTGTTGCACACAATGCGGTGTTTGATATGAGCGTTTTGTCAAAATGCTTAAAAGATTACGACATTGACTGGCATCAAACCACACGTTATGCCTGCACCTGTCAGATGGGCAAAAAATGCTTGCCTAACCTTGAAAACCACCGCCTTAACACCATGTGCGACGCACTTGGCTTGACCTTAGACCACCACAATGCGGGCAGCGACAGCCACGCTTGCGCCGAGCTTTTGATTTATTATATCGACCACGGGTTCGATCCCGGAAAGCACGCAAGGCCCTATGATATAACTCGGGCCAGAACCATTAAAAAAGAGACCTTGCCCAAAAAGATAAAAACACCTTTGTGTGAATAAAAAAACAACCCACCGAGAAGTGATTCACGGTGGGTATTTTGCTTTTAAACTGCGGGAGCTTCATAGGCTCCTGTAACGCTCCATAAAACTAAGAATATAACTGCCAAAACCAAAATGATAAGACCGATTATCAAAACAAGGTAAGGCGGAGTTTTGCCTTTGCGCTTTTCACGCTTTTCTAAAACATATTCATAATATCCGCCTTCAGCAGGGTCTTTTTTAATAGGGGTAAACAGATATTTAAGCGATTTGATTCCAAAACCCAAAATGTCAAAAATTCCGCTGAGGGATATCCAGACAAGTGCGCCTAATCCGATGTATAACACCGAACAGACAAAGCAGGAATCACTTAATATCATAAAGACGTGTGATATATCCGAAGCCTCTAACAGTCCACGGATCACGGCGAGAACCGCACAAAGAAGCAGCGCCGAAACAAGGGTATAAACAAAGCCTTTAAGCTTAGAATTGGAGTTTTCAGTCATATTGTTAAACCTTAATTCTATTAATCCTTAAGCTCGGAAACGTATTTGTTGAATTCTTCTGTGTTGCAGTAAACAAAGTGACCGGGCTTAACCTCACGCAAAGTAGGACCTTCCTTGGAATAGTCATGCTCTGCCAAAGGATTGTAAACAATTCTTGTGCGCTGTTTTTCATAAGCAGGGTCGGGCAAAGGAATTGCCGAAAGCAAGCTCTTGGTGTAGGGGTGCAAGGGGTTCTTGAAAAGTTCATCAGAATCTGCCAGCTCTACAAGCTTACCAAAATACATAACACCGATTCTGTCGGAGAAGTATTTAACAACCGAAAGGTCGTGTGCGATGAACAAAATGGTAAGTCCAAGATCATGTCTTAAATCATTCAAAAGGTTAATAACCTGCGCCTGAATTGAAACGTCAAGCGCAGAAACAGGTTCGTCGGCAATGATAAGCTCAGGCTTCATAATAACAGCACGAGCAACGCCGATTCTTTGGCGCTGACCGCCCGAAAATTCGTGAGGATAACGAGATGCATGCTCTTTTACCAAGCCTACAAGCTCTAACACCTTAAATACCTGTTCATCAATCTTTTTCTTGTCAGTTTCTCCTCTTATAACAAGACCTTCTGCAATGATGTCTCTTACCGTCATACGGGGGTCCAGCGAAGCAATAGGATCCTGGAAGATCATCTGGATCTGGGTGATGAATCTCTGCTTTTTAGCAACGTTACGCTCGCGCTTGTATTCTTCCACAAGCCTTGCCTTTTCTTCTCCGGTAGCGGAATTAATCAAAGGCAGGTACTTGTTGTCAACTTCCTTGGTTGCCTCTGCCGCATATTCCTTGTCACAGTTTTTGTGGTCGTGAATAGCCTTTGCCATTTCAGCCTTCTGTTCGGTAATGAACTTTGCGGTCTCAGCCTTAATTTCGGGAAGTCTTGCAGCTGCAGCAGGGTCATTCTTGGCGTCCTCAATTGCCTGTTTAAGCTTTTTCTTAGCGTCAGCGATCGCGCGCTTATAAGAAAGTGTGCCGGCGCAGATTCTCTTTCCCTTAAAGTAAATGTTACCCGAGGTGATGTCGTAAAGCTTGATGATGGAACGGCCGGTCGTAGTTTTACCGCAGCCCGATTCGCCAACAAGGCCAAAAACCTCGCCCTTTTTGATATCGAAGCTTACATCATCAACAGCCTTGTTAATTTTAAAATACTGGCAGAGATTTTCAACCTTAAGGAGAACTTCGTTATTGTTAGCGTTATTAGCCATTGTTTTCTTCTCCTCTCTGCTTCATTCTTGCAACTCTGTCTAAAATAATCTTCGGAGGCTCAACCTTCGGAGCATCGGGATGTAACAGCCAGGTTGCGGCGCTGTGTGTTTCGCTTATCTTGAACATCGGAGGCTGAAGCTCGAAGTCAATTTCAAGCGCATATTTGTTTCTGTCAGCAAATGCGTCACCGACAGGGGGATAAATCATGTTGGGAGGTGTGCCGGGAATAGCCTCTAACTTTTCGTTGGTGTCAAGGTCGGGCATTGAGGACAAGAGCGCCCATGTGTAAGGATGAGCAGGACTGTAGAATATATCCTCGGAGGTGCCGTATTCAACGATCTTGCCGGCATACATAACAGCAATCTTATCTGCCATGTTGGCAACAACGCCAAGGTCATGGGTTATGAAGATGATGGAAAGCTGACGCTCTGCCTTGATCTTGTTGATAAGCTCCAAGATCTGGGCCTGAATGGTAACGTCAAGCGCAGTGGTAGGCTCGTCACAGATAAGAATATCGGGGTTTGCTGCAAGTGCAATCGCAATTACGATTCTCTGTCTCATACCGCCCGAGAACTCGAACGGATACTGGCGGTAACGCTTTCTGGGTTCGGGGATACCTACTTCCTCCATAAGGCGCAAAGCCTTGTGCTTTGCCATGCCCTTTGTTACCTTATAAACCGAGTCGGAGGCATTAGCCTTAAAGAAGTCTACAAGTGCAATGGTTTCCTTAGCGAAATCGCGCTCGCCGCTTGCTGCCAATACCGCTTCATATCTTTCTTTAAGTCTTAAAATAACACGTCTGATATCCTCAGCCGAAGCTTCAAGGTCAACAAGCGCTGCGGGAATAACCTTCCAGTCAGGCTTTTTACCGCGTGCACAAAGTCTGTCATACTTAGCCTGCTGCTTGTCGTGAGCTTTCTGAGAAGCCTTGTTGCGCTTGATTCCCTCGAAGTAGGAATCAATTGCCGACTTAAGACCGGAAGCAAATGTATATGCCACACTGTCCTTGTTGATCTCAAGTCTGTCGATTGAATCTTCAACCGCATTGATCAAGGTCTTTTCGCACTCTCGGCACTCTTTTTCGATAAGAAGAGGCTTTGAGAATACAGGCAGACTATCGTTTAAAAGCTTAATAACTTCTTCCTTTCGGGAATTGTGAACACTTGCTGAATGTTTTAATGCATTTTGGGCTGTTGCCAAGAAATCATTCATGAAGTTATCGTTAAGATACTTCAAAAGATATTCATCAAGCCGGTCAACCGAAAGGTCGGGCAAGGGCTGATTTGCAAACTTAAGATAATAACCCATTCTAAAGAAGTTGGGAACTTTTCTTTCAAGAGCAGTTGTCAAAAGTGCTTTAATACTGCTCAAAATGTCAGCCATTTTGTCAAGCTCGGTCTTCTTAACAGCTTTAAGCTCGCCCACAAGGGTTTTAAGTTTAGTTTCGCTGTCACCTGTTACAACATATTTGTCATAAGTCTTTGAAGCAAGGTTCGCAACGTCATTGGCTTTTTCTTTATAGTTTGTCAACGCATTCTTTTCAATAAGGAACAATCCGTCATCAATTGAAGACAAGGCTTCGTTTGCGGCCTCAACAGCTTCGTTATAAGACTGTTCGATTTCGATATGCTTAAATTCAAATGCATCAAAATCTTTGCACTTTTGATTGATTTCAGCAGCAGGAATATCGGGATTTGCTTCAATCATCCACTTGTTCAAAAGCTTAAGAGTTGTGTTAAATTCGTGCTTGGCTGCACGCTGTCTTGCTTTGCCTTTTAAAATCATAGCTTCGGTAAGCTGCTTACCGATTCTCATAATAGGGTTCAAGCTGGAAAGAGGATCTTGGAAGATCATTGCAATACGGTCGCCGCGGATTTTGTAGAATTCATCCTCGGTGATCTTCAAAAGGTCTCTGCCGTCATATATGATCTCGCCGCCCTCGACCATTGCATTTGCTGCCAAAATGCCCAAGATAGACTTTGATGTTACAGACTTACCCGAGCCGGATTCGCCAACAATGGCAATAGTTTCACCCTTGTTCAAGTCAAAGGTTACATCTCTTACTGCCTGCACCTTGCCGTTGGCAGTCTTAAATGATACACGCAGATTTTTAACTTCAAGTTTCTTTTCCATAATTTAGTCCTCCACGCCCTTGAGAGAAGGGTTAAATGCATCTCTGAGGCCGTTACCGAAGAGGTTGAACGAGATCATGAGAAGTGAAATGAAAATAGCGGGGAACAAGATGATGTGAGGGTAAGTCGAAACAAACGCATTACCACCGGAAAGAAGCGTACCTACGCTGGTCATGGTAGACGACTCGAGATTAACAATGCCCAGGTAAGTGAGGTTGGTTTCACCAAAGATAACGCCGGGAATCGAAAGTACCGAGCCTGTAATGATTGTACCCATAGCATTTGGGAAGATATGCTTAAACATAAGTCTTCCGTCCTTGGCACCCAAGGTTCTTGCCGAGAGTACATATTCCTGATGCTTAAATCTGTAGAACTGCATTCTTGTTCTTGACGCCATGCCTATCCATCCCGTCAGCACGAAAGCAAACAGCAACGACCAAACAGGTCCTACCTTGTTTGCCAGATGCAATTGGAACAGTGAGTGCAAAACCATGCTGGGAACGCCCGATAATACGTCGGAAACACGTTCCAAAACGAGGTCGATAACGCCGCCGTAGTAACCTTCAATAGCACCGTAGATAGCACCGATGAAGAGGTTGATAACAGAAATACCGATTGCAAGCAAAAGCGAGAATCTTGCACCGGATGCAAGTCTTGTTAAAATATCCTGTCCCTTGGCATTTGTACCGAACAAGAAGCTGGGCTCAAAGCCGTAGCGATACTGGAAGTAAGTGTAGGTAAACACTCTTACCTTGTAAGACTTGGCTTCGGAAGTACCGCCTACCTGAGCATAACGATAGCTTCCGTCGTCGCCTTCAATTCTTAACGAATTATAACCGTCATCGGTTCCGCTCTTTTTGTAAAGCGCCTGATAGTTGCCGTCCTTGTCGAGCTGAGGTGTGCCCTTTTGGTCGCACTGATACCAGATGTTAGCGTCAGATTCTAAGGACTTAAGCTTGAATGATGAGGTGTTAACAGCAGGGAAAATAACCTGAACGCCGGTTTCATTCTGCCATTCCTGAATAGCCTTGAATTCTGCTTCGGTAAGGGTAAGATAGATCATACCGTTCTTGGTATAAACGTCCTCGCGAACATCGTAATATGTTGTATTCGTGGAGCCCGAATTGTCAGCATAATTCTCTTTGTAAATATCTGTATAAACGGTGTAACCGGTTTCAGCCTCGATACCGCCGAAATAAAGGAACTCATTTTTATTTACGGTTCTCTTTTTGGTACCGTTCCAGAAATCGATACCAAGCTTTACACAAAGATCGTTTTTGGGCAAAAGCTTTGTATACTGCAAATATGTGGTGTCAGTAAGGCTTTCGGTATATTTGTTAGCGCACAAAAAAGGTACAAAGATCGCAAACAAAATTAAAAGCAAAACGATAACAGCTGCAACAACAGACGATTTGTTTTTGCAAAAACGTCTCCAAACGTCTTTAGCATAACTAACGGGCTTGGTTTCAAACTTCTTGTCAGATATGAATTCGTTTCTGTCAACAAAGCGCAGTTTTTCAACAGGTATATTCTTAATATCCATAGCTTATCTTTCCCCCATTCTTATACGAGGATCAATAAATCCATAGCTGAGGTCGACCAGAATGTTTGCCGAAAGACCGATGAAGGTGTAGAAGGACGAGAGCAGCATATAGAAGTTATAGTCTCTTGATGTGATAGACTTGATATACAACGGGCCTACACCGGGGATACCGAAGATCTGCTCGATAATGAGAGAACCGCCGATGATACCGATAAATTCACCGATGATCATTGGGAAAATAGGAACCATTGAGTTTCTTAAAGCATGGCGAACAGTAGCCTGTCCTCTTGTTAAGCCCTTGGTTCTTGCCAAAAGCATAAAGTCACTGGTCAAAACTTCGCAAAGCTCGGCACGGGTGTAACGTGCAAGGCCTGCAATCGTACCGAATCCCAACGAAAGGATTGCAGGAACCAAAGACATGAACATTGCCCATGTGAAATAATCATCACCCGGGAGCATCTGCATCGGGAACCACTGCAGCTTATGGCAGAGGAAATACTGAACGAAGAACGCTGTTACAAATCCGGGAACAGATACGAAGACCATGATACCGGTTGAAATAAGGTGGTCCTGCCAACGGTTCTTTTTAAGAGCAGCATAAATGCCCAAAAGAAGACCGATAGGAACGCTGAAGAGCATTGCATATACGTTTACAAGCATGGTTGCAGGAAGCTTGCTGATAAAGATATCCCAAACATCCTGACCAACATATAATGATTCGGAAGCACCCCAGTTACCGCCCAAAAGCGACTTCTGAAGGAAAATACCGTACTGAACGATAAGCGGCTTATTATAGCCCAATGCTTCTCGTCTCATTTCAATCAATTGCATATCCTTGCCAAACTGTGTTGCAGGAGTGTTTGGCAAGAGTTTTACGAGAACAAAGCAAATTGAAATGATAATTAAAAATACCATTAACATCAAAGCAATTCGTTTTAAAACGTACTTAAACATAATAACCCCCTGTTATTTATTTGCTGTTTTAAGTGTACTGCTAAACTCAAGCTTTTAACAGTTTCACTTTAAAGAGCTAAACTAATATAGCGTATGCGATTGCATTTGTACATTCTTGAGATTCAAGCGCATACATATGCAATCGCGAAATCGCGAAATATGGCTATCAAGAAAATAAAGCCCTCGGGTTCGGAGAAGATTTTCTCCTCCTCCGAGGGCTTAATCATGCTACTCTATACTGATAAACTCAGAAACAAATACTTATTATTTGTAGTTAAGGATACCGTCGTTTTCAGCAACGTATGCATCCCATTCGGTATCAGTGTAGTTGTAAGTCATGTACTTGATGCCGCCACGGCCAACACCGTAGATGTAATCTTCGGTGTAGTACTGGATCTGCATACCCTTAAGAGCTGCAGAAGAGTCGTCCATGATCGGGATCATGTCGTAGGTTCTGAGAACTGCGCCTTCGAGAGCAGCCAAGATAGCAAGTCTGGTCTCGGGATCGCCGTCAGCAGTACCGCAGGAATATTCCATTGTGGTGCCGTCTGCTGCAGTTACGGTGCAAGGAGTACCAACGATGCAGTATGTCCAATCAATAACAGAAGCAGTGTAATCAGTACCATCGATGTTTACAGTAAGCATATCAGTAGTGGTATCCCAAGAGGGGTCGTACTGATAGTTGGGAGCAGTGTAAGCTTCCATCAATCCGTAAGGATCGAGAGCGGAACCGGTCCATCCCACGCCGAAGAGCATGTCAACCTTGTTGGTCTTAAGAGCATCAGAGAATGCGTTGCCCAAAGTATCATCCTTGGTGAAGGTAAGCTTGCCTTCAAGCTTGGTGCCCTTAACAGCTTCGGTATAGTTGTTAACCAAGAAGTCGTAACCGTTGTTGTAGAAGTTGGATGTGCCGTTAGGCTGACCAATCTTGATTTCGATTACGTCGTCTTCGTCCATAAGACCGGCTTCGATAGCCTTGTCATAAGCGAGGTCGAAGTACTGCTTGCCCATTTCGAGGTTGTAGCCTGTGATGGAAGCGATAGCTTCGTCCTTATCAGCATAAAGCTTGCCTTCGCCGATTTCATCGGTAAGTGCCCAGAAGTCAACCAAAACGTCCTTAGCCTGTTCGGTGGTTCTGTAAGCTACACCGTTGTCAGGGTCGGAGATGATGATGCTGGAGAATACGCCGAATGCAGCGTTGTTTACAGGAGAAGTAGCCAAGCAGAACTCAGCTCTGTTAAGTGCGAAGCTAAGAGCCATTCTGAATTCGGGAATGGTAAGGATGGTCTTGTTCTTGTTAGCACCAAGCTTTTCCTGTTCAGACTTAAGAGCATCAAGATCAGGGTTCAAAGCGATGAAGAAGGTGGAGTCACCGGTGGTGTAGTAGGTGTGCTCAGACTTAGAGTAGTCCTGCATGTCAGCAGCATCGAGACCGTAGGTGTCGAGTTTACCCTGCAAGAAGAGTTCGAGTCTGGTAGCAGCAGTTTCAACGTAGTCAACTACTACGCTGGTTGTCTGGTAGCAACCGGGATATGCAGTGTAGCCATACCAGTTGTCGTTCTTGGTGAATACCATCTGCTTGTCAGCCTGGAAGGATTCGAGAACGAAGGGACCGTAAGAAGGAGTGGTCTCAGCAGAAGTACCGTAGGTGTTGTTGTAAACGCCGTCGGTAATGGTGATGAGAGATTCATAAAGATCGTTCTTTACGAGCCAAGTACCGGTAAGGCTGTAAAGGAGGTAGAAGCCTTCGAGGGGCTTGTCAATGATAAGAACGAGCTCAGTATCGTTAAGTGCCTTAACGCCAACAGCATCGAATGTCATTTCGGGATAAGTAGAACCGATCTGAATGAATTCGTTCCATTCGGTGTAAGCATAGTCACCAGCGTCAACAGCGTAAGCATCAGCATCAGCATAGCCGTGAAGGTTAGCAACGATGAACATAAGAGCATCAGCAACTTCAGCAGTAACAGCAACATAGCCGTCTTCATCAGCGTTAGCTGCAAGAACAGTTGCATAAAGGTCAACGCCGTCCTTAGTCATTTCAGCAGTGTAACCAGCATTGTAATAGTCGGTCAAGCTGTTAGAGCTCCATGAAACGCCGTCATACAAGTTGAACCAAAGGTCGCCGTCAGCAGTGTCATAAGCGCCGTCTTCGCCAACTGTCAAATCAGCAACTGCAGCATAGCCGTAGTCGATCATAGGAGAGTAAGCGTACTGACCTGCATAAAGGTAGTTCTTAGCATTGTGAACAACCATAGAACCGGAGTAGAGAGAGTCAGCTCTGTAGTTCTGAGCAGCAGGATTGAGCAAGAGCTCTGCAGACTTAACGAAATCGTTAGCGGTGATGGGAGTGCCGTCATTCCACTTGAGGTCGTCTCTCAAGGTGATCTTCCAAGCCTTAGCGGTGTCACCTTCAGCGATGCCCCATTCTTCACCAACATAGTCAGCAGTTACATCTTCAGGTTCAGCGACAGCCATTTCGGGAACGATCTTATAACCGTCAAGGGTTTCGTTGTAATCGAAGGTGTAGAAACCTACAGATGTGTAATCAAGGGGAACAGCGTCTGTAGCAGTCTGATAGGTGTGGGGGTTCCACAAAGTGGGGAATACGGATGCGGATGTGTTGTAGGTGTAGGTAGCGTTAGGATCAACTTCCTTATCGCCTTCGTCCGGAACGTCGTCAACGTTCTGATCGCCGCTAACAACAGGGTTGTCGTTATCGGTGTTGTCACAACCTGCAAATACAACAGCACAAGACATAAGCATTGCAACTGCCAAAAGCAAAGACAATACTTTTCTTAATGTGTTTGACATAAAAAATCCTCCATTATATAAATCTTTCACGCATTTAACGCGCAAATATTAAAAGACAATTACCGTGCAGGTCGGCAGCCCGCACTGACTTCTTGCCATAATAATATCATCTAAATTATAGCGATTACGCTCTTCTTTGTCAAGTGATTTTTAGCTCTTTTAGCACAAAGTGAAGCCTTAAACGACAAATCACGCATTATTTTATCGGCTTTTGCTTTAAAAGGCTAAAACATTGATTGTGCAAAATTGCGATTTGAAATGCGGATTTTCAACAGTTTCATATTTTAATATATGCTGCTTTATCTTTTTAAAAAATGTCTTGCTGCAAAAGCTTTTGATTTTTCTATTGTAATTTTTAATGAAATGTGGCAAAATATTTGTTGTAGAAATTAACGAAAGGTAATTTTGCTTTAAAATGAAATCTGTATTGAACAGCATTAAAACGCTTATTGTTAAATTGTATAAAATGCAAGCATTAAGATATATAGTATCCTCGGGAATAGCATTTATTATCGACTATGCTTTAATTCTTTTGTTCGAAAGACTTTTCGGCGGTTTTGTTTTAGCTCTCGAGGCTGCTGCCATTGCGGCGTGGATGATCAGCTCGCAGGTGAATTTCTGGATAAACCGCATTTGGGTGTTCAGATCTCAAAAATCGTTCATGCCCGAGCTTGGCGGATATTACGCTTTGGCGGCTGCAAGCTTCTCGGTAAAAACCTTTGTTTTGTTAGAGCTGATGGTAAGAGTGCTTACTATCCCTCTTGCAATTGCAAAACCTGTTGCCGAGGTTGTTATGTTTGCTGCTAATTTCATCGTTCAGAAAACGGTTATATTTAAAAGAAATACAAAAAAAGAAAACCCGTAGAAAATGGCGGGTGCTCGTAAAACAGTTTTGGAACATTATGAAGGAGATAAATTGATGATCAGAAATGAAATAATTGAAACAAATAAGCACTACTGGGATACATACGCCGATCTGTGGTTTGGCACAACGGCACTTCCTACATATGGCGTACACTTTGTAACCGAGAATGAATTACACTTGTTCGGTGATGTTTCAGGAAAGAAAATGCTTGAAATTTGCTGTGGAAGTGGTCATTCTTTGAAGTATCACGCAGATAGAAATGCTGGTGAATTATGGGGCGTGGATCTTTCTCATAAACAGCTTGAAAATGCTAAGAGGTATTTGAGCGAAAGCGGGTATACGGCTAATCTTATCTGCTCTCCGATGGAAGCCGATATGGATATTCCTAAAGATTATTTCGATTTTGTATATTCGATATACGGCATTGGATGGACGACGGACTTGGATGGTACTTTCCGAAAGATTGCATCATATCTGAAAAAAGACGGTATCTTTATTTTTAGCTGGCATCATACACTCCATTACTGTATTGCCTGGTCTTGTGATGAACGAAAAGATGTGATAGAAAATAACACCTTGGTGATGAATAAAAGCTATTTTGATGAGTCTTATTTCAGAATGCCGGTGGATGGCAGTGAAATTCTGCTGTGTAACCGAAAAATATCCACCTACGTCAATGCTTTGGCTAAAGCGGGATTCGTGATTGAGAAAATGGTTGAGCAGACCGACGAGGAGACAATGCGCGCCGAAGGAGACATCAGCGATAAAGCTAAAAAAGCCAAAATGTTGCCAATCTCCGTTTTATTTAAAGCAAGAAAATTGTAAATTATAGGACCATACTTAAAATCGATGGAGATTCTCATAATTTAAGAGCGCACTTCTATACACCTTTCGGTGTAGTGCATTATTTGTGGGTTTTGCACCGCACCCAAGGCTCCCTTTACACAAGGGAGCTTTTCCAAAACCGATACATAACATAAAAATCCGACCTATGATTGTAACCATAGGTCGGATTAACTGTTTTACGAAGCCCTGTCTAAACTACGGGCTTTTGTTTTAGGGTTATATGGCGCCGAGTGGCGAGCCGTGCCCACGCAGGGGGGCGTGGCGAGCCGTGGGCGCCCTGCCCCGGCTTCGCGAGTTTTTGGGGGCGGCGCCACGCTCGGCACGGCTGCCGCCACGCCTCGCACTCGCGCCGCTTTTGCTAAACAATTACTCAGTTACAGTTGGCTCAGCTTCAACAGCCTCTGCGGGGTGGTTGTGAATAACGATAGGTGCGGGCTCAGTCTTTGCGGCGCTTCCGCCTGCAAAGCCTGCAAGCAAGCTTGCAATGTCAATGCCTGTGGACTGCTTCATGCCCTCCATGATCTGGTCAGCACTGTTCATAACGTCACGCACAAGCTTTGTCGAGTTGCCGTCGCCATACATAACGATCTTGTCGGTCTGAGCCAAAGGAGTTGCGGCGTTCTTGACGACCTCGGGCAATGCGGTAAGGTACATTTCCAAAACGGATGCCTCACCCATCTTCTTCTGAGCTTCTGCCTTCTTTTCAATAGCCTCTGCCTCGGCAAGACCCTTAGCGCGGATACCTTCTGCCTCCTGCTCCATAGCATATCTTAAAGCTTCAGCTTCTGCCTTTTTGGCTTCTGCAGCCTTAATAGCTTCGTACTGTCTTGCATCTGCCTCACGCTGACGTCTGATAAGCTCGGCCTCTGCTTCCTGCTCAGACTGGTACTTCATAGCATCAGCCTGCTTTTTAATTTCAGCGTCAAGCTCGCGTTCCTTAATTGCAATGTCCTTTTCGGCAAGCTCTGCTTCCTTTTCGCGGCGAGCAATATCGGCGTTGGTCTTGGCAATTTCAATAACCTTACGCTGATTTTCGTGCTGAATGGAGTAAGCAGCGTCTGCTTCTGCACGCTTAGCGTCTGCCTTAACCTTCATTTCAGCCTGTTGGATAGCAAGCGCTGCGTTTTGTTCGGCAATCATCTTTTCCGAGTCTACCTTAACAGCGTTAGCTTCCTGCTGAGCTTTGGATGTAGCGATTGCGATGTCGCGCTGAGCGTTTGCCTTAGCGATCTGAGCATTCTTTCTGATCTGCTCAACGTTGTCGATACCCATGTTTTCAATGGTGCCTGCTTCATCCTTAAAGTTCTGAATGTTGAAGTTTACGACCTCAATGCCCAGCTTTTCCATATCGGGCACAACGTTTTCGGTGATCTTTTTGGCAACGCCCTGACGGTCCTGAACCATTTCCTTAAGGCCTACCGAGCCAACGATCTCACGCATATTACCCTCTAAAACCTGGGTAACCAATGTTACAAGCTCCTGGCGTGTCTTGCCTAAAAGAGCCTCGGCTGCGCGCTTTAAAAGCTCGGGGTCAGAGGAAATTTTAATGTTGGCAACACCGTCAACGTTAACGTTGATAAATTCGTTAGTAGGTACAGCCTCGCTGGTCTTTACATCGACCTGCATAACGCCTAAAGAAAGGCGGTCAACACGTTCGAAGAAAGGAACCCTGAAGCCGGCTTTACCGATTAAGATACGCTTTTTAGAGCTTAAGCCCGAGATTATGTAAGCGGTATCCGGCGGTGCTTTTAAATAGCCCAGTGCAAAGATAAGCACTATTAAAGCGATAATGATACCAACAATGATTAAAATAGTTTCCATACCCATAGGAAAACCTCCTTAATAAAATATAATTGGTGAATTTACTTTCTCCCCGGTACCGAAAGTTAGAAGTTCGTAAGTTGTACGGGAATCTATACAAAAAAGACCCCCAGCGTAATAAATTACACTGAAAGTCTCGTTACAATCATTGAATAGATTTTCGTACGAACCGAGCACCTGCAGTTGCTGTCATGACGATACGTACACATTGCCGGGGCAATGAACTACTCCCTTTCGACGTGACTCATATTACCATATTGCGTGTCACCTGTCAAGTGGTTTGCATACGATTTGTAGGGTTGAACAATTCCACGATACGGTTTTGTGCATACTATGCAAAAATACATTTTTTGCAATATTAAAGCATAAGCTTAATAGTTGACAGTATTTCCGCGGGTTCAATATCCTGCATAACGTCAATTAAAGCTTCGAGGTTTTCGGCGTCGTGTTCTATCTCTTTTGCGTGCAATCGGGCAAGCTTTTTTGAATCGCCTTTTAAAACGACTGCCACAATATATGCACAAGCAATTAGCTTGCACACCGATAAAACATCCTCGGTGTTGATTGCTTTTAAAAAATATCTAAAGACAAGGTAGCCCAAATAAGCACGTTTTTCACGGTCGGCAATTCGCTTAAACGCAGGCTTGCAGTCTGCAAGAGCATTTTTAAACTCGTCATACATTATATCTGCATTGTTAAGGTAAGCGTCGCATATTTTCTCAAGAGATTCTATTGCCTTTCTTTTAGGATGCTTTTTTAGCTCGGGCACATAGTCATCAAGCTCATGTATCGCACCGAAGTCGATAACGTCCTGCACATATTCGGCATAGTCAATAAGCAGCGATATCGCCTTTTTTGGGGGATTATTAAAAACAATATCGAATGCTGTTTGCCGCGCTTTTACCAAGATTTCAAGAACATCGTCGTCGGTTTCTTCGCCAAAGATGTCATAATCCTTCTGCTTGGCGTTTAAGATAAGTCTTTGCGCCTCGGGGCAGGAAATTGAAACACCTGTTTCGGCAAAGCCTTCAAATTCCTCGAAAAATCTGGGGTAATTTGTGCATATCTCGCAAAGTCTGCCGTTTGTTGCAATATACAGATCGCAAAGCCCATCGCTGTTCAAAAACGGGCAGTCTCCGTTTTCATCAAGCTTAAAGATAATGTCGCCATCGGTGCCTGTTGCTGTTGAAGCTTTGAACTTCTTGCCTATGTCACCCTCTAAACAAGAGTATACACCAAAGGTATCGTCATCAATCGGTATCTCCCAGCCTGCCTTGCAGCAGCTTTCGGGGCATTTGCCTGCAATGCATGAGAATTTTTGATAGTATTCGGGGCAGAAAAGCTTTGAATCCATAAAACCACTTCCATTAGAATAAGTCAATCAGTTATTATTATCCGTCATTGATTTTTTGTGCGGTTGGTAGTATAATAAAGCCAAGGAAAAGGCATTTATTTGGAACACTATATTGTAAGAAAGTTAGCGCTGAGCTTTTTGAATGAGCTCGGCGCTTTGCTTTTTGCTATAAAAATGCTCAGGCGCTGCGGTGCGGGCGAAGCCTGCCCAAAGCAAGCCCTGCGGGGCTTGCTTTGGGCACCCGGCGGCGTAGGCCGCCGGGCGGCGCCCCCCTCGCAGAGGGGGCGGGGCTTCGCCCCACGCACACGCTTTGGCGCTATATCAATTTAACCAGCTTAACTCCATGAGGTGCAACAGTTGCGCTGATGCTTCCGTTAACCACCTCGGTAGTGTTTTCCCAAATATCATATGCCACCTTGGCATTGACACCCAGCTTTTCAAACGAAACGCTTATATCGGTATCGCTCTCGCCTGCGTTAAACAAGCCCACATAGCTGCAGCTGCCGTCCTTCGAGGGCGCAAACCAAACTATCTGCTCTGCACCGTCAACCACCTTACGTGTTACCATGTGTGCGCAGTGGGTGTCGGCTTCGATCTTTAAAAGCTCTTCGTTTGTTACCAAAGACATTGTAAATTCATCAAAGCCCGTCATGTCGCCGCCGATAATAAGAGGCGAACGCATTAAACACCAAAGCGACATCATTGTTTTCTGCTCATCGTGGGTAAATCTTGTACGGTTATCTTTTGAATACACCTGATTGATAGGGCCAATGGGAAGCATGTCAGCGTCGGGCCAGTGACCTGTGCCTGCATGGTTGCACCAAACCTCGGCACGCTCAAACATGTTGTAAAGCAGATCCCATCTATCCCAGAAGTCGTCGGTGATTCGCCACATATTTGCGTTTTCTTTCAAAAATTCTGCCTGCTTAATGTTTGCAGGACCGGGTGAAAGACTTAAAACCATATCTCTGCCGCAGTTATCAATTGCATTGCGAATAAGCAATATCTCGGCTTCGTTGTTCCAGTTGCGGCAAATGTCATCAACCTTAACAAAGTCAACTCCCCATTCGGCATAAAGTTCAAACAGGCTGTTGTAATAATCCGCAGCACCCGGGCAGTCGGTAACCGTGCCGTACATATCAGGATTCCACATGCAAATGTTGTTGGGGTGTGCCACCTGACGGGCTGTATATTCGCTGCCCTTGATTTTTGTGTTTTTGGCAGCTGCCTGTCTGGGTATACCTCTCATTATATGTATACCGAACTTAAGACCGAGCGAATGAACATATTCAGCCAAAGGTGCAAAGCCCTTTCCTCCCGCTGCCGAGGGAAATCTGTTTTCGGCAGGTAAAAGACGAGAATATTCATCCATTACAAGGTCTGCAAAGGGTTCATACATATGTGTTTGTGCCGAGGGTTGATACCACTGAATATCAACTACGATATACTCCCAGCCAAACTTTTTTAAGTGCTTTGCCATATAGTCGGCATTTGCTCTTACGGTTTTTTCATCAACGGCAGCGCCGTAGCAATCCCAGCTATTCCAACCCAAAGGCGGATTTTTTGCAACCATAGTGTTCGTCTCCTTTAAAGTAAAATGTAATATAATTATACCATATAACATTTTACAGTCAACAAAAACCTGCACAATTTAAAATGCTGAATTATTAATTTTTCTATTTTGTTGACATTTCAACATATTTATTCTATACTTTAAAAGTACCTTTACGCAAAATTCGACAAAAACCGATTACGAAAGGGCAAAGGGAAAATAAATGAGCGAAGTTAAGAAAGAAAAAAGGCGCTTTGGCGACCGCAAAGACGCTTATCTTGTAAGAGGGCTTGATTCGATGCATGTTATCATGCCTCATAACATGCCCAAAAGAACAGCAAACGAAGCTGTTATTGTTGAAAAGGTTGACCTTACAGCTATAAAAAAATATTTAGAGGTTAAGAACGCCGACAACCCCGAATTCAAATACACCTTCTTCCATGTGATTTTAGCGGCAATGGCAAAAACGATTGTTTTGCGGCCCTATATGAATCGCTTTTATTCGGGCAGAAAGCTTTATCAGCGCAAGGACATTTCAATGTCGTTTGTAGTTAAAAAGAAATTCACCGACGATGCACACGAGGCTTTGGCAATTATAAAATGCGAGCAAGAGGGTGTTTCTCCTGTTGAAGATATTTACGGCAAGGTAAAAAAGTTTGTATACAGCGTTAGAAAAGAGGATAAAAAAGGCGGCACCACCGACATTATGGATGTGTTAAAATATCTTCCTCGCTGTATGTTAAGGTTTTTGTTCTGGCTTTTGGGCGTTTTGGAATACTTTGGAGTTTACCCCAAGGCATTGATGAAAGAAGACCCTTATTATTCGACCTGCTTTGTTTCAAACCTCGGCAGTATTAAAATGCACGCACAATATCATCATCTTGCAGACTGGGGCACAAACTCTTTGTTCGCAATAATCGGAGAGAAAAAGCTGACACCTTATTTTAATGAGGACGGTTCTTACGAACTAAGAGAGGCTTTGGATCTTGGCATTACCGTTGACGAGAGAATTGCAGACGGCGTTTATTTTGCAAAGTCGATTAAGATTTTGCAGCATTTGCTTAACAATCCTGAGCTTTTGGACCAGCCCATCGAAACTCCCGTGGAGTTATAAAGTAACCAATTGAAAGGAAAGAAAACCATTATGGCAAACGAAGTTAAAACTCCTTGGTTTAATAACTACGGCGATATTCCCCGTTCGCTTAACTATCCCGAATATTCGATGTGGAATGCCGTTGAAGAAATAGCAAAGAAATATCCCGATTACATTGCCTTTGATTTTATGGGCAAAAAGACAAAATATAAGACCTTTGAAGCACAGGTGCGCCAGTGTGCCAAGGCTTTAAAAGCTTTGGGAATTAAAGAAAACGACCGAATTACCATTTGCATGCCCAACTGCCCTCAGGCAGTTATAATGCTTTATGCTATTAACCTTGTGGGTGCAGTTGCTAACATGGTTCATCCGCTTTCAAGCGAGAACGAGATAGAATTCTATCTTAACGTTTCAAAAAGCGTTATGGCAATAACCTTAGACCAGTTTTATTCTAAATTCGAGGCAATAAGAAACAAGGTTAGCCTTAAATACCTTGTTATTGCCCGAATTCAGGATGCATTGCCTGTTCCGCTTAACATAGGTTACGCTTTAACGCAGGGCAGAAAGTATAAGCTCCCTGCAGGTGCCGATGTGATAATGTGGAACGATTTAATGGCAAAGGGCACAAAGTTCGAGGGTAAATATGCTGCCCAAAAGAACTGCTATGAGCCTGCGATCATTCTTTACAGCGGAGGAACCACCGGAACAAACAAGGGTATTCTTTTATCTGATTATAACTTTAACGCACTTGCTGCACAGGTTATTGCCACCAACCCGATTTTTACTCCCGGTGATAAAATGCTTGCCGTAATGCCTGTTTTCCATGGTTTTGGCTTGGGTGTAACGATTCACTCGATGCTTGCAAACGGCGGCAGATGCATTCTTGTGCCAAGATTTACTGCCGAAACCTATGCTAAGGATATTGTTAAACACAAGTGCAACTTTATTGCAGGCGTTCCCACACTTTACGAAGCGCTTTTGCGTCAGCCCTCGATGGACGGCGCCGACCTAAGCTCGCTTAAGGGTGTATTCTCGGGCGGCGATTCACTGTCGGTCGAGCTTAAAAAGAAGCTTGATAAGTTTTTGGCAGACCACAATGCAAATATTAAAGTGCGCGAGGGATATGGCACCACCGAATGTGTAACCGCAAGCTGCTTAACGCCCCTCCACCTTTATAAAGAGGGTTCGATCGGTCAGCCTTTCCCCGATACATACTATAAAATCGTCGAAGTCGGCACTAACATCGAAGTTCCCTATGGCGAAGAGGGCGAGATCTGCATTTCGGGTCCCTCGGTTATGATCGGCTATTTAGACCAACCCGAGGAAACAGCAAACACTCTGCGAATCCACGGTGACGGCAGAACATGGCTTCACACAGGTGACCTTGGAAAGATGGACGATGAAGGCTTTATTTACTTTAAGCAGAGAATCAAGAGAATGATCGTAACCAGCGGCTACAATGTTTATCCCTCTCAGCTTGAAAACATTTTGGACGGTTTTGAATCGGTTCAGATGAGCTGTGTTATCGGCTTGCCCGATGAGATAAAGATTCAAAAGGTTAAAGCGTTTGTAATGCTTAAGCCGGGTTATGAGCCTAACGAGGAAACCAAGGCTGCAATTATGGCTCATTGCCGCAAAAACATTGCAAAATATGCTTTGCCTTATGATATCGAGTTCCGTGAAAGCTTGCCCAAAACGCTTGTGGGCAAGGTAGCTTACAGAGTTTTAGAGGAAGAAGAGCTTGCAAAGCTTGAAGCCAAAAAAGAAGCCGTGAATGTATAATACAAAGCCCGACCGTTTTAAAACAGTCGGGCTTTGCTGAATATAAAAACAACTACACGGTATATAAAAACATTCCCCTTTGAACAAGCATTTTAATGTCCTGCATAAGCTTATATTCGCAGACAAGATTTCCTGTCGTATCAAATTCAAACCTTTGTCTGCAACGCTCAACTACAAGCTTTGCTACACATTCATCGGTTATCTCAATCGGCATTTTCTTATACTCGGGGTTTATATAGGTTACGTATCTTCTGCCTCTTTTAAGAATAATTGCAAACTCGTCAGCTTCAAAAAGCAACTGTCTGACCTTTTCTTCGCTGATTTCATCAGACTTTGCGCTCATGCTTTCACCTCTTTTTATGTCTTGATTTTAATACTACTTTATCCTACTTTATGCTATTTGTCAATAGTTTATCGTATTTTAGTGTATAATTCTATCGAGGTGAATTACATGAAGCCGTTAAAAGAAAAAATAAGCATAACTATTGACGGGGATATCCTTGAAAGAATAAAAGCCGAAGCAGAGGACGATGACAGGTCGCTGTCGCAGTATATCAATTTGGTATTAAAAGAACACCTTAAGAAAAAGGAAAACGAAGAATCCTGATAAAAAATCGCTCACCTAACTTGGTGGGCGATTTTTTGTGTCGGCGCCCGAGTCGAGCGCGCGTTTGGCTTGGCAAACTGGGCGCGAGGTGGGGCGCCGCAGACTATTTTTTCTTGCGGTACCTGTCTTCCTCCGAGAAGATACAGCCGCAGTATTTTTGCATGTAAAGCTCCATCTCACGAGCTTTAGCCTGCCCTTCACGGAAATAGGGTCTGAAATCACGGTATAAAAACTCAACACCGTGTCTTTCTGCCGCCTGCTGTGCCACCTCGATCATCATTTCGTGGTTCTGATAAGGGCTTACAAACAATGTCGAGGTAAAGCTGTCGAATCCGTTTTCTTTGGCAAGGCTTGCGGCTTTATCAAGTCTCATTTCATAACACTTTCGGCAGCGGTTATCATAATCGGGGTGAACAAGAGAAACAAACTCTCGCAATCCATAATTATCAATAACAGTCAGCGGTAGTTCTATCTTTTTGGCATATTCAATCAACGTGGTTTTTCTCGAGCGATATTCGGTAAACGGGTGAATATTCGGGTTATACCAAAGCCCCGAAACGTCTATTCCCTCTGCCCTTAAAGTTTCAATGCACATTACCGAGCAGGGTGCACAGCATATATGCAAAAGCGTGTTCATTATTAAATCTCCTCGTTTTTGTAAATCTTTTTTAAAAACTTAAAGTAAAGTATATCATCAAGCTGAATTTTTGTCTACATAATTTCATATACTACCAAAAAACGAAAGGACATGATTTTTTGAACAACAAAAAGAAGCTATCATTTTTAATTATCCCTTTGCCGATTTTGGTGGGAGGACTTAGCTCGTTTCTGTCGGGAAATATGGCAGACGGCACGGTTAAGCCGCCTCTTACCCCTCCCGACTGGGTATTCCCCGCGGTGTGGACGGTTCTTTATTTGCTAATGGGCATTGCGGCATATCTTGTTTTAAAAAGCAATGATTATAAAATCAACGACGGAATTAAATATTTCTTCTATCAGCTTGTCGTTAACTTTATCTGGCCGATAGTTTTCTTCCGCTTTGAAATGTATGCCACAGCAGTGGTTGTTTTAGCAATTCTGATTTTGTTGACAATTGCAACCATTTGCGAATTTAAAAAAGCAAGCAAAACCGCCGCATGGCTTTTGGTGCCCTATCTGATTTGGCTTTTGTTTGCACTTTATTTAAACATTGGCGTTGCCGTGCTTAACTAACCATAGCTTAGTTATCTGCAATGCTTTTTAAAATCAGTCAAGCATAAAGTTAATGATCCAATCGCCTGTAAAGTCATCCATTGCGTGGTCAACGTTTTCTTCAAGTGCAAATACCGAGGTATCCAAAACGCTTAAATCGCTTTCGGGTTCAATGCCGTAAACCATCTTTTTAAAGTATTCGGTCATATACTGCATATCCTCTTCAATAACAGCGTGGCCCTCTTTATGAATGTTTATCTTAATATTGTCGCCAACGCCCAAATAATCATAAATCTGCTTGGATGCCAAATATGTATACCACATTGCAGGGGCGTTTACCCAATCCTCATAAATGCACGAGCCGATGATAAACATATATCTGTCTTCGTCGGCAGCAAGGCTTGCAAGCATATACTGGTCAACGGGCAAATGATTTGCATTTTTAAACTGCTTGAAATTGTTGTTGAACCAGCCAACCTCGCCCGAGGACTGCAAGCTGCCCAAAGGCTCGTTATCGCCATAAGTATAAGCGGCGGCTGCGCCCTTAGAGCTAAAGTCATAGGTCTTGCCCTTTGAAACATAGCGGTAAAGTGCCAATCCGCCTGCACCCGAGCAGGAAGGTGCAACCATTTTAAATCTCGGCTCGAATGCGCCGCACACTGCCGCCGCCTTGCCATAACGCGAAACGCCCGTTACTATCGAGTTGGTGCTGTCGATATTAAGTTCCTCGCCAAGGCCTGCCTCAAGTGCGTCCAAAATCTTCGAGCAGCCCCAGCTCCATGCCATCAAAACTCCTGTCTGCTCCTGCCATGTGTTGCCGTAAGGATAAAGGTCGTAAAAAGCACCTGTGTGCCTTGTGTCGTCAGAGGCAATGGGGTGAGGCGAGAACCAATCGGAATTAATGGTGATAGTTGCAAAGCCGTTTTTGTTTGCAACGTCCTCGCTTATGCCGCCGTGCATACCAACAACAACGGGGTAACCTGCTTTAGAGGGCGCATTAACAGATGAATCGGGCAGTTTAACTGTTGCGGCAAACTGCGCTTTTGCACCTGTTGAAATTCTTTCAATGTAAACGGTAAGTGTGCCATCTTTATAATCGTAAGTTACAATTTCATCCGAGCCGTCACGCCACACGCCGTACATATAATACTGATACATGTCGCTGATCTCTTTTCTTCTTGCTACCCAATCATCGGCAGTCTCCATTTCGGTTCCGTCAAGCATAACAAACGGGTCGGGATACTCAGCATTCTGCTCAATATCCTTAACCTCGGGGAATCCCGATGCATCTACAAGCTTTTCATATGCTTTATGTGTGTCACTCATGGCCTCAGTTACCTCCATTGCGTGTAGATCTGTTTTTTCTAAAAGTGATTTCAAATTTGAAATTCGTGAATACATCGTTTCATATCCGCCGTAAACGGTCAGGTCTTCGGCTTCAAGCCTTTCAATGAGCTTTTTAACGCCTTCGGTGCTGGCAGAGCAGGTAGTGAAACCGTTGAAATAAAGCTCACCAAGTGCCGAGGGAGACGCCTTGCAGGAATCGGTTCTGTCAAACAGGTTTATTGCCCCCTTTAATCCGCCCGAGGAGTCATAGTCATTGACCCTCACATCGAAGCCCATCACCCAGCCATCGGTAAGAAGGCCGTCAAGCTTGATCCCCACTTCGACGGTATAGCCTGCTTCTGTATTGCTCACGCCACATAAAAAGCTTCCGTCACCCGACATCATACTTGAGGTGCCGTTTGCAAGAACGCTGAAATTATAGTCGTCATCTTCATAAGCCTTGGCTTTATCCCAAAGAGTGTCGATAAAGAATTCGGCGCTGTCAAGCTCGGGGTTGACCTCGGCGTCCTCAACCTCAACCAAAAGGTAAAGGTACGCATCGTCCCACAGTGCTTTAACCGTTGCGCTTGCGGGCACATAATAACTGCTTGAAGCATTAAGCTGAGTGGCATCAATCACGCTCCATGCATCTTCAACCGTGCCGTCAACGGTAACGGTTTCCTCGGGCCTCATAGTGGAAGCCTCAAGCTGTCCCAATTCGTTCATGGCGGCCAAGGGTGGCTCCATCCCGCCGCCTTTTTCCGTGTAGCTTCCGCAGCCTGCCGGAACTGTAAGACACATTGCCAAAGTAAGCAATAAAGAAATAATTCTTTTCATACTTCCC
This sequence comes from Oscillospiraceae bacterium, assembly GCA_017472735.1. Taxonomy (GTDB): domain Bacteria; phylum Bacillota; class Clostridia; order Oscillospirales; family Ruminococcaceae; genus Faeciplasma. The sequence continues at coordinate 32,391 of JAFUOD010000002.1, read as the reverse complement.
CTCCTATTTGTTTTAGTATTAATGAAAAAAGTTATATTACCGAGTGTTTCTATTATGAATATAACAAAGCTAATGCTTATTCGTCAAGCAAATAATGAGGCCTATGCATTAGAAAAAACAGCCACGAATTTAGTTAATTTAACAACAAAAAAATCAGCCCTGCAAACCAAATGCAGAGCTGATTGCTTTTTAATTATCTTCTTCCATACATTTTTGAACGCTTTTTATTGCTTTTTGCAACAACTATCTTAAGAATTATTATAAGCACCGTATATGCAACGAAAAAACCAAGCGAATATTTAGCGGCATCATAAAATCTTTGAGAACCGATAAAGCTTTTTGCTATTGTTATAAGCGAGGTTCTCTGGCTTCTTTCAACATCGGTGGTTGCAATCAGGTCAACAACAGTCAAAGTCTCGCCGCCGTATTGCAGTTCAATTGTTCCCAGCTTGTCGCCTGCTCTAACGGGTGCAACAACATTTTCCTCAACGTTAATGATCTCGTGAATCGAGCTTACGGGTATTCTTGTGTTCCAGATCCGTGCAAACTCTTCATCAGGCTTAACAATAACATAGTCAACACCGTCGCCATATGCCACGGGCACTTCGGCTTTTTCCTCGGTCGAGGTTAAAAGCGTTGTATATTCAAAGTTAGCAAACGCCCATTCATAAATGTTCTTGTGGTCAATAAAGTTATAAAAAACATTGTTGCCGTTCGAATCCTTCTGAGGTGCGTTAAGGGTGATAAGCATATAGCTGTAACCGTCTTTATATGCAAGCGTTGCTAAGCATCTGCCTGCTTCATCCAATGTGCCTGTTTTAATGCCCTTTACATATTCATAATAATAATCGCCGCCGTTCACCTTCGACATCATGTAATTGGTGTGATGTATTACTCTTGGGTCTTTGTGGAACGATGTGGCTTCCATCGTATAGCTTTCCGAGCAGGATATCTCGGTGAACATGGGCAGACTCATTGCATATTCAATGATTTTTGCCATATCGCGGGCAGTAGTATAATGGTCCTCCCAGAACAAACCGTGAGAGTTTGTAAAGTGGGTATCGTTACAGCCAAGCTCTTCGGCTTTAACATTCATCATTTCAACAAAACCCTCAAGGCTGCCTGCCACGTTATAAGCAATAATGTTTGCCGCCTCGCACGCCGAGCGAAGCATTAAGGCATATAAAAGGTCTTTATAAGAAACCTTCTCGCCGATTCTTATATCGGCAGTAGAAGCGCCTGTTAAATAAAGCTCGTCGAAGCAGGCAGAGGTGCCCGAAACATATGTAGTTGAAAGTGCGGCAATATCGTTTTCATACTTTTCAAGCAGAATAACCGCTGTCATTATTTTCGTCAACGAAGCAGGTACAAGCTGCTTATCCGCATTCTTTTCGTAAATAACCTCGCCTGTATCGAGGTTAACCAAAAATGCCGCCTCGGAATATATGTCAAAATCGGGTGAAAAGGTCAGCTCGGCGTTTGCCTTAACGGGCATAAGCCCAGCCGCCATAACAACAACCATAACCACCGAGACTAACAAGCTGAGTTTTCGCATGTGGGACAAATCCTTTCTTTTACAGATTGGTGTGTTATATACAGTATAGCAGATTTTGCAACCAAATAAAAGCCATATTCGGTTAATATTTGATTACAAATCTCAAAACTTGTCACAAAATACCGCAAAAGAAAATTGTTTTAAAACAAAATGTCAGTCAACAGGTGCAAACAGCTTTTTTGCATGAGGCACGTTCATTAAAACAACTGCAGCAATAATGGTAAACACCAGCTCGGGGAGCATATATTGACCGTTGTATAAAAGCGAATATGAGAAAATTGCGCCGGGTGCGTCCTCGGCCCAGTTTGCCCAAATGGTAACACCTGTGATAAAGTGGCAGGCAAATCTTGCAACCAATGCCAAGCCGATACCTATAAGCACAGATACCTTTCCGCCTCGCCTGAAGAATGAGGGTATGCCAAGCAAAGCATAAGGCAAAAAGTAATCAAAAAGTATGCAAATTATAAATATTGCGGGAGTCAGACCCCAGCCCAGCACCTTTGCAAAGCTTAATGCAGTTTGCAAAACGGCATAAGCGCAAGTTGTTGCAAAGCCCCACTTAACGCCGTGGCGCAAACCCACAAGCATAACGGGAAGCATACTTACAAGAGTTACTTTTCCTCCCAGCGGTGCCTGCCAAATAACGACAAGGTTTAAAACAAACGCAAGCGCAAGCATTACTGCACTTTCGGTAAGTGCAAGAAGCTTTTTGTGATTCATTCAAATCAATCCTTTACTAAAATTTTTAATAAAGCAGGGATAACCAAAAATCCTCGGGTCAAATGTTTTAACCCGAGGATTTATCGTTTAAGCTTTTTTCACCTGAAATGTGCACCTTTCAGGTCGCCCTACGTCGGCATTATCCGAATCAGGTTATGGGTCGAAGCTTGATTCCGCTTCCTCTCAGCCCGCCTTACGAGCTCCCCTGTTTTATCGTACATGATGATACCACCAAAGCTTGCATTTGTCAAGTAAAACTTGACACATAATGTCGAGCATTGTATAGTTAATATGTTGACCATTATAATTCAGAAAGACGGAATGTTAATGAAATACTTCTTTATTGAAAATCCCGAATCAGGCTCTAAAAAAATACATAATATAATGTCAAAAATTAAAAGTTCGCTTACAAATAACAAAAGTGTGACGTTTATAAACACCGAATATCCCGGTCACGCGACCGAAATTGCAAAAGAGGTTTCTTTTAACCACGGCGATGATGCTGTAATTGTCGCTTGCGGAGGAGACGGCACCTTGGGCGAGATAGCAAGCGGCATTATAGGAACAAAAACAGCATTGGCTCTTTTGCCGATGGGCTCGGGCAACGACTTTGCAAGAAAGATTTACGGCAGCTTAAGTATCGAGGAGATCGCCGAAGGCTTCGGCTTTTTAAGCGGCGATATAAACGCACCCGTCACAGATATCGACTGCATTATGGCAAACGGCAAATGCTGTGTTAATGTGATGAGCTTAGGACTTGACACGAAAATCTTAAAAATTGCTAACAAACTTACAACAAAGTTCCCGTTTTTGGGTGCGTTCGCTTATAAGCTTGCAATTGTTTTGGGAATTTTCGGCGAGCTTGGCACAAAAGCCAAGTTTGAGCTTGATGTTATCAACAACGACGGAAGCACCGAAACCGTTATATTTGAAAAAGACTTTACGCTTGCGGCATTCGGCAACGGAAGCTATTACGGCGGCGGCTTCTGCCCTGCAAGAGAATCGAAAATTAACGATGGAATTATTGACATGTGCATAGCGAGCAAGCTCAGTCTTTGGCAAATTCCCGGCATTATCGGAAAATACTCTAAAGGCATAGCGCACTTAACTCACCCCGATATTGTAACCATGCGCCGTGTTATAAGCGGCAGGATATATTCTTTAAGCGAAGCCGTACCGCTTGACTGCAACTGTGACGGCAACCCCATTCCCTCGCAGGTGTTCGATTTTAAGATCGTCAAGGGTGGTTTGCGCCTTGCCTGCTTTAAAAACGAAGCGTTTGATGCAGCAACCGAAAAAGCTGAACAGACAGTATAACAAAACAAAAAGACGAGCTTTTTAGCCCGTCTTTTAATATTAATAAATATAAAAATAACTATAAAACACTGAAAACGTCTTTTAAAAGGAGCCAAACGCCGACCCCGATAAATACAGTGCCAACCAACAAAAGAAACAGGTCTATTCCTCTGACTTTTTTTACAAACAAGACTTTTCTTGGCATTCTTGGCGAAATATAAATATCATACTGAAAATCTTCCTGAAAAGAGCCCACCGAATCGGTTCGCCAGATATATTGAATCGACTCCTGCTCATATCTTTCACCGCCGTATTCATATTCAAAAATCGGGTAGGAGTAATTTTTCTCGGTTATGTAACCCTTGAATGTGCCGACTACACATTCGCTGCACCCCAGCGCATTGAAAATACCGCTTAATGCAATAGTCAATATTGTAAATCCCACACCGAACATCATTACAATTGCGGCGATTGTTTCATATTTTAAAGCCGTTAAAGCTATAACCGAGCCGCCCGTTGCCATCAGAAGAAGACCCATGATCACCTTGGCAGGACCTTTCTTTTCACTTAAGCCTCTTGATATACAGTTGAATCCATAGAAAACAAGCAACGCGCAGGTAAAATATATCTTCATAATAAACCTCCCGAATTTTATAATCTTATTATAACATAATGCTTCTTTTTTGGCAATTGCTATTTAAAAGCGGCGCCGAGTGCGAGGCGTGGCGCAAGCCGTGCCGAGCGTGGGCGCTGCGGGCAAAGACCGGCAAAAAACCACAGCCCGCACAAAGGCGGGCTGTGGTTTTTGGGCTAACTATATATTCTTTGAAGGAGGAAAAATAATTGGTTTAGCCATTTTTATATTGATGGATCACTCACTCGTCTGCGAGGTCAATCGCAGTCCCGTTACGAAATGAGTCGTCCAGTAATTGGTAGTTATGTTTGCTGTTTTAACAAAATCGTCTGGCACGGGCGAGTAGATTATAAGTCCCCCGCCCACATAAACTCCGCAAAATGTGGCGCCACCGCCAACCTCTTGCGAGAAGTAAACAATGTCACCCGCTGCAAGCTCGTTAAATGCTACCCATTCTCCACTCTTAAGCTGGTCCTTAAGGTTTCGTGGGAATTTAACGCCCGCTTCGTTAACACAGTAATATGTAAAGCCTGTTGAATCGAATCCTTCGTCGGGGCTGTCACCGCCCGACTTATAAGGCGTGCCAAGCTGTTCGGTTGCTATTGTTACAATAAGCTGTGCCGTTTCTTTATTATATGCTGAATCTTCGTCGTTTGTTACTTGTGTTTCGTTTGTTTCTTCGTTTCTCTGAGGAACTTCCGGCTGTGTTTCGTCAACCGTCGGCGTTTCAGTATTTTCGGTGTTCGAGGTGTTTTCGACAGGCGGCTCGCTTGGCTTGGGCTCCTCGGTTTCGGGAATTACTTCTGTGCGGTATTCCTGTTCTGCTTCAAACGGATTATCCATCGGCATCACTTTGTCCCACGATTTTATAATAAACCCAACGCCTGCGACCAATGCAACAACTATGGCAACTGCGGTAACTTTTGCAATTGCGTCAATCATAATTCTGCGGCTGTTTTGCTTTTTCATCCCGTCACCTTCTTTGTTGTCAGTTTACAATTATATTTTAACACAAAACGGCGTTGATTCAAGAACAACGCCGTTACAAATGATGACAGTTTATTTACAGAGACTAATAAATTAATTACACAATTATTACAAACCGTTACGCTTGGCATATAAGTTGGTGTCCCATGCGGGATAATAAGGGAAATGCCTTATATAAAGCTTGTAATCAGGGCATAATGAATTAACAAGCAATGGCAGCTCAAAAATATCGCCGACCCTGTGGTAAAGCGCGACATTAAGCTTTGGCGCAAAATTTACAATAGTTTGTTTCGAGCCTTCGAGCGCTTTAAGCTCGGCACCTTCAACATCATATTTTATATATGTGCACCCCTTGCCGTCAAGCAAGCTGTCAACGCTGACGGCTTTAGTCTCGATCCCCTCGCTTGCAAGGTGAGGCATTCTGCCCCCACCCTTTGAGAATATAAGGGTCGTGTCGCAATCCCATGCCGCCGCGTTAATTAATGTAATGTTTTCAAGCGAGGCAGTGCTTTCGCTCAGCTTTCTAAAGTTGCGCTTGTTAGGCTCACAAGCATAAATGCGAGTATATTTGCCATTGGTATGGGATAAAAACTCGGCTACAGTATCACCGGTGTAAGCGCCAAGGTCAACAAAGATCTCGTTTTGTGAGGGTTTAATAACATTCTCATAAGCTTCGCTCGGCGCGGTATGAACACGCTTTAAGCATTCAATATCGCCTGTTATTTTAAATTCGATAACAGCCTTGTAAACCTGTTTCGAGATTTCATCGGCAAGCAAGAAATAAACTTTTTCAAGCTTATCAAAGTTTTCAAGCATATACTCTTTTGTAAAAAGCCCCTCGCCTATAACAGGCATATCGGGCACAATAAGCTCGTGATGATAGCTTAAACTTTCGATTTTTTCAATCAATTCTTTATAGCCTGCACCGAATGCGAGGACGATGATGAAATCATCTACCGCCGCCTCGATCTCTGAAAGCCTGTGGATTTTGTGGCCGCAGAAAACCTTATCACGCACGAATTCATCGCTTGCAAAAATGCCTGCACACGCAATTTTGTATTCCTCAAAAATTTTAAGAACCTTTAAGCAACCGTCGCCCATGCCGTAAATAAAAACAGGCTTTTTTGTTTTTTGCAAACGGGTTATGTATGAAGTTAGATTTGAAAAATAGCTTTTATCAAGGGGCATATGTGTTCTCCTTGTTGTGTTTTTGTGGTAAACAGCAGGCAAGCCGTGACGAGCGCCGCCCCGAGCGAAGCGAGGGGCGAGTGCGAAGGCGTGGCGAGCCCGCTCCTTCGGAACGCGCCGCACCGGCAGCACAGCCCTCGCTTCGCTCGGGCACGCTTGCCGACTCCGGCGCTGAAGCATCACTTACTTACCTAATTATACTAAAAACCTCACTCATTCGCAACCCCACTTGACTTAGAAGCGTAAAAGCCGTAAAATTAAACTATCAACTTTAAGGAGCGTTAACCGTGGTTTTTACAATTGATGTTGGAAATACAAACATTGTTTTAGGTGCGTTTAAAAACGATAAGCTCGTTTTCACCTCTCGCATTGCAACAAATTCATATTATACCGAGGATCAATATGCCATCACTTTTGCCGATATTATCCGCCTTTACGGATGCGACCCTTTTAATTTCAGCGGTGCTATAATCTCAAGCGTTGTTCCCTCGCAGATACCTGTTCTGAGAAATGCCGTCAAAAAGCTTATGGGATTAAATGCGCTTGTTGTTGGCCCCGGCATTAAAACCGGTCTTAACATTAGACTTGAAAACCCTGCCATTTTGGGTGCCGACCTTGTTTGCGGTGCTGTTGGTGCACTCGCAAAATATAAAGCTCCGCTTATAATTTTCGATTTCGGCACTGCAACCACCATCTCGGCAATTGATAAAAACGGTGCCTTTTTGGGAGGCTCAATAATCCCCGGCGTTAACGTTTCGCTTAAGGCGCTAAGCTCGTCTGCCGCCCTTTTGCAGGATATCGGTGCAGATACCGCCGCGCCCGAAGTTATCGGCACAAACACCCCCGACTCAATGCGCTCGGGCATAATTTTGGGCAACGCTTCGATGGTTGACGGCATGGTCGAAAGATATCGCGAAAAGCTTGGGCACGACGCAAGCGTTATTGCAACAGGCGGCTTGGCAGGCACAATTGTTAAGCACTGCAAAACGCCAAACATCACTCTTGATGACGACCTTTTGCTTGATGGACTTTATGCTATTTATAAAAAGAACAGATAAAATTAAAAGAGAGGTTTAAAGCCTCTCTTTTTTCAGTTCAAATTATCTTGCACCGTTGCCGTTAGCATTCCCGCCGTTTACACCGCCGTTATTGGCATTGTTATTGTTACCGTCCATGCCAAGGTCATCGCCGATATCGCTTATGCCGTTTTCAATATCGCTGCCGATATCGCTAAGATCGCTTTCTAAGGTGTTTGTACGTTCGGTGGTGGTTGTTACCATGGGAGTGGTTGCATTGGTTGTGCCGACAGTATTAGATGTGCCGGGCGAGGGATTGTTGTTATTGTTATTATCTCCGCAGCCTGCAAAGCAAAGGGTGCAGGCAATTGCAAGCAAGATTAACGCTAATCTTTTCATTTTGCTTTCCTTTCAATATTTAAATATTTTTGAGTGAGTTTTGTTCTCGCACTTATTATTTCTTTTAAATAAAAATATATGCAAAAAAGCGACAGGATAATCAAGGAATCCCGTCGCTTAATTTTTTGTTATTTCGGCTTGACCTCAAGCCAAAGTTCATATTCGCCCATTAAAACAGCGTTAACATCTAAAACATAGCCGACCTCGGCACTTCCGCCCATGTCGGTTAAATGAGATTTTACAAACTTCGCCTGAACTCCCACCACCATGTCTCCATATGGCGTGCCGTAATGGCAGAAATTCTTTTTACCAAGCTCAATAACCAACTCGCTTGTAACAGCGCCTGTTCGTTCAAGCTGAAATCTTGAGCCGTTAATTCTTAAAAGCGAGGCCGAGCCGTCATAGCCCGTGGCGTCCGATTCGTTATATTTAATCTCATAGCCGTCCGAGGTTACTTCAAACGTGCCCTCGGTTATGATTTCGGTTTCGTTAACCTCATCATCAACACGCTGAATCCCCTTTATTGTAATCATTACGTCTTTAATTTTAATCACTCCCAAAAATCAGTCAAGCGAACAGCTTCTAATTGTCACATTATCAAGCCCGTTTAAAAAGTGCTGTGCGTTTTCCTCAAAAAGCTCGGCACTGTCGGTGCAATAAAGCTCAATTCTGCCTTTGTCTTTTCTGTCCGATAAAAGTTTTTTCTCTTTTAAAACCTTCATTGCAAATTTGCCTGCTTCTCCGCCCGAGGATATAAGCGCAACGCCCTCACCCATAATGCCCGATATAATATCACAAAGCAAAGGATAGTGTGTGCAGCCCAGAATGAGAGTGTCAACACCTGCCTCTTTTAACGGCATCAAGTATTCGCGCGCGATTTCTTCAGTCGGGATACAGCCTTTTTCAATGTAACCGTTTTCAACAAGCGGCACAAACATGGGGCACGCTTTTGAATATACCTCGCACTCGGGGATGATCTCTTTTATAAAGCGCTCATAGCTTCGACTTCTAATTGTTGCCGCTGTGCCGATAACGCCGATTTTTTTGTTTTTTGTCAAATTGCAAGCGGCATCAACAGTAGGTCTTATAACTCCTGTGTAAAGCCCATCGCAAAAGTCGTTATCATCTGCCAAAACGCTCGAAACCGTGCCGCAGGCGGCAATGAACATTTTAACATTGTAACTTTGCAAAAATTTAACATCCTGTGCCGCATATTTATAAATGGTGTCACGGCTTTTCGAACCGTAAGGCACACGGGCTGTATCACCCAGATAAATGATATTCTCATTCGGTAAAAGCTTTGCAAGCTCTTTAACGGCAGTTAAACCTCCTATGCCCGAATCGAAAACTCCGATGGCGCTGTTTCTGTCTGTCATATGTTCTCCTAAACAAAGATTTTTTAATTATATAAATTATATGCTCGTTTTAGTCAAGAATACTCTTTGAGGGGCGGTTGTTAAACTCGTTTTTCGCTTCCATTCGCTTAGAAATCATCTTCCAAACAGCCTCCATTGCCAAAGCAACGCTTAACACCGCAAATGCAATCATAGGCATATATCTAAGCTCATAAGAGGGAGGTCTGTATGTCAGCTCGGGATGTTCAACAACCTCATCGATCAGCTCTCCTGCCATTTTCAAAAACGGTATAAGTCCTGCAACCGTAAACGGAAGCTGAATTATGTAAAGTCGTGCATAGCACAGAATAAGCGCCGTAAGCATTAAAAGCGAGCCTGCCAAAAATCCAGTTGCACGGTATGAATATTCGGGAGAATATCCGTAAAAATTAATTATAGAAACTCCGCTCCAGAAAAAGCCCGACCACAAAAACAAAATCGTCATTGCCGATTTTGCCAAAAGAATTAAAAACGGCTCTTTCTCACGGTTTTTAACCGACTTGGTTTTGCCCTTTGCCATGATATTGTCCTTTCAAAACTGAGATTTGTCAATACATATTAATTATAGCACAACAAGGTCAAAACATTCAACCCTAATTTTTAATTACAAAACTGACAATGAAAATAATACTTGCTTTTTAAAGCGATTATTTGCCCCCGTGTTGCTTAAAATATCAAAGTAAATCAAACACACAACGGAGGAAGAATGAATAAATTTATAAAACGTGCGGCGACAGTTTTGGGTGTTATGTCGCTCGCTTTAATGCTATTCGTAGGCTATTACGGCTCGGTTCTGCCCGACAGCTACTATGTCTCGGGCGAGAAAAGTGAATTTGCCTGCGGTTTAAATATAACGGCTCAGCCGGCAAGCGGCACGGCTTTAGCCTCTGAAAGCACTCAAGCCGAGATTGTAACCCTTAAGCTCTATGGGCTTATACCTATAAAAAATGCAAGCATAACAAAAGCCGACGCCCCTGTGCTGATTCCCGGCGGCACGCCTGTGGGCATTAAGCTTTTAACCGACGGAATTATGGTCGTTTCGACCTGTGAAGTTGAAAACGGCTGTGACCCGGCAAAAAATGCAGGTATTCAGGCAGGAGACAATATTATATATGCAAACGGCGAAAAGATAACGTCATCACAGCAGTTTGCAAACCTAATTATGGAAAGCAAGGGCACCGACATTAAAATAACCCTTGTTCGCAACGGAAAAGAGATCAAATCTACGCTCACTCCCGTCTTTTCTTCAGCAGAGGGAACTTATAAAGCAGGGCTTTTAATTCGTGACAGCTCGGCAGGCATTGGCACACTTACCTTTATCGACCCCGAAACAGGTGCTTTCGGGGCACTCGGTCATCCTATTTCAGACTTTGATACCGCAAAAACAATGCCTCTTGGCTCGGGAGAGATTGTTGACTGCACCATAACGGGCTTTGAAAAAGGAATTGCAGGTGCCCCCGGCGAGCTTTTGGGCAGGTTTGTTTCGGGTCTTGCGGCAGGCAAAATCTCAAAAAACTGTGACTGCGGAATTTTTGGCACAATTAATTATTGGCAAAACTACGGCAGCGGCATACCTATTGCTTTTAAGTCAGACGTTAAAGAGGGCGAGGCGCAGATTTATACAACCATCGACGGCAACCAACCCCGGTGCTACGATATTGAGATCGAGAGGGTTTCGCACAGCACCACCCTTAAAACCAAAAACCTTGTAATTAAGGTAACCGACCCCGAGCTTTTGGCACAAACAGGCGGAATTTTGCAGGGAATGTCAGGCTCGCCTATCATTCAAGACGGCAAGCTTGTGGGCGCTGTGACCCACGTCCTCGTCGGGGATCCCGCCCGCGGGTACGGGATCTTCATCGAGAATATGCTGGACGCAGCATCGTAACCATAGGGCGGGAGCTTGTCTCCCGCCATTTTCTATCCTGAATAGAAATTTCGCTTTTGCGTTGAGGTAATTCCAAACAGCGGTTATTGATAAGCAAAGAATTATGCGTTATAATTTAAACAGATTCCGGAGTCTAAATCAATAATGTTAAAGGAGAAAAATAGAATGACATTATCGTTTGGAAAAATAATCAAAGATCTGCGCTTGAAACGTGGTCTGTCACAAGAGAAACTTGCAGAGTATTTAGGTGTTGCACCGCAATCTGTATCAAAATGGGAACGGTGCGAAGGCTATCCGGATATTACATTTCTTATTCCACTTGCAGAGTTTTTCGATGTGTCACTGGACACATTGATGGGACGTAATGCCGAAGTACAGGAGCAGAAAATTCAGGAGATCATTGCGCGTCTGGAGCATTATCGGCATATCGGTGATCATGCATCGAAAAATACACTTGCCAGAGAAGCATACGGCGCGTTTCCGTACGATTTCCGAATAATCTGCTGGTATATCACTGCGTTGATGGATACAGATGATGTGCATCGAGTGAAAGACGAGGTCGAGTCACTGTGCCAGTACATTCTCAGCGAATGTACGGAGGATGCACGCCGCTATGATGCCATCACATGGCTTGTGGTCTTATACGCTAATTGTGGAGAATATGAAAAAGCAACGGAAATGGTATCCCGCCTGCCCGATCTCAATGATTGCAGACAGTTCATGAGCTGCTGTATCTATCCGGACGGTGACGAACGCGATTTTCACGCAATGGCTGCATTTATTGACCGTGCAATGGAAAATCTTCTGTGGTTTTCCTGTCAGATTGCAGTACAGAGAACGGAGCTTACCAATACCGAGCGCATCGAAATTTTGGAGCGGATGTGCACAGCGGCGGAAGCGATCTATCCCGGCTTTGACCATTGTGGCTGTCACAGTGTCATGGCGGATATATATTTGTCGCTGTATCGGTATCACTCGGAGGAGGGACAGGTATCTACCGCGCTTGATGCACTGGAGCTTTGCTTTAAGCACGAAAAAGTGCTGGATGAAACGGATGATTCCGTTGTGGAACATACCTCTGTTTTACTGCGTGGTCATACCTTTGATATGCGCACAATCTGGGATGGTTGTAAATGCAACGGTGTTTACTGGGTCCTTGAAAGGCTTTCTGAGCCGCGCTTTACGTTTGACTGCTATCGTGAGAATGCGCGGTTTCACGCGATTCTTAACAAGTACCGCCCGTATGCCGTGGAGGATAAGACAAAAGAATAAAATTTTGCAGTTGCGCTCGTCGGCATCATTATTATATCCACGTTTTCGTTAACGACCCTACAATGGGATATGGGATTTTTATTGAGAATATGCTGGAAGCTGCGGCTTAAATCCTCCCCTGTGTAAGGGGAGGTGCCCCGCAGGGGCGGAGGGGTTGTCAATCCACCAGCCACGCTACGCTCAGCAACCCTCTTTACACAAGAGGAGCCTTTGGTGGGTATTATCACATCACCTGTGTTTTCGTTAACTATCCGGCCAAAGTACATGAATACCCATTGCTGATATAATGAATGAGGTAGAACGCAAAACCTCCCGCTATAATAGCGGGAGGTAGTTCTGTTTATTAATCTTCCTCAACCTTGAACTTGGTGATAACATCATCAACAAGCATAGCAGGGAGCTGGTCGTAACGGAGCTTTTCAAGTGTGAATTCGCCTCTGCCTCTGGTCATCTGACGAACGAGCATTGCAAAGTCGTGAACTTCACTTTCGGGAACTTCTGCTTCGATAGTGGTGTTGCCCTTCTTGTTAGCAGGAGCCATGCCCAAAACGCGGCCTCTTCTCTTGTTAAGCTCGCCCATCATGTCACCGGTGTTTTCATCGGGAACAGTTACAGAAAGCATATCAATGGGTTCCAAGAGAACAGGGTTAGCCTGCTTCATACCCTCTTTAAAAGCAATAGAAGCAGCAAGCTTGAAGGACATTTCCGAGGAGTCAACAGGGTGGTAAGAGCCGTCAACCAACGTAGCCTTTAAGCCAACAACAGGGAAGCCTGCCAGCACGCCCTTCTTCATGCAATCCTGCAAGCCCTTTTCAACTGCAGGGAAGAAGTTACGGGGAACTGCGCCGCCGAATACGTTTTCTTCAAATACGAGGTCATCGCTGTCGCAAGGCTCGAATTCGATCCAAACGTCACCGAACTGTCCGTGACCGCCCGACTGTTTCTTGTGTCTGCCCTGAACCTTAACCTTTTTACGGATGGTTTCTTTATAAGAAACCTTGGGAACAGAAGTGTTAACCTCAACGCCAAAGCCTGTTTTAAGCTTCGAGAGAGTCGATTCGATGTGCTGTTCGCCCAAACCTGAAAGGATCTGCTCGAAGGTGGTTTCATCCTGCTTGTAAGAGATAGAAAGGTCTTCTTCCAAAAGTCTCTGCATAGCGGTAGAGATCTTGGATTCGTCGCCCTGGCTCTTTGCCTTTACTGCAAGCGAGTAGCAAGGTCTGGGGAATGTAAGCTTTTCAAACGAAACAACACGGGACGAATCACAAATAGTATCGTTGGTGTTAATGTTCATCTTGGTGGCTACAACAATATCGCCTGCAACTGCCACGCCCAAATCTATCTGCTTTTTGCCAACAAGAGTAATAAGCTTACCAACCTTTTCGGTCGAGCCGGTTGTTGCATTAACAACTTCCTTACCGCTTTCAAGCTTACCGCTGATAACCTTGATAAAGGACATCTTGCCGACAAACGGGTCGGCAACAGTTTTAAATACGAATGCAGACAAAGGAGCATTAACGTCATATTCCACCTTAACCTCGTTGCCGTCAGCGTCAACAGCCTTAACAGCGCCGGTTTCGGCAGCGGTAGGAACAAGCTTAGAGATGAGTTCCAAAAGAATGTCTGCGCCGTCCAAATTGGTTGAGGAAACAGGAACAACAGGGGTGATCATGCCGTTTGCAAGACCGTTCTTAACGCCCGAAGCAAGCTCGTCAAGAGTAAGCTTTTCACCCTCTAAGAACTTCATCATAAGGTCTTCGTCAGTCTCGGCAACTGCTTCAGCAATAGCTTCAAGCAAGCCGTCTATACGGTATGTAGGATCGGGTTCGCCGGCGTCGATTCTTTCGCCCTTTGCGCCGTACTTATAGTTCTTTTCGTGCAAGAGGTCATAATAAGAAACGATCTTATTATCTTTAATAAGCGGAACCACCAAGGGACAAACGGTCGAACCGAATTCGGTCTTAAGGTTTGTTAAAACGTTAGAGAAGTTTGCATTTTCGTCGTCGATCTTTGTTACAACAAACATATGAGGCTTTTTGTACTGAACAGCACAGTCATAAGCCTTCTTAGTGCCAACGTGAATACCCGACTTAGCCGAAACCGTGATCATAACACAGTCCGAGCCGTAAACGCCTTCGATCATGCCCGAAGCATAGTCGAACAAGCCGGGAGTATCAAGAATGTTCACCTTATTGCCGTCCTTCTCGTAAGAAGCAAGTGCGGTATAAATTGAACACTTTTTTGCAACTTCAATAGGTGTATAGTCAGAAACGGTATTTCCGTCCAAAGTCTTTCCTAAACGGTCGGTAGCGCCTGCTTTAAAAAGCAGTGCTTCGCAAAGAGAAGTCTTACCTGAAGCGGAGTGGCCCGCAAGGGTTATGTTTTTAATGTGTGCGCTGTCATAGTTTTTCAAGTTAATCTCTCCAATCGGGTTACATTTGCGTGGATATTTAAAAGAATTACAAACTGAATTTATAAGTTTTACACAATAAATATCAACGTTACCATTAAATTATATAACATTTTATCATAAATGGCAATCCAAAAAAATTGACGGTTAGTTGTATATATTGCACAAAAACTTCGCCCTTTTGTCTTAAAAACTTGCAAAAAGGACAAGAAAACCACCCGATATACAGGTGGTTTTGCAAAACTGCAAGCTTAATAACCCGCTTAGGCGGCTTATCCCTCCGTCAGCTGCGCTGACACCTCCCTTAACATAAGGGAGGCTCTTTCGCAGCCGCTTATTTTAAACGGTAAGCGTACCGTCATCCGAAATCAACAGAATAAGAATATCTTCCTCTTCACCTGTTTGCGCGTTTATATAAACCAAAATCGCTTCGTCATCGTCCGATTGACACTTAAACTCCCAGCAAAGCTTTTCTTCTACAGAGTCAGAGGGGATAAGCGCAAGCTGTGTTGAGGTGACACTGAGGAAAGGTGAGAGCTTTTGCTGTGCCTCTACCTGAGAAATTGTCGGCTCGGGAAGGTCACGGTCATAATGGTTTACAATAAAGCCTCTTGCGTCAAAGCCCAGAATCTCGCCGTTATCAAGTGCGACCGAGACCTTAATAAGGTCGGTATAGCAGATAACATCGCCGTCAGTATAAGCAAAGTTAACGCACAAAACGTTGTTATATTCCTCGTAATAGGTCGATTGCATATTCTCAATGCCCAGCGATTCAAGGTAAAGTCTTGCAAGGCGCAAAGCTTCTTTGTTTTCTATTTCGTCATCAAGCACATTTCGCGATTTTATCATATAGTTCAAATAACCGCCCTGCTTGGTAACTGCGGCATAGCCGTTTTCCGACCAAAAACAGTACGACGGCATTTTGCCCTCCTCGCCCGTTTCGCTCGCCTTAAGCTCCCACGCTTCAAGGTTCAAAAGCTTTGCCGCTTTTTCGGCGGCATCTTCTGCGCTTATCTCTTTGGCGCCTTCGGTCATTTTGGGAGTCTTTTCAAGAATATGGTCGGAATAAGGGCCGTCATAAATAAGCTTTGGCATTTCGTCAAAGCCGCTTTCAAGGTTAGTCAGATCCTCTAAGAACTTAAAGTCCTCAAGGTCGTCAAAGATTTCTGATAGATCCTCGTCCTGCGAGAGTATCTTGCCCTTAAGCTCCCACAGCGCCTTGCTGAACTCGGTTGCCGCATCGCTTAATGCGTTTAAGTTGTCGGTATCTGAAATTTCATGAGCGTCCCCTCTTGCGGCCTTTTCGCTGAGAGAGTAAGCATAGTTACCCACCTGCGAAAGAAATTTGTTTGTGCCCTCTAAGTCGATAGACGAAACAGGCAGTTTTAAAAGCGCCTCTTTGGCTGTGTCTGCCGAAGTTATAAGCTCGCTTGAAAGGCGCGCCATCATTGCGGCATCATTCGAGTATTTGCCCTTTGTTAAAGCCGAGGATATCTTGTCGGCGCTTGCGGCAAGCTCCTCAACAGCCTCACGGTAACCCGATTCGATAACATAACCCATTTTTTCAATCTTGTTCATATAAACAAAGTTTGCCGCCGCCAAAACAAAAATTAAGGCAAGCGAAAAAGAAATGACTCTTACAAGCCCACGGCGAGAAATCTCAAAAAGCATAATTTAACTCCTTTTAATGTTTTCTAATATTATTTCTTACAATTTTGCGATTACTCATATATAAAATGTACCAAAAATGCTTAAGATTTTTTTACATTTTCGTCTTAATAATGTTTGCATTTTTTATTAAAAGAGGTTATAATGACAATGTAGGCTTTTTTAGGCGACGAATTTACAACATCGGAGGAATTTACAATGCTCGTTTCAGCAAAGGAAATGCTCAACAAAGCACGTGCCGGACATTATGCTGTCGGCCAGTTCAACATCAACAACTTAGAATGGACCAAGTGCATTCTTCAGACCGCTCAGGAGCTTCAGGCTCCCGTTATCCTCGGCGTATCCGAGGGCGCAGGCAAATATATGTGCGGTTACACCACCATCGTAGGCATGGTTGAAGGCATGATCAAGGAACTCGGTATTACCGTTCCTGTTGCTTTGCACCTCGACCACGGCACCTTTGAAGGTGCAAAGGCTTGCATCAATGCAGGCTTCAGCTCCATCATGTTCGACGGTTCTCACTACCCCATTGAAGAAAACATTAAACTCACCACCGCTTTGGTTAACACCTGCGACGTTTTGGGAATCTCCCTTGAAGCAGAGGTTGGCGCTATCGGCGGCGAAGAAGACGGCGTTGTTGGCGCAGGCGAATGTGCAGACCCCAAGGAATGCAAGATGATCGCTGACCTTGGCGTAACCATGCTTGCTGCAGGCATCGGCAACATTCACGGCAAATACCCCGAAAACTGGGCAGGCCTCTCGTTCGATACTTTGGAAGCTATCAACAAGGAAGTCGGCGAAATGCCTTTGGTACTTCACGGCGGCACAGGTATCCCCGAGGATATGATCAAGAAGGCAATCTCTTTGGGCGTTGCTAAGATCAACGTTAACACCGAATGCCAGCTTGCTTTCCAGGCTGCTGTAAGACAGTATATTGAAGAAGGCAAAGACCTTGTTGGCAAGGGCTTCGACCCCAGAAAGATCCTCGCTCCCGGCTGCGAAGCTATTAAGGCAACAGTTAAGGAAAAGATGGAGATCTTCGGCTGCATCGGCAAGGCTTAATTGATCCGCAACATAATTTAAGGGAGGCACTTCACTTAAAAGTGCCTCCCTTTTTTATAATCATTTATCGTTTGTTTGGTTGCCGTCTCCAAAAACAGGTATTGCTTCACCCAAATATGTTGGCTCGGGTTTAAAGATGCATTTTACAAAATCTTTGTTTCGTGCCAAAACCTCACGCACTTCACGGTAAACCGCACCGCGGTAGCTTCGCGGGTCAGCCGATACTCCGTAAGCCTCGATACCCAGTTGCTCGGCAATATAAAGCGCCCTGAAAAGATGATATTTCTGCGTTACAATAATAATTTTGTCCGCACCGAAAATCTCTTTTGCTCTGTACATACTTTCATAAGTAGAAAAACCTGCGTGATCCATAAAAACATCTTCCGACGGAACGCCTGCTTCAAGCGCTTCGTCCTTCATTACGTTCACTTCATCATAGTCTTTTCTGCCATGGTCTCCGCTCATTATAATTTTTGGCGAGGCGCCTGCCAGATAAAGCTCCACTCCCCCGTCAATTCTGTCCCTAAGCATAGCGCTCGGTGCGCCGTTTCTTACCCCTGCGCCCAAAACAAGAATGCAGTCAACGTCGGTCAGGTCCAAAGCTTCACGGGTGGTGATAATTCTATCTTTTGTTTTAAAAACGACAAAGCAGTTAATAATCATTACAACACAGGCGCAAAGCACCGCAAGACAAACAAGGGATAACACGAGCTTTTTAAAACCAAATCTTTTCAACTTCACGGCGCTTGCCTCCTATATGTAGTTTCGATTATTTTATAATATCACAAAATCTCAATCATTTCAACAAAAACCGCCCTCTTGCACCAAAGCAAGAGGGCGGTCTTAGTTATTAAACACTGTTTTTACTTTTTAACAAATCCGCTTGATAAAAGGTCGCTTTCAAGCTGTGAATACATCATAGGCTCGGCTTCTTCCAGCCAGCCTCCCTCTAAAAGTGATTCGAGATTTTCCTCTTTGTCTAAGCCTGTGTATATTTCACTCATAATCAACTCTGTACCGGTTTCTTTTATCTTCATCTTATAACATTTAAGGCTCTTGTATTCTTCGCCATGTTCTTTAAAATACTCCTTAAACTCCTCAAGCTCTTCTTGAGACCAAACGTCTTTAGGATATATTACTTTCCCACTATATTCGTGAACGATATCGTCTTTATATCCAACAATTATTGTTTCGCTCGTGCCGTTTCTATGCTCTG
Source organism: Oscillospiraceae bacterium (assembly GCA_017472735.1). Taxonomy (GTDB): domain Bacteria; phylum Bacillota; class Clostridia; order Oscillospirales; family Ruminococcaceae; genus Faeciplasma. The sequence goes on along the minus strand of JAFUOD010000002.1, from coordinate 13,686 downwards.
AAACAAAGGTAGCGTATGTAAGGTCGCTTTTGCCGCCGCTTAAAAGGTCTGTGCTTGTTACAATTATTGTTCCGATTGCCAACGCTAAAATCACCAAAACAATAATTCCAATAAGCGATGCGGTGTCTAATTTCTTCATATAAATATCCCCTTTTTAGTTGATACATATATTATACCGCTTGCAATTTCGCCTGCAATAATTCTTAACGAAACTTAAGAATTCCTTAAGAAATATTAAGGATTTCTTAACGGTATATTAATAACCGCCCTCTTGCACAAAGCCAAAGGGCGGTTATCTGTTTTTTTATTTATTAAGCAAAGCTTCGGCGGTTGCAAGTTTTACTGCCACACAGAACACCTCCATTGCGGCTTTAAGCTCGTCGCAGGTGGGGTATGTCGGTGCAATTCGAATGTTCTTGTCCTCGGGGTCTTTGCCGTAAGGAAATGCGGCGCCTGCTTTGGTTAACACAACGCCTGTTTCGGCACAAAGGGCAACAATGCGCTTGGCAGTACCCTCCTCGCCGTTGAACGAGACGAAGTAGCCGCCCTTGGGATTACTCCATTTGCCTATTCCAAGAGGCTTTATCTGCTCATCTAAAGCATTTAAAACAATTTCGAATTTTGGCTTAATAATGCTGCGGTGTTTCTTCATGTGCTCCATCAGTCCGTCAAAGTCCTTAAAGAACTTAGCGTGTCTTAACTGGTTAAGCTTGTCGTAACCGATCGTCTGATAAGACATCTGCTCTTTCATAAAGCTGATGTTTTCTTCACTTGCACCGATTGCAGCAATACCTCCGCCGGGGAATGAGATTTTAGAAGTAGAGCCAAAGATGAACACCATATCCTGCTTGCCTGTCTTTTTGCATTCCTCTAAAATATTCAAGAGGTTTTCAGGCTCGTCATAAAGGTCATGCACACAATAAGCGTTATCCCAAAAGATTCTAAAATCGGGTGCCTTGGGCTTAAGGTTGGCAAAGCGCTTAACAACCTCATCCGAATATGTTACACCCGTGGGGTTTGCATATTTCGGCACGCACCAAATTCCTTTTATTTCCTCATCCTCGGAAACAAGCTTTTCAACCATGTCCATGTCGGGTCCGTCAGCGTTCATGGGCACAGTAATCATTTCAATGCCAAAGGCTTCGCACATTGCAAAGTGTCTGTCGTAACCCGGGGAGGGGCAAAGCCACTTTACACGGTCGCACTTGCACCAGGGCTTGGGGCTGCCCTTAACGCCTAAAAGCATGGCGCGGGCAATGGTGTCATACATAAGCTGCAAGCTCGAGTTACCGCCGATGATGATTTCATATCTGCCAATGCCAAGCATGGGCATAAGCAAACGCTTAGCTTCAAAAATGCCGTCTAACACGCCATAATTTCTGCAGTCAACACCGCGCTCCGAAATATGGTCGCCGTCTAAGCAGTGGGTAAGCATTTCATTGGTAAGGTCTAACTGCTCGGGGGCAGGCTTGCCTCTGGACATATCTAACTTTAAACCCTTTGCTTTATATTCGGCAAGAAGACTTACCTGCTCGTTATAAAATTTTTCAAGCTGTTGGCGTGAATATTCAAAAATCGTCATGGTTTTCCTCCGACACGGTAAAATTTCTGTTATTTATTATTATATTCGCAACGCGCATAAAATGCAAGTCATTTTATTAAATCTTGCAAAATTCTTTTGATTTGCACTATTTTTCGGCATAAAATCGCATAATTATAACTATTTTGCACGATGAATCATGCAAAAACTATACTGCTTTAAAGGAAAACTATGGTTCTTTACTTATTTAAACACTTATGGTAAACTGTTATTAACACTTTTTGTCGGATTTTGGCGATATACGAAAGGACTACACCATGATTGACACCGAAAATAATGTATCCACCACAGCTCAAACCTCCTTTGAAAAGGAATATGACGAGATCAAGGCCTTATCACAAAAAACAGAAATCAGCCGTGAAGGGATTTTAGCCAAAAGCTATCGCAGTGTGATGTTTGCCATGCTTGGGGTAATTGCCCTGTTGGCGGTCGCGATCGTTGTGCTTGCCGTTGGCTGGAACAGCGAGCAAGGAACAGTGCGGCATCAAGTTGAATTGGTCGAGGTTGAAAAGATAGTTGAAGTACCTGCTTTTACTGTTATCGACCCGGGCAACGAATATTCGCACGAGCTTTCTGACGACAGTTACCTTTTAAGCGACACCAATTACGGCCCCATTTGGATGCCTGCGCTTGCCGGAGTTGCAAAGAATGAATATCTGCCAGAACACTTTATTAAAGATGAAGAAACAGGATATCTTACCTATGACGACGGTGAAAGCAAGACCTTTGCAGGCATTGATATCTCGAAATATCAGGGCGACATTGATTGGGACGAGGTTAAGGACGCAGGATTTGAATTTGTTATAATCCGCTGTGCTTACCGAGGATATGTTTCGGGTGTACTGAATGCCGATGAACGCTTTGAAGCAAACATTGAGGGCGCTTTGGACGCAGGCTTAAAGGTTGGTGTTTATGTATTCTCTCAGGCGCTTGACGTTGACGAGGCACTTGAAGAAGCCGAATTTGTATTGGACTTGATTGAGGATTACGATGTTACCTACCCTGTTGTTTACGACTGGGAAGTTGTAATTGATGAAGACGGCGACACCGCACGCACAAAGTACATAGCCCCTGACCAGTTAACAAACAACGCCCTTGTTTTTTGCGAACGTATTGCGCTTGAGGGATATACACCAATGGTTTATGCCAACAAAAAAACTGCTGTTTGGAAATATGACCTTAGCCGTATGCAGCATATTGACATTTGGTTTGCCGAATATTCGGACACACCCACTTACTTTTACGATTTTGCAATGTGGCAGTATTCCTCGAAAGGAAATGTGCCCGGCATTAAGGGCAACGTGGACCTTAACATAAGCTGGAAGGACTATAGTAACCTCGATAAGGAATAATTTTAAGAATTATTCCTAAAAGCTATTGACAACCACCATATATTGTGATATTATTTGTTACAGAACACAATATTTTTAACGGAGGTATCAATATGAAAGTAAATGTAATCGGCGCTGAAATGGACAAAAGGGAGATTGACGCATATGTTAGCCGAGCATATCAGGTCTATCCTAACAAAACAATTGAAGAAATGACTTTGACTGTTGATGGCGATTTTGTTGACATTGAGTATAAGTTCGCCCCAAAAAACTTTGACAGAATAAGGCGAATCACGGGATATCTTGTGGGAACCTTAGACCGCTTTAACAATGCCAAGCGCGCCGAGGTTGATGAAAGGGTTAAACACGGAGTATAAAGATTAAAAATCCACCTTTTGCGGTGGATTTTTTGTTATCAAAGAGGTGTCGGCTCCGCCGACGCGCCTGCGGCGCATATTAGCCTCGGCACTTGTTTTTCTCTTAAGAAAAACCACGCCTCGGCTCCCCACCCCCACCGCCGACCCATAGGGTCGGCGGTGCCCCCCTCCCCTGCGGGGAGGGGGGCTGCGCGCGTCGCGCGCAGGGGGTGGGGCGCCGACTGTCGCCGGAGCGCGCCCCGCGAATGCGGGGCAGGGCGGAGGCGGTGTCGGCGAAAACCGCCCCGCTTTTTAAGCGGGGCGGTTAACATCAATTTGCGGTTTTTATCAAGCCTTCAGTTCATATTCTCCGTCAGCTTCTCTTATAATCGCTGTTCGGTAAAATTCAGCGCATGCGCGTTCCAAATAAAGCGTATCCATGCTGCCTGCTGTCTCATAACTTGAATGCATGGCAAGCTGTGCCAAACCTATATCAACAGTGTTAAGCGATACCTTTGTGGTTGAAATATTGCCCAAGGTCGAGCCGCCGGGTATGTCAGATCGATTGGCATAGGTCTGCACAGGCACACCTATAGATGCACAGATCCTTTTGAATATGGTTTCAGAAACCGCATCGGTTGCATAACGCTGGTTGCCGTTAAACTTGATCACTATGCCACCGTTCATGAACGGGCGGTTGGTGGGGTCAGCATATTCGGGGTGGTTGGGGTGAACAGCGTGTGCGTTGTCTGCCGAAACCATAAACGAGGACGGCAACATCTGTGCCTTGTTTTTGCCCAAACCGTCGCAAATACGTTCAATTGTTGTTATGAAGAAATCTGAGTTTGCACCCTGCTGAGTAGATGAGCCAACCTCTTCGTTATCGAAAACACAAAGGGTAGAGACGGTCTCAGCATTCCCTCCTGCCAAAAAGCCCTGCAGAGAAGCGTAAGCACACTGCAAATCATCAAGCTGAGGGCTCGAAACAAATTCTCCGTCGGCACCCCAAACAGTGCCTGCCATGCGGTTATATAAGTAAAGGTCAGTTCCGATAATGTCGCTCTCTTTCACTCCTGCTGCAGAGGCAACTGCACGCAAAAGCTTGCCCTTTGCACGCTCGTCACCAATTAAAGGAATCATGTCGGTTTGTGCGTTATAAGAAAGCCCATCGTTTGCATTTCGGTTCATGTGAATAGCAACATTTGGAATCATTAAAAGGTCCTCATCTACATTCACCAAAACGCTCTTTAGCTTATTACCCGAGGATACAACTACCCTGCCCGCAACCGACAAGGGTCTGTCGAGCCATGTCGAGCATAACATTCCGCCATACTTTTCGGTGTTAAGGCGTATATAGTGCGCCAAAGTCTCCATTTCGGCATTAGGCTTAATTTTAAACGAGGGTGAATCGCTGTGCGAAGCCACAATGTTAAAGCCTTTAACATCACCCTCGCCCACCTTAAATGCGATAATTGACGAAAGATTACGGGTAACATAATACTTCCCACCGGGTTTAATCTCCCAGTTCTGCGCCTCTTTAAGCTCGGTAAAACCTTCGTTGTTAAGTCGCAATGCAATGTTTGCAATTGCATGAAAGCGTGACGGGCTGGCAGATATAAATGACAAAAGCTTTTTTGCAGACGACTTGTTATCAATCATTTCAACCAGATTTTCGCCTGCGCCGTCGCCATCAAAGGCGCTATCAGACGAATGGCCCATAACATCAGTAAGGCCTAAAACATACTCACTCGAAACATCATAAAGACGAATCAATCTCTGCAAGGTTTCGGGGTTTGGTGTGGTCTCGCCGTTTTCATAACGTGAAAGCGATTTGTTGTTAAGTCCCAATGCTTTAAAAACATCAACCTGAGAAAGCCCTTTTCTCTTTCTTGCTTTTCTTAATCTTTCGCCAAAGCTAAGCATTAAATATCCCACCTTTTAAGAATTTTCAGCAGCTTTCTTACTGCATCAAGCTTATTATACCACATTTTTACGGACTTGTATAGCATATTTCTCTTTTTCTGCGGAATTTGAAGCGGCGCGAGTCGGTTTTGCGGCGAGCTGTGCGAGCCTGTAAAAACCGGTGGCGCCGCCAAACTGCATGGCGCCACGCTCGTAACCAACCGCCGCTGACGCGGCGCGCTTACGGCACGGCGCCCCCTTACCTTACTGCATAACAAAAAGGCTCCCTCGGTTACACGAGAGAGCCTTTGTTTTAGCTAATCCTTTAAATTAGTCAGCGTTTGCCCATACAGCAGGCTTAAGTGTGAATACATCAGATGCCTTGCTGCCTGCCTTAATCATGATTTCGTAAGTGTTATCAATGTTAGCAGACTTAAAGGTAATGGTGATGGATTCGCCGCTTCTTTCATAAGCACCCTTCCATGTGGTGGTGCCTGCCTTGCGGTAGTAAACGGTATACTTAGCGTTAGCAACTTCATCCCAAGTAAGGGTGATCTTGCCTTCGTCAGCATCCTTAACAACACCTGCAAGGTTGGTTTCAAATGCAGCGTCAGAATCAGGATCTGCTGCCCAAGCAACGGTGCCCTTAGCAGCGCTGGGCTTAAGGGTAAGAACTGTAGATTCTTCATCGCCTGCTACGATCTTGAATTCGTAAGTTGAGGTCTTAGAACCGAAGTCAATGCTAAGGTAAGTCTTGGTTCTTGTGTGACCGCCGCTCCACTTGGTAGCGCCGACCTTACGGTAGTAAACCTTATAGTTATCAGCGTCTTCAACTGCATTCCATGTAAGCTTAACAACGCCGTCGCCCAAGGTTTCAGCCCAGAATCCGGTAACAGTATCTTCTGTTACAGTAACATCTGTGTCATTGTCAGCAACAATATCATCGTCATCAGCGCTCGAGCCGGCAACATGGTTAGCATAACCGATCTTGGTGGTCTTGCTGCCGTCGATAGCGTAAACAGTTACGTTGAAGTTAGTGTTCTTGCCGAAGGGGATTTCTACAGAGGCAGCTGTGGTAACGGTGTTTTCACCTGCACCTGCACCAAGGTAAGAATATTCAATATAGTAGTAATCAGCGCCGGTTACCTTGTTCCAAGAAACCTTTGTCTTGAAAGCAGTAGAGTCAAGTGTAAGGTTCTGAATTTCAGTCTTGGTAACAGTTGTGGTGCTGCCGGTTGTAGCCTTCTTAACATTTGCAGTTGCAACGATCTGGTTGTTTGCAATTACATAAACAGAGAAGTTGGTGGAGTGTCCAACAGGAATCTGAATGGTGTTGGTGTAAGTAGTCAAGGTGCTTGCAGTCTTTCCGTCAGGAGTGTAAACTACAGTGTATGTGCCAATTCCGCCTACCCAAGTAACGGTAGAGGTTGTAGCGTTAGAAACAACTGTGCAATTCTGACCTGTTGTAGTAGTTGTGCCTGTAACTGTAGAGCTGGATGTAGGAGCTACAGTAGCAGTACCAACGATCTGGAATGTGCCGTTAAGCAAAGCAGTTACGGTTACAGTCCATGTATCCTTTGAGCCTAAAGGAATGGTTGCAGAAGTAGTAGTCAAAACAGGCAATGTTGTTGCATTGGTGTCAGAATACTTCTTGTAAGATACCTGATAGAAAGTAGCGCCTGTTACAGGTGCCCATGTAACTGTAGAGCTGGTTGTGCCCTTGTTGATGTAAAGGTTGCCTGTAGTTGTGCCGGTGCCGGTCAAACCGCCGGTGATGTTGGAAACGCCGGTGCCGGAAACTGTAGCAGTAATCTTCTGTCCCTTATATAATCCATCAGCAATAGTAATCTCAACATCGATAGATGTATAAGCAGGCAAAGGAAGTGTTGCACCTGCGGTAACAGCAGGAACTGTAGAAGTTTCGCCGGTGATCTTGTTTGTATACTTAACGTAGTACAAGCTTGCGCCCATGTTCGACCAACCAATGGTTACGGTCGTATCAGACTTAGCAGTGATGTAAACATTACCGCTGGTTATGCTTCCGGTAGAACCGGTACCTGTAAGCGAGCAGGAACCTACGGAAGTACCGTTAGCTCTTGTTACAACAACGTAAGAGGTGCCGGTAGGAGCTGCAGTAACGGTAATGCTCTTGGTGCTGATACCCTTATATGTAGCCAAAACATTGTTTGAAACACCATAGAAGGTAATATTGTAGGTCGTGGAAACCGTATCAGTCCAAACGATATACTGACCGTTTACATAAACAGTACCAGTACCTGTTGTGCCGGTTGTTGCAAGAGTTGCAGAGCCTACAAGAGTGGAGCCAGTGGCTGTCTGAGCATAAACATCGACCTTAGTAACGCCTGTAGGCAAACTGCTGATGTAAATACCCTGTTCAGTAGTGGTAGATGTACCGCTGACAGATGTTCCCTTGTAGAAAACAAGGTTATATCCGGTAGCTCCCTCAACAGGTGCCCAAGAAAGGTTTGTTCCGTTGTTGAAAACGCCGCCCGAAGTTGAAGGTGTGTTAGTTGTGCTTGCAACAGTTACACTGGTAGAGTTTGCTGCTAAAGTAGAATTAGTAGAGCTCAATGCTGTTACAATAACGTTGTACTGACCTGCAGCAAGTTCGTTAAAGGTTGCGGTCAGTCCAGCAGTTTCGGTTTTGCGAACTGTTCCGGAAGCGTTGGTTAACTCAACCGAATATTTTGATGCTCCGGTCTGCTTCGACCAAGAAACAGAAACGTTAGTGCCTGTCGCAGTAGCATTTACAGAAATAGCTGCAAAAGCTTCGATGGTGAACAACGACAAGCTCATTACAAGAGCAAGTACAATTGCAAAAATTCTTTTTGTCATTTTTTGTGACACTCCTTTTCTTAAAGTTATTTGTATTATACCATGTTTTGCACCATTTGTAAATATGATTTTAATAAATTAATTAATCTTAATAATTCCAAAAACCATGTTGAAATTTTGTCACAAAGGTGGTACACTTATAATACAACCTGCTGATGCAAAAAATTGCACGGTTTTTTACGATTTGTGCTAATTGCTAAAAATAATTGAAAGGATTTGATTATTATGACAACAATTACAAAAAAGCTTTTCGGCAAGCTCTCTTCGGGCGAGGAAGTTTATCTTTACGAGCTTAAAAACTCGACCGGCGCTTATGTTGAGATCATCGAGCTTGGCGGCGCGATCAGAAGTATTTACGTTCCCGATAAGAACGGCGTTTTGGGCGACGTAGCCTTGGGCTATGACGACGTTAACGGTTATGAAACTCAGGGCAAGTTCATCGGCGCACTCATCGGCCGCCACGGCAACAGAATTGAAGACGCTCAGTTCGAGCTTAACGGCAAGAACTATGTTTTAAACAAGAACGATGGCAGAAACAACCTTCACGGCGGCAACATTGGCTTTGATAAGAAAATGTGGGCAGCTTGTGTTGAGGGCGAAGCTTTGGTGCTTAAGTACACCTCGCCCGACGGTGAAGAAGGCTATCCCGGCAACCTTGATGTGACCGTAAGATATACCTTTGACGAAAACAACGCGCTTATGATCGACTACAGCGCTGTTACCGACGCTGACACCGTTTGCAACCTCACAAACCACTGCTACTTCAACCTTGACGGCGAAGGCACAGGCTCTATCGAGAACCACTCTATCAAGCTTAACGCTACTCACTTCACCGTTGGCAACTCCGAATGTTTGCCCACAGGTTATGTTGCTAAAGTAGAGGGTACTCCCCTTGACTTCACCGACTTCCATGTTATCGGCGAAAGAATCGGCTCAAGCCACGAACAGATCGTGTTTGCAGGCGGTTACGACCACAACTGGTGTCCTGACGGCAAGGGCTATCGCCACATGGCAACCCTTAAGGCTGCAAGCTCGGGCAGAGTAATGGATGTTTACTCCGATCTTCCCGGAATCCAGTTCTATTCGGGTAACTTCTTAGACGGCACAAAGCCTTACGGCAAGGGCGGCAAGCCTGTTGAAAAACGCGACGGCTTGTGCTTGGAAACCCAGGCTTACCCCAACTCGATGAGATTTGACAACTTTGAAAAGCCTATTTTAAGAGCAGGCGACAGATATCACCACGTTACTGTTTACAGATTTACTGTTGAGAAGTAATACATAAGACCTTATAAAAAGCACAAAAGCACTTGCGGCTTAAAAACCGCAGGTGCTTTTCTTTTACAGCTTTACTATCAGCTTAACTTCTTTGTTGTTCTTTTGAGCATACTCGATCGTATATCTTGTTCCGTGCGAGGTTCCGTCCCATACAACCAAAACAGCGTCAGCTAAATCAACCATTGTTTCATTTCGTTTAAGAGGCGCAGACCTGCCGTATATATCATACCTTGGGCGTAATATCAGCTTCGAGATTTTGTGCTTGTCAGCATAGTTTTCGGCAACGGTGTCTATCCCCTTTGCGCCGCCGCTTATAATAAGCTCGGTTTCGGGCGGTATGTGTTTTGATAAATCGTAGTCCTCAATACTCCGTGAACCTGCAATTAATAGTTTCAAGGCAATTTCCCCTTTTATTTAAAAACTATATATTCCTATATTACATATAAGGTTTACTATATTTTATCATATAACCTTTTCTTTGTAAACGGGATATAATAATTTTGTAAACAAAGTTTGGGAGATTTTATATGCTTGAAAGTCAATATAAAATGAATTTGATAAAAATAGGCTTGAAAATTGCTTACTACCGTAAGCTTCAGGGCATGACACAGGAAGAGCTTGCAGAAGCATGCGATTTATCTGCCGGTTATGTGTCTCAACTTGAAGGACCCGGAAGTTACTTTTGTCCTTCTTTAAAAACTCTGTTTAAAATTGTGGAAGTCCTCAACACCACTGTATCGAAATTGACCGATATAGATGACTGACATTAACAAGTATGATTAGACTAACCATTGACAAATATCTTGACAGCCATGGCATTACCCGATATGAGCTGGCAAAACGCACAGGTATACGCTTTCATATCATCGACAATTACTATAAAAACAAAGTTGTGCGCTATGACAGCTATGTTTTAAACAAAATTTGTGATGCGCTTGAGTGTGATATTTCAGAACTAATTGAATATAACAAATAACAAATCCGTGAACGTTACTTTAACATTCACGGATTTTTGTTGTTTTAAGGCCGTCGCGAGCGGGGGCGGCAGCGAGCGAGCGGTGGCCGCCGCTACATTATCTTACTCAGGTTTGCAATAATCTTATCAAGCACCGAATAAAATGTGCTGCGCTCTTCTTCGGTTAAATCATCGCTGCATTTTTTAACGGCATCTTCAATTATAACAGTAACCTTGTTAAAAACGTTCATACCCTCTTGCGTGATTTTATATACAGCACGGTATTTTCTCAGCCTGCCTGCGCTCGATTCAACCAAGCCCCGCTTTTTAAGGGTGTTTAGGGTTTTCGATACTGCGCCCTTGTCCTCTTGGCAAAGCTCGCATAGCTGATTGGCTTTTAAGCCTTCGGGGTTTCTGCCTAAAAAGAAAATGCACATAACATGCGAGCCTTTAAGGTCAAATGATGACATATGATTCGATTTTATTTTGCCGATATATTTATATGCCGTGCCGATGCTTTGTGTAAATTTTTCAAAACGCTCAAGCATTGTTTTTTACCCCTTTTACCGCAATGTTCGTTATAATCAATCATACCCAAAATGTCGCATTTTGTCAACGACCGTTAATACGATTTATCTTTTAAAAAGGTGAGGCAACCGCATTAAGCAGTTGCCTCAATTTTGGTTAGCAGCCAATAACGTCTTCTTCCTCGAAGCAAATAGGCTCTACAGGGTCAATGTCCGGTTCATCCGGAGGATCGATTTTAGGAATACCCTTGTAGGTGTTAACAAATGTTGCTATAACGCCCGTTAAGGTCTTACCGTCACGGTAGATGTAAGCATCAACCTTTGCAATAGGAGGAATATAGGTTACCTTAATATTGAATCTGTGAGCCGAGGTATCATACTCCATGCCCTCAATTCTTGTATCAGCTTCGGTAAGCTCATATTCATAAATATTGCCAACCTCTGCAACTGTAAATCCAACATCGAATACTGCGTCACCGTTTACGTCAGATGTAGCATTGTAAATCTGACCTGTTGTAAGATTCTCAAGAATGAATACGAATCCGTCAAGCTTATAGCCATCGCCTGTTTCGTCAACGATCTGCTTCTTTACATTTATCTTTATATGTCCGTCAATAGGTGTCTGCGGTGCGGGCTTATCATAAGTGTTGATAAAGATGATTTCCTCGGTCTCAGTTTCATTCACGGTAATAGCAATGTCTGCAACAAGCTTGCCGTCAGCCTGTGCGGTAACGTTAACTGTTACGGTATAAACCGACTTGTCATACTTGATGTCGCTGTCGCTGCCGATCACCTCGTTAATTGTGTAAAGGTAAGTTCCCTGTGCAGTATAGGTAATGGTTTCAAAGGTAATGTTGCCCTGTACATCGTTTGTTACGGTCTGCAAAACATTTCCGCTTTCATCCTTAAGCTCAAAGCTGAAGTCATCACCCTTTAAGGTACCCTTGTTATAAGCCTTGGTCGCCTTAAGGGTAAGGTAAGCGTTGTCATCAATGTAGGTATAGGTGTTTGCAAACTCGATAACAGGAGCTTCGCCTTCAAACGATGCGGTCAAAGTGCCGTCGCCGTTGTCGGTAACATTAACAACAACTGTGTAAGAGGCTTCGTCATAAGTTATTTCCTTATCAGTGCCCTTAACCTCGGTTACTGTATAGGTGTGTGTACCTGCGGCGGTATAGGTAATGGTTTCAAAGAGGATTTCGCCGTTCGCGTTGTTGGTGCCTCTTGCAACAACATCGTCGCCTTCCTTAACTTCAAACTCGAATTCACCGTCTACCATTGCTCGACCGTCAAGAATCTTTGTACCGTTAAGAGTTATGCTTGCTTCGCCGCTTACTGCATAGGTGTTCACAAATGCAATTGCAGGAGAGTTAGCGTCTACAGAAGCGGTCAAGATTCCGTCGCCGTTATCTACTACGTTTACGGTTACAGTAATTTCGCTGTCATCGTAGGTTATGCCGTCGATGGTCTCGCCGCCGTTTACTTCTGTTATGGTGTAAGTATGTGTGCCAGCAGCGGTGTATTCAATCTCGTCAAAGGTAATTGTGCCATCTGCGGCATTGGTGCCTTCGGCGACCTTGGTTGTGCCTTCGTAAACGGTGAAGGTAAATGCACCGCCAGTCAAGGTCTTGCCTGTCAAGGTCTTTGTGCCCTCGAGGGTAATCGAAGTTTTGCCAACGTTGTATTCGTTCTGGAATGCAATTGCAGGAGAATTGGCATCTACAGAAGCCGTCAAAGTGCCGTCGCCGTTGTCAACAACATTTACGGTTACGGTGATGGTGTCAGCGTCGTAGGTGATACCGTCGATAGTCTCGCCGCCATTTACCTCGGAGATTACATAAGTGTGAGTGCCTGCCTTTGTATACTCGATAGCCTCGAATGTGATAGTGCCGTCAGCAGCATTGGTGCCTTCGGAAACCTCATCTTCGCCCTCGTAAACAGTAAAGGTAAACGCACCGTCGGTTAAGGTCTTGCCTGTCAAGGTCTTGGTACCCTTTAAGGTAATAGAGGTCTTGCCAACGTTGTACTCGTTCTCGAACTTGATTTCGGGTGAGGTGGCATCTACAGAAGCGGTCAATGTACCGTCGCCGTTGTCTACGACATTTACGGTTACGGTGATGGTGTCAGCGTCGTAGGTTATGCCATCGATTGTCTCGCCGCCATTTACTTCGGAGATTACATAAGTGTGAGTGCCAGCCTTAGTGTATTCAATCTCGTCAAAGGTGATTGTTCCGTCAGCAGCATTGGTGCCTTCAGAAACCTTGGTTGTTCCTTCCATCACCACAAAACTGAACTGATTGTCAGTCAAGGTCTTGCCTGTCAAGGCCTTCGTACCCTTTAAGGTAATCGAAGTCTTACCAACGTTGTATTCGTTCTGGAATGCAATTGCAGGAGAGTTAGCGTCTACAGAAGCGGTCAATGTACCGTCGCCGTTATCTACTACGTTTACGGTGATTGTGATTTCGCTGTCATCGTAGGTTATGCCATCGATTATCTCGCCGCCGTTGACCTCGGAGATTACATAAGTGTGAGTGCCTGCCTTGGTGTACTCAATAGCCTCGAATGTGATAGTGCCGTCAGCGGCGTTGGTGCCTTCGGCGACCTTGGCTGTTCCTTCCATCACCACAAAACTGAACTGATTGTCAGTCAAGGTCTTGCCTGTGAGGGTCTTGGCGCCTTCGAGGGTAATCGAAGTCTTGCCAACGTTGTACTCGTTCTGGAATGCAATTGCAGGAGAGTTAGCGTCCACAGAAGCGGTCAAGGTTCCGTCGCCGTTGTCAACAACATTTACGGTTACAGTGATTTCGCTGTCATCGTAGGTTATGCCGTCGATAGTCTCGCCGCCGTTTACTTCTGTTACGGTGTAGGTATGTGTGCCAGCAGC
>JAFUOD010000019.1 GCA_017472735.1 Oscillospiraceae bacterium | reverse complement strand
CAGAAAGGGATGTATCTTCCTTCGCATATTTTCCTTGGTGAGCGTTACGGGCTTGATCGTCCATCCACCGTTATGTTGGAACAAATCCGCACAGTAAATCAAAATGAGTTGGGTCCTTATATCGGAACCGTAGAAGATCATGCCACACTCAATGCGATTTCCAAGGCGCTGAAAAAGACCTATGGGTTGTGGGTTTATCATGCGCCCAAGGACGACGTGCGTTGTCTCTGTAAAAGATGCCTGGATGAATATAGAGACAGCAACGAGTACATTATCACCAGACGAGACCCGTTCCAGAAAGAAAAGGAACCCTGCGATAGATGCCGCCACCTTGGTTACGACTACATTTTGAAGCATCGTCGGAAATAATAAATACCCATTCTCGCAAAAGAGCTTGCAGTTCGCTGGAGGCTCTTTTTGCCGTTCATAAATTAGTTACATCTGGGATAGTTGTAATTTTGCCGAATTTGTGATATAATGAGGACGCTTACAGGAGGTATTACCTGCAAGCCATCAGACAACATTGCACACAATAATCGGTTTTCGTTTGTGAGACGAAACAACACCCACAAGCCACCTGAGAGATTTCAGAGACAGTCCTCATTACTCCAAGTTAGTGATCAACGCTTACATCTCCCATAATTGAGGACAAATCGTGAGGTCAAAATGAGGTCAAATGCCTGTAGACCTCTGAAACAGGTGAGAAAAACGTGCAATTTTGACCCGAAATGCCATAGAAAATGACCCAAATTCTTACTTGTAGACACCAGAGACAAAAATGGTTAGCGAGTGGGAATAAAACGAAAAATCCGAAAAACCCAGTAATTGCAACGGTTTTCGGACTTCGCTCACTTCTTCTGATAAGGTTTTGATAAGATTCCGCCGCAATGCAATTATTCTGCGTTGCGAGTGGCTTGTGAGTAAAGAATAATTTCGACCATCTCACATAATACCCATATTAACATTTTAGCCCGTACTGATCGGATGTCAGTACGGGCTTTTTGTCGTCTATTGGAGATTATTTCAGATCCTTTTTGAAGGCTTTTATCAGCATATCGCTGAGTTCCTGCGAAGGAACTTTCACCCAGCGCTGCGTGGTGTCCTCTGCCGGGAATGTATAACGCCAACGGTCATACTGATCTTTGCTGATTTCGCCGTTTCTCAGCTTTTCGGCTTGGTCAGCCCATGCGGAAAGCATTTTGAAAACGGAATCATTCATTGTGCGCTTACTGCCATCAAAGACAATATGTACCTCGTCCCCTTGCTTCTCTGCTCTTACACCATGAATGTCCTCGATAGCGAAAAGCGTATGAATAAAGCCCAGATCGCTGTCAATATCGGGGATGTTCAGAGCCAAAGGAGAAACTTCCAGAACATTCGCAAGAGCTTTTACCAAATCTTCCTTGGGTGTTCTGGAGCCGGACTCATACTGTGCCATGCGAATATCAGCGGTCTTTTCGGGAAATCCCACGGCTTGACCGAGCCACTTCTGCGTCATACCACGCAGATTGCGTATAAAACGGATTCTTTCACCGATTGCCATAGTCTTCTCTCCCTTTCGGATTGTTGTCGTTAGTATAACATAAATGTTTAGTGTGTGTCAAGATAGGCTAAACAAAATTATTTAATATTTTCTCCAAAACCGCTTGACATAACGGAATTTGTTTAGTATACTGATGATGCAGACTTAAGCGAATATGTTTAAGGATGTCCGCCCGGGCAAATCGGATGGCGGCCAGAAAGTATTCCGACACTAAATAAGGAATAGTATACCCAAAAATCAAGAAAGGAGGATTTGAATGGACAAGAAGTTTATCCGAGTGGATGAAGTCGCAAAGGAGCTGGATGTGTCAACGACACACGCATACAAGATTATGCGCCAGCTCAACGAAGAACTGAAAGCGAAAGGTTATATCACCATCGCCGGACGTGTCAACCGTCAGTATTTCAACGAAAGGCTCTACGGAGCAGAAAGGAGCGAAGAAAATGCCTGCTTATAAGAACAAAGAAAGTGGAAAATGGTATGTGGTCACTCAGTATACAGACTGGACAGGAGCAAGAAAGCAAAAATGCAAGCGAGGATTCAATACCCGCCGCGAAGCTCAGGAATGGGAGCAGAAGTTCCAGCAGCAGAGCGCCGGGGACTTGGATATGAGCTTTGAAGCCTTTGTGGAGATTTATACCGCTGATCTCAAAGCAAGGCTGAAAGAGAGTACCTGGCAAACCAAGGAGAATATCATCCAGACAAAGATCATCCCCTATTTCGGCAAGCGCAAGATCAATGAGATCACCACCAAGGATGTAATTGCGTGGCAGAACGAACTGCTTGCCTACCGTGATGAAAAGCACAAGCCCTATTCCCAGAGCTACCTCAAAACGCTGCACAATCAGCTCTCCGCCATTTTCAACCACGCAGTACGATTTTACGATCTGCGCTCCAATCCGGCAGCGAAGGCCGGAAACATGGGCAGTGAGGAACGCAAAGAAATGCTGTTCTGGACGAAAGAGGAATATCAGAAATTTGCGGAAGAAATGATGGACAAGCCTGTTTCCTACTACGCATTTCAGATGCTTTATTGGACGGGCATCCGTGAGGGCGAGCTGTTGGCTCTGACCCCAGCAGATTTCGATTTTGAGCGAGGAACAGTAAAAATCAACAAGACCTATCAGAGATTGAAAGGAAAGGATGTGATTACTTCTCCCAAGACCAAGAAAAGCAATCGTACCATCCAAATGCCGGATTTTCTCTGTGAGGAAATGCAAGAGTTCTTCAAAATGCAATACGGGCTGAAAAAGAAAGACCGTATTTTCACCATCAACAAGGGCTACTTGCACAGAGAAATGGACAGAGGAGCAGAAGCCGCAGGGGTTAAGCGTATCAGAATCCACGATTTGAGACACAGCCACATCAGTTTGCTGATCGACATGGGATTCTCTGCGGTAGCCATTGCCGACAGAGTGGGACACGAAAGCATAGAGATCACCTACCGATATGCCCACCTGTTCCCTTCCAAGCAGAAAGAGATGGCAAGCAAGCTGGACGATCTTAGCAAAGGAGCGTGATATTGATGTCAGCAAAGAACGTAGACAAACACAACCGTTTTCGCAGCATTACGGTGGGCTTCCGAGTATCGCCGGAAGAACAGGAAGAACTGAACAGAGCCGTAGCCCTGTCGGGACTTCCCAAACAGGAATATTGCTACCGCAAGTGCATGGGGCGTGAAGTGGTGGTACAGCCCAATCCGAGAGTGCACAAAGCACTCAAAACCCAAATGGCGGCAATCCTCGCAGAACTTGAGCGTATCGCCGCCGGGGACAGCGTACCCGACGAACTGCTCAGTACCATCGACCTCATTGCCGTCACCATGCAGGGACTGAAAGGAGAGGATGCGAATGATTGATGCAAAAGAAAAGACTGCCCTTGCAACATCTGTTGGCGCAGATGAAAGGCAGTCAATTCAACTATGTAACACGGATATTATAACAACTGAAAACTCAGAAATCAATTACCCCGGTGAAAATTCTTCGGAAAATCTTGAAGAAATCTACCGTCAGATGCAGCAAATGAATGACCCGGCATATCTGCATACGGTGTCCATGAATGAGCTGTACGAAACAGTATATCAGAGCAGACCGCCCGTCATAGACGGTCTGCTCTACTCCGGCACCTACCTGTTCGCAGGAGCGCCCAAGGTTGGCAAGTCGTTCTTCATGGCACAGCTTGCCTATGCAGCAGGCTGTTCGTATCTCGGATAAGACCGCCTTTTTCCTGCTCGGTGAGCTTGTAGAGTACGGCGACACCGAGAAAATGTTCTCGACTCCCAAGGATAAGAGAACGGAAGATTACATTACGGGAAGGTTTGGTTAATAATATGAGAAACAGATTTGATGAACAGCTTTTGATGCTGAATAAGAAAATGATAGAAATGGGCGCACAGTGCGAAGAACTGATTGCACTTGTTGCGAAAGCACTTCTGAACGGTGACAGTAAAGGCGCAAATGAAGCAAAGACAAAAGGACACGAAATTGACCAAATGGAGAGAGAAATCGAGTCCATCTGCTTAAAGCTCCTGCTTCAGCAACAGCCTGTTGCCCGTGACCTTCGTGTTATTTCCGCCGCCCTTAAAATGATTACCGATATGGAGCGTATCGGCGATCAGGCGGAGGATATTGCTGAAATTATCCCCTTCCTTGACGGCAGAACCGGTGCAGAACTTGCCGACTTTAAGCCTATGGCAGAAGCCACCTGCAAAATGGTGACGGACAGCATTGATGCCTATGTAAAGCAGGATCTTACCCTTGCCCGGCATGTTTGCGAGCACGATGACGTTGTGGACGATGCTTTCAGTAGAGTTAAGGATACTTTGATAAAAATGATAAGTGAAAATACCGCTGACGGAGAATACGCCGTTGACCTTCTTATGATCGCTAAATACTTCGAGCGTATCGGCGACCACGCTGTAAATATTGCAGAGTGGGTGGAGTTCTCCGTGACGGGTACTCACAAAGGAGAGTAGTATATGATTTGGTGTGTTGATGACGACAATACCATCCGTGACATTGAAGTTTATACTTTAGAACAGACGGGATTTTCCGCTCGTGGCTTTGCTGACGGTGCTTCTATGTTTGAGGCGCTGAAAACCGAAATTCCGAAGCTGATAATCCTTGATATTATGCTTCCAGGTATGGACGGCGTGGAGATACTGAAAAAACTCCGTAATGACACGAAGTACAAGAGCATTCCCGTCATTATGGCTACGGCAAAAGGTACGGAGATGGACAAAATTTCCGGACTAAATTCAGGTGCAGATGATTACCTTGTAAAGCCTTTTGGCGTTATGGAAATGGTTGCCCGTGTCAATGCCGTGCTTCGCCGCACGGATAAAAATGCTTCTGCTGACGAACTTACGGTTGGTAATATCACGCTGAAAGAAAAAGAACATCTTGTTATTGTAGGTGATGACAAGATAGAGCTTACCCACAAGGAATTTGATATGCTTCGTCTGTTTATGCAAAATCCCAACATTGTTTTTTCAAGGGATAAGCTGATGAGTGAGGTATGGGGTTCGGACTACATAGGCGAAACCCGTACCGTTGATATGCACATCAAAACGCTCCGTCAGAAATTGGGAGAAGCAGGCGGTCAGATCAAGACGGTCATCGGCGTTGGGTACAGATTGGAGAGTGAAGTATGACAAAGAAAATATTTCGCTCCATTATATCCGTCGCTTTGATCGTACTGCTCTCAAGCCTTGTGATCGCAACGACGTTTTTGTACGATTATTTCAATCAAACGCAGGTGTCACAGCTAAAAGCCGAACTTTCCCTTGTTGCCGATACGGTAAACGATGTAGGGATAGAATATTTTGATAATTTCGATTCCACCGTTTTTCGTTTCACCGTGGTAGCTGCAGATGGCAAGGTGCTGTATGACACCGAAGCCGATGCAAGCGAGATGGAAAACCACGTAGACCGAGAGGAAATCAAAGAAGCAATAGAGCACGGCAAAGGCAGCAGTGCAAGAAATTCCTCTACCCTTACTGAAAAGACATTTTATGAAGCGGTATTGTTGGATGACGGAAACGTGCTTCGTATCTCGGTCAGTCAGTTGACTGTAGGTGCTTTGATCCTCAGTATGCTTCCTGCAATCTGTGCGATCGTTATCGTTGCTGTTATTGTTGCACTTGTTTTGTCACATAGAATGGCAAAGAAGGTAACTGAGCCGCTATTGAATCTTGATTTGGAACACCCCGAAGATAACAATTCATACGAAGAACTAAGTCCCATTCTTACTAAAATTCATAAGCAGCATAAGCAAATAAAATCACAGATGGAGACTTTGCACCGTAAATCCGACGAGTTTGAACAGATCATATCCTCTATGAGCGAAGGACTTGTTTTGCTTGACGAACATGGAATGGTACTCAGTATGAATACGGCGGCGGCAAGTATTTTTTCTGTGAAAGAAAGCGCCGTAGGTAAGGATTTTCTTGTGTTTGACAGAACCACCGATATGAGCAAGGCGGTCGAAGGCGCTTTTTCAGGAAAACACAGTGAGTTTAAAACACAAAGAAACGGCAATGAGTATCAGTTTAACATTAACCCCATTGTATCTGACGGAAAGACTTTGGGTGCGGTTATTCTTGCCTTTGATATTACTGACAAGGCGTTTGCCGAGCGCAACCGACAGGAATTTACCGCTAATGTTACGCACGAATTGAAAACACCGCTTCAATCCATTATCGGAAGTGCCGAGCTTTTGGAAAACGGACTTGTTAAGCCGGAGGACACAAGCAGATTTGTAGGTAATATCCGTAAAGAAGCTACACGGCTTGTCAGCCTTATTAACGATATTATCCGTCTTTCTCAGCTTGACGAAAATCACGAGCCTGCAACCGAAACGGTGGATCTTATGGATGTTTCAAAAGAGGTTGTCGAGGTGCTGACCGTCTCAGCGGCAAAAAGGAATGTTACCCTTAACATTGAGGGAGAACCACAAACCATCTATGGTGTACGCCGTTACATTTATGAGATTATCTATAATCTCTGCGATAATGCGATTCGTTATAACGTAGACGGCGGCAAGGTAGCTATCAGCATCGGAAAAGAAAATGGTCGTACTGCTGTATCCGTCAGCGATACCGGTATCGGCATTGCACCGGAACATCAGTCCCGTATCTTTGAACGCTTCTACCGTGTGGATAAGAGCCACTCCAAAGAAACAGGCGGCACGGGTCTCGGTCTTTCCATCGTAAAACACGCTGTAGCCTACCATAGCGGAAAAGTCACGCTTGAAAGCGAACTTGGAAAAGGTACGACTGTAAAGGTTGTGTTTTAATGAAAACCCCTTGCAATTATTCTTTGTATCGGCTATAATATCTATGTTGCGTGGCAACACTATGGCAACAAAAAATCTGATAGTCCATACATTATGGATAATACAGATGTGACAAATACCACAAGCTAAAATGCCCATACAAAATTGTTTAAGTTATGGATTTCAAAAGCGAGTGGGAATAATACCATATGGCTTACAAGTGTCCGAAAATCCCAGTATTTTCGGACACTTTTGGAAAACATCAGCTTATTGATACCGCAAGTAACACCAAATTGATACCATGAATTTCTTATACGAGGTACTATACCAAAAAATAGTACTGCACAATACTTTTGGGTATCAACATCATACTTGATGTGTGAATACAAACTAAATTTATAGAAAGGGTGATGACATATGAAAATGAATCGTGTATGGAGGGTTCACGCTTCCTAACCCTCCGAATAAAATTTTGGAGGAAACAAAATGGAAAACCAAATCACCATCCGTGAAGCGATCATGGAAAACGACGTTGCGCTCTTTTGGGAGCAGCTTCACACCTATTACAAGCGGGATATGTTTCCCGACCCGAACGCAGAGGAAAGAGATTACTTCCTCAGTGATGAATACCGAACTACGATGCAGGAAATCCACGACAGACCGCAAGATCGGTGCTACTACCTGTTCTTTCAGCGGAACGGACAAGACATAGGCTTTGCCCTGCCCGTAATCTACACTTCCGAGGATGGCAAATGCTTCATTATGGAATACTGCGTATATCCGGAATATCGTGGAAACGGTACAGGCAAAAAATGTGCCAAAGTTCTGTTGAATTGGGCAGAGGAAAACGGCGCACTCTATGCCGAATTGAATTATGGCAGTAATGATCGCCGCCTGCGCTTTTGGAAAAGTGTAGGTTTCATTGAGAACGGTGTTGACGAATGGGGCGAGCCGTTGATGATTTTGCCACCAAACGATGAAACGCCTTTCACCGTAGAGGTCTTGGACAATCCAACCGATTGGCAGCTATTGAAATTGGAAAACGGCTTCAAAAAAGACATCGGTGAAGAATCGCTCACGGAGGAAATGCAGAAACAGCTTCAGCAAGCTATCAAAGACGGCAAGATCACCTTCTTTGTTGCAAAGCGTGGATACCGGGCTGTCGGTATGTGTAGCGTTGCAAAATGCTATTCTACCTTCTCTTGCTCGGATACTGGCATATATGAGGATTTTTACATCGAACCGGCTTTCCGTGGCAAAGGCATTGCTAGGAAATTGGCACAAGCGTCACAACTATGGTGCAAGGATAATGGTATATCGAGCTTAACGGTATGCTGTGCGCCGTGTGATGAAAAAATGTATCAAGCACTTGGCTTTGATATTGGCTTGGGTACAACTTTCGCACACATTGAATAACTAACACAAGGGCGGCGATTCGGTTCGCCGAGTCGCCGCCTACTTCTAAATTAGGAAAAAACTATGATACTAAAAACAGAAAGACTCACCATCCGCCGCATCGTTGCGGACGATTGGAAGATGATAAAAGAAATATGGGTGGACTTTAACACTTCCGCCCTTTCACAGTACGACGTGCCGCACGATACCGATGACGAGGATGTTCGTGCGAGGGTGATGAGATGGGAGACGACAAACGGTAGCTTTGAGCATATATTTCTTGCCGTCTGCCTTGATGATACCGTCATTGGCTATATCGACGCGCACAAGACCGAAGCGGGCTACGAGATCGGCTATTGCTTTCACTCCGCATATCACGGCAAGGGTTACGCCTATGAAAGCACAAAAGCACTTGTTGAATATTTTGTTTCTGAATGTGGTGCAACCCGTTTTACGGCAGGAACAGCGGTTGACAACATACCCTCTTGCAGATTGTTGGAAAAGTTAGGCTTCACTTGTGTATCGACTGAAACTGTGTCGTTTAACAATGCTTTTTCATTTCAAGGCGGCAACTATGTGCTGAATGTAAAATAAACAGATTCCAATTCGTCGGTCAGTTGATGCCGCAAACAAATCCATACTGTCAGCGGTTGTTAGAATTTTTACACCAATATTGTAATGGGTCATATTCAAGTTTGGTTTGATTTTATTGCAGAGTCGATATCTTATCGGCTCTGTTTTTTAAAAGAAGTGTTCAAAAGGCAATAAAACGCAAACAAAACTTTAACATTTGGGTGTTATAGTGTATAATGATAGATAGCAATATGGAGGTATGTGCCTATGTTTAAAATATTAGTTGTTGAAGATGACAGAGAACTGAATCGCAGTGTATGTTCTTTCCTTAATCAAAGCGGATATGAAGCAACGGGATGCCTTTTTGCCGAGGAAGCATATGACGTGATGTATGAAACAGTATTTGACCTGATCATATCGGATATTATGATGCCGAACATTGACGGCTTTGAGTTTGTAAAGACCGTACGCACATTAAATGAAAACATCCCCATTCTGTTTATGACCGCCCGTGATGATTTTGCATCTAAGCAGCGTGGCTACCGTGTGGGCGTAGATGATTATATGGTAAAGCCCATTGATTTGGACGAACTGTTTTTGCGCATCGGTGCGCTTTTGCGCCGTGCGAAAATCGCATCCAGCCGCAGACTTGAAGTCGGCAATTTTACAATGGATTCCGATGAGCACACAGCTTACCTTGACGGCGATGAGATCCCCCTCACACAAAGAGAGTTCAATCTGCTTTATAAGCTCCTGTCCTATCCCAAAAAGACCTTTACCCGTACACAGCTTATGGACGAGTTTTGGGATGCGGACACCGAGTCGGGAACGAGAACGGTAGATGTATATATGACTAAACTCCGTTCAAAATTAAGCAGTTGCGATGCGTTTGAGATCGTGACTGTTCACGGCCTTGGCTATAAGGCGGTGATAAAATGAAAAAATACACCTTAATAAAACGCATTCTAAAGTGGTTTAATCATTATTTCGTGTTCTTTTTGCTTGTTGCCTTTGTTATAACCTGCTGCACAATGCTTTTTGTGTCTACATTAAGAGAAACCTTGGAGATAACACTTACCGACGCAAATATCAGTGCTGCAGCTAAGCTTACATTCTGGAATGTTGCGCTTTTAAGCTTGATATTTACGGTATTCGACACCGTCCGCAGAAAGCTGACCGTTGAACGCCCCGTAAAGCGAATTACCGAAGCGGCAGAAAAGATCGTTCAAGGTGATTTTACCGTTCGTGTTAAGCCGCAAAACAAATTAGGTACAGACGATACCTTTAACAGAGTAATTGATTGTTTTAACAAAATGGCAGAGGAACTGTCATCGACCGAAACATTACGTACCGATTTTGTGGCAAATGTATCTCACGAATTAAAAACGCCCCTTGCTGTGATGCAGAACTATGGAACATTGCTGCAGCAACCGAATTTGCCGGATGAAAATCGTGTGGAATACGCTAAGGCTATCACTGATGCTTCACGCCGTCTTGCAAATCTAATCACTAACATACTGAAGCTGAATAAACTGGAAAACCAGCAGATCATACCACAGTTTGAGGAATACGACCTGAGCGAGCAGGTGTGCGAGTGCTTACTCGGTTTTGAAGAAGCGTGGGAAAAGAAAGAGCTTGATATTAAAACCGACATTGAGGACGGCGTTACCGTTAAATCAGATGCCGAAATGATGAGCCTTGTTTGGAATAACCTGTTTTCAAATGCCATCAAATTTACCGAAAGAAACGGTACCGTTTCTTTGTCTATAAAGTCGGATGATGATTATGCCGTTGTAAAAATAAGCGACACAGGCTGCGGTATTTCTGCCGAGGTCGGCAAGCGTATGTTTGATAAATTCTATCAGGGCGATACCTCTCACGCAACGCAGGGCAACGGTCTGGGGCTTGCCCTTGTCAAGCGTGTTATCGACATTACCGGAAGCGATATTTCGGTAGAGAGCGAATTAGGCAAAGGCACTACCTTTACCGTAAAGATTCGGAGGAACACAATATGATGGGCTGGAAGAAACTAGGTAAAGCTTTGTTGTTTCCGCATATTGCAATTATGATCGTACTCATACCCATAGCAACGGTCTTTCTTGTATATTCCATGGTGTTTATGGGGACAGACTCGGTTGCTGCCATTGTTTCTTATTTGCTTGCTTTTTATACATTAACGGTGTGGTGCCTTCGCACACCTAAATTGATACATTACTTTAAAAATTTCAAGAACGAAAATCGCTATATCAAGCGTTGGCACGAGGATACTCGTCTGAGAGTAAATGTATCTCTTTACGGCTCGTTTTTCTGGAACTCGGCATACGCTGTCTTTCAGTTAGGGCTTGGCTTTTTCCATTCGTCCTTTTGGTTTTTCTCGCTGGCGGGATATTACATCTGCTTAGCGCTGATGCGGTTTTATTTGATACGACACACAAGAAAATACAGTTCGGGTGAGCGATTGGATGAGGAACTGAAAAAGTACCGCGCCTGCGGTATTGTGTTTCTGATCATGAACTTGGCTCTTTCACTTATGGTTTTCTTTATGGTCTATTGGAACCGCACCTTCAACCATCACGAAATTACCACCATTGCAATGGCGGCATATACATTTACCGCTTTTACAATGGCTATTATCAGCATCGTGAAATACCGCAAATATGAAAGCCCCGTTTACTCAGCATCTAAGGCTATCAGCCTTGCCGCTGCCTGTGTTTCGATGCTGACGCTGGAATCAACCATGCTGACAACTTTCGATGACGGAACAACCGATATGCTGACGAGAAAGATCATGCTTGGAGCAACTGGAGCCGTTGTTTGCTTGTTTATTATAATTATGGCTATTTATATGATCGCGCGCTCTACCAAAGAGATAAAAAAGATAAAGGGAGAACAAAAATGACCGAAGAAAACAGATCCTTTAACTATACTTACTGCGCAAAGGAGCAGGAAGAGATCAAGAAGATCCGCGAACGTTACATTGCACCAAACGAGCAGGAAATCGACAAAATGGAGCAGCTTCGCAGACTTGATGCAAGCGTCACAAAAAAGGCTTCTGTCGTTTCCTTAATAATCGGCATCATCGGCGCACTGATTATGGGAACGGGAATGAGCCTTTTGATGACCGAATTGGGCGAGATCCTCGGGGCGCTTTCAAGCCTTACAATGCTTATCGGAATTGCGCTCGGTGTCCTGGGAATGATACTTATCGCCCTTGCATACCCAATCTATAACCGCATCATCAAAAAAGAGCGTGAACGCATCGCTCCCGAAATTATTCGGCTTACAGATGAACTGATGAAATAACCCCTAAAGGGTGTCGCTTGCCGGCACCCTTGTTTTTTTACCTCAAAATTAACAATCTATGTCAGCATCTTGAATTCTTTTGCAAAATCGTTTATAATATGACTGTTAACCGGCATTAAACATAATTAACTTGACAGGAGGAACACTTATGGGCATGAAAAATATACCCGCAGTTACAACGCTTAAAAACGGCGCAAAATTCTGGGCACATTCGTTTGAAAATTTCAAGGTTAAGGTATACGTTCCCGAGGGCAACCCTTTGGCTGACATTGTTAACTTTGGCTTTAAGGCGCCTTATCTTTTGGTTTTTGAGGAAAATGAAATGACCGCTGACGAGGCTGTTGAATTTGCCGATAAAAACGGCTTTACCGAGATCGCGGCAAAATATTCAACAAGCGTTGTATTTGTTTCTCCCACCTGCGAGGGCGGCTGGGACAACGCTCCTTATGAGCTGTTTGTTGACCTGATTGCCGAGTCGAGAATCCATCAGTACTTCCGTGACGGAATCGTTACTTACAGAAACCGCTTTACCGGTGAACTGGGCGACTGCTTTATCAGAGGCGCAATTTTCAGAGCTTTTCTTTACGGATACGGAAAATCGGCAGACTTTATTGCTAAAAACTATTTAAAAACCGTAAACGGTCAGTTTCTTTGGGGGCCCGGCGAAATTACCCCTGCCGTTGTAACACTTGAAAACCTCTCGGTTATTCCCTCGCCCGAAAGAAAGGATTTTGCTGTTGTTTCGGTTGCAAACAGTAATGATATAAACGAGGCATTAAAATCCTCTTGCGAGCACGTTCTGGTTAAAGAAACCTCTGACATTAAAGGCGACTTTGAAAGCTTTGTTTACCGCTTCAAGCGCTGGTGTGGCGTTTTGGAAAACGAGCCTTATATGGACGAGATAGGTATGGTTGAAGAACCCGGTTACGAAGTTGTTGCCACCTCGCCCGATAACTGCGGCGACGACAAGGGAACGGCCACTCACCGCGTGGGTTACATTGCTTATTACAACAAGGGCCTTTTTGATAACGGACCTGTACCGCTTCTTCTTGCTTTCCACGGCGGCGGAGATTCTTCTTATTACATTTCTCATGTTTCGGGCTGGTACCGTGTTGCACAAAAATACGGTTTCTTGCTTGTTGCTGTCGAGAATCACTTAAACAGCACCGCAACCGAAATGATCGAATTAATCGGCAAGCTTAAGAATAAATACTCGATCGACGAGCATCGTATTTATGCAAGCGGCTTCTCGATGGGCGGCTGCAAATCGTGGGATCTTTGTCAGGAATACCCCGAAGTTTTTGCAGCACTTGCACCGATGGACGCTACATTTGACGTTGGCTATAACACCTATGGCAGACCTGCACCAAGGGTAAACCGTGACATTCCTGTTCCTGTGTTCTATTCGGGCGGTGAGATAACACCTTTGCCGGAGCTTCCCTTCCAGGGTGAAAAGTGCTGGGACAGAATGAGATATGTATTTGAGATCAACAAGTGCAAAACGCCTTATGACGTTAAGTTTGAGGACAGAGAAACATGGCCCGACCGTATTTGGGGCATAAGCGGCGACAAGGTTGAAAAGATCGACGACCCCTCTCGCGGAAGCGTTTTGACAATTAACTATTTTGAAAGCGAAGACGGCGTTTATCGCACAGCATTCGCAAGCATAAGCGGTCAGGGTCACGAGTGCCGCCACCACACCTGCGACCACGCATGGCAGTTTATGTCTAAGTTTACAAGATAAAAGCACTTAACGCTTTTAAAGCATAAGTGTTAAAATAGAAAGGATTAATAAAAGATGAAAAAGATTATT
Organism: Oscillospiraceae bacterium; assembly: GCA_017472735.1. Taxonomy (GTDB): domain Bacteria; phylum Bacillota; class Clostridia; order Oscillospirales; family Ruminococcaceae; genus Faeciplasma. The sequence goes on along the minus strand of JAFUOD010000019.1, from coordinate 66,619 downwards.
TGCAAAGTAGAGTATGACACCGAGACTGCTGAGCTTGTTGCCAAGTTCACCAGCGGTGAAATGGGCGACCCCGCAGGATATGAGGAAAGCCTTTACAAAACTGCTGACGGCAAGTATTTCATTTACGTTAACGGCGGTGCCGAATCGATTTATCCCGAAGAGAACATTAAACGCCTCGCACAGACCAAAGTTAACGAATGGAAAGCCGCACACGGTTTCTAAATTAAAGCAAAAGCAGTGCGGCAGGTATTACACTTGCTGCACTGTTTTTCTCTTACAAAACATTTATTTCAGAGGACTGACACAATAATGAGTTACATTGATACATTAGTCGAACAGTTTCCTGTTCGAAAAAACAAAAAACAAAAAGAAAGCTTTTGTGAATGGGCTGTTAACGAGGCTAACAGCTTAGGCTATGACGCGAAAACAGAGTGGAACACGGGCAACAATAACGTGGTTGTGGGCAACCCCGAAACAGCCGCGACTGTTTTTACCGCACATTACGATACCCCGCCTGTTATGCCTGTTCCGAATTTTATAACACCAAAAAATATTCTATTCTATCTTATTTATCAAATTGGCATTGTGCTTGTTTTACTTGCCATATGCTTAGGAATCGGTGCTGCAGTCGAGCACTTCACAAACAGCCGTGAAATCGGTTATGATGTGGGGCTTTTGTTTTATTGGCTGGTACTTTTGCTTATGCTATTGGGCCCTGCAAACAAAAATAACGTAAACGACAACACCTCGGGCGTGGCTTCAGTTTTCGAGCTTATGGCACGCATACCTGCGGAACAGAGAGGCAAGGTTGCTTTTATTCTTTTTGATAACGAGGAAAAGGGCATGAGAGGCTCGGGCGCTTATGCTAGAGAACATAAAGTTGTAAAAAAAGAAAAGCTTATTATAAATATGGACTGCGTTGGTGAGGGTGAAAACATTCTTTTCTTCACCAAAAAAGAGACCCGTGCGCTCCCCTTTTACGAAAAGCTTGTTTCGGCAATGCAGGCTCAGGCCGGCAGAAATCTTTTGATGAACAATATGGAGGGCTGCATCTACCCCTCGGACCAGAGCCAGTTTAAGCACGGCATTGCAGTTTGCGCCTGCAAAAAGGCAAAAATCATCGAATATTACTGCGACAAAATTCACACTAATAAAGACACTGTTTGCGAGCAGGAAAACCTTGACTTTATTGCAAACGGTTTGGCACAGTTTGTAAGCACACTGTAAAATTTGTTACATATTAAAAGCCATCGGTCGACCCGGTGGCTTTATTTTTTTATTCCCACTCGAAATTTTCTTTGCCTGCGCCAATTTCAAAGTGATATTTAACAATTCCAAGGTCCATCTTGGCACATGGGCCAAGTCCTGCCTTTGCCTTTACCTTATTTCCGTTAAGGGTTAAATTAAACTTTTGCTGGTTAACGGCAGTCGGTGCCAAAAGCGCCGCCTCAACGCCGTTTTTAAACCACTCGGGCGAGGAAGAACTGATGTTACTCACCTGCTCGGCGGTTTTAGATTTGCGCTTTAAGCCTCGGTTTCTGCCATAGCCTATTGAAATAACAACCGTAAATTTCTCGTCATTTTCAATTTTAAAAGCGTTTGCAATCTTTTTATAAGTAAGCGCAACCCAACAGGTGTTAAGCCCCAACTGCTGAGCTTTAAGCACCAGCCTTTCGCCGTAATAACCGCACTTTTCATCTAAATCTTTGCATTTTTTGCCCACCAAAGCAAGATAGTTGTTAACGCCCTTAAAATTTCCGTAATGCGCCATAAAGCTGTCAAATGCCTTAGGTTCGTTTAACACAAGCTGAATGTTAAGTCCGCCCTCGTTATTGCAGGCGTCGATCTCTTTTTGAAGTTCATTAAGCACCTCGCCCTCAATAGGCTTGTCAATATACTGCCGCACGCTGTGACGTTTTTTCATTGCTTCCAAAAGTTCCATTTTACCCTCCTAAAAAAATACAATTCTTTAAATTATTATACCACACTTTAAAGGATTTGTATATCTCATTTGTAATATCCCAAAAGTTTAATTACCCTTCGGGGCAGGTTTGGATATATCTCTGACGCTATGGTATTGTCGTTATAGTTGCCTGTGTCGGTCCTTCCCGTAACAAGCGCTTCAAGCCTGCCCTCGGGCGAATAACCAAAGCCTGTTATAATGCCTGTGTGCCGCCAAAAATCTCCGTTATTAAACTGAATTATATCACCCTCTTCAAAATCGAAAACACCGCTGTAAATGTCCTCATATCGGCGGTATTCTCCAAACGGTCCTCTGACCTCGTTATGTGTTAAAAAATCAAAAAGAGGCGCCACGCCCGACCACGATGATGAACGGTTAACAATATCACGAAAATACCAACCCGTAGAAGAAATTCCCCAACCGCCCGTATCGAATGTGGGTGTGCCTCCTGCCAGAATTGCGTGCGAGACAAAGTTTGTGCAATCGTAATTATCCTCGCCGATAAACGAGAAGTTAAGATAGCTCGGTACCCAAACAGGGTTACCGCTTTGCGGCTGATATTTATTAAAATTCTCTCGTGCCCAGGCAACGATTTTTGTTTTGTCAAGGTAATAAACCAAATTCATAAAGCCCTCCTGCGGTTTTTAGAATAATATGCAAAATGTATTATATAAATTCTCTTCCAATCGGCGCAAAAGTGTAGTATAATAATTTTATAAACGGCGTTTAATTTTTAAAAGAGGTGAGCTTATATGTATAAATTCAAAGTACAGGAAGCTAAAAGGGTAAGAGTAATTCTTTCGACAGATGCCAAGTGCGAGGCTGACGACCAATATGCAATTGTTCATGCCTTGCTTACCCCAAAATTTGATGTTAAGGGCATTGTTGTGGCACAGTGGGGCGGACAAAACAGATATCCGACTGTTATGGAGGGTAAAGAAGAGGTCGAAAAGATTTTTGACCTTATGGGAACAAGCGGCGTGCCGCTTTACGCAGGGCACGACTTACCTCTTGAAAGTGACACTGAGGTCGTTGACAACGAGGGCGTTGATTTTATTATAAACGAGGCTTTAAAAGAGGATGATAAGCCACTGTTTGTTCTTTGCCAGGGTTCGATTACCGATGTCGGTGCGGCGCTTATCAAATGCCCCGAAATCGCAGGAAGATTTACCTGTGTATGGATAGGCGGCGGAGCATATCCGAACGGCGGCTGGGAATTTAACTCAACAAACGATATTATTGCCGCAAACACCGTTATGAGGTCCTCGCTCGAGCTTTGGCAGGTGCCGATGAGCAGTTATATTCAGATGCAGGTAAGCTATGCCGAGCTTCAGGCAAAGGTTATGCCGTGCGGAAAAATCGGTAAATATCTGTTTGACCAGCTTGTAATCCTCGGAGAGACCGCCGGCTGGATAAACGGAGAAAGCTGGGCGCTCGGCGACTCCCCTGCAATCGGGCTTGCCATGAATCATAACTGCGGAACTTTCTACACCCGCAAAGCGCCTTTGTTTGACCAAAACGCTAACTATATTGAATGTGATACAAATCGCGAAATAAGGGTTTATGATGTTATTGACAAGCGCTTTATTTTAGAGGACTTCTTTGCAAAGCTTAAAATCAACTATCCTAAGGAGGCAAAGTAACATGAACGTAACCACGGCGATCGAAAAGCTTAACGAGCTTGAAACAAAAATGTATGCTTATGCGTCGGCAGAGTCGGCGCTTTATCTCGACGGTGCAACCGTTGCACCCAAAGATACTGCCGAAGGCAGAGGTGTTGCTTTGGGCATTCTGGCAGGCGAAAGCCACAAGCTTTTTGCGTGCGAGGAGACTAAGGCCCTGCTTGACTTTTTAGGCGAAAACAAGCAGGAGCTTGACGAAAAGCTTAACCGCAGAGTTGAACTTTTAAAAAGAGATTATGGCATGCTTTCAAAAATACCTGCCGATGAATATATGGAATATGCCAGACTGACAAACGATGCAAGCGATATCTGGCACCGTGCAAAGGAAACAAGCGACTTCTCGATTTTTGAACCTTACCTTGAAAAGCTTGTAGCCTTTAACATTAAATTTGCAGGTTATTACGATTCTTCCAAATTGCCTTATGATGCGCTTTTAAACGAATATGAGCGCGGCGTTGATATGAAGTATTTAGATAACTTCTTTAATACCCTTCGCAACAAGCTTGTGCCTGTTATTAAGGCGATCTCTCAAAAGCCTCAGATAGATGACAGCTTTTTGCACAAGCACTACCCTGCCGAGGTTCAGCGCAAGTTTTCCGATTATTTAATGGAGGTGATGGGGCTTGACCGCAACCACTGCACAATTGGCGAGACCGAGCACCCGTTCACCCTTAATTTTAGCTCGCAGGACGTTAGAATTACCACAAACTATGATGAAAACAGCCTTGCCGATTCAATGTACTCGGTAATTCACGAGGGCGGTCATGCGCTTTATGAGCTTGGCGTTGACCGCGAGCTTGATTACACCTGTCTTGCGGGCGGTGTTTCAATGGGTGTGCACGAAAGCCAGTCAAGATTTTATGAAAACATCGTTGGCAGAAGCGAAGCCTTTGTTAAGGCAATCTACCCCAAAGTTAAAGAATTCTTCCCCGAACAGCTTAACGGCGTTGATGCCGATATGTTCTATAAGGCGATCAACAAAGCTCAGCCCTCGTTAATAAGAACAGAAGCAGATGAGCTGACCTACTGCTTCCATGTTATGATAAGATACGAAATCGAAAAGCAGCTTATAAGCGGTGAATTGGCTGTTAAGGATATCCCCGAAACATGGAACAGCCTTTATAAAGAATATTTGGGTGTTGACGTTCCCGATGACAAGCACGGCTGTTTGCAGGATTCTCACTGGTCGGGCGGAAGCTTCGGCTACTTCCCCTCTTACGCTTTAGGCAGTGCTTACGGCGCACAGATGCTTGCAAACATGGAAAAAGAAATTGATGTTTGGGGAGGCATCGAAAACGGCAGCATCAGCCATGTTACTGAATGGCTTAAAGATAAGGTTCACAAGTACGGCTGCTTAAAAGAACCCTCGGAGATTGTTAAAAACGCCTGCGGCGGTGAATTTGACCCGAATTATTACACCGATTATCTTGTGAGCAAATATACATCTCTTTACAATTTGTAATTATATAATATTTACTAAAAAGTTTTCGTCAAATTTTTTAGATATTTAAAGCGCTACGGTTTACAATATGTAATATTGCATAAAATTATAAAAAATCGCAAAATTGGCAGTAAAAAAATATTGAAACCTTTAAATAAAAGTGATATAATACATTTTGTTTTTGAAATACTGTATTTTAAAAACCTTAAGTTATGTTTCCAATCCATTCTGAAAGGACTTGTAAATATGAAAAACCATGAACGTAGAGTAGGCACTGTTTCAAGAGGTATCCGCTGCCCTATCATCCGTCAGGGCGATGACCTTGCGAAGATAGTTACCGACAGCGTAATTGAAGCTGCCGAGTATGAGGGATTTGAGCTTAGAGACCGCGACGTTATCTCTATCACCGAATCTATCGTAGCACGTGCTCAGGGCAACTATGCAACCGTTGACGACATTGCCGCCGATGTTAAAGCAAAGGTTATGGGCGATACTGTGGGCGTTATCTTCCCCATTTTGTCAAGAAACCGCTTTGCTATCTGCTTAAAGGGCATTGCAATGGGTGTTAAAAAGGTTGTTTTAATGCTCTCTTACCCTTCTGACGAAGTGGGTAACGAGCTTGTAAGCTTGGATAAGCTTGACGAAGCAGGCGTTAACCCTTACAGCGATGTTCTTACGCTTGAAAAATACCGTGAGCTTTTTGGTGTTAACAAGCACGAGTTCACCGGCGTTGACTATGTTGATTATTACAGCTCTATCGTTCGTGAAGCAGGCGCCGAGGTCGAGGTTGTTTTTGCTAACCAGCCCAAGGCAATTCTTAATTATACCAAAAGCGTAATCACCTGCGACATTCACACAAGAAAGAGAACAAAGAGAATTTTAAAGGCTGCAGGCGCAGATGTAGTGCTTGGTCTTGACGATATTCTTAATGCACCCGTTAACGGCTCGGGCTGCAACGAAAATTACGGTCTTTTAGGCTCTAACAAGTCTACCGAGAATCAGATCAAGCTCTTCCCTCGTGAATGCACACAGCTTGTTTTAGATATTCAGGCTAAGGTTTTGGAAAGAACCGGCAAGCATGTTGAAGTTATGGTTTACGGCGACGGTGCCTTTAAAGATCCTCAGGGCAAGATTTGGGAGCTTGCTGACCCCGTTGTTTCTCCTGCCCACACAAAGGGTCTTGTTGGCACACCCAACGAGCTTAAGCTTAAATATCTTGCAGACAACGACTTTAAGGATCTCTCGGGCGATGAGCTTAAAAAGGCTATCGAAAAGAGCATCCGCGAAAAGGATTCCGACCTTGTCGGTCAGATGGCATCCGAGGGTACAACGCCCCGTCAGCTTACCGACCTTATCGGCTCGCTTTGCGACCTTACCTCGGGCTCGGGCGACAAGGGCACACCCGTTGTTTTGGTTCAGGGCTACTTTGATAACTACACTAACTAATATAAAAATAAAATGCTCGACTGTTAATAGTCGGGCATTTTTTGTTTTGTTGCACTTGAAATAGTCTTGTTCGTGCGGTATACTTTATCTGACGATTAAGTATTTTAAGGAGGCACTACTAATGAAAGCAATATCATTTAACGACCCGAGATTTCAGCTTACAGGCAGAATTGATATAACTAACCCCGAAAGCCCCATGCTTATTTGGCCGGGAAGTTATGTAAGATTTCAGTTTAAGGGCACGCACCTTTCGCTTAAGCTTAATAACCACCGATTTTGGGTTGGCAGATTTTTAGGCGTTGTTATCGACGGCGACGAGCGCTGCCTGCCAATGTGCGACGGAGAGCAAACCTTAATGCTTGCCGAGAATTTAGAGGACAAACCCCACGAGGTTTATATTTACAAGCGCATGGAGGGACACTATGTAACCCTTGATCGGCTTTTAGTTAACGATAACGCCGAACTGTTAACCCCCTCGGCAAAACCTAAAAAGAGAATTGAGGTTTACGGCGACTCGGTTTCGGCAGGCTCGGTTGTTGACTGCAATGAGTATTTAGGCACCTTCGACCCTGAAAACCACGGCGGTTTTTATGATAACTCGTGGCACGCTTATCCTTTAATTCTTTCACGAATCCTGCCTGCCGAGGTTTTTGTGACCTCGCAGGGCGGCATTGCAATTTTTGATAAGACAGGCTATTTTGAAATGCCTAATATGCGCGGCGTTGAGTCGTGCTATGACAAGCTGGCTTACTGCATCGACAAACCTCTTACCCCATGGAACTGGAGCTTTAAGCCTCATGTAATTGTGTTTGCGGTTGGTCAGAACGACCATAACCCCGACCCCGATTGCCTTAGAAAGCCCGATTATTACAAGAAGTGGACAGATAAATATATTGAAATTGCAAACAGCGCACGTTCACACTCGCCAAATGCAACAGTTATTTTTGCAATGACTGTTTTAAACCACGACGAGATTTGGGACAACGCCATGGAGGATATTAAAAACCGCATGGGCGGCGAGGAAAACAAGGTCTATCACTTTGTATATTCGCGTTGCGGCAAGGCAACCCCGGGTCATCCCCGTGTTGCAGAACAAGAAGAAATGGCAAACGAGCTTAAAGCCTTCTTAGAGTCACTGCCCGAGGATACTTGGGAGGACTAATAGAAAAGCAGAACGATAACTTTGAATTTTCCGAACACAAATAACAGCCCCGACAGACTAAACTCTGTCGGGGGTTTTGTTTTGATAAGTTAATCCTCTTTATAAATTAAGGTCTCGGGGTGAGAAAAATTAAAGGTGATCTTTTTATTTGGATTGATGAGAAGATTTAAAGTCGATTGTTCCTTCGTTCCAAGCCTTGTTTCAAATTCAAGCTTTCTATATGGCTTAAAACCGCATTTTTCTTGAACTCTTTCAGACTGGCGGTTGAAATCATAATAGCCACAAGTTAAAAAGTCCAAGTCTAAATCATTAAACAAATAGTCAATTACAGCTTTTACCGCCTCGGGCATTATACCTTTGCCCCAATAATCTTTACTTAACACAAAGCCAAGTTCTCTGCCTTTATAATTGTTGAACTCAGTTAATGCTTGTTCCATTCCATATTCTTCAACGCCCAATGACCCAATCACTTTATTGTTTTCCTTAAAGCAAATAGCAAATGTCTTATCGTTGCTGATAAATCCACCTAATATTTCCTGGCTTTTTTCTTTATTTTCGTGATGCTTCCATCCTGCCATTTCGCCAACGCCTTCAACCGATGCATATTCATAAAAATCGTCTAAGTCGGATTGCCTGAATGCTCTCAATATAAGTCTATCCGTTTCAATTTGTACTCCGTTTATTTTAAAAACCGCATTCATATTTCCTGTCTTCCAATAAACTTATCCATAACCGTATGACCGATTTCGACAAAAATGCCGCCCTGTTTAGCTGTTTCTTCGCTAAAGCTGTCGGGCCCTGCAACCTCGCCCTTTTTGTGATAGATAAGGTAAGGTATCGGGTCATTGGTGTGGGTTTTTAAGCAAAGGGGTGTTGCGTGGTCGGGCATAATTAAAATCTTATAGTCATCATATTCCTCGAGCGCCGCCAAAACAGGGCCGAGGATCTTTTCATCAATAATCTCAATCGCCTTAACCTTGTTTTCGATCTCATAACGGTGACCGCACTCGTCGGGTGCCTCAACATGAATGTAAACAAAGTCCTGTCCCGATTTAAGCTCGTCGATGCAAGCCTGCGCTTTTCCCTCAAAGTTGGTGTCTAAATATCCCGTTGCGCCGGGCACATTTACAACCTTCATGCCCGAGAACTTGCCGATTCCCTTTAAAAGGTCAACCGCCGAGATCATCGAGCCGTTAACACCGTATTTATCTTTAAACGAGGCAAGAGGCTTTTTAACTCCCTCACCCCAGAACCACATTGAGTTTGCAGGGCGCTCGCCTCTGGCTTCACGTTCTTTGTTAAGAGGGTGGTCTTTTAAAAGGTCATAGCTCTTTTTCATCATCTCATAAAGCTTTTTAACGTTGGGGTGGGTGGGCAAATGCTCTTTGATCGGCTTGCCCGTAATGTCGTGCGGAGGGGTAAGCGTGCCGACATCCATAGTGCCGTTATTCCAAATCAAGCAGTGGCGATAGCTGACACCTGCATAAAGTCGAAACTCATCGTTATCAAAATTCTCGGCAAGATATTTAACTAAAACTGCGGCTTCCTCGGTTGAAATATCGCCTGCACAATAGTCAATGATCGTCTTGTCGTCATAGTTTTCCTCGTCGCTTAAGGTCACCAAATTGCATCTGAAAGATACATCAGTCGGCTTCATATCAATGCCGATAGAGCCGGCCTCTAACGGTGAACGTCCCGAATAGTAAACCATCGGGTCATAGCCCAAAACAGAAAGGTTTGCAACATCGCTGCCGGGCTTTAATCCGTCTGCAACCGATTTTACAAGCCCAACCTCCGACTTTTTAGCAAGCATATCCATGTTAGGCTTATAAGCTTTTTGCATAGGGGTTAAATTTCCAAGCTCGGGCACCTGATAGTCAGCCATGCCGTCGCATAAAAGTACAACATATTTCATATAAATCAGCTCCGATTTTATAAGTTAAAGCTTCACACAAATAAAGTGAGATTGATAAAATTATAACACACTCTCTTGCAAATTGCAACAAAAATATAATATTTCTTGCCAATCGAGGCAATAATATTTTGAAGCATTTTTTGCAGAAAGGCGGCATGATGCATGAAAGGGTCTATTAAAATGCAGGCGGCATTAAGGCAGCTAAAAAAAGCAGGCAGAGCTTTAAAGCAGGAATATTTTTTGCTTTGCCGCAAAGATAATCTTACAGCCTGTCAACGTCTGTTCACTTATCTATATCCCGATATAAGCAGGGATATAGCCGAGCTAACGGTTTTAAAAGAAGATCTGCCGCAGGATATGAGTCTTGCACAAGAGATAATAAGTCACAGCGGCAGCTGCTTTGAAAGCACAGAAAAAATTATAATGATAATAAGCGGTGTAATGGCGCAGCGCCGTGTGACCTCGATTGAAATTGATACGCTTAAAAACGCTTTGCTTGTCGAGCTGATAACATCAATTTGCAACACATTAAAAAGCAATGAAGAAGCCGATTCTTTAAGCCTTTATCAAAGCGTTAAGCAGATCGATTTTAATGCTGTAACCTCGTCGTGCGACCCTTTGCATAACTATTTGACCGAAAACGATGAGACCTATTGCGAAAGCGACTTGAAAACCCAGCGTCAATATCGCCGTATTATTTACAGAACAGCGCCAAATGATGAAGTTGAAGCTGCAAAAGAGCTTTTAGAGCACGCAAAAATGCACGCCCTTGATTTAAGCGAGGTTTTACTGCCGACCTATCACCGCACAGCGGCAAAAGCAATAATTCTTGCGGTTTGTTATCTTTCAATTGCTGTTTCGCTTTCAGCAGGCTTTAGCCTTTTAACACTTGAATGGTGGGTGGCACCCATGCTGTTTTTACCCTCGCTTTGCGCCGCAAAGGCAATTGTCGACAGCGTTGTGCTTTGGGGGCAAAAGCCGAATTATCTGTGGCGGCTGAGTGAAACCTCGGACAAGGTTAAAAGCGAAAAGCTTGCAATAGTTTGTTACACCATGTTAAGCGAAAGCGTTGATATAAGCCGAATATCCGACCGTCTTAAAAAGCTTTCAAGCACCGTAAGCGGATTAGATGCAAAAGTTGTATGTCTTATTGACCTTTTGCCCGAACAAGCACCCACGATCCCCGACGACACTCCCACTCTTAATTCGGCGCAGGAGATGATTACAAGTCTTAACGAAAGCGAAAAAGGAAGATATGTCGGAATAATTCGCAAGCGCAGTTTTTCAAAGTCGCAAGAGGAATATATGGGTGCAGGCGGCAAGCGTGGTGCGCTTTTTGAACTGTCAAGCTTTTTGCAAAACGGCGCACATGATTTTTATGCCATATTTGGCGACAGCGAAAGCCTTATCGGCACACGCTTTATGGCAATTATGGACAACAACTGCACCCCCGAGCTTGACGCAGTCGGTACCCTTTTGCAGATCGCTATGCACCCCTGCAACCTGCCCCGTGTTAAAGACGGCAAAATTATAAAAGGCTTTGGAATCATTGTGCCAAACACCGGTCCAAAGCTTGAAAGTGCGCTTGCAAGCGGCTTTTCAAGGGTGTTTTCTGTTAAGTCAGAAAGAGAGGATGTTTTCAGCGAGCTTTTCGGCATGGCCACGTTTAACGGCATAGGGCTTATAAACACCGAACTTTATTATAACGAACTAAGCGCAAGCACCTTGGAAAAAGCACACACTGCCGAAGCTTTAGACGGTGAAAGCCTTAAGTGCGTTAAGGCGGCTGATGCCATGTTTTATGACACCTTCCCCGACATTCCTCAGCGGTTTTACCGCAAAAAAATAACACAGGTGCGAGGGGCGGTATATAACCTTGGGCATGCTTTTAGACGGCAGGTCTGCTTAGCCTCGCGAATGAAAATAATAGGAAGCTTTTTAAACGCATTGTTGCCCTTAAGTTTAATGGCAAATATGTATTTTGTATTCTTTCTTTATCCGCCCACCGCAGAATTTGCCGCACTTTTGGGCATTGTTATGTGGCTTTTGCCCTTGGCACTTACGGCTTTAAAGTCAAAGCTTTGGGCAAATTCGGCATGGGGCATTAAAAATGCCGTTTACAGCATTGTGATGCTTCCGACACTCGCCCAAAAATCGCTTTGGGCTATATCTTCGGCTTTGGTTCGAGGGTTGACCCGCAAGCGCCTTTTAAGTGAAAACCTGACAGCATCCGACCCACTGAGCTTTTATATTGCACCAATGCTTATAAGCTTAATTCTGTTTCGCTCGCCCGGATATACAATAAGGCTTTTTGCACTGTTTTTTGCACTTATGCCTGCTGTTTTAGCATTAAGCGAACACGAAGTCTCAAAAAAAGAACACCGTCTCTCGTTTAAAGAAACTAAAGACTTATTGCAATATGCAAAGGACTCGTGGAAGTTCTTTAACGAATATGTCACCGAGGCTGACAACAACCTTCCTCCAAAAAGCGTGCAATTCTCACCTGTATACAGAATTTCGCACTCGACAGGTCCGGCGGAAATCGGGCTGTATCTTATTTCCTGCCTGTCAGCATACGACTTAAAGCTTATAACGGCACAGGCAATGGCTTCAAGGGTCGAGACCTGCCTCGACTCGGTTGACAGACTTGACAAATTCGATGGCTGTTTGTTTGAAAGCTACAGCACACTTACTTTAACCGCTGAATCAAGCGTTGCTTTAAGCGAGGACATGGGCATATATGTAACTTCGCTTGTTTGCTTAAGCGAGGGGCTGAGAAAGCTTGGCAAAGTATATGACAAAGCTCAGATTTTAGCAGAACGGCTTGACAGAATGATAGACCTGATTGACCTTAGCGTTTTTTATGACGGCGTAAGCGGCTTAATGTGCAAAAGCTTTGACTGCCAAACGCTTACTTCGGGATGCGAGCATCATCAACACCTGATGAGTGCTTCACGCCTTTGCTCATTTTATGCTGTTGCCTCGAAAAACGTGCCGAAAAGTCACTGGCAAAGTCTAAGACGAGAAACCCTTAAGTGCGGATTTTACAGTGGTCTTGGGTCGCCGCACGGCAGTGCCGAGGAATTTTTTTTGCCCGAGATCTTCATAAAAAGTCCGCAAGGCTCAATATTTTATGAAAGCTTAAAGTTTGCGCTTTATGTCAGCAAAAAGCTTGGCATCTCAAAAGGGCTGCCGTTTGGGTTGAGCAAAAGCGGCGTCTGCCTTTTTGACTCGGGCCTTAATTACCGCACACAAAATCTTGGTGCGGCAAAAGCAGCAATATCCCCCACAAACACGTCTATCTACTCGGTTTCGCCTCATTCAGCAATGTTGGCGCTTGATTTCGGCACACACGCCTGCACCGAAAACCTCCTTAAGCTTAAAAAAGCGGGAGCATACGGCAATTTTGGCTTTTTTGAGGCGGTTGACTATACCTCGAACGATAATCAGTCGGTGGTAAAGCTTCTTGCCTCGCGCCATGTTGGTCAGATGATCGCAAGCTGCTCTAACGCCCTTAACAAAGGCATTTTGCAAAGGCGCACAGCAAAGAATAAGCACATTTTAGGCGCGCTCGAGCTTTTAGAGGAACGCTCGTTGCCCGTTTATAAGGCACTAAGAAAGCCAAAGGCACTTTATGTCTGCGAAAGCTTGGCAAAAGAGAAGTTTTTAAGCGTTTCAGCCTCTGACCCAAAAATTAAGCTGTTAAGTAACGACGGTTACTCGCTGGCATTAACCGACAGCGGCGTTTCGATTGCCTTAAGCCACGGCATGAGCATTTATGAAATCACGCGTGAGCCTTCGTTTAACAAGCGCGGAATTTTTATGGGCGTAAAAACACAAAGCAACCTGATAATGCTTGATATGCCCGACCGTATGCAAGGCGAATTTACCGACTGCGGCGCAAGCTATAAAAAATGTGACAGCGAAATTTCAGCAAGCGTTAATATTATGCTGCACCCATCGCTTTCATGCGAAATAAGGCAGTTTAAGCTTAAAAATTTAACAAATATCGACATTGACCTCACATTGCTTATATATCTTGAGCCAACACTTTTAAAGCCTTACGAGGACAACACCCAAAGAAATCGTTTAAGCCTGCGTCTTGAACGTGATGACAAACAGCGTGTTATAACTGTTTCACGGGCAGATAATAACTGCTCTCAAGTATTGGCAATCGGATTTTTGAATGACACTTTTGCATATTCAAGCTTTGATAAAGAAAACGTTTTTTCGGGCTGTGATGATGTAAAAGACGTGTTTAATAACTGTGATAGCATTGCGCCAAGCCTTGTTTCAGAGCCCGAGCCATGTGTGTTTATAAAGCAAAAAATCCATCTTAACGCAGGCGCCGAGCAGATAGAATCGCTGTTTATTTTGTGCGCCGACAGCATGGATAAGCTAAGCGCCGATATTAACACCCTGCGAGGTCGGTCTTTGACCCCTCATATTCAAAAAAGCACAAAAGAGCTTGTTTTGGCACAGATTATTGCACCAAGCATCCTTTTTGGCAGACATGAACCAATTGACACCTCGTTTGCTTCAGACATCGGGCTTTTGCCAAATATTCCGCTTATAATTCTTAGGCTTAACAACAAAAACGATGACGAAAAGCTGTATGCTTTTTTAGGTGCATATAAAGTTCTTCGCGAGGCCGGCATTTCGGTGCAAATGGCTGTAATCTTTAACGACAGCGGCAGACCCGAGCGGATTTTTTATTCAAAGCTGTTAGAGGCATCGAAGCAATGCGACACCTTAGGATTCATCTATACAAAAGGCGGTATTATACCCATTGATGAATTTGCATTTAATGTCAAAACAGTCAACGACATATATCGCCTTGCAGCTTATACAGCATCTGACGAGATCATCTCTAACCCGCCCGACAGCCAACCCTATGAAAGAATAGAAATAAAAAAGGTAAGTCCCCAAGCTCAAACAGTGGAAGAAGCTGTCTCGTGCGGCGGATTTATGAATACCGAATATATAATCAACGAGCGGCCGCAGGCAAAATGGCAGCACGTTCTTTCTAACCCGGTATTCGGTGCCGTTGTCGAAAACGCTTCGCTTGGCAAGACCTCGTTTGGCAACTTTAACGAGCGCCTTGTTTTAGAATATGACGGCAGCTATTATGATATTATAAACGGTGCTGCGGCGTGCTTTTCGCCCGACTTTGCAAGCTATAAGGCATTCGGTGAGGGCTTTAAAAGCGAGGTTAAGGTAAGTGTTTCTAAAAAGGGCATGTGCAAACAAAGCAAGGTTAAAATAATAGCAGACCGAAAGTGCCGTTTAGCTTATCTGTTCCAAGCAAAGGGTGCAAGGCTTATAAATCAATCGGGATATGCCGCTTTATTTGATCTTAAAAAAAGACTTGCAAGCATAAGTGCCGACAAGCTGCCGCACTTTATCTTTGATAAAGAAGCGTTTTTTGCCGGCAGGTGGCAATCACAGCCTGTAAGCGGCAATATTGATTTCTGCGCTTTGGTTTTAGAGCTTTCGGGTGCCGAGGAAGTAAGCTTTTATCTGTCATTCGGTGCAAGCGAAAAGGCTGTAACAAAAATGCCGTCGCTGTTCTGTACTTCCAAAAAGGCTGAAGCAAAAACCAAGCACGAGCGAGAGCTTTTGTGGGCAAAATATCAGCTTTTAAACGGACGTATTTATTTGGGAGACGGCGAAGGATGCTATAAATTCGACGAGCTTTTGCAGGACGCCTGCGCCATTGCAGACGTTTTTCCCGCCAGGGGCAAGGCCGAGATTTTAAGGTGCGCTTATCACCAGTTCTCTGACGGTGATGCCTGCGCCGAATTTTCAAAGCAAAGTGCTTTTAATAAAAATAAGCGAACCAAAAGCTCGCTTGCACATTTGTGGTTGCCTCTTGCGGTAAGCGAATATATAAAGCAGACCGACGACTTCAGATTTTTAGATATCGCAGTAAACTACTGTGATTTGCCCTCGCAAAAAGAGAGCGTTTATGAACACTGCCGCCGAGCGATAGACATAAGCATTGACAAAAAAGGCTCACACGGGCTTATGCTTGATAGCCACGAGCGCGAATCGGTGTGGTTAAGCGAATTCTTTATTATTGTACTTGATAGCTTTTGCGAGATATCACGCCGCAAGGGAGATAATATCTACTCGGCACAGCTCATGCACACGGCTAAATCTTTGCGTGACACCGTTAAAGCCTATTGCAGAGATTCAAGTCAATATATCGGCGGATATCTGCCCTCGGGCAAAACATGGGGTAGCACAAAAAACGATGCCTGCAAAATCAGCCTTCTGCCGCAGGTGCTTGCACTGTTTGCAGGGCTTGACGCCCATTTTGACAAAGGTGCACTTTTGCAGGCATACAGCATGCTGTGCGACCCAAAGCGCGGGGTGACAAAGCTTTTTTCACCGCCTTTTGACCCCGACAGCGAGGAATCACCCGATGAAGTAAGATACCTTCCTCAAGGCATTAAACAAAACGGCGGGCAAAATACCGCCGCCGCAATTTGGTTTGCCAATGCGCTTAAGCAAGCAGGCCTTTTGCCCGAGGCTGACAGCATTTTTAATGCACTTAAGCCCGAGGAAGTGGCGAAAACGCCCGGTTACAAGCAAGAGCCTTATTATATCTGCGGCGAGATTTACACTAACAAAAACTGTTATGGCAGAGGAGGCGACCCGATTTTTAACACTGCCGCCGGTTGGTATTATCGCCGCTTGGCTTCGTCACAAAACTCAGGCCCTCAAGCATAGCTGCACAAGTCCGTTAATAACGGACTTGTGCGGCTTACTTATTTGCTAAACCATGTTGCTCCAATGTGGCTGGCAGCGTTTGCACATTTGGCTTTAGAAACAAGGTTGCCGTGATGAAGAAATGATATTTACAACCCCAATCAGAATTTATAAATAAAACTATTTTCGCCTAACTATATCACACGCAAACTCTATCAACCATTCATCAACAAGTATGGTTTTAACACTATTATTGTCATCAAATTTTCAAAGAAGAACTGCTGCAGGTTTCTACCTCATCTTCGCAGCAAGCTTTTCAATTGCACGCTTTTCAATGCGTGATACATAGCTCCTCGAAATCCCCAACAAATCTGCACATTCCCTTTGGGTTAACGGCCTTGCGCCGCAAAGCCCATATCGCAGAATGATAATCTCCCTCTCTCTGTCGTCAAGCAGTGTATTAACGTGCGCCTTAAGCTCCTCAGAGTGTATCTTCAGATCTACCTCGTCGCACAAATCCCCCTCCGAAGCAATAATGTCGATCAGCGTAAGCTGGTTGCCGTCTTTATCAACGTCAATCGGCTCATCAAAGTGAACGTTGCCGCCCGCCTTTTTAATCGCCCTGAAATACATTAAAATTTCGTTATCAATACACCTCGAGCCATATGCGGCAAAGCGGTTGCCTTTTTCGTGGTCGAAGGTCGATACCGCCTTAATAAGCCCTATCGTGCCGATGGAGATAAGCTCCTCGGGGTCCTCGCCCGAAGCGTAATACTTTTTTACGATGTGTGCAACCAGTCTTAAATTGTGCAAGATCAGCTTGTCTTTGGCCTCTTTGTTGCCTGTTGAGGCTAACTTAAAAAGCTCAAGCTCTTTTTGTGCGGGCAGAGGTTTAGGAAACGTATTCTTATCCTCGATGTGCAAAGCAAACCACAAAATGCTTTGAAAGATCATGCTTAAAAGCGAAGTAAACATAGCCACTCTCTCCTGTTGTTTTATCAGTTTATTCTATTAGTCGGTGGCTTGACTTAATTCACACTTAAGAATATAATATATTTTAACAACACCGAAAAGGACTGTTATTATGGCTGATGGAAAATTCATTGTTATCGAAGGGCTTGACGGCTCGGGCAAGGGCACGCAAATAACCCTTTTAGAGAATAAGCTAAGAGAAATGGGCGTTAGCCTTCACCGCACCTGCGAGCCGACCGAGCACGCAACAGGCGGCTTGATTCGTGACGCTTTGTGCGGCATGACAAAGCGCACCCCATGCGAGCTGGCTTCGCTTTTTTTAGCCGACAGGATCTCGCACTGCTCGAACCCTGTAAGCGGAATAAAAAAGCTTATTGAAAACGGTGTTACCGTAATTTGCGACAGGTATTATTACTCGTCGTTTGCTTATCAGGGCATGGATACCGACCTTAAATGGGTAATGGACCAGAACCTTAACTGCCCCGACATTTTACAGCCCGACCTGTGCATTTTCTTAGATGTCCCTCCTGCTGAGTGTGATGCAAGAATTGAAAAGGGCCGTGCCCAGCGCGAGATTTATGAATCGGGCGTTGAAACCATTACAAGAATAAGAGACAAGTATGTCGAGGTGTTCTCTCTGTTAGATGGGCATAACATAGCAATAATAAACGCTTCTCGCAAGCCCGAGGAAGTTGCTAAAGATGTGCTTGAAGCGGTGAAAAGAATAATTAGATAACAAAAACCGACCGAAGCAGGCGACCAGCCGTTTCAGTCGGTTATTTTTTTATAGGTTACAGTATAGAGGATAATACGCTCTGCTGTTGCAAATAAAGCTCGCCAACGTCCCCCTCGAAAATCTTGGTTATTTCAGGCAAGGTCATATAATCGCTCGGGCGCATAAGGCAATCACGCTTGGGCAGTTCGGCGCATTCGCTTTTGCGCAAAACCTCTGCCACAAATTCCGAGCAGAAATACTTATTGTCTCTTTGCCACGCAATGCCGAATTTGCAGGCAACAATTCCAAGCGCATTGAACTTAAACTCATCCTGATGCTCCATGAACCATTCGATCTCAGCTCTTGCACGTTCATAAGCCTCGTCGCTCACCTTAAGCTCATAAACAGCACAAGGGGTTTTGCCGACTCGGGTGTAAAAACCTCGGTTCAAGTATTCACGGCACGGGCCTGCGGGGAACATTTTAAGCCCGTCTTTTCGGGCGGAGCTGTAAAGAAAAACAAGGTTTTCGTCAAAGGCTATTGCGGCGTGGGTATATGTTTCGTTTGTGAAAAAGCTGACAATTTTTGAAACAATGCTTTGGGTTCGTGTTAAAAATATGTAAACGGACTTCATTAATCGGGATACTCCTATAATCTTACAAATGTGCGTTTTTTCAACTTTTAAATTATAGCATATCCTTAGCCGTGTTGCAACAAAAAATCAGTAATTTAAATAGCTAAAGCTTTTGCGGTTCTCTTGCAATCAGCCCCACTTTTTAAAAGGGAGGTTCCGCAGAAGGCGGCGGAGGGATAAATCCCGCCTTAACAGACAATAAATATCAGTGTCGGCATTTCCAGCGTTTGCACTGTGCAATTCGTGCGCCCTTTGGGGTGTCACCGTGTTCGGGGTCGCAGGAATATTGCGTTAACAGCTCGCAGGGGATGTTTTCACACTCTCCGCAATGCTCAATTCCCTTGCTTTGGCAGCAAACTGCCACAGGGCATTCACCGTGAAAAGGCTTGCCCATTGTTTCAATACATCCGCCGCAGTTGCAAGGCTCACGCCACTCGCAGGTTTTGCAGTGCAAGCCGCAGCGTGATTCAACTTCTTCCTCGCCTAAATATGTAAATCTGCCTTCGTCCAAAAACATTCCGGCAGGTCTTACCCACGTCAGCCCCTCGCCGTAAAGAGCTTTATAGATAATCATATCCTCTAAAGTCTCCGAGTGCTTGGCATAACCGATAACTTCGTATTCGTTGCCTTTTTTATGACGGTATTTGCCCTTTGGCACCCATCGGGTAAGCTCAACGTTTTTCTTCACATCTGACATATCAAGACCTCCAGCCTGTTAATTAATGTAATGATAACATATATTATTCTTGACCGCAAGCCGAAAACATAGTATTATATCAGTTAGTACTTTTGAAAGGATGCTTTTATGTTAGCTTGGCTCACTCAATCATATATCGGCAAGCTTGTTGCCACTTTTATAATTTCAATGCTCCCCGTTGTCGAGCTTAGAGGAGGCATACCCTACGGCGTCGGCTTCGGGCTTGACCCATGGGTAGCTTTTGCTGTTGCGGTTTTGGGTAACATGGTGCCCGTGCCGTTCATCCTCTTTTTTGTAGATAAGGTTTTTGAAATTTTAAAGCGCATGGGCGGTTCTTTTGCAAAATTTGCGGAATGGCTTGAAAGAAAAGCTTACCGCAACCAAGAAAAAATCGAGAAATATAAGGTGTTCGGTCTTTTAATATTCGTTGCAATACCCTTGCCGGGTACAGGCGCATGGACAGGTGCGATGGCGGCAGGAGTTTTGGGAATAAGCAAAAAGAAGTCGATACTTTCCATTTTTGCAGGAGTTTTGATTGCGGGATTTATTATGACCGCTGTTTCTTACGGCTTTACATTCCTGTTCTGAATGATTTTTTAAAAAGGGATTAACATGAAAAAGGTTTTATGTTCTACGGGCTGCATAATCGGCAGACCTGTTAACCGCAACTTTTATCTTTTGGGCGAATTCTCTCAAAAAATCAACTGCGACGGCTATGAGCTTATGTTTTACTCGGATTGGTTAGAAAGGTGCGACGAGCTGACGAAATATCTTTGTTCGCTTGATTTAGTCTTTCCGACCTTGCACTGTGAGAAAAGCATTGGCGAACTTATAAGTGCAGGCGAAACCGCAAAAGCGCTTGAGAACTTTAAGATCAACTGCGAGTGCGCCTCGAATATCGGTTCAAAAGCACTGGTTCTTCATCTTTGGAACGGCATGGTGTCGGACAGTGTAATTGAAAGAAACATTTTGGCATACCCCACGCTTAACAAAATTGCAAACGATTTTGGTTTAAAGCTTACATGCGAAAATGTTGTTTGCAACCGCCGCGACCCAATGACTCATCTTAAAGAGCTTAAGCAGGAGTATGACGACATAGGCTTTACATTTGACACAAAAATGGCAGCTTTTCACTCTCAGCTTTACGATATATTTTTTGAAGAAAACAGGCATTTTTGGCAAAACATCTGTCATATTCACGTTAACGATTACCGCGGCGGTCACATGGATTGGGCAAATCTTAAAACACTTCACATCGGCAAGGGAAATATTGATTTCGACGGCTTCTTTTCACAGCTCTCAAGCATTGGCTATAACGGCGATTTCACCGTTGAGGCAACCTCGTTTAACCAAAGCGGAGAAGTGGATTTTGTGCAGTTAAATCAAAGCATTAATACGGTTAAAGAATATATAAACAAATACAACATATAAAGCAAACACCCTCGTTTTTAAGGCGAGGGTGTTTTAACACACGGTGATTATTATGATTAAAATTACAGATACGTTTTCTTTGGTTAAAAACCTTTATAACAGCGGAACTTTCAACCTTGAAAGGTGGAAAGAGTATGCTGACGGCATACACTTTGGGCTTGCTGATATGCTTTTAAGCGATATGAACGAATATATTGCAACAGGCAAATACACCTTTGAAAAGGACTTTTTGCCCATTATAAACAATGTTTGCACCAACAACAAGCTTGGCACTTTGCACGATTCGTTTGTTAAAGTGACCGATAACCTCAACCAAAAAGTCGTCTGCCGATTCGGGAAAGAACTTGATGTACATATCATTTTATATCTTGGCCTGTGCAATGCCGCAGGTTGGGTTACAAGCTTAAGCGGCAGAGTTACAGTTCTTTTGGGCGTTGAGAAGATCTTAGAGCTTAACTGGCAAGATATTAACTCTATGCGAGGGCTTATCTACCACGAGCTTGGGCACGTTTATCAGATGCAGCACGGAATCCTCGAGCGTGAATCGAGTGACAGTAGATCAAACTTTGTTTGGCAGCTTTTTACCGAAGGAGTTGCTATGTATTTTGAGCAGGCTTTGGTAGGCGATTTGAATTATTATCACCAAGACATTAACGGTTGGAATGACTGGTGCCGCGAGCATTTACCTCAAATCAAGCGTGATTTCAACAGCGATTTAGACAGCATGACACAGTTTAACCAGCGCTATTTCGGAGACTGGTGCGATTATTGCGGAAAAGGCGATGTTGGGTATTATTTGGGTGCTGAGTTCGTGCATCATTTGCTTAAAACGCATAGCTTTGATGATATGATAAACTATGATATTGAAAAAGTGTACGAATTATATTGCGAGTTTACAGCTTTATAAAGCAAACTCCCCCGCTTTGGTAAGCGAGGGAGCGCCGAAACATGAACAACGAAGAATAAGTTAGGACAGTGTCTGACCTAAAAGGCTCTTCATGAAATAATACAACCGCGAGTGCTAAAATATTGCACCCGCGGATTTATTTTTTCTATTTTGTTATAAGCTCCATAAAGCGCTTGTTTTTCTCGAGGGATTTGAACATGACTACGCCCAGAATTGTTACACACACAAATTCTCCGAAAGCAACCTGCAATGCGCTTAACCAAAACGGCAGGTCGAATGCATACTTAAGCTCGGCGGCAATTATAAATCCGTTTGTAATAACAGGCGCTAAAGAAGCCGCATAGATATTCGGCGAAATGTAAATAAGCAAAACGGCAATTGCTGTTGCAAGTGTGCCGAAAACCATATCGAGTGCCGCCATAGGGCTGAACATATTGGCTATTAAACAGCCTATGATAAGCGATATACCGTAATCTTTTTTATAAAAACACAAAAGCATCAACGCCTCGGCGATTCTGAACTGGATCCCTCCAAAAGACATAAACCCAAGACCGAGTGTTAAAACAACATAAACCGATGCGACGATTGAAAGACGTGCAAGCCGAGTGAGCGAATACTTTTTCATTTTAATAATCTCCTGTTTTAATTTGTTTTGAGGTGGTTAGCAGGTACACCTCATATATTAAATTGACAAAGATATAATACTACCGTCCGCACAAATTGTCAAGCAAGCAAAACACCGCAAAAATTTCGTCTTGACTGCATAAATTCATAATTTGAGTGAATACTTAACTTAGATTTCCCTGCCGGCACAGGAATTCCCGAAAAATAACATATGCCGGAGAAAGCGAGTACAATTATGAAAAAAGTCAAGTCAGGACGAAATATATTTGGCGGCAAAGGGCTGTATATCATGCTCTGCGTGGGTGTGCTGGCTGTTTCGGCTGTAACAGCCGCCGGCTATAAAATTGCGGTCAATTCGTTGACTGAAGGCCTTGCTGCCGACGATGAACAGCACGTCATTCCCGACCTTGATTTCAGTGAGGTTGACGCCGTACTTTCTGACATTGAAAAGGAACAAAGCGAAACAGACACACAGACTCCTCCCCAGGACATTACATCTGACCTTGAAACACTTTTTTATGAGCAGGCAGTATATATGCCGGTAAACGGTGAGATCATCAACGAGTTCTCGGACGGCGAGTTGGTCAAGTCGCCAAGCGGTGTGTGGAGAACGCATGACGGCGTTGACATTAAAGCCGAGATAGGCACCGAGGTAAAGGCGATGACAGCAGGCACAGTTAACGAGGTCTACACAGATTCGTTGTGGGGAAACTGCGTTGTTATAGACCACAACGACGGGATCAGCGGCTATTACTTCGGGCTTGACCCGCAGATCAACGTAACCGCAGGTGACGAGGTATCGGCAGGTCAGATCATTGGCACAGTAGGCAACACCGCCGATATTGAATCGGACATGGAGCCGCATTTGCACTTTGCGCTTAAATACGGCAACGAATGGATAGACCCTGTTTCGTATATTGAGCCGTATAAATAAAATCAGCGGTTTTCAAGCGCCGACGTCGGCTTATGCGTCCCGAAAGGGACAGGATAAGGCGGTGGAGGCGCCTTGAAGCGCAGTTTTTCAAGAAGCGGAAAAAGCTGAAAACGGAAGGCGGCACGCTCCGCCACTCACGCCTGCGGCGTGGCGGTGGGCACGCCGCCCCCTAAAAAAGCGCAAAGCCCTGCAAGACCGTATAAGTCCTTGCAGGGTTACTTTTTTAAAACACCAGATCAATTATCATGCCCGAAAGCGCACCGATCACATATAAAACACCAACAATAGCCACGTTCTGCTTTAGGTTCTTATTCACCTTAAAAAGAACCACCAAGCCCATGCCTGCACCTGTCGAAAGTCCGGCAACAACCGAACCGAATGAAAGGTTTCCGTTTACATAAAGATCGGTTAAAACAACCGAGGGCGCACAGTTTGGTATAAGCCCGATAAGTGCAGCTAAAATCGGCTGGAAAATCGAGTTTTGCATTAAAATTTTGCTCAAAAGCTCCTCGCCTGCAATGTGCATAAGCGCCTCTAATGCAAGCGCTATAGCGAACAAGAAAATAAATATCTGCAAAGTGTGCTTTAATGCCGAAAGCCAGATTCCGTGGTTTTCACACCCGCAGTTTTCGCAAAGGTCAACATAAGGCTCGGCTTCTTCGTTGCTTCTGCGTTTAAAAAAGCGTATAACACCATCGACAAAAAGACCTGCAATTATCGCAATAATAACCTTTGCCAAAATAAGCTTCCACACATCGCCCATACTGTTCGGGCTCGAAAGTAAAATCGGAATAGCTTCATCGCTTGTTGCAATAAACACTGCCAAAAGTGTGCCAAGGCTTATCAGCCTGCCCGAATATAAATTCGATGCCGCAACCGAAAATCCGCACTGAGGCAGACAGCCTAGCGCTGCCCCTCCAACAGGGCCAAAGGGACCTAACCTGCGTAAAACATTTGCAAGCTTGCCTGTCGCCTTGTGCTCTAAAAATTCAATAAGCAGATAAACGCCGAATAAAAACGGCAGCATTTTAACCGTATCTAAAAATGTGTGCGATAAAATCTCAAAAAAGTGGTCCATGCTTTCTCCTTTTAAATTATAAAATCATCTTATTATAATTCAAGTTTTCGCAATCTGTCAAGTTGATTTTGCTGAACTGTTGTGCTATTATTTTAATATAGAAACGTTAGCGAGGTGTTACTGCCATGAATTTTAACGACGTAAAAGTAATTTTAGCTTCAAAATCTCCGCGAAGGAACGAGCTTTTAAAATATATAACCGACGAGTTCGAGGTCATTCCCTCGAGCTGTGACGAAACCGTGCCGAACGGTTTGGATGTTTTTGAGGTGCCCGAGTTTTTATCGGTAAGAAAAGCGTTGGATGTTGCAAAATCGCACCCCGACTCACTTGTTATAGGCTGTGACACCGTTGTTATAATTAACGGCGAGATTTTAGGCAAGCCCAAGGATATTGCTGATGCATTTAACATGCTTTGCAGACTTTCGGGCAATACGCACACCGTTGTAAGCGGAGTTTGTTTGTGCTTAAGAGGCAAAACAATGTCATTTTCTCAACACACCGACGTTAAATTCTACCCGCTAAAAGAGGAAGACATAATTAAATATCTTCAATCGGGTTCTCCTCTTGATAAAGCAGGTGCTTACGGTATTCAGGACGGTGCGGCACTGTTTGTTGAATCCATTTCGGGAGATTATTACAATGTTGTGGGCTTCCCCATTGCAAAACTTAGGCTTGAGATTGAAAAGTTTTTGAATCTATTTAACTGACAGAGGATCGACTTTTATGGGACTTTTTAAGAAGAAAAAGGATAAATATGCTTTAAACAAAAAACAGCTTGAACGATTCGACGGCAAGCCCTTGCAATATGCAGTTGAGCGTGTTGACGGCGTTGAGCGTGTTTTGGGCAAAAACGGCGGAATTGCGGTTTTAGACGACGTTATTGTTGTTATGTGCGAGGCAAAAGAGGTTTTCAGGTGCCGTATTGAAGGTGCCACGGTTGCCGAGCTTTTAAGCGGTAACGGCGTTGAAATAAGCGGTATTGACGACTATACGGAAGAAAAAAGATATGTGGTTGCACATTATCTTTATTACAGAAAGGTTTAGGCATAAAAATGAGAAAAAAGCTTTTGTTTGTTTACAATCCTCATTCGGGCACACAGCTTATTGCCCGCAAGCTTTCGGGCATTGTTGACCTTTTTACCAAACACGGCTATGACGTTACCTGCCACCCCACACAGTCACGAGGAGACTGCATTGAAACCGTAAAGCAATGCTGTAACGAGTTTGACATTACAGTTGTTTCGGGCGGTGACGGAACCCTTAACGAAGCCGTAAACGGCTTGATGCTGGCAGATTGCAAAAAGCCCTTCGGTTATATCCCTGCCGGCTCGACGAATGATTTTTCTCACTCGGTAGGTATCCCTCTTAAGACTATGGATGCCGCAGAATGCGTTGTTTCGGGCGAGGAATTTGCCTGCGATATCGGCAAGCATAACGACAGATATTTTACTTATGTTGCAGGCTTCGGTGCCTTAACCGAGGTATCATACAGCACCCCTCAGGATGCCAAAAACGCACTTGGCTTTTTGGCTTATGTTTTAGAGGGCATCGCTTCACTGCCTACAATAAAGGAATATAATATAAGCTATGAGTGCAACGAACGCTCGGGCTCGGGCAGTTACCTTTTGGGGCTTATTACAAACACCCTGCACGTTGCAGGCATTAAAAACCGTATGAGCGATGACATTTCGCTTGACGACGGCTTGTTCGAGGTCGTTTTAATTAAAACGCCGAAAAAGCTTACCGACCTGCACAATTTAACTCAGGATGTTTTAAAGCGGGATTTTTCGAGCGGCGCTTTGGAGTATTTTAAAACAAACAGGCTGACTATCACCTGTGATGACGGCCTTGCGTGGACCCTTGACGGTGAAAACGGCGGCGAACATCAAAAAAGCGAGATAGTTAATTATCACAAGGCTTTAAACGTTATGAGAAAGGCAAAATAAATCCTAATAAACATAAAAATTTAACCCTCTGCCCGTTAAGAGCAGAGGGTAAACTGTTTTTATTAAAGAGCAGTAACTGCAGCCTTTTCAGCTTCAAGCATCTTCTTATATCTTTCAATATAAGCGTCGAAGCCTGCCATATCAGAAGCCTCGGGTTCTTCGGTAATAGCCTTCATGTCGGAAAATACCTTGTTGTCGAGGTAGTCCTCTAAGGTCTCATTTTCAGCCTTAAGTGCCATGTAACCAGCCAAAACAGCCATGCCCCAAGCGCCGCCTTCGCCTGCGGTTTCCATTACAGAAACAGGAGTCTTCATGGCAGCAGCCAAAATCTTCTGACCTACTCCCTGAGTCTTAAAGTATCCGCCGTGGCCCAAGACCTTGTCGATTTCGACATTTTCGGCAAGAAGAATGTCGAGACCGATTTTAAGTGTTGCCAAAGCCGAGAAGAGGTTGTTGCGAATGAGATTTGCAAGTGTGAACTTCGATTCGGGAGAACGAACAAGCATGGGTCTGCCTTCTTCAAAGTGGGTGATATGCTCGCCCGAGAAATAGTTGCAGGAAACCAGACCGCCGCAATCGTCATCGCCTGTCATAGCGGCATTTAAAAGCATGTCATAAAGTGCGGGCTTAGAAATTTCAGTGCCCGAAAGCTTAGCAAACTCCATGAATATCTTCATCCATGCGTCAAGATCGGAGGAGCAGTTATTGCAGTGAACCATTGCAACAGGCATGCCGGCAGGAGTGGTTACCATGTCAATTTCGGGGTAGAGCTTTGAAAGCGCTTTTTCTAAAACGATCATTGCAAATACGGATGTACCAGCCGAAACGTTACCTGTTCTTACACGCACCGAGTTTGTTGCAACCATGCCTGTGCCGGCGTCACCCTCGGGAGGGCACATGGGAACGCCTGCCTTAAGTGTGCCTGTGGGATCTAAGAACTTAGCTCCTTCTTCGGTCAAATAGCCTGCGTTCTCGCCTGCATATAAAACCTCGGGCAAAACGCTGTCTAAAGTCCAGCCAAAGCCGCGGGGTGCAATAAGCGCATTGAACTTTTTAACCATTTCAGCGTCATATGTACCTGTTACCGAGTCGATGGGGAACATACCCGAAGCTTCGCCCACGCCCAAAACCTTTTTGCCCGAAAGCATGAAGTGAATGTAGCCTGCAAGGGTTAAAACATAGTCAATGTCCTTAACGTGTTCCTCGCCGTTTAAAATTGCCTGATAAAGGTGTGCAATGCTCCAACGCTGAGGAATGTTGAAGCCGAACAAGGGCGAAAGTTCTGCCGAAGCCTGGGCAGTAATGGTATTTCTCCATGTTCTGAAAGGAACCAAAAGCTCGCCCTCTTTATTAAATGCCATATAACCGTGCATCATTGCGCTGAAGCCAAGACCGCCCAAGGTTGTAAGCTTTGCGTTATAATTTGCCTCAAAATCAGAAGCAAGCTTGGCATAAGCGTCCTGCAAACCGTTCTTAATGTCGTCTAAAGAATAGGTCCAAATACCGTTTTCAAGTCTGTTTTCCCAGTCGTGTGCGCCCGATGCGATAACAGCATTGTTTTCATCAATCAAAATAGCCTTAATTCGGGTCGAGCCGAATTCAATGCCCAAAAAAGTTTTTTCCAAGCAAATGTTCATAAGTTGTCAGCCTTTCTTAAAAAGTTTAGCATTATTACGCATTATAATTATAGCCCGAGGGATAAGGCTTGTCAAGAAATCTTGCCTCACTTTAATTGACTAAAACCAATGAATTTCTAAAAAATATTTGCGTTTTGTAACAATATTGTAATTGTAATTTTTGTTTAAGTGTGATACAATAATAGAAATTATAATTACATGATAAAATAACATCAGTGCGTGCGCACAAACGTTCGCACTTTAAGGAGTATAAATGGACAAGTTTGTTATTAACGGCGGCTTTCCCCTTAAGGGTGAGGTTGTTATAAGCGGTGCTAAAAATGCGGCGGTTGCAATTGTTGCGGCAACAATTCTTTCGGACGAGCCCTGCGTTTTGGAAAACGTACCCGAGATCAGCGATATCGGCATCTGCCTCAAAATTCTTTATGAAATGGGTGCAGGTGTAAGAATAATAGATAAAAACACCATGAGAATCGACACAAGAAACATTTCCGACCCTGTTGTGCCTTATGAGCTTGCCCGCTCGATGAGAGCTTCAAGCTATTTCTTGGGCACCCTTTTGGGCAGATTTCACCGTGCCGATGTGCCCATGCCCGGCGGCTGTGATTTGGGCGACAGACCTATTGATCAGCACCTTAAGGCATTTAATGCTTTGGGCGCTAAGCACACTATCGACGGCGGCGTTGTAAGCCTTAGAGCTGACAGCCTTTTGGGCAACCAGATTTATTTTGACTTTAACACCGTTGGCGGAACTATCAACGCAATTTTTGCCGCAGTTAAGGCTGACGGTTTAACCGTTATTGAAAACGCCGCAAAAGAGCCTCATATTGTTGACCTTGCTAACTTTTTGAACTCTATGGGTGCAGACATTATGGGCGCAGGAACCGACGTTATTAAGATAAGAGGCGTTAAACGCTTAAAGGGCGTAACCTATGCTATTATTCCCGACCAGATAGAAGCAGGCACATATATGGTAGCGGCAGCTGCCACAAAGGGCGACGTGTTTATCAAAAACGTTATCCCCAAGCACTTAGAATCCATTACAGCCAAGCTTCGCAAGGTTGGCGTTACGGTTGAGGAGTTTGATGAAAGCGTTCACGTTTTTGTTGAGGGGCCGTTGATGAAAACCACCCTTAAAACTCTTCCCCACCCCGGTTTTCCGACTGATATGCAGCCCCAGTTTTCTACCCTTTTGACCGTTGCAGACGGCGCAAGCATTGTGACAGACGACATTTTCGACAACCGATTCAGATATGTAAGCGAGCTAAGACGAATGGGTGCCGACATTACTGTTGACGGCACGACTGCCGTTATTCAGGGTGTTAGCGGCTTAACTGGCGCGACTGTAAGAGCCTCGGACCTTCGAGCAGGTGCGGCACTTGTAATTGCAGGCATGATGGCTTCGGGCACGACTGTTATCGAAAACATCTTCCACATTGAACGCGGATATGAAAACATCGACGACAAGTTAAGAGGCTTGGGTGCCGACATTAAGCGAGTTACCGATTATGAGCCTATAAGAAAGGCTATTTAAGTTTAACATTTTTCTGCGCTTTGCGTTAACAGCGCAAGGCGCATTATTTTGCCCTATTTTATTTAAAAAGGAGGTGCCGCACTTGGCAAGAATATACCCTTTGTTTTCATCAAGCTCGGGGAACTCGCACTTTGTCGGCACTCCCGAAGCAGGCATTTTGATAGATGCAGGAGTAAGCTGTAAAAGAGTGACTCAGGCGCTTTGTCAAAACGATATTCCGCCATCGGCGGTTAAAGCGATATTTATAACGCACGATCACTCTGACCACATTGCAGGGCTTAAAATTTTCACAAAAAGCCACCCTGTGCCTGTTATATCAAGCGAAAAGACTTTGGAATATTTGATAGAACACGACCACGTTGACCCCAAGTGCCGCCTTATTGCCGCAGGCGACAAGGAGATTACAGGCTTTGGCTTTGCAGTTAAAGCGTTCAGCACACCGCATGACGCAGTGGGAAGCGTTGGCTATAAAATTAAAACGCCGGATGGAAAAACGATCTGCCTTTGTACAGACCTCGGCCACATAACCGAGGAGATAGACGCCCACCTTTTGGGCAGTGATTTGGTGCTGTTAGAATCGAACTATGACGAGCATATGCTTAAAACAGGACCTTACCCTTATGTGCTTAAGCAAAGGATATTATCACCAAGAGGGCATTTATCGAACATTGAGTCCTCGAAAGAAGTAAAACGCTTGATAGAATTTGGCACGGCAAAGATTATTTTAGGTCACTTAAGCCGAGAAAACAACACGCCTGTTGTTGCAACCAACACGTTGATGCGCGAGCTTGGCGACGATTTTGTGCGTGACCGAGATTATGTTTTACATATTGCGCCCATTGAAACCAACGGATTGGCGGTGGAGTTTTAAATGATTGCTGTTAACATTGTTTGCGTAGGCAAGCTTAAAGAGGGTTATTGGCGTGATGCAATTGCCGAATATTCAAAACGCTTGGGTGCATATTGCAAGCTTAAAATTGTTGAGCTTAACGAATCGCGGCTTTCGGACAACCCTAGTGAAAAAGAGATCTTGCAGGCATTAGAGGCTGAGGGCAGAATGATGATGCCATATGCCGAAACAAAAGGCGCTTATAACATTGCCATGTGTATCGAGGGCACACAGCTTTCAAGCGAGGATTTGGCAAAGAGAATAGCTTCAGCCTCGGTTTCGGGGGATAGTACGGTAAACTTCTTCATTGGAAGTTCGTTCGGACTTTGCGACGGTATTAAAATAAAAGCGAATTTAAAGCTCTCAATTTCAAAAATGACACTCCCTCACCAGCTTGCCAGAGTTGTAACTTTGGAGCAAATATACCGTGCATTTGCAATTAATGCAGGCTCGAAATACCATAAATAATTCAATCGGTTTGGAGCGATCCAAGCCGATTTTTATGCATTATTTTAATTAACTTGTGCGCTCGGCTTTGGTCGTTGCAAGGCGAGCCGAGTGCCGCCCGAAGGGCGGCGTGGGCGAGCCGTTCATGCACGAGATAAAAAACAAGCCGACACAAAGTAATGTGCCGGCATTTTTTATCTTATAAAATTAGTTGCCTGCTTTCTTTCCTTTTCGGGCAAGCCAAACTGTTCTTTGCCCAAGGCAATGCTCTTCATTAAAAATGTCATATTGCGTGCTAAGGTTCGCATTGTCTGCAGACCCTCGGCATCCTCGTTTGCCTGACCGGGAGCGGCACCGTGAACGCTGTTCCAATATTGGCTCGAGGCCACAGGCATGCCCGAAATGGTGAAGAACTTGTTAAGCTCGTCAAAGGTCGAGGAGCACCCGCCTCTGCGTGCAACCGCAACGCTTGCGCCAACCTTCATTGTCTTGTCAAAATGGGTCGAATAGAAAAGCCTTTGCAAAAGCGCCACCAATGTTGCGTTTGCGCTTGCATAATAAACAGGGCTGCCAACAACCAAACCGTCTGCTTCTTCAAGCTTAGGCGCAAGCTCGTTAACAATGTCGTTTATAGAACACTTGCCTGTTTGGTAACAGCTAACACATGCAACACAGCCTCTTATATCCTTGTTGCCGACATGAACGATCTCGGTATCAATGCCCTCGGCTAAAAAAATCTTTTCCATCTCACGCAGGGCAACAGCGGTGTTGCCGTTTGCCTTGGGACTGCCGTTTAAAAGTAAAACTTTCATATTGTTCTCCTCCATCTATAAAAAATCAAATAACAACGTCACATTCTTCAATGCCGTAATAATTCAAGAGGGTTATGGCGTTTTCATCAATAACCTCGCCGCATACAACAATGGGTATTGCAGGCGGACAGCTTACATTGGCGCTTGCCAGCACCTTGCCAACACAGTTATAAACCTTTTCTTTTTTCGAGGGTGACAGCATAGCCTCTCTCGGCCTGAGCTTTTTAACAGGTCTTGTCTTAAACAAGGGTCTTTCTTCAAATTCCTCTTTTTTAGGGATCGCCGAAAGTGCGCTTTTAAGCCGTGATAAATCTGCGTCATCGTTTTCGGGCGTAAGCATAAGCACCAAATAATCGGGGTCGGCAAACTCACAGACTATCCCCTCTTTAAGCAATAATTTTGCAAGCTCATCACCCGTATAGCCATAAGGCTTAGCCGAAATCGTCAGCTTCAACGGCTCGTTTCCAATCAAAGTATATCCGGCTTCTGCTAAAGCCTCTTTAAGCAAATCAAGCTTTAAAACAAAGCTGTTTAAGCGCCGGTTATAACCCTGTGCCAAATATTTATTCGCCAAGTCGAGCGATTGCAGAATTAAATAAGACGGGCTGGTTGAAGCAAACAATGCCATTGCGTTTTCTGCCTGCTCGCTGAACACCTTGGGCGCATTGGGCGAAATGTGCAGATATGCGCCGCCTGTTAATACGGGCAGAGTTTTGTGTGCAGAATCGCAACATGCATGGGCTCCCAACGCAATCGGGTGCTGTGACTTATCCAAAAAGCTTAAATATGCTCCGTGTGCATTATCAACAAGCAATAAAACATCATACTTTTCACACACTTTCGCAAGTGATTTAATATCTGCCATGTTGCCCAAATAATCGGGGCTGGTTATATAAACCGCCGTGGGCAATTCGTTTAAATCCTGCAAAAAAGCCTCTAAATCGTCGGGGGTCATCTTGCAGCACACAACGCTTTCCTGCTTTTTGGGGTATATCCATTCAACATCCAAATCCAAAAGTGCCGCCGCAGTCAAAAAGGTTTTGTGTGCGTTTCTTCCTGCCGCTATAATCGGGCGTTTACCGATAGCTTTTGCGTGAAGCAAAGCTAAATTAAGCATAGCTCTTATTGCAAGCGACGATCCTTCGCAGGAATATACCGTCTTTTCGGTTTTAAAGAGGGATGCGGCATTATCCTCGCTCTGCTTAATAATGCCCCTTGCATTATAT
Source organism: Oscillospiraceae bacterium (assembly GCA_017472735.1). Classification (GTDB taxonomy): domain Bacteria; phylum Bacillota; class Clostridia; order Oscillospirales; family Ruminococcaceae; genus Faeciplasma. Next base: position 33,813 of record JAFUOD010000019.1, on the reverse strand, counting down.
AGCACATCGGCGCCGTCGATTTCGGTTATATCAAGGCTTTCAAGTCCCAAAAAGCTTTTGCCCTTGTGCCCCGGCATATGAAGCCTAAGCTTATCATCCTCGGCATATTTTTTAACAAAATCGCAAATCGGGGTATTCATCATTCTTCCAAAGCCTTTGCGGCTTCAAGCATAATGGCACATTCCATCCTCTTTTTAAACAGCTCACAGCCATATTTATATATACCCGTTATTTCACCGGTTGCGTGATAAGCATTTGCGGCACAGCCGCCCGAGCAATAAAGCTTTGCCCAGCAGTCATTACATTCGGGTCTGGCATAAACATTGCAAGCCAAAAATTGATTCTGAATTTCAGTGTTGTCAACACCCGTCCAAACGTTGCCGAGCTTAAACTTTTCATCACCAACAAACTGGTGGCAGGGGTATAAATCGCCCCATGGGGTGACCGCCATATATTCGGTGCCCGAGCCGCAACCCGAAACACGTTTATAAATGCACGGTCCGCCCTTTAAGTCGATCATGTAATGATAAAATGTAAAGGGGTTGCCGCTTTTATGTCTTTCAAGCATTAATTCTGCCAGCTTTTCATACTGCTCCATAACAATCGGCAGATCCTCGTTTGTTAAGGCCGAGGGGTCATCGGGCGCACAAACAACAGGCTCCATGCTAAGCTCGTTAAAGCCTAACGAAAGCATTTCTTTAATATCGTTCAAAAAATCGGGGTTAGCATGGGTGAATGTGCCGCGCATATAATAATTTTTGCCTTCGCGTGCCTCAACAAAACGCTGAAACTTGGGAACTATCTTCTCCCAGCTTCCGTTGCCTGCATAGTCAACACGGTATCTGTCGTGAACTTCTTTTCTGCCGTCCAAGCTTAATACCACGTTCGAGCATTCACGGTTTGCGAAATCAATAACATCGTCATCAACAAGCATGCCGTTGGTGGTTAAGGTAAACCGGAAGTTCTTGCCCGCTTCCTTTTCTCTCATTCTTGCATATTTAACAAGCTCTTTAACAACGTCAAAGTTCATTAAAGGCTCACCGCCAAAGAAGTCAACTTCTAAATTACGTCTTATCCCCGAATTTTCAATTAAGAAATCCAAGGCACGCATACCTACCTCTAAGCTCATAAGCGCTCTGTCGCCCGAATATTTCCCCTGAGAGGCAAAACAATAAGCACAGTTTAAGTTACAGGTGTGTGCAACATGCAGGCACAAAGCCTTAACAACACCTGCTGTTTTTTGCTTCAAAGCATCTGCCATCGGGGCAAAAGTGTCGGGAGTAAAAAGCTTGCCTGCTTCTTTAAGCTCGTTGATCTGATCGATGCACTCTAAAACCTCTTCTTTAGTTACATCTTCCCTGTCAGCATATTTTTCTAAAATTCGGGCAATGATTTCATCACGTCCCAAATCCTCAAACATCTCAATAATATCATAAGCCACTTCGTCCACAACATGAACCGAACCGGAGCAAATATCTAAAACAATATTTAATCCGCCAAGCTTGTAACAATGAACCATTTTAAAATTTCTCCTGTTATGTAAATGATCATATCGCAAAAAATGCCGCCAATCAGGCGGCATCAGGTGCAAAAGCTAAATTACTTTTCTTCCTTCTTTGTGTTTTCACACTGCTGGTTAGCAATGCCGCAGCTTGTCTTGCAAGCAGACTGGCAAGAGGTCTGGCATTCGCCGCAGCCGCCGCACTTAGTGCTGTCACAAAGGTTCTTGGTATCTAAAGTCTTGATATGCTTCATATTTGTAATCCTCCAAAGAATTAATATTTGCCTTATTATATCACATTGCTTTAAATAAGTCAATCACGGCGCAAAAATTTATTCGCTTAAAACAAGCTCTTCAAAGCAATTGCTTACAAAAACAATATGCGAAGCCGCAACAATTGCCGAGCGAAGCATGGTTTTTGCCACACTGCTGGTAACGCCGATGTTTTCAATTTTATCTTTAAGCCCCGCAACATAAGAAAGCATATTTTCAAATTCCATGCAAAAATAATTATAAGCAGTTTCGGCATCATAAGTCTTTTTTTGCAGCTCAAAAAGAACAGCTATGTTTTCCATCGACAAAACACTTTTGCCCACGCTTATAAAGAATAAATATGCAATCTGCTCGGCGTAATATTGCTTTTTTACGGGAGCAGAGATAACCCCCTTTTTAACATAGTTGCTGACCATCGACGATGTCATCTCGGGGCAGCCCAAAGGTACAATAATTCCGTTTATATACTTTGTTACCTGTTCCAAATAAAGACCCATGTTGGGCAGCTCGGCGTATCGGGGCAAACGGAAACCCTCGACCTTTTCGGCAAACAGGCTTTTCATATCTTTTTCCATGAGGATATTTTATAATAATTTCATAAACCTGTCAATAAGCTTTCAAAATACTCGTTGACAATCTTTAAAGAAGTCGTTATAATTAATTTATCGGTTTTTTAAAAACCGATGATAGAATATCCAGCACCAACAAAGTGAGGCTAAAAAATGCGCTATAAAATCATCTCCGACTCATCTTCAGACTTATTCAGCTTAAACGACACCGCTTTTTCGAGCGTGCCGCTTAAAATAATTACCGACGAAAAGGAATATATCGACACCGCTAACCTTGACGTTGACAGCATGGTCACAGACCTTAAAAAATACAGCGGCGTTTCACGCTCCTCTTGCCCAAACACCCAAGACTGGGAAGACTCGTTTGAGGACTATGAGGGTGTATTCTGCGTTACCATCACCAGCGGGCTTTCGGGCAGCTGCAACTCGGCAAACATGGCAGTTAACGACCACTTAAGCAAAAACCCCGAAAAAAAGGGCTGTGTTATAGATACTCTCTCGGCAGGACCCGAAATTGCGCTTATTATTGAAAAGCTTCGCGACCTTATAACCTCGGGCATTGATTTTGAGGAGATAAAGACAAAAATAAGCGAGTATAAAACAAAAACTCACCTTATCTTCTCGCTCGAATCGTTAAGAAACCTTGCCAACAACGGCAGATGCAGCATGGCAGTTGCAAAGTTTGCAGGGCTTTTGGGTATTCGCGCAATAGGCAAGGCAAGCTTGCAGGGCACCCTTGAATTGACCGACAAGGTAAGAGGTGCCAAGAATGCAATCGCAACTGTTTTTAAAAACATGCTTTCAAACGGCTACATCGGCGGCAGAGTGAGAATTCACCATTGCCAGAACGCTGACGCCGCAAAAACCTTGGCTGAAATGATTAAGGAGAAATTTCCCAAGGCATCGGTTATTATTGAAAAGACGGGTGCGCTTTGCAGCTTTTACGCCGAATCGGGCGGTCTTTTAATTGGCTACGAGGGTGCTCAAAAGCCCTGCTTGGCATAAATTACAACTACAAACAAAAAAGCCTTCTTTATTTCAGAAGGCTTTTTGTTTTTTCACTTTTCAAGGCCCGAACGGTAAAGCGGTTTTGTAAGCAATGTTGCCGCAATATCAGCCATTTCCCTCGGGTCGTCTTTAAATCCCGAGTGATGCCATTCGATGACCAGCGACATAAGACCCGAAACCATAAACACCAATCCGTGATTTCTGAGATTATCAGGGATAGACGGGAAGAAAGATTTTGCAACGGTGTTATCCGTTGAGGCAAGGGCTATTGAGCGCTGCACCAACACGCCGCTTAACCCCGAACGCATAAGCGCATCCAAAAGCGTTCTTTTTTCCATCCAGAATTTGAAAAACGCTACCATTGTTTCACTTGTTGCATTTGAGGTACCGCCCATAAAGCTTGCCAAAAAGTCCATGCAGGTGTGGTCTATTAAGGCGAACAAAGCACCCTCCTTGCTGCTGAAATAACGGTAAAACGATTTTCTGGGCACATTCATGTCATCGCATAATTGGCTAATGGCTATATCTTCATATCTGTGCGTGCTCATTGCTTTAAGCAAGCCCGATTCAAGCTCTCGCTGACGCTTGGATGACTGTTCGGCAACACAACGTTTATACATAAAATCCCTCTTTACTTTTGTTGAAATCTATTGTGTAAATTATAGCATATGTTTTGACATTTTTCAATTGTTTTGTTTAAATTGCTTAAAACAAAGCGATATCTTCGGTAACAGGTGTCACAAAAATGTCGTTTTGGAACTGGTTTATTATCTCTGTTTTCGGCTATAATATAAATAACATGGAGCATAGCGTGGCTCCGTTTTTAAGGAGGTAATTAGTTATGGCAAAAAAGGTTCAACTTGACGCAAACGGCAAGCGCAAGTTTGGCATTCTTGACAGCGTTGCTTATGCTGCCGGAGATTTGGGCTGCAACATGAGCTTTGCACTTAAGGGCACCATGGCACTTTTCTGGACCCAGGTTATGGGTATGAGCGCATGGTATTCGCTTCTTTTAATTATTGTTCAGGTATGGGATGCCATTAACGACCCGTTGATCGGCTCTATGATCGATGCTGACAAACGCAAGTATAAAAGAAACAAGTTCTTAGCTTACATATGGTTCGGTTCGATCGGCCTTATTGTCGGCGGCGCTTGTTGCTTCCTTCCTTTCCCCGGCGCACCGGTTTGGGCTAAGGTGATCATCTTTATTGCAGGCTATGTAATTTGGGACGCTTTCTACACCATTGCAAACGTTCCTTACGGCTCGCTTCTTTCTTTGATCTCTAACGACCCAGCGGACCGTGCTTCTCTCTCCGCGTGGAGATCTATCGGCTCCATGCTCGGCAATATGCTCCCCATGGTTATTCTCCCCTTCTTGATCTATAACGACGATGAATCGCTTAACGGTAACATGGTATTCATAGCTGCCCTTGTTATGGGTGTACTCGGATTCATCTGCTTCCAGTTCATGATCAAGAACACCGAGGTTCGCGTTGACACTGATATCACCCTTAACGAAGACCAACCCAAGTTCAACGTGCTTGAAGCTCTTAACAACTTTATCCACAACCGTCCCGCAGTTGGTGCTACAATCGCCGCAATGGGTATGTTTATCGGCATGCAGGGCGCTGCAACCGCTGTTTCTGTAACTTTCCAGATCTACTTCAAGAACACCGATATCTCGGGTATCGTTCAATTCTTCTCGATGATTCCCATCATCCTCTTCACGCCTTTGGCCCGAAAGATGGTTACCAAATACGGCAAGAAAGAGCTTTCGATCATTGGTGCTGTCTGCTCCATCATTGGCGCTCTCGGCTTGTTCATCATTACTCCTAACAACACAGGTCTCGACCTTGTCATCTACATTCTTTGCCAGCTTGTTTACAGCTTGGGTCTTGGCATCTACTCCACTGTTTCTTGGGCTATGATGGGCGACGCTATCGACTATAACGAATGGAAGACCGGCAAGCGTGAAGAAGGCGTTGTATATTCTCTCCATTCCTTCTTTAGAAAGTTAGCACAGGGCGTAGGACCTGCTGTTGCTCTTCTCATTATGCAGGGTATGGGCTATGTTAACAACGCTGTTGACCCCGAAACCGGTGCCGAGTACATTGATGTTACCTTGCTTTCCTGGGACTTCGCTATTCAGATCCGTACCTTGGTTGCTATCCTCTTCCTCGTTGCTGCTATTATGCAGTTCGTTGGTCTCGGTCTTATCTACAACCTTGATAAGAAGACTCTTAGCAAGATGAACGAAGATCTTGAAGCTCGTCATGAATCAGCTTCCTCTGCTGACGTTGTTCCCGAAATTGCCGAATAATTCTTGATCTAAACAAAAGCTAAAACCCGACTGAAATCAGTCGGGTTTTTAATTTTACAGACTATTATTTATTTCTTCGGCATAACGCACCGTTTCCATTGCATCACGGGCATATTTATCGGCACCGATGGACATCGCGTATTCCTCGGTTAAAACCGCACCGCCGACAACCACCTTGCACCACGGGCAGCTTGCCCTTAACTGCTTAATGGTTTCCTCCATGGCAGGCACTGTAGTTGTCATAAGCGCACTTAAGCCTGCAAGAGGCGCTTTAAACCTTGTTACTGCCTCAACAACAGCTTCGGGCGGTACATCGCGGCCAAGGTCTGTGACCTCGAAGCCATAGTTTTCAAGCAAAAGCTTAACAATGTTTTTGCCAATATCGTGAATATCGCCCTTAACGGTGGCAATTACAAAGCGGCATTTGCTTGCAGAACTATCCGACTGCATGCTTGCTTTTATCTTTTCAAAAGCGGCGCTTGCTGCCTCGGCACTCATTAAAAGCTGAGGAAGATATACAGTCTTATTCTCGAATCCCTTGCCCACAATATCAAGCGCAGGAATGATCTCCTGCTGAACAATTTCAAGCGCAGGCGTGGTTTTTACAAGCTCTTCGGTCAGCCCTGCCGCCAGATCCTTCATGCCCTTAACAACAGCTTTTTGAAGCTCGGATTTAAACTCTGAAGGGGCGCTTACGCTTACAGCCTGCGTTGATGTGGCAATTGTCTGCGGCATATCCTGTGCAAAAGCGATGTAATCCGTGCAGTTGTCGTCAATTCCCATAAGGGCGCAATAGGTGCGGTAGGCTTTCATCATTTCAAGCGAATATGGGTTCATTATCGCCGCCGAAAGCCCCTGCCCCAAAGCAAGCGAGAAGAAAGTACCGTTAACCAAATCCCTTTGCGGTAAACCAAACGAAACGTTTGAAACGCCGAGCGAGGTGTGACATCCAAGCTCGTTTTTAATAAGCGAAACAGCACGCAGGGTCTCTTTAGCGGCGGTGCTGTCGGCACTTATGGTTAATGTAAGCGGGTCAAAAATAATGTCTTTTTTATCAATACCGTATTTTTCAGCTTCAAGCAAAATTTTCTTTGCAATTTCAAGTCTGCCCTCGGCAGTCCGGGGAATACCGTTTTCATCAAGAGTTAACGCAACAATAACGCCGCCGTATTTTTTTGCAAGAGGGAAAACCGATTCCATACTCTCTTTTTTGCCGTTGACCGAGTTTATCATCGCCTTGCCGTTATAACAGCGCAAAGCGGTCTCCATTGCTTTCGGGCTTGAGGTATCTATCTGCAAGGGCAGGTCAATAATCGCCTGAAGCTCGCACACAGCGGTTTTAAGCATTCTGACCTCGTCAATTTCTGGCAAGCCGACATTAACATCTAAAACATGCACGCCTTTTTCCTGCTGTGCAATACCCTCTTTTAAAATATAGTCGATATCGTTTGCTTTTAGTGCCTCTTTAAAACGCTTTTTGCCCGTGGGGTTAATTCGCTCGCCGATAAGAATCGGATTTTCGCCGAAAGCGACCGCATGGGTATAAGAAGACACCACAGTCATGTTCTTTTTCTCAATCGGTTTAAGCGGAATTTGCTTGCTTGCACAAACCAGCGACTTTATATAATCGGGGGTTGTGCCGCAGCAGCCGCCTGCAATTCGCACACCCTTTTCAATAAGCAAAGCGCAGTCGAGGGCGAACTCGTTTGCCAAAACATCATAAACAGTTTTTCCGCCGACAACGCTTGGCAAGCCTGCATTTGGCTTTAAAATAACAGGAATTGAAGCGTGCTTTAAATATTCATCAATTACACCTGTTAACGCCTTAGGACCCAGCGAACAGTTTACGCCGATAGCGTCGGCACCCATACCCTCGAGCATTGCAACCATTGCCGCAGGGTCGGCACCTGTTAAAAGCTTGCCGTCTTCTGAATAAGCGTTCGAGACAAAAACAGGCAGGTCGCAGTTTTCCTTTGCTGCCAAAAGCGCCGCCTTTGTCTCGTAGCTGTCGTTCATCGTTTCAATCAAAACAAGGTCAACGCCGTGCTTAGCTCCCAGCTTGATGGTTTTAGCAAAGGCAGCAACAGCATCTTCAAAATCAAAGTCGCCATATGGTGCAAGCATTCTGCCTGTGGGGCCAACATCTAAAGCTATCCACTTTTCTTGGGTGCTGACACTTGTATCTTTTGCAGCTTTTGCGTTTAAAACCGCCGCTTTAATAATCTCTTCAAGCTCGTCGTCGCTGAACTTTAAACAGTTTGCGCCGAATGTATTTGTGCTTACAACGTTACTGCCTGCATCAAAATATTCCTTATGAATTCTTGTAATGATCTCGGGATGGGCTAAGTTCCAGCGCTCGGGCTTTTCGCCTGCTTCAAGCCCTTCGGCCTGCAAAAGCGTGCCCATGCCGCCGTCGAGATAAAGTATGTTGTTTTTTAAAAATTCAGTAATTTTCATTTTTTCCTCTAAATAAACAGTCTGTTTTGTTGCAGGCTTCGCACCCTGTTTTTCGGTTGCAGTTGCCCTTGCCTATGCCGATTACTGCCGTAACCGATTTTGAGGGCGACATAAGCAAGCTTTTATTAAGCGTTAAGCCTATTTTTCTTTGGCAGTCCAAAAGCGCAAAAACATCCTTTTGCAGCTCAAGGGGCAGGTCGCCGTAACCCGGGCTGAAGCGAGGACGTGTAGCCTCGCCTTCTGCCTTAGCCTTTTTAGATATTTCATCGTTAAAGGCATCGCAAAGCGATTCTATCCTTTCGGCGCCTATTGCCTGAAGCATCAGTGCCTTTGACGGTGCAACCGTGCCAAAGCGCGCTATAAGCCTGTCGAGCGGTAAACCCACCGTTGCCGCAAAAATCACAGCACGCTCGCATCCTGCAAGATTTTTCTGCAAATCTTTAGATGATGTTTCAATTCCGTCAAGAGTTAAGATATCACCGTTGCGCTTAACACAAACCTCGGTGTAACACACTTTATATATCAGCTTATCTTCTGCAAGTGTTAAACATTCTTCCAAAAGCGCTTCAAGCTCGGGCAAAGCTTCCTTTGCCCCTGCATAACGCAAAATTTCTTTTTTGTTTACGGGCGGAGGAAGTAAGCTTTTTATGTAAATCATGCTCATAATTAACCCAAAATGTTTGAAAGGTTGTTCAAAATCTTTTCGGCAACGTCGGGCTTGTTCATCGAATAAACGTGAACGTTGCTTATTCCGTTTGCAAACAAATCAATTATCTGGTCGGTCGCATATGCAATGCCCGCCTGTTTCATGGCTTCGGGGCTGTGACCGAATTTATCAACAAGGCTCTTAAACCTCTGCGGCATGAACGAGCCCGAAAGCTTTATTGCACGCTCGACCTGATTGGCATTTGTAATCGGCATTACGCCGGGCATTACGGGCACGGTTATACCTGCCTCGCGGATTTTGTAAAGGAAGTTGTAAAGAAGGTTGTTGTCAAAAAACATCTGCGTGGTCAAAAAGTCACAGCCTGCGTCAACCTTTTCCTTAAGGTGTTTTATATCCTCTGCCTGATTGCAGCTCTCGGGGTGTATCTCGGGGTAGCACGCACCACCGATGCAAAAATCGGCACCGCTTGCCTTAATATCATGAATAAGGTCAACCGCATAACGATAAGCCCATGTGCTGCGATCGGTCTTTTCAAGCTCGGGGGTCAAATCCCCTCGCAAAGCCATAACGTTTTCAATGCCTGCTTCTTTCATTGCGGCAATCTTCGCCTTTACAGTCTCCTTGGTCGAGGATACACAAGTCAGGTGCGCCAAAGTGGGCACGTTATAGCTATCCTTAATATTTTTTGCAATGTCTAAGGTATATTGGCTTGTGCCGCCGCCTGCGCCGTAGGTCACGCTCATAAACGAGGGCTTAAGACGAGCAATCTCCTCGGTTGCAATTTTAACGCTTTCAAATGCCGAGTCGGTTTTCGGAGGGAAAACCTCGAACGAAAGCGAAAGCTTATCGCTGTTAAAAAGCTTTGTCAATTTCATAATTATCGTTCCTATATGTTTTTATTTATTCTGTAAATAACGGTGTCGAAAGATATCTGTCGCCTGTATCGGGCAAAAGGGCAACTATTGTTTTGCCTTTGTTTTCGGGAAGCTTTGCAAGTTTAGCTGCTGCAAATGCCGCCGCGCCCGAGGATATGCCGACCAAGACACCCTCTTTTTTGCCGATAAGCCGTGATGTTTCATAAGCCTCATCGGTTGAAACGGTAATGATCTCGTCATAAACCTCGGTGTTAAGTACCTCGGGCACAAAGCCTGCGCCAATGCCCTGCAAGCCGTGCGGGCCTGCCTTGCCGCCTGATAAAACCGGGCTGTCCTTAGGTTCGACTGCTACGATTTTAATGTTAGGATCTTTCGATTTCAAATATTCGCCCACGCCTGTTATTGTGCCGCCTGTGCCAACGCCTGCAACAAAAATATCGATCCTTCCGTCAAGGTCTTCATAAATCTCGGGGCCTGTTGTAAGCTTGTGTGCAAGTGCGTTTGCAGGGTTTTCAAACTGTCCGGGAATAAAGCTGTCGGGGATTTCATGCGCTAATTCCTCAGCCTTGGCAATTGCACCTTTCATGCCCAGCTTGCCGTCTGTCAACACAAGCTCGGCGCCATATGCCGCAATAAGCTTTCTTCGCTCGACCGACATGCTTTCGGGCATTACAATGATTATGCGGTATCCTCTTGCAGCCGCAACAGAAGCAAGACCGATTCCTGTGTTTCCGCTTGTCGGCTCGATTATTACAGAGCCTTTTTTAAGCTTGCCGCTTTTTTCAGCCTCATTAATCATCGAAAGTGCTGCTCTGTCCTTAACTGAGCCTGTAGGGTTGAAATATTCAAGCTTTGCAATAAGCTTAGCCTCTAAACCAAGCTCACGCTCAAGGTTTGTAAGTTCTAAAAGAGGGGTTTTGCCGATAAGCTGTTCGGCAGAGGTATATATGTTAGTCATTTTAAAAATCTCCTTTCAGTTTTTAACAGCCGAAAACCCATTTTCAAGGTCGGCAATAATGTCGTCAACGTGTTCTGTGCCAATGGAAAGTCGGATGGTGTTTGGCTTAATTCCCTGTTCTTCAAGCTCACTTTCCGAAAGCTGACTGTGCGTAGTAGTAGCGGGATGTATCACCAAGCTCTTAACATCTGCAACATTTGCAAGAAGAGAGAAGATGTTCAAATTGTCGATAAATCTGTGGGCTTCTCTGACTCCGCCTTTAATCTCAAAAGTGAATATGGACGCTCCTCCGTCGGGAAAATATTTCTCATATAGATCATGCTGAGGATGCTCCGGCAATGACGGATGATTTACCTTTTCTACAAGCGGATGATTTGCAAGATACTCAACAACTTTTTTCGTATTCTGTGCATGACGTTCAAGGCGCAAAGACAAGGTTTCTGTTCCCTGCAAAAGCAAAAATGCCGCAAAAGGAGAAATGCAAGCTCCGGTGTCACGAAGCAAAACCGCACGGATATAGGTGACAAATGCACTAGCTCCGGCCGCTTCGGTAAAAGCAACCCCGTGATATGAGGGGTTAGGAGCTGAAATTGCAGGATAGTTGCCCGACGCTGCCCAGTCAAATTTTCCCGAATCAACAATTATTCCGCCAAGAGTGGTTCCGTGTCCTCCGATAAACTTTGTAGCTGAATGAATAACGATGTCTGCTCCGTGCTCTATCGGTCGAATAAGGAAAGGTGTGCCAAAGGTGTTATCTACAACCAGCGGCAAGCCATGCTTGTGAGCAAGCTCTGCCAATGCATCAATATCAGGAATGTCGCTGTTAGGGTTGCCGAGAGTTTCGATGTAGATAGCTCTTGTGTTTTTTTGAATAGCCTTCTCAACCTCGGCAAGGTCATGGATATTTACAAAAGTTGCGGTGATGCCGAAATTGGGCAAAGTGTGTGCCAGCAGGTTATAACTGCCGCCGTAAATTGTTTTTTGTGCAACAATGTGTCCGCCGTTTTGCCCCAAAGCCTGAAGGGTATATGTAATTGCTGCAGCACCCGAAGCGAGAGCTAAAGCTGCAACACCGCCCTCGAGTGCGGCAATGCGTTTTTCAAAAACGTCCTGGGTCGAATTGGTCAAGCGTCCGTAAATATTACCTGCATCCTGCAACCCGAAACGGGCAGCGGCATGATCGCAGTCGCGGAATACATAAGAGGTGGTTGCATAAATCGGAACTGCGCGTGCATCGGTTGCGGGGTCGGGGTTCTCCTGTCCCACGTGTAGCTGTAATGTTTCAAATCTATAGTTTTTATTAAATTCATGGTTAGACATAGTTTTAATTTCCTTTCGTTAACAAAATGTTTAATAATAATGGTTTACCGCATATTATTAACACATTCGTCCGAAGCGGAAATTTTCTCTTAAAAGTTCTTTAAAAAACTTTTGCATGTAAATAACCCTCCTTAAACAAAAAACGAAAGACTTCCGATAAAGTCTCTCGTTAAAAAAGCAATTAATTTGCTGATATCAATATCAACATTTTTTACTTGCATCTGAGAACATATCGGAAAAAGGCGCATCACAAATTATGCACATAGAGTAAGTCCACATGCACATCATCGAAGTCATTGTTGCTGCAGTAATTGCCTTTTTCATCATGCTGTTCTCCTTTCGTTTAATTTAGGATGTTAATATAGTAACGCTTCACATCGGTTTTGTCAAGAGGTAAGTTCAAAAAAATCTCAAAAATTTTTCCACGGCATAACTTGTTGTCACCGACATGTAATGTGCGGCATATAGTGATTAATAACATAATAAATTCAACGAAATACGAAAGGTGAACCCATGCATTGTTTTAACTTTAACGACATAGTAAACATACTTAACCGCCGCCCCGACGCCTATGCTCTCGTTACCGGCGACGAAGCACACGCTAATGCCATGGGCAGAGTGAACTTTTACAGCTCTCGGCACGGTGTTCTGGTTGCCGCAAAAATAATGGGGCTGCCCGAGAGTGATGATATGTGCTCGTCACGCATTTTTGCTTTTCACATTCACGAGGGCGGTGAATGCTCGGGCAACCAAACAGACCCCTTTGCCAATGCGCTGACGCACTATAACCCCGAGGGGTGCCGGCATCCACACCATGCAGGCGACCTGCCGCCCTTATTCTCGAACTGCGGTTTAGCAGTATCGGTATTTTTAACAAACAGGTTTATGATCGAGGAGATCATCGGTAAAACAGTTATTGTTCACGACGGCGTAGACGATTTTACCTCGCAGCCATCGGGCAACGCAGGTTCGAAAATCATGTGTGGAATTATAAAAAGCAGCGGGTCTCGCAGCTGCTGATGCTTTTGATGTGTGCGTAAGGCGCAGCCCTGTCCCCAGCCCCCCGACTGCGTCGGGGGCTGGGGACGACCCCGCGCGAAGCGCGGGGCACCCGCGGCACGTTCCGTGCCGCGGGTGGGGCTGCGCCCTCGCACTCTGTTCTGCCTGACAAAACCATATTTTAAAAAACAGCAGCACCTGCCCCAAAAATTCGGAGCAGGCGCTTTGTTTTATCAGTTGGAATAAGGTATAACCGCCTCATATCTTAATCGAAGCTTGGGAAGCGACTTGATAACGGTATATGTGTTAACATCGCCGTCTTCAATGCTAAGGTCGTTCTCGCCCGATGCAGGAGGAGCGAAGATCTTAAGAGTATAGTCAGTCGCGCCGTCAAGCTTCTTGTCAAAGAATGCAGGCATAAGGTCAATGAATCTTGCCTTAGGAGACTTATAGAACCATCTGCCGGCAAACTCGATCATAAGGTTCGAATCATCGTCATCATCGAATGTAAGCTCGCAAAAAACAGGGTCTTTTTCTACCGTAACGGGTATTGCCAAGCCTTCGGCGTCCTCGGCACCGCCCCAGCGAAGTGTTGCAGGCAAGCTTAATTCAGAGCCGATATCCATCTTTGGCATAAACCATTCGTTGTTCAAGATCTCTTTATATGTCGCAAGGGCAGGCAGTTCAATACCGACATCGGAGTTGTTGGGGTCTTGCCATTCAAGGCCAAGTCTGCCTCTGTCACGGAACTGATAGAAGGTGAAGCCCGAGAACCACTTAGCGTCGTCCTCAATAATCTTATCGCAGAAGTGCTTAATAACCTTGCATTGGTCATAAGGACCGGTAACGTCGCCGTCGGCGTTGAATTCGCTCATTACCATCGGCTTGTCTTTACCGTCACAAATCTCTTTAAACCTAAAGTAAGAGGCTTTTGTTTGTCTGTAAACAGCCTCGGCACCGTCATATTTATAGCTCTTTACGGGCGAATCCTTCTCGGCCACGTCGTTAGGCCAGCCCCAATGAAGCGCCATGTATTTATCAACCGAGAAGATATCTGTCTTTCTTACTGCCTCGGCAAAAATGTCTTCCATAACGATCTTTTCGGCACCGTCCCATTCAATGCCGCCAATACAAAGAATGGTTTTAACGTTGGGTGCATGCTCGTGAATAATATCGTGGAAGCGGCAGAAGAAATCTGCAACCTCTTGGTAAGTGCACCTTTTGTTAAACGAGAACCAGGAACCTGTTGCTTCGTGATTGATCCTCATTAAAACTCTGCCATATGGTTTAAGATCGTTTGCAATTGCAATTAAATGCTCGTCGCTTACATGAGGGTCGATGGTGAGGGTAAACACCAAATCCTGTCCGTGGCGGCGAATGTCACGGAACTGCTCAAAAACAGGGTCGTTCTTATCGCCGTTAAGTCCGCCCTTATAAGGGAAATAATCGTCATAAGGGTAAGCCCAAGCGTTGGTTTTGTCGGTTGCTTCAAAAGCCTCAGAGGCACGTGCAGGCCAACCTTCATCTAAGGGATAGTAGCAATACATTAAGTTAATGCCGCGATGAGGTCTGCCAAGCTTGTTTAAAATGTAATCTTGGTTTACATATTCGCCTCGCTCAGAGCCGTCGCCCAAGTCGAGTGAACAGATAGCCTCGCCCATATGTAACGAATATATTTTCATTTCTTTCATATTTTCATATCCTCCAACAAAAATTAAAGAAGCTTTGCCGTTTTACGGCTATATTCATAATAAAATAGAGTGTTAGTTTTGTCAATGAATGTTTTTAATATCGTCATATTCTACAAATAACTTAGAATCGCTTTGAGCATTTTGCGAAATAGAAAATCTTTTAAAAACCTATTGAAATCGGCTAAATAAAGGAGTAGAATATATTTTAATGTATTATCAGCAAAAGGAAGTGCAATTTTGAATACCACCGTAAAGAATTCAATGGATATGACCCGCGGGCCGATATTGGGGAATATTCTTAAATTTACCCTGCCGCTGCTTTTAACAGGCACTTTGCAGCTTTTATATAACGCTGCCGACATTATTGTTGTAGGTCAGTTTGCCAGCGACAACTCGCTTGCCGCCGTAACCTCGACAGGAGCGCTTATAAACCTTATTGTAAACATGTTCATGGGCTTTTCCGTAGGTGCGTCGGTAGTCGTTGCACAAAACTTTGGCGCAGGCAGATATAAGGACGTAAGTGAAGCCTTGCACACTGCGATTGCCGTTGCACTTATAAGCGGTGTTATTGTTGGCGCATTCGGCTTTTTTGCCTCGAAAAGCTTGTTAAGACTTATGGACTCGCCCGAAAACGTTATTGACCTTTCGGCGCTTTATGTTAAGATCTTCTTTTTGGGTATGCCTGTAAACATGCTTTATAACTTCGGTGCGGCAATTATGCGTGCAGTAGGAGACACAAAAAGACCTCTTTATTATTTAACATTCTCGGGCATAATGAATGTTGTTTTAAACCTTATTTTTGTTATTGTCTTTCACATGGATGTTGCAGGTGTTGCTTTGGCAACAATAATCTCACAGGCGATCTCAGCATTTTTAGTCATCAGGTGTCTTATCAAGTCGGAGGGGCCCATTAAGCTTTATATTTCCAAAATAAAGATTCACAAAGACAAGCTGCTGAGAATAATTGCCGTTGGTTTGCCTGCCGGTATTCAGGGCTCGCTGTTTTCTATCTCTAACGTAATTATCCAGTCCTCGGTTAACGGCTTCGGCTCTGAGGTTATGGCTGGCAGCGGTGCCGCAGGAAATATTGAAGGATTTATTTATGTTGCGATGAACTCGCTCCATCAGGCGGCGATAACCTTCACAAGCCAGAACTATGGCGCAAAGCAATATAAGCGAATTAAGACCGTTTGCTTAGAATGCATGGGGCTTGTTGCAACTGTTGGGTTTGTCATGGGTGCGTTGTGCAGAATTTTTGCGCCTGCGCTTTTGTCTATATATACAGATAACCCTATCGAAATAGAGTTTGGCGTTTTAAGAATGAGCGTTATTGCCCTAACATACTTTTTGTGCGGCACGATGGATGTTATGGTTGGCATGCTTAGAGGAATCGGACATTCGATTACACCTACGATCGTATCTATTGCGTGTGTATGCGGCTTTAGAATTTTGTGGATATTTACGGTGTTCAATACATATAAAGCAGCAGGGCACACCACCGAGCAATGCTTTATTATGCTGTTTATCTCCTATCCTATTTCGTGGATAGCCGCAACGCTGACACATACACTCTGCTTTGCGTTCCATTACCGAAACATATGCAAGCAGGCAAGTTGCGAGGCTTTGACCTTTAACGACGAACAAACCGTATAACTTAAAGCTTGATGCAAGCTCCCGCAAGGCTGTCGGGGGCTTGCTTTTTATGTAACAAAGCGCTTTTTTGACGTTTGCTGCATGAGGCGCAGCCGGTCGGGCGGCTTCGTCGCCCGACTGCCCCGAGCGCCTGCGGCGCTCGGGGACGCCCTGCCGCAGGCAGGGCGGGGCTGCGCCCGCAGCACACTTGCCGCTTACGCCTTGCTTTTTGAACGGAACAACAATGCCGCCACAAGCGCTGCCGTCATTGCGGCTGTTACTCCGCCGGCACAGGCAGTAAGACCGCCCGTAAAGGCACCCAAGAGCCCCTTCTCATCAACCGCTTCGCGCACGCCCTCAGAAAGTAGATTGCCAAAGCCCGTAAGCGGCACCGTCGCTCCTGCACCGCCTACGTCTTTAATATAATCATAAACGCCAAGTCCGCCCAAAACAACGCCGACAACAACAAACAAAACAAGAATTCGTGCAGGGGTAAGCTTGGTTTTGTCTATTAAAACCTGGCCTATAGTGCAAAACGCACCGCCAATCAAAAACGCCCACAAATATTGCATCACAAGTCCTCCTATAAATCTTAAACTTACGCCTCGCCCGAGATCCACGCAAGGTGCGATATTCCCGGAATCGATTTTCCCTGCTGGGTCGAGGTCGGCGACAAAAGCGCGCCCGTTGCCGCAAACAAAATGTTTTTCATCCTGCCGCTTTTTAACGAGGGCAAGAAGTGTCCGCACAGCATACTCGCCGCACACCCGCAGCCCGAGCCGCCTGCATGAACGTCCTGACGGTCAATTTCATAAAGCATTTTACCGCAGTCAAGATGCCTCGAACGCAAGTCGATTCCGTCCGCCTCGGCAAGCTCAATCAGCAAGCGTGAGCCGACAAGTCCCAAATCTCCCGTTACAATAAAATCAAAGCTGTCAGGCAAAAGCCCCGTATCCTCGAAAAACTGTTTGATGGTTGAATACGCCGCAGGCGCCATTGCGGCACCCATGTTGTTTGCGTCAACAATTCCCTTATCCTCGATCGTGCCAACGGTTACCGCCTTAATAAACGGCGGTTCGATCCCTTTTTCAAGGATTATTGCACCGCAGGCAGTAGCAGTCCACTGAGAGTTAGGCGTGCGCTGACCCCCGTATTCAAGCGGAAAACGGTACTGCCTTTCTGCTGTGCAAAAGTGCGAGGACGTAATATTTGCTGTCCTTTCGGCAATGCCCGAATCGACAGATAAGCTTGAAAGCAACAACCCCTCGGAAATAGTTGAGCACGCACCGTAAATACCTAAAAACGGCACTCTGAAATCTTTAAGCGCAAAGCTTGTGCCAATGCACTGGTTCAAAAGGTCTCCTCCGAACAAAATATCAATCTCTTCGGGCTTAATTCCCCTTTTTTCGATAGCTGTTTGCAGGGTTAAACCCTGCATTGCCGATTCTGCCTCTTCAAAGCTTTGCTGACCGAATCGGTCATCGGGGTCAACATAATCAAAGATACTGCCAAACGGCCCCTCACTCTCCTTTTTTCCTGCCGAGGAGGCAAATGCCGAAACGCTGACAAACGAATCCATAAGCCATGTTGCACGCCCAAGTTTTTTAGCCATAATATCCGCCCTTTCTTAAAATATCCATTTTGGCTATTTTGTGCGGTTACGAAAGGAATATGCAAAAAACCGCCAAGAGACCCACTCTTGACGGTTAAATAATATTCAGTTAAACTCTGCGCCGTCAGGGATTTCGGCAAACCAAGTCATCTCGCTGGAGTCCTCGGCATTGAAAACAAGCTTTCCGTTTGCTATTTCAAATATGTATACATATTCACCGTCGTCGGTGGTAAGCGTCAGTACGTCTTCGTTTATTGCATATGTGCCAAAGCCAATGTAACTGCTGATCGGCGAGAACACAAACATGAACCTGTTATCCTCTAACAAAGTAACTGTTGGTGGCATAAGCTCGTCTTCTTCGGTTTCATAAACATATGCTCGAAGCTTTGGCTCTGAAGAAGCACAAGCAGAAAGAGCCAGAGCTAAAACTGCTGTTAAAATAATTGCTATAAGTTTTCTCATTTGTCTACCTCATTTAAAAACTTCTTCACCTGTCTGCGGTTTCTTAAAATAATAACTTTCTTATCAATGGCGTTTTCAAGCATTTCCAAATAGCGTTTGCGGTGCTTGGTTTTAAAATCCCAAACAAACCTTAAAAACTCGAAATCTAATCTTTCGGGACAGTTGCCGCCCATGTCGGGTCGGGTCTTGCCGTGATATTTGATAATGCGTGTTATAACTCCCCACAGGCAGGCAGTCCTCTTGAAATCCAGAAATATCACCGTGTCGCAATATTCCATTCTTAAGGGTATTGTGCGGTTATAGTTGCCGTCGATTATCCAGCGGGGCTTTTCAAGCTCGGCGAGCAAAAGCTTGTTAAACTCATCTTTTGAGCGCTCCTGCCAGTTGCCGAAAAACTTTAATCTGTCAAGGTGTACAAGCGGCAAGCAAAGCTTTTGTGCAAGCTTAACGGCAAGAGTTGACTTGCCCGAGCCGCAACACCCAATTATGATTATTCTTTGCATGGCACTTGTCTCCCTTACTCTTTTTAAGCTAAAGTATAACATTTTTTGTCGGTATCCGCAAGAGGCGCCGACGTCCGGCAGGCGCCGCCCGTTAGGGCGTGTGCCCAAAGGGTGGAGGCGCTGTCGGGGCGGCACGCTGTCAAACTCGGCTGCGCCGGCTTGACGCACGCCGCCCTCTTGCCTTTCAGCCTATTGAAATGTGCCGAAGAATATAGTATAATTATTATATATTTGTTTTGCGACCGAAAGGATTTTATTTATGAAAAAACTTCTTACGATTTTTATTGCATTTGCGCTATTGATTACCCTTTGCGCATGCAACAAGGATACACCCGCCGGTAATAATACACCGGATAATATTATCCCTCCAAAAGAGCAGACTACGACCTCGGCAGATACCGCCAAGGAATCTGAACCCGATGCTTCGGAAGAAGCGGTTACAACCACACAAAGTTCCGCAAGCGAGGAAACTTCGGAAACATCGACCTTAGATGAAGAAGATACCGATGAAACAAAGCCCCAAGACGACGAGGTTGTTATTGAGGACGAGGATGGCGAAGAAGGTCCTTATGCCGATATTTCCGAAGTTATTGATATTCATCAGTACAAAGCTTTTGAATGCCTTTACTTGCTGAACTCAGACAAGGTTCATGCAAAATTTATAGAGGCTGTAACCTACGACGGTGAATATGTTTCGGGCGCAGAACGAGAGATTTTTGTACTTGGTGACAAATTTGCTTACATCACCGATGACAGCCTGAAGATATTCAGGCGTGATGACGGAGAAGTTACGTTGGTGGACTATGCAAACGGCGTAATGTGTAAATATGAAGATGGCGAATATATTGAAGAGGGCGACAGATTCGGCTATGGTATTGAAAACTATGAAAACATTTCGGTGACAGAGGAGCACGGTGTTATAACCGAGGTGTTCGAGATTGAAACCTTCGGCGGCACAATAACCTCTACATGGACATTCTGCAAGGACAATACTATTCTCGTTACAGATGTAATTGACGATTCGGGCGCATACTATGTATATGACTTTGAAGTGCTGGAAGAAGCTTTTCTAACGGCAGAAATGAATAGTGCGGTTGCATTTGCAGCACCCGGCCCCGAGCTTGAACTTATCTCGATTGAAGAATATGAAGAAAACTATTAAATTTTTATAAAGGATGGTTATTAAAATGATTACAATTGAAATGGAAAACGGCAAAAAAATCAAGCTCGAGCTTTACCCCGAGGCAGCACCCATAACGGTTGCAAACTTTGAGAGACTTGTAAAAGAAAAGTTCTATGACGGGCTTATTTTTCACAGAGTTATTTCGGGCTTTATGATTCAGGGCGGCGACCCCCAAGGCACAGGCATGGGCGGCTCGAAGGAAAGAATTAAGGGAGAATTTTTGGCAAACGGCGTTGTAAACAACATAAAGCACGTGCGCGGTGTTATCTCTATGGCAAGGACATCTGCCCCCAACTCGGCATCAAGCCAGTTCTTTATCATGCACAAGGACGCCCCTTACCTTGACGGACAGTATGCCGCATTCGGCAAGGTTGTTGAAGGTATTGAGGTCGTAGACGAAATTGCATCGGTTGAAACAAATGACTACGATATGCCCCTTGTTCCTCAGCGCATCAAGACTATCACATTAGACTGATTTTATAGCTTTGCGCAAGCAAGCCCGTGTCCGCCGAAGGCGTAGCCTTCGGCGGACTTGGCGAGCCGAACGGCTCGCCTTCCCACCGCAGGTGGGTTCGGGCTTGCACTGCGTCAAGGCACACTTGTAAATTTCAAAGAAAGGAGGCGGCAACAATGCGGGTAACGCTTGCCGACAACCCCAGGCTTGACTATCTGCGTGATAAAACCCAAAAGCTTTCAACCAGCCCCGGCTGTTACATTATGAAGAACAAATCGGGTACAATAATTTACATTGGCAAGGCAAAGCACCTTAAAAACCGTGTTTCAAGTTATTTTCGTGATGTTGACCACCTGCCTAAAGTTGCAAAGATGGTTTCAAACGTTTACGATTACGACTTCATCGTTACCGATTCGGAATATGAAGCGCTGGTTCTGGAATCATCGCTTATTAAACAGCACCAGCCCAAATATAACATCCTTTTAAAAGATGACAAGGGCTATACCTACATTAAAGTTTCAAACGAGGATTATCCTCGTATAACCCGAGAAATGCAAAAAAAAGGCGACGGCACATTCATCGGTCCTTACACCAGCGGGCTTACCTCATCAAGAACGGTTGACGAGGTTAACCGTGTTTTCATGCTGCCAACCTGCAAGCGTGTTTTTCCCCGTGATTTCGGCAAAGAAAGGCCCTGCTTAAACTACCAGATAAAAAAATGCATCGGTCTTTGCAGAGGATGTTTTACTAAAGAGGATTACCGCAAAATTATAAACGAAGCAGTTAGCTACATTAAAAGCGGCAGTGCCCAGTCGGTCGAGGATCTGACCAAAGAGATGGAGCGAGCATCGGAGAATTTAGAATTCGAGCGTGCCGCAATGCTTCGCGACAGAATAGCCGCCATCAAGCGTGCCGCCGAAACGCAGAAGATATTTGAAAAAAATCTGCCGGATACAGACATTATTGCGCTTGCACAAAACGGTTTGCAATCATGCATTTCGGTGCTTATTTACCGCGGCGGCAAGCTTACTGACAAAACCGATTTCTTTTTGGGCGAGATCACGGACGAAGAAGCCGTGCGTGAAGAATTCTTGATGCAATATTACGACAGAGGCGTTAAGATACCCAAGGATATTTATATCGACTTTGAGCTTTCGGGCGCCGAGATTATTGAAAGATATCTTAAAGAAAAATCGGGTCATGCCGTTAAAATTCATGTTGCAAAGCGAGGAGAAATGCTCTCGCTAACCAAAATGGCGAAGTCAAATGCTTTAGAACATCTTTCGCTGAATTTAGGCAGAACAGGAAAAGAGCTTGCGGCACTTGAAGAGCTTGGCAAGCTTATCGGCCTTGGCAAAACGCCGCTTTATATCGAATGTTACGATATATCCAACCTTGCCTCGAGCGATATGGTTGGCGGAATGGTGGTTTTGGAAAACGCAAGACCCAACAAAAAAGCCTATAAAAAATTCAATATAAAAACGGTCTACGAGCAAAACGATTATGCCTGCATGCAAGAGGTCTTGCGCCGACGCTTTGAAAACTACCTCGACCCCGAATGTGAAGACGAGGGCTTTAAAACTCTGCCCGACCTTATCTTTCTTGACGGCGGAAAAGGACATGTTGCTTCTGTAACGCCGGTTGTTAATTCGCTGGGCATAAATGTGCCGATATTCGGGCTTGTTAAGGATAACCGTCATCATACCCGTGCAATCGTCGCCCCCGATGGCAGTGAAATAACAATTACAAAATCGCGTGCTGTTTTTTCGCTGTTAACAAGGCTTCAGGACGAGGTTCACCGCTATACCATCACGTTCCAAACTAAAAAGCACCTTGCAAAAATGTATGAGACCGAGCTGACCTCGATAAAAGGCGTGGGCAAGGTTAAAGCGCAGGCGCTTTTAACCCGGTTTAAAACAAAAGAGGCATTAAAAAACGCAAGTGTTGAAGACATTGCAGCAGTTATGAAGATAAGCTTTGAAAAAGCCGCCGAGGTTAAAGAGCGATTTGTTGACGAAATTAAATAAACTATAGACAAGCTTGAGTTTTTGGGTTATACTAAATATAATTGTGAAAATAACCTTTTGAGAGGAAAAAATAAATGAGAGTAATAACAGGTTCTGCCCGAGGAAAGCGTTTAAAAACGCTTGAGGGTCTTGATGTAAGACCGACCTCGGACAAGGTTAAAGAAGCCATTTTTTCAATAATTCAGTTCGATCTTCCGTCGGCTTCGGTTTTGGATTTGTTTGCAGGCTGCGGTCAGCTTGGAATTGAGGCTTTAAGCCGAGGAGCCGAGCACTGCGTATTTGTTGATAAATCCCGTCAGTCGATAAACGTTGTAAGAGAAAACGTTCAAAGCTGCGGCTTTGTTTCACAGTCGAGGATTTTGAATATGGATGCCTGCGACTATCTTCGTTCGGCAAAGGCAGGAATAGACATTGCACTTTTAGACCCTCCTTATGAGGAAGGATTGCTGTTAAAAGCTTTGCCGCTGTTAGAGCCTAAGCTGAGCGAGCGTGCAATTGTTGTATGCGAACATGAATCGGGCCTTGACCTGCCCGACGAGATCGGCAGACTTAAAAAGCACCGTGAATATAATTACGGCAAAAAGATTGCATTGACTACCTATATGATCGAAAGCGAGGGCGATGAAAATGAGTGAAAGAATTGCCGTTTGCCCCGGCAGCTTCGACCCGGTTACGCTCGGTCATCTTGATATTATGACAAGAGCATCGAAGCTTTTTGACAGGGTTATTGTTTTGGTGTCGGTAAACCCCTCGAAGTGCCCAAGCTTCAGCGCCGAAGAGCGTGTTGAAATGATAAAGGCAGTAACAAAAGACCTTGCTAATGTTGAGGTTGATATTTTAGAGGGGCTTTTGGCTGAATACGTCAAGAAAATTAAAGCAACAGCAATTGTTAAAGGCTTGCGAGCCTTGACCGACTTTGAATATGAATTCCAGCAGGCGCTTGCAAACAAAAAGCTTTACCCCGATGCCGAAACCGTTTTTTTGGTTACCAGCTCGGAAAATATGTACTTAAGCTCGAGCGTGGTTAAACAAATTGCATCATTTGGCGGAGACATTTCGGACTTTGTGCCCGATGTTATAGCAGATAAGATTACCGCAAGACTCAAGACTACACTTTAATAATTGAAGGAGAAATTATTATGACTATTGATGAAATTTTGGAAATGATGGACGACATGCTTGACAAGGCGGTAACTGTTCCCTTCTCGGGCAAAAAATGCATGATCGATGCCGACAAATTAAGAGAGTATATCGACAATATCCGCTACAACCTTCCTACTGAAATTAAAAAAGCCAAGGAGATCGCCGCTGACAGATCCGAGATATTTACAAACGCAAACGCTCAGGCAGAGGAGATAATCAAGCGTGCCGAAGAACGTGCTAAGGTATTGGTTTCCGAGGAAGAAATCGTTAAGCAGGCAAAGGAAGCCGCAAACGACCTTATGGCTCAGGCAAAGGCAATGGACGCTTCGATAAGAAAAGCAATGGTTGAAAAGCTTGACAGCGTTTTGGGTGAATCGGAGAAGTCTATTAACAAGACCATGAACGAAATTAAGGCAATGCGTGAAGCTGTTACCGCCGCTAACAAGCAGAATGAACAGTAATTTTGAAGGCTGATAAAAAAATTCCGCATCGGTTTTTAAGTTCGGTGCGGTATTTTTTGGCTGCTTTTGGTTGGTTTTAACACAGAAAAGCGTTAAGAACTTAACATATTTCGTTTTTTCTGTCGATTGACTGATTTCGTTTAAAATAATATAATGAAGTACATAGATTCATTAAGGAGAAATAGCCGTGAATACAAAAGTTGTAAAATTCGGCGGCAGCTCGCTTGCCGATGCGAATCAGTTCATTAAGGTTGCAAAAATCATAAAGGCAGATGAAGCAAGACGCTTTGTTGTGCCCTCTGCCCCCGGCAAAAGAAATTCTAAAGACACAAAAGTTACCGATATGCTCTATTCTTGCTATGACACTGCCGCAAGAGGAGACGACTTTATGCCTCTTTTTAACGAGATCAAGCAAAGATACACCGACATTATTTCCGATCTTGGTCTTGATTTGTCTTTAGACAAGGAATTTGAAACAATTAAAGTAAGCTTTATGGCTCGTGCAGGGCGTGACTATGCCGCATCGCGCGGAGAATATTTAAACGGCATTATTTTAGCAAAGTATTTGGGCTATGCTTTTATTGATGCCGCCGATGTCATCTTCTTTGGCGAGGACGGAAAGCTAAGACTTGAAGAAACCTGCATTGCCGTTAAAAAGCGTTTGGATAAGGTGGGCAACGCAGTTATCCCCGGCTTCTATGGCTCGATGCCTAATGATACCGTTAAAACCTTCTCTCGCGGCGGCTCGGACATTACAGGCTCTATTGTTGCGGCAGCAGTTAATGCAGACATTTATGAAAACTGGACCGACGTTTCGGGATTTTTGGTATGCGACCCCAGAATCGTACCCGACCCCGAGCCGATTCAGACAATTACCTACCGCGAGCTTAGAGAGCTTGCTTACATGGGTGCAACCGTTTTGCACGAGGACGCTATCTTCCCTGTTCGCCGCGCAGGTATCCCCATCAACATTAAAAACACCAACAAGCCCGAGGACAGAGGCACATTTATCGTCGAGTCCGCCTCGAGCGAGGACTGCATTTACACCATTACAGGCATTGCAGGCCACAAGGGCTTTTTAACCGTGACTATTGAAAAGGACATGATGAACCAAGAGCTTGGCTTTGGCAGAAAGGTTTTGGAAGCTTTTGAAAAGAACGGTGTTTCGTTTGAACACGTGCCCTCAGGTATCGACACCATGAGCGTTATCGTTCATAAGGATGAATTTGAAAAGAAGGAAGACCTTATTATCGAAGGCATAAAGCGCAGCGTAAATCCCGACCACATTGAAATCGACCGTGACATTGCCCTTGTTGCCGTTGTAGGACGAGGCATGAAGTCTCAGCGAGGAACAGCTGCAAGAATCTTTGCAAGCTTGGCACACAACAATGTAAACGTTAAAATGATAGACCAGGGCTCGAGCGAGCTTAACGTCATCGTCGGCGTAAGCACCGAGGACTTTGAGACCTCTATAAAGGCAATTTACGATATTTTCATTACACAAATGCTTTAATTATAATTTCGAGCGATGATACCGTTGTATCATCGCTCGTTTTTTGTTACCGAAAAATACTATAGTTTGTAATATCCTGCAAAGCAAGCAGGAACGGTTATTTTGCCGCCGTTTTGTTCTGCCTTGCCGCCAAAGCAGTAAATCGCTTTGCCTAATGTATAGTTGCAATCAAATGTCACTGCCCTGTTAGCGGGGTTTAAAATAACAAGAACAGCTTCATCGTCAGCGCTTCGTTTATAAACAAAGGGGTATTCATTCTCTTGAGCATAAACAAACTCGATTTCGCCCTTGCTTTGCAAAGCTTTGTTTGCCTGACGGATTTCTATCAGGCGCTTTATTTCGTTGTAAAGCGAGTCTTCATCTGCCATTTGCGCCTTAACTGTCGGTCGGTCGGGGCTGTCATCAAGCTTGACATACAGTTTCTCCTGCGGGGCTAAGCTAAAGCCTGCATTAAGGGTATCATCCCATTGCATCGGAGAACGCGAGCCTGTTCTGCCGTATCCGCCCTCGACCGAAACGAGATTTTCAACATAGTTCATTCCTATTTCATCGCCGTAATAAATGAAAGGCGCTCCGGGCATTGAAAGCAGAAAAGCAAATGCAATTTTAAGATTATCTCCCTTTATATGTCTTGCAAGTCTGTCCATGTCGTGGTTGCCCGAGGGAATACAGATGAGTCCCTTTTTCTCGGATTTTTCGTAGTTGTGCAAATACTTTGCCACAAATTGTGATACATCTCCCTTTCCTCTGCCCGAGAAATAAGGCTCCTCACAGCGAAAAAGGTCGTTGTAATGAGATGGGCCGAAGTGCAAAAGGAAATCCATGTGGAAACCGCCCTGCAAAGATTTATTCGGCTCTCCCCACTCGGATACCATTGCAGCATGAGGAAACTCGTTATCAAGAAACTCTCTTACATTCTGCCAAAGCTTTATCGTTCCCTTACTGTCCTCATCATGCTTTACAAGCGAGCCTGCCATATCCACTCTGAAGCCATCACAGCCTAAGCCAAGCCAAAAACGCATGATGTTTTTAAGCTCTCCAAGCGTTGCTTTCGGTCCTTCATCGTCCATCGACTGCTGCCATGGCTTTGTCGGGTCGGGCTTGTAAAAACCGTAATTAAGCGCCGGCTGGTGCGAGAAGAAATTTACCGCACACGAGCCGTCTCGATCAGAAATACCTCTTATACAGCCCATGCCCTGAGGTTCTTCCCAAATGCTGTTTGTCCACACATATCTGTCGGTGAATTCGTTCTTTTGCGCCTTCATCGACTCTTTAAACCACTTGTGCTCGACCGAGGTGTGACCGGGAACAAGGTCTAAAAGAACGTGCATCTGACGCTTGTGAGCTTCATCAAAAAGGCGCTTCAAATCCTCGTTGGTGCCATATCTAGGTGCTGCAAGATAATAATCCGAAACATCATAACCTGCATCTCCAAACGGAGAAGCAAAGCACGGATTTATCCACAAAGCGTTACAGCCAAGCTCTTTGATATAATCGAGCTTTTCGATAATTCCCTGAAAATCACCTATACCGTCGCCGTTGGTGTCGTTAAACGACTGGGGGTAAATCTCGTAAAAAATTGCGTTGTTAAGCCACAAGGGTTGATTGTCTTTCATGTTTTTCATCCTTTCTGTTGTTAATTAATATTGCCTTATAGATATTATATCATAAACCGTTGGGTTTTTCTACACAAATCCTCCAACAAACAAGCCCATACTTTAACTCTTTTCAGTAATTTATCGGTTTGACAATATCCTAAAATTATAATATACTCTTATTATAAATACGCAGGAAGGATGAAATTACTGTGTCTTGTATTATTTCTGAAGTATTCGGCAGTGAGGTTTTTAACGACAGCGTTATGCAAAAAAGGCTCTCGCCCGAGGTTTACAAAGCTTTGCACTCGGGTCAGCCCATGAACATGGAGATTGCAAATGCCGTTGCCGCCGCCATGAAAGATTGGGCAACCGAAAAGGGCGCCACACATTATACCCACTGGTTCCAGCCGTTAACAGGTATAACCGCCGAAAAGCACGACAGCTTTTTGTCAGGCTCAAAAGGCGGCAAGCCGATTTTAGAATTTAAGGGCAAGGAGCTTATAAAGGGCGAATCCGACGCTTCAAGCTTCCCGTCGGGCGGCTTGCGTGCCACCTTTGAAGCCAGAGGCTATACCGCTTGGGACCCGACCTCTTACGCATTTATTAAAAACGGAACTTTATATATTCCCACCGCATTCTGTTCTTATTCGGGCGAGGCGCTTGATGCAAAAACACCTCTTTTGCGCTCGATGGAGGCGCTCAACCGTTCGGCTTTAAGAATTTTAAAGCTGTTCGGCAGCAATGCAAAGCGTGTAATTGCCACCTGCGGTCCCGAACAGGAATATTTCCTTATCGACCGTGATATGTATGCAAGACGCAAAGACTTGATCTATACAGGCAGAACACTTTACGGTGCAAAGCCCCCTAAAGGGCAAGAGCTTGAAGACCATTACTATGGCATGCTTAAGCGCAGGGTAGAGGCTTTTATGAGAGATTTAGACGTTGA
The DNA here is from genome assembly GCA_017472735.1 of Oscillospiraceae bacterium. Taxonomy (GTDB): domain Bacteria; phylum Bacillota; class Clostridia; order Oscillospirales; family Ruminococcaceae; genus Faeciplasma. Next base: position 5,641 of record JAFUOD010000019.1, on the reverse strand, counting down.
GCTTTGGAAGGTTGGCGTTATGGCAAAAACCGAGCACAACGAGGCTGCACCCTCTCAGCACGAGCTGGCGCCCATTTTTGATACCGCAAACATTGCCTCTGACCACAACCAGATTACAATGGAGCTTTTAAGAAAGGTTGCACACCAGCACGGCTTTAAATGCCTGCTTCACGAAAAGCCTTTCGAGGGTATAAACGGTTCGGGCAAGCACGATAACTGGTCTCTTTCAACCGATGACGGCATAAATTTGTTTGAACCCGGTAAAACCCCCGCCGAAAACGCACAGTTCCTTTTGTTCTTGGTTGCGGTTATAAAGGGCGTTAACGAATATCAGGATCTTTTGAGAATTTCTGTTGCTTCGGCAGGCAACGACCACAGACTTGGTGCAAACGAGGCTCCTCCTGCAATAATTTCAATGTTTTTGGGCGACGAGCTTAGTGAGATCCTTCGCTCCATCGTTGACAGAAGAACTTATGAGGGCAAGCACGTTGATATAGAGATAGGCGTTGACGTTTTGCCTCACTTTATGAAGGACACCACAGACCGTAACCGAACAAGTCCGTTTGCTTTTACCGGCAACAAGTTCGAATTCCGCTCACCGGGCTCAAGCCTTTCGATTGCAGGGCCTACAACCACCCTGAATACCATTGTCGCTCAGATTTTAGATGAATTTTATGACGAGCTTAAGGACAAGGAAAACTTTAACGAAGCGCTTGACGATTTGATAAGAAGAACTATCATCGAAAACGAGGCTATTCTTTTCAACGGCGACGGTTACAGCGCCGAATGGGTTGAAGAAGCCCAGCGCAGAGGCTTGCACAACTTACCCACCACTCCCGATGCTTTGCCTCATATTTTAGATGAAAAGAATGTTGCGCTGTTTGAAAGACATGGCGTATATTCGCGTGCCGAGCTTGAATCGCGCTATGCCATCAACCTCGAAAACTATTGTAAGGTGTTAAAGATCGAATCGCTTACAATGGTTGAAATGGCTAAAAAGGATATTCTGCCTGCAGTTTCTACATATGTAAGAAAGCTTGCTGAGACTGTTTCGTGTGCAAAAAGCATTGCCGATGTTGAGTGCGGCTTTGAAACCGACATGATTAGAAAGCTGACAGGACTTTCGACGAATATGTATAAAAAGATGCTCTCGCTTGAAGAGCTTATTGAAACTGTGCCCTTTGGCGAGGGACAGGATACCGCAGATTATTATAAGAATACAATAATTCCCGCAATGAACAAGCTTAGAAAAGTTGCCGACGAAATCGAAACACTTGTTGGCGAAAAATACTGGCCGTATCCCACTTACGGAAGAATGCTGTTTGCGGTATAAAACCAAACTAAAGAAAAGCCACAAATATCAATCTTTGAAAAATGGCGGTGCGCTTGCGCACGAGGCGACTCGCGCCGAGAGCCATTTTTGGTTGCCGGCTGTAGGCAGTCATCGGAGATAGCGAATTTCGAGCCGGCAATGGCCGTATCCCACTTACGGAAGAATGCTGTTTGCGGTATAAAAACAAATTTAAGAAAAGCCACAAATATCAATCTTTGAAAAATAGCGGTGCGCTTGCGCACGAGGCGACTCGCGCCGAGAGCCATTTTTGGTTGCCGGCTGTAGGCAGTCATCGGAGATAGCGAATTTCGAGCCGGCAATGGCCGTATCCTACATATGGCAGAATGCTGTTTGCGGTATAAAACCAAGCTTAAGAAAAGCCACAAATATCAATTTTGGGGTGCCGTTTGCCCTCTAAAAACGTAAAATATGCGCCGAGGTGTATTGTTATGTCAATGAAAGATAAGCTACACACGACCGAGCTTTATTTGCCCACTGACCCGACATTGTTCGATGCTCAGCTTGAGTGCTTGGAAAAGCTTTATGATTTTAATGCAACACGCCCTCATGAGCTTGAGAAACGTGATGCTATGCTTAAACAAATGTTTGCCGAAATCGGCGAGGGCTGCTATATCGAGCCTCCCTTACACGCAAGCTGGGCAGGCAAGCATGTTCACTTTGGCAAAAAGGTTTATGCAAACTTTAATTTAACCATGGTTGATGATACTCACATTTATGTGGGAGACTATACAATGTTCGGCCCCAATGTGACGATTGCAACAGCAGGTCATCCCATTTTGCCCGAGCTTAGAGAGCAAGGCTATCAGTTTAACGCACCTGTCAGAATCGGCAAAAACTGCTGGTTGGGCGCAGGTGTTGTTGTGCTTCCCGGTGTGACGATAGGCGACAACGTTGTTGTGGGCGCAGGAAGCATTGTAACAAAAGACCTGCCCGACAATGTTGTTGCGGTTGGCAATCCATGCCGAATTTTGCGAGAGGTTAATGACCGTGACCGCGAGTTTTACTTTAAAAGCCACAGAATTGACAAAGATATTTTAAAGTAACAAAACAAAAGCCTGCCCATTCTTTGGGCAGGCAATTTTTATACGCTTTACTCCTCACAGCATTTAATTATATATCCCTTAACGTCCTTGGGGTCTATTCCAAGAGCAAAACCGAACTCGCTGTAAAGCATATCTTCGGCGATCTTTAAAAACTTAAGGTCAACGGCAGGCATATTCCTCTTGATAAGTGAAAACTCACGCTGCTTAAAGAAAACATATTTTATTAAGCTAATAAGCTTCGAGCATTCGTAAGAGCGCACCAGATCACGATAGAAAAGGTTAGCCTGTTTAATGTCCTTGGGCACATCAAGCTCGTGGCTAATTTCTTTAATGTTATCAATAAGCTCCTGCGCTTTGGTTTTGGTTATAACACGGCGCATGTGAATAGTGGAGTCGATGGGGGTATAGATTCTTCCGCTTTTGTAAACAGGCAAAAGGGTATAATACTCCTTTAGCTTGTCAAGCCCCGAAATATCGGGATGACCGATGGATTCGACACGGCAAACACCCTCACTGCCATATATAACATACTCATTGATACTAAACATAGATCCTGCACCTTTACAAAATTACTTATTGTACAACCATGTAATAATTATAACAGATTGTAAAGAAAATTGTAAGAGGTAAAATGGAAAATAAATTGGAATTTGGAGGATTTAACAGCTTGGGGTGGTGGCTGTTTGTGCATTTTGCCGACAATGCGTGCTCCGCTTTGGGAAAGGGCAAAAGCGCATCTTTTAAAGAAAGCTGAATGCAAAAGAGAGCGCCGCCTTCCTGCCCCAACTGCCGCTTGCCAAGTGAGTAACGAGTAAGCCCGTCCCCTGCGGGGACGGGCGGAAGGCGGCGCTCGCACTCACATTGGACATCGCAAAAACTTCAGGTCAGTACAAAAAAGTGTACCAAACATGGTTGCTACGCACGGCGCAATCTGCTATAATTAGGGTAACACAGCTTTACGAAAGGCGGTAAAGAGCAATGTCAAAGTGGGACAAGCAGTATTTGGAGCTTTGCAAAAACATTTTGGAGCATGGCAAGGAAGTTGAAAACAGAACAGGAATTAACACCGTTAAGCTCCCCTCGTGGCATTTTCACATTGATGTGGGAGAAGAATTTCCCATTTTAACCACAAAACAAGTGTTTATCCGTCAGGCGGTTTTGGAAATGCTTTGGATATATCAGGCGCAGTCTAACGATGTAAGATGGCTGCAGGAAAGAAACGTGCGCATTTGGGATGAATGGGAGATCGATGACGAGGGCATTTGGCACGCCACACAAATGATGCCCGATGAAAACGGAAAGATCGTTAAGACCGAGGTGCATAAAAACTTCGGCAAAGAGTGGGCGCACACTATCGGTACGGCTTACGGATATATTGTTAAGAAATTCGGACTTATAGATAATCTTATTGACAAGCTTAAGAACAACCCCGGCGACAGACGAATGATAATGTCTTTGTGGCAAAACGACTATTTAGAGAGTGCTGTTTTGCCCTCGTGCGTGTGGAGCAGCGAGTGGGATGTTACCGACGGCAAGCTTAATGCGTGGGTTCACCAGCGAAGCTGTGATGTGCCTTTGGGTCTGCCATTTAACGTAACGCAGTATGCTACGCTTTTGTGCATGCTGGCGCAGGTCTGCGGGTTAGAAGTCGGCACCCTTGACTGGAGCATTAAGGACGCACATATTTATGTGAACCAGATTGACGGAATTAAAGAACAGCTAAAGCGATTTGACGAGCAGGGCGATTTGCCCGCACCTAAGCTTTGGCTTAACCCCGACGTTAAAGATTTTTATGACTTTGACAACAGCAAGGATTGCTTGGACGTTAAGCTTGAGGGATATCAGCACATGGGCAAAATAAGCTTCCCTATTGCACAGTGAGAAAGGAAAACAAAAAGATGATTTCATTGATTGCCGCCGTAGGCAAAAATCTTGAGCTTGGAAAAGACAACGGACTTTTGTGGAACCTCCCGGGAGATAGGAAGTTTTTTAGAACGACTACCGCAGGTCACACCGTTGTTATGGGCAGACTTACCTTTGAATCCATAGGCAGACCTCTGCCTAAAAGACGAAATATTGTAATCTCTCGCAACACAGACTATAAGCCCGATGGTGTTGAGGTTTACGCCTCGTTAGAGGAAGCTTTTAATGCCTGCGGCAACGACTGCTTTATTATTGGCGGAGCGATGATCTATTCGCTTAGCTTGCCTTATGCCGACGAACTGATTTTGACCGAGGTTGACGCTGAATGTCCCGACGCCGATGTTTATTTTCCGAGGTTTGATAAAGAGCAATATGCTGCTGAGGTTATTGGCGAAAATTGTGACGAAGGTATTAACTATAAGCATATAAGATATGTGAAAAAGTGATTTGTTAAAAGGTATCCGCCTTCGGCGGATGTGATGCGGCGCCCACGGCTCGCCCCTGCCCCATTCGGGGCGCGGCTCGCCACTCGGCGCCGCCTTTACATATCATGTTAACGGATAAAACGCGCAAAACCGCAGATAATATCTCTAAAAACTTTTTGGAGGTATTTTTATGCCCGATAGAAACAATTTAAACATTACGACCCGTGACCGAATTTTGCGCGCATGGGAGAACTCGACCGAGCTGGTGCGTGATTTTCAGACCTATGCCAACGACACCGAGCACGACCAAAAGCTTGCACAAATGTTTAATGAATACGCTAAAGACGAGGCTGTGCACGCCTCACAGCTGTTAAAGCTTTTGCACGAAATTGAAAAGTAAACGCCGTTACGGGTGAGCTTGCCGGCTCACCCGTTTTGGTTTAATAAAACCTCTTGACTTTTATGCTAAGATTTAGTATAATTCATATGCTGAATGAAGGTATAGCTCAGCTGGTAGAGCACCTGCTTGACGTGCAGGGGGTCATAGGTTCAAGTCCTATTATCTTCACCAAACAAATACCGCTGGGTTTTCACCCTGCGGTATTTGTTTTATGCGGACTATCGACGCCGAACCTCGAGTTTGCGAAGCAAACTCTTATTTTTCGCTGCGCCATGTTGTGCTTTTGGGCAAAATGCGGGCGAAAAATTAGGTTCCAAAGTACTATTATCTTCACCATGCGAAAAACTGCTCGATGTTTACATCGGGCGGTTTTTTGTATTTTGGGTATTTATGAACGCCGAACCTCGAGTTTGCGAAGCAAACTCTTAATTTTCGCTGCGCCATGTTGTGCTTTTGGGCAAAATGCGGGCGAAAAATTAGGTTCCAAAGTCCTATT
>JAFUOD010000025.1 GCA_017472735.1 Oscillospiraceae bacterium | reverse complement strand
GAAATAAACATCTTCGGATGTTTATTATAAAATCAATTCAATTTGTAAAGCAAAAATCATTATTGGTGTTATAGGGGGATTTATACCCAAGTTATCCCTATATTGTTTCACCAATGTTGCGTTTTACTTTGCAATTGAGTTGGTGTTGCTTTTCTTTGTTTACTGCGGGGCAATTGTTGACTCGGGAGCAGATTTGGCGGTGTGTTTGAATATCCGTCTCCGGATTGGCAAAAATAACTTATATCAAAACAAACGGAGGTAGTGAAATGTTCAAACACGAAAAGATGCTTTTTCATCCCGTGGCGGTGGAGAGACCCAATCCACAGTACGCGGCACTTTTACAAGAACAGCTCGGCGGCAGTAACGGCGAGCTGAAGGCGGCGATGCAGTATATGTCGCAAAGTTTCCGAATCAAAGACCCCGAAATTAAGGATCTGTTTCTTGACATTGCGGCGGAGGAGCTCGGTCATATGGAAATGATTGGGCAGACTATCAATCTTTTAAACGGTCACGACGTTGACGCTACGAAAGTGCCCGCGGGAGAAATTCAGACCCACGTTCAACTCGGTTTGAATCCCGGGCTTATTAATGCTTCGGGTTATTCCTGGACGGGCGATTACGTTACGGTTACGGGTGATCTGTGCGCCGACCTGCTCAGTAATATCGCGTCCGAACAGCGTGCAAAGGTGGTTTATGAATACCTTTACCGCCAGATCGACGACAAAAAGGTGCGCGAGACCATCGATTTCCTCTTGAACCGCGAGGAAGCACACAATCAGATGTTCCGCGACGCCTTTAACAAGGTGCAGAACTCCGGTTCTAATAGAGATTTCGGCACCACCAAAGCCGCGAAAATGTATTTCTCTATGTCGGATCCCGGTCCCAATGCATTTGCGACGGGTGATACAAAGCCTGTTTCTTTTGATAAATAACGCAACAACCGCTGAAGCGTAAAAACTTCAGCGGTTGCTTTATATATGTTCTTATGATTGGGTAAACGCATACACGATAACAATAATGATAACCGCGGCAATAACCAAGCGTGAAATGATAAACGGAATGATAAGCGTTCTTCTTGCCGCCATTCGCTTATAGTTGGGCTTTGATAGCAGTCCGAATGCGATATAACCGATCACGCTCGCAATGCTGATGGCGTACAAATATGGCCACTGCGTAAAGTAGTTGACGATTGCAAATACGGTCGCAAGCGCCAGACAAGCCATAGCGCACCAATAATACTTGCGGCTTTGCGCTTCATCAAGCAAACGCTTGTTTTGGATATCAGCGTCGGAGATCAGTTCGTCTATGCTGATTTTGAATAGGCTTGACAATTCCTTCAGGCTGTCGATACTCGGGTATCCCTTGTCGGTCTCCCATTTTGAGATCGCCGTACGTGTGACGAAGATTTTTTCGGCTAACTCGTCTTGCGTTAAACCGTTATCGGTTCTTAGCTTTCTTAGTTTTTCACCAAAGGTCATAATGGTTCCTCCTTGCTTTTGTGATACCATTATAACGCCAAAGCCCGATCAAGTCACGACACTATCCGTCACATCAGCGTTATATATGCTCTTTCATAAACCTTATTCGTGCTTTAAGTGCTTTTTGTGTCGTTTTGGCTTTTTGCATAATGTCAAAGCCGTGCATAGTACCTTTGGTTTCGTTCAAGGTGACCTCGATGCCTGCTGCGCGAAGCTTTTCGGCATAAAGTATTCCGTCATCGTGAAGGCAATCAAATTCTGCCGTTTCGATATATGCGAGAGGAAGCCCCTCAAAGCTCTCGGCTTCCACCGGCGAATAATATACGTAGTTGGGATTATTCCTATCGACCTTTGTCATAGGTGCGATTCGGTCTGAAAGCGAAGAGTTCCACATAGGCGTGTCAGTATATTTCTTACAAGACTCGCTGTTGTTCCGAGCATCAAGAAACGGATACGGCAACATCTGAAAGGCGAATTTTATCGGGTGCTGACGATCCCTTGCCATCAAACAAACGCCCACGGCAAGCGTCGAGCCTGCGCTATCGCCGCCGATACCGATGCGAGAGGTATCAATACCGAGCGTATCTGCGTTGTCATAAGCCCAGCACATAGTCGTATACACTGCTTGCAACGGTCAGAGAGCTTAAGGCTCTCGGTGTCAGCGTACAGTTTGACGAGGAGAACATAAACACCTTAACCGAAGACGGTGAGTTTATGCTTTCCCTCATTGCTTCAGTTGCACAGGAAGAAAGCCGCTCCGCAAGCGACAACCAAAAGTGGCGCATTCAAAAATGCTATGAGCGTGGCGAGGATGTGAATACCAATCAAATGTTCGGATACGACATATCCAAGCACCGGTTCATACCGAACGAAGAAGAAGCCGACGTTGTGAACGAAATATTCAACCGCATTGCAAACGGCGAGAGTTACAGTTCAATTGCAAGAGACCTCAACAGGAGAGGCATTAAGGGCAAGCGAGGCGGTAAATGGGCGCATCATAAAATTAGTCGCCTTGTTGCGAACGAGCGACTGATAGGCGACTGCCTTTTGCAAAAGACATTTATAAGCGACCATTGGGAGAAAAGGCATACAGTAAACCACGGAGAACGCCCCATGTACTATGTGCAAGGTTCCCATGAAGGCATTGTTCAAAAGGAGTTATATAAAGATATACAGGCCATATGGGGAGTCTTCCTCGCTCATCTCCGTGTTTTCGTGCGTAATCAGAAAGCTTCTTAAAAAGCATTGAAAAGAATAAGGAAGACAAGAACTCATACGCCGTATCCTGCGCCGAAATGATACAAAAGTATGCACACGGCTCTTTGCCGGGGAGTTCAAGATCTATTTCGTGGTACTTCGTAATTTTGTCAACCAGCTTATTTTGGAATACATTCATTCTTGAACCGAGACCGATGAACACATTACCCCAAAGATTACTTGCCGCCTGCTTAAAGATACCGTAAGGTCCCCTGGCAGGATGGTCAAGCGGGAGCTTTTGAAACTTTGAGTCAAGGCTCTTTGCGCTCTCGGTTGAAAGTATCTTGTATATCGTTCCGAGTGAGCGCTCATGAAGCGGAAGTAATTCATTGGTTATGATTGTTGTAGTTTGTACCTTATTGTAATAACTGACTGACGGCTATCCCTCCACAGTTTATTATCACTGTTTCATTGGTACTATGCCGTCGCTTTCATCAGAATAAAGATAAGTTATGTCAATTTTCCTTATCACCGCTTCACTGAAATTAAGTTCTCTGCGTTCCTGACTTACCACGTTCCGATAATTCTATCTTTACATGTGTTTTTAGGTTCTCTCTATGAGCCTGTCTGCTTGATACCGCCTATAACGGTATAGGGTGTTTCATAAAGCGAGAGTCTTACTAAACCCCACAGACCTTACACTTTGGTAAGTATGGCTTTTCAACCAATTCCCGATTTAGACCCGTACATTCGAGAGTTCGTCATTCAGGCTTTTACCACCTGAAAATTCTAACCTTGAACATTTTATAGACCACCGGTCTATCATACACTCGACCACCTCTGGTTCGCTTTTCCTCAGCATTATCTGTTGGGGTGTACTCTCAACCGACTTCACCGAGCTTATGACATCTCGTTGCTTAATCAACTTAATGCCATTCGGAGGATTATGGAGGCATTTCAGGGCGTTACCCCATCATTCTACCTATCGAATTATCAGTTCTATGAAATCTTTTTGCAGCTCCTTTCAATCTGCTAATATTTTGACTTCACGTCTAACCTTTTCAGTTAGAAACGTGTCGCACCCGCCTTGGGATCAACTATAATCATACTCTGCTTTTTCTCGGTGGAAAGAAGCTGTACCATTTTAAGCATGAAAGGCTTTACAAATCCGCGGCTCTTACCCGAACCTGTCGCTCCGTAAACTATAATGTGCTTATTGAGTCCAGAATCATCTCGCAGACCGAGGTAATCAGCATAACGGTCATCGTCAAGCATACTGTCTTTTACTTTACAAAGTATAGGGCACGGCAGACTGTCGGCGCTGCCGGATACAAGAATCTTTTCTCTTTCCTTTTTAGTCATCCAGCCGGATGTGCCGTGAGTACCTTCGTTAGACACGAAAAAGTTTCTTTCGTCCTTGGTTATTTTCACACCGGTAATAAGGTGTATCCATCTACCGGATATAAGGGCGTACATAATAAAGATAAAGAATATAACGCCGAGCCCTTGCGGTGTAAAAGCGGCCGCAATACACTTTATAGGATTTAAGGTAAAAGTCGAATTATTTGCTCCGCTTGTAAAGTTTCCGAGTGCCGCAATAAACGAATGAATCGCTATGCCGTAAAGATATATGATTACGAGCACACCGCCGACATACAAAAACGGATGTTCCAAAAATTTTGCAAGCGCTTTTTCAATTTTTGGAAACTTCGAAATCAGTTTTTTTAATTGTCCTTTCAGTTGCATCTACATATCTTCCCTCCTTTGTTACATACGGCTCTGACAAATCAATATCGCTATTGAGTTCCGGGAACACCTCTTTTATGCTTTTCATATTTATATTTCGCACTGCACATTTTTCGAGGTTATATCTCTTTAGGATATTAAGAATCACATTCTTTTGGAATGAGAAACAACATATTTGCGGTACAAGCGTACTATCATGCTTTTTAATCTGTCTGACGGCTCGAATTATCCTTTTCACATTCATATCTATAGGACAGTTCCACAGCAGGACGAAAGGCTATTTTGCCATCATCAACCATATCCAAAAGTTCTTTAATCAGTTTCGTAAGCCTTATATACCTTCTGACCTGCTCCCTGCTGTCATTATGTATTTTTCCGAGTTCTTCGCCCGTTCTTAACTTTGCCACCACTGGTGTCGAAGTTGTATCTGTACGCTTTCCCTGCCTTTTCAGCGCATCCATTCGCATCTTATATGAGAATGCAAGTTCACTGGGAAGCAGCTTGGAACGTTGAAAATTGGAATCCACCATTACGACAACGGCTTGGTCATAGCTTAGGTCGCGGATCTCGGACTTAAGAGTTTCGAGTCCTGCGAGTTCACATGCTTTCTTTCTTCTATGTCCCGCTACAAGCTCATATCTTCCGTCCATTTTCTTTCGCAGAATTGCCGGAACAATAATGCCGTTATCTCGGATACTATCCACCAGCTTATACATATCCTCGTCAACAACGACCTTAAACGGATGATTGGGGGCATCATCGATCTGTGAAAGCGGAACATCCATTATCTTGGGCGGTTTGCCTTGCTTTGCTTCTTTACGGCTCTGCTCACTGGAAAACAGTTCGTTATATCCGGTAAGCCCTAAATCTATTTTAGTTTCCTTCAATTGCTGCAACCTCCCGTGAAAACTTATCGTATGCAAGTGCGACATTATTCCGCTTGCCTCTTGTAAATACGCTTTTTCCTGTATTACTGCTCTCGGGTGCTACTACAGAAGTTGGAATTTCTGCAAAGAATACTTTAATTCCGCCGCAGACAGACTCCCTGAGCAGTTCACTTATCATCTGCGCGTTCTTTGTACGCTTATCTACCATTGTAAGAAGTATTCCGTCAATTGTAAGTGCGGAATTGATTTGCTGTTTTACTTTATGAATGGAGCGTAAAAGCAAATCCAAACCTTTCGTAGATAAAAAGTTTGCCTGCGTGGGAATGATAACGCTGTCTGCCGCTGCAAGTGCGTTTACCGTCATAAGTCCAAGGGAGGGCATACAGTCAATAAGGATATATTCATAGTCTTTTTTATATGGCTCAACGCACTTTTTAAGCACAAGCTCACGCTCCTCTAAATTGAAAAGACTTATTTCAATACCGGAGAGCTCAATATTCGATGGAATGAAGTCCACTCCCTCATCATGGTGATAAACCATATCCTTCTTTTTAAAAGAAGTTTTCTCAATAACATGCTGCATAAGGGTAGAAAGCGTATTTTCCAAAGCATCGGGATTCTTGATGCCAAGACTTATTGTAAGGCTACCTTGCGGATCAGCATCTACTAAGAGAACCTTCTTTCCGAGCCTTGCAAGACCTACACCAAGGTTTAAAGTCGTTGTAGTTTTGGCTACCCCGCCTTTTTGATTTGTGATTGCGATGACTTTTGCTTCACTCATAACAATTCCTCCTAAAAATATTATTTATGACACGGTTTTTCAAAACAGAGAGTTAATTTTTTAGATTTGAAGTGATTTACTCTTGCGACCACCGTGTGCATATTTAAGTTAACAATCGGTCGGAGGAAGCCAGGCAAGCGTTAGAGAATAAACCATAAGGAAAAATCCCCGAAAACGCAAAAAAAGATCTGAAAACGTAATGCTTTCAGATCTTCTTGTGGCTCCCCCTGCTGGGCTCGAACCAGCGACATCATGATTAACAGTCATGCGCTCTACCGACTGAGCTAAGGAGGAATATGATGGAAATTTGGTTTTCAGTGGTTAAATCCTCCATAACCACCAAATTTCCGG
>JAFUOD010000018.1 GCA_017472735.1 Oscillospiraceae bacterium | reverse complement strand
TTTTTTGTATTTTGGGTATTTATGAACGCCGAACCTCGAGTTTGCGAAGCAAACTCTTATTTTTCGCTGCGCCATGTTGTGCTTTTGGGCAAAATGCGGGCGAAAAATTAGGTTCCAAAGTCCTATTATCTTCACCATACGAAAAACTGCTCGATGTTTACATCGGGCGGTTTTTGTATTTTGGGTATTTATGAACGCCGAACCTCGAGTTTGTGAAGCAAACTCTTATTTTTCGCTGCGCCATGTTGTGCTTTTGGGCAAAATGCGGGCGAAAAATTAGGTTCCAAAGTCCTATTATCTTCACCATATAAAAAAGAGCATCATAAAGATGCTCTTTTGCTTTTTACTTTGCAAACTCCATAAGCTTTTTTGAATCAAGCTTTTCAAACTTTTCGATAAACTCGCAAAGCTCGCTTGCAATTATTTTAACTCCGCCAACGTCGTTGCTCTCGATATTAAGAGGCAAAAGCGGCTCGTGAAGAGAAAGCCTTAACAAGAACCAGCCGTTGCCGTGGCTTTCATCAAGGTTAACTCTCACGCCCTCAAAGTTGTCAGGCGCAAGACTCCAACCATCCTTGGTCTTTGCAAACTCTTCAAGGCTTGCAATAATCTCTTTGCCATAGGGCTTAAAATCATCAAGCGCAATGCCCATTCTAAATTCTTTACTTTCGGCAGGCTCGGAAAGCGAAGCAATAAGCGAGCCCAAGGTATAGCCAAGCTTTCTTGCACGAGAAAGCTCGATAATCAGTCTTGTTACAATATAAGCGCCATCGTCTAAAAAGTAGTTTTCTTTAAACGCGCCGTGGCCCGAGGTTTCGATTGCAAGCTGAGAATCAACACCCTCGTTATTAAGCCTTACAGATTCGTTTATAACATTTTTGTAACCACGCTTAAATCTGCGGTGAACACCGCCTTTTTCTGCTATAAATTTTGCCAAGCCCGACGATGTTACCGAGTCGGTAACGATGGTCGTTCCGGGATGCTCTCTTAGCAGAATGGCTGAAAGAATCGCGATAAGGCGGTTGCGGTTAAGCTCGCTTCCATCGCTTAAAACTGCGCCTGCTCTGTCCACGTCGGTATCAAAGATAACGCCTAAGTCAGCCCCGGTTTCTTTAACCGCCTCGGTAATGCTTGCCATAGCGTCTTTATCCTCGGGGTTGGGAATATGATTCGGGAAGCTTCCGTCGGGCTCTAAATAGCGTGAGCCTGTAACATCGGCACCCAAAGGCACCAAAACCTTTTCGGCATAAAATCCGCCTGCACCGTTGCCTGCGTCTACAACAATTTTTAACCCTGCCAAAGGTTTTTCCTCACCTGTAGCAGCTCTTATCATATCTGCAAGACGTTTTGAATAAACGTCCATAAATCCACCGTTTACAATTTCGCCTTTTTCAAGACCCGAACGCTCATCACTTTCGGCAAGTGCAATTATTTCTTTAATGTCCGATGCTTCAACGCCGCCCTCGGGTGTAAAGAACTTATAACCGTTGCGGTTAAAAGGCAGGTGGCTGGCGGTTGCCATTACCGAGCCGTCGAACATATATCCTTCGGTCTTGGTCGTCATAAACATTGCAGGAGTGCTTGTCATGCCAAGGTTTGTAACCTTAATGCCCTCGTCAGCCATCGCTTCACAGATCCATTTAACAAGGTCGGGGCCCGAAAGGCGTGAATCACGACCTACAGCAATTCTCAAATCGGTTTTGCCTGTTTTTTTCATAAGCCAAAGGGCAAAGCCGCGGCCAATGTCGCGGCAAGCTTCTTCTGTTAGGTTAACATGCTGACCCTCAATCCCCTCGAGTGCAATGCCTCTTATATCACTTTCGTTTCTAAGCTTCGAGTAATCCATATAATAAATCCTCTCAAACATTAAATTTTATAAATATTAACTGAGTAAACACCATTGCCTATGCACTTTACAACATCGCCCTGTGTTGCGCTCACTTCGTCATCAACGCTGTAAGCACAGCCCTCGGGGCAGATAAAGCTTAACTCGCCGCCGCTTAAAGCTGTAAGCCTTGCGCTTACCACCTCGCCGTTCTGCCATGCAATGTCAACGCTTACATTTCCTCTTGCTTTTAAGCCGTTAACACTGCCCGATGCCCACTTTTTGGGCAACGCAGGAAGCAACACGATAATTCCGTTCTGGCTTTGCATAAGCATTTCGGCAATGCCTGCCGTGCCGCCGAAGTTGCCGTCGATCTGGAAAGGCGGATGCATATCAAACATATTGGGATAAGTGGAACGGTGCAAAAGCGCCTCAACATTTTCGCCCGCCTTTTCGCCGTCGCGAAGTCTTGCCCACATATTGATTATCCATGCGCGCGACCAGCCTGTGTGTCCTCCTCCCGATGCCAAACGACGCTCAAGGGTTACCCTCGAAGCTGCCATAAGCTCGGGCGTTTTTTCATAAGTAAACTGGCAAGAGGGGTGCAGGCCGTAAAGGTGCGAAATATGCCTGTGTCCCGGCTCTGCTTCGTCATAATCCTCATACCATTCCATAATCTGCCCGTGCTTGCCGATTTTTGCGGCAGGAAGCTTTGGAAGCATTTCTTCGATGGTCGCAGTCAGGTCATCCTCGAGACCTAAATGCTTTGAAAAATCGACGCAGGCAGTAAAGACATCCTTAATGATCTGGCTGTCCATGGTGGGGCCCACGCAAATGTGACCTGATTCTCCCGAGGGGTGGATATATGTGTTCTCGGGCGAGGTTGAAGGACCTGTTAACAGCTTGCCGTCAACCTCGAAAAGATAATCTGTAAAGAACAGACAAACCTCTTTTAAAATATCAATGTTTTCACGCAGAAATTCTATATCCTTGGTGTATTCGTAATGAGTAATAATATGGGTAGAGAGCCAAGCGGCGCCCATAGGCCAAACTGTTGCCGGCATCCAGCAATCCTGCGGCGCACAGTCGCCAAACAGGTCGGTGTTGTGGTGTGCAACAAAGCCACGCATGCCATACATATCGTGCGCCACCTTTTTGCCGTAAGGAAGCATTTTTCTCAAGTGGTCAAACAAAGGCTCATGCATTTCCGAAAGATTGCAGACCTCGGCAGGCCAATAATTCATTTCGGTGTTGATGTTTATTGTAAACTTACTGCCCCACGCCGGATTGTGGTCCTTATTCCAAATTCCCTGCAGGTTTGCAGGCACTGTGCCGGGCCGCGAGCAGGAAATAAGCAAATATCTGCCATAATCAAAATAAAGCTGTGCAAGCCCGCGGTCGTCAAGCTCGGCATTTTTAATGCGCTCATCGGTGGGTATATGCGACAAGTCTTCGCAGTCGATATTAAGCGAAACTCTGTCGAAATATTTTTTATAATCGGCAATGTGTCTTGCCTTAACAGCATCGTAACCCGATTCAAGTGCATTTACAAGCTTTTCTTCGCACCACGAGGAGATTTCTTCCTTGTGATAATCGGTTCTTACGGTTATGTAAAGAGTGAATTCGTCAGCCTCATATACATCGCAGCCCTTTTCGTTAAAAATAACCACGCCGCCAACATTTTCGGCAGCAGCCATAACGCAATAACGGCAGCCGCCCTCGGGCTGATTCTGATAAATTGCAATTCCTGTTTCGTTTAAAACTATCTCACATTCGCGGTCACGGCGAGAGAAATCAACGCTTAAGTTAAGCTTGCCGCCGTTAAGCGCTGTGTGATGCACAGCAACGACCCGGTCGGGCTGACTTACAAAATACTCACGCTTATACAAGCAGCCGTCAGCGGTATATAAAACCTCGCAAACTGCGTTAGAAAGGTCAAGCGAGCGTGTATAATCGCTTACTTCACCGTGCTTATATTCAAACCACACGTTGCCTGCGGTGTCATAAAAGCGTTCCTGGTCGGGGCGTGCAAAAAGGTCTGCAGCAGTAATATCCTGTGCCTCTTTAATTCTGCCCTCAAGCAAAAGCTCTCTTACCTTCTTAAACGAATCCTTTGCTTTGGGGTTAACACGGTTTCTGCCCCCGTTGCCATACCAAATCGTATCCTCGTTAAGCTGCAAGGTATCATGCTTGGGGTCGCCGTAAACCATTGCACCAATACTGCCGTTGCCGATAGGCAAAGCTTCGTTCCAGCCTCCGCCGTACCACTCATGCCGCTTTTCCTCACCTGTGGGGGCAGGGGTTTTAAACCAAATTTTTTTATCGTTCATAATGTGTTCCTCCTGAATTTTAAAAGATATCGATCAAGCTTATTATATAACATAATTTATATCTGTTCAAGGAAAATGAGGAAGTTTTTATTACATTTATAAAAAAGAGACCCCTCGTTATGAGGAGTCTCTTTTAAAAATCAATTAGTTGTTGTATTCGCCGATTATAGAGTTAAGCTCTTCAAGGTAGTAGTCAAGAGTATCTCTGTACTGTTCCTTAAGCTGTGCCCAAGAGGAGCTTGCACCTGCACGGTTGATGCCCCAGCTTACAGAGTTGTAAGCGTTGTTGAGGTTGTCGCCCAAGTCACCGGTATAGAACATAACAGTGTTGTCCAAAACGAGCTGCTTGCAGATGTCATACATATCAAGCATTTCATTGGTCCAAAGGTACTTTTCCTTAAGCTGCTTCTTGTCGATAGAGATAACAGTGGGGTCGATTATCTTAAATCTTTCACAAGCTGCCAAAAGTGCTACGCCTTCAGGGTTTTCAGCGCCGTTAACAAGCATGTAGCCCGAAGGAGTTGCGTTGAGGTAATAAGTACCGTCGCCGTCCTGATATCTGGGCAAGGGAGCAAACATGATCTCGCCTGCTTCGATGTCGCCCCAGATCTGTTCAACTTCTTCAACAGGAAGTCTGAAGCCGGAAATGTCGCAGAACCAGAATAAGCAAAGACCTTCCTTAACGCCTGCGCCGTACTGCATGTCGTTTCTGCCTGCCCAATAGTTGGTGCCCTGGCGGTATGTACACTCGTTCTTAACGAGGTCATAGATCATGTTTTCAGCTACTTCAATGGTAGGGTCGTCAATGTTTGAATAGAAGTTGCCTGTTTCATCCTTAGCAATAATGGTGATACCGGTGGACTGCTCGCAGATACCGTTTACATAGTACCAACCGTCCAAAGCATATCTGTCTTCATCAGGGTCAGAGAAATCGATGCACATGTTGTACCAAACGTCCCATGTCCATTCGTCGTTGTAATAAAGCTCTGCGGGATCGTCAAAGCCCCATTCGTCCATGACTCTTCTGTTGTAAGGAACAACATCCTTGAAGCTTACGTCGGTTACGATTGCATAGTGAGCATCGCCCAAAGCAAAGTATTCCGAAGCTTCTGCCATGCCGGACCAAAGAGGATCGGTATAGTCGATGTATTCATCAATAGGCTGATACATACCCTTGATGCAGTTCATGGGGAAGGTTGCGGTGTTGTCGGTTCCTGCAGGTGCAAAGTCGGGAGCGGTGCCTGCCAAAACAAGGTTTGCAAGGTCATCGTTTCTTTCATGGTAACCGGTTTCGATCCATTCGATCTTACCGCTGTACTTTTCGGTAAAGGTGAAGTAACCGGTGTTGACGATTTCGGATTCGGAATAGTTCTGGAAAGGATCATACCAAGCGAACCATTCAACGGTTGTGCCTGTTCCCAAAGCAACTTCAGCGTCGGGCAGGGTGATACCTGCTGCAGCCAAAATAGCTTCGGAGTCTTCTGTCGAGAGTGTTACCTGCACTACTTTTCTCTTGTTGTCTTTACAGCCTACAAGCACAAAAACAGTCAAAAGAGCAAGCACAAGTGCTAAAATTCTTTTAAAATTCATGTTATAATATTCCTCCTGTATAAATTAGATAAAAAGATTATAACATATTTTTCATTAACTTTAAATTGGCAAATCCTACAATGCCATTTGTGCAGATGTAACAAAAATACAGGCAGCTTAAAAAGCCGCCTGTAAAAAGCAGTTCTATTCAAGATCCAAGGCACATTCGCTTAAAAGCTTGGGTATGTCAAGATTCTGCGGGCAATGCTCGGTACACTGACCGCAGCCGATACACTCAGAAGCCCTGCCTCCGTTAACAATTATCTCCTCTTTATATCTCTTAAGTCCCTGGTGACGTTCCTTTCCGCCCTTCTTAAAGTCGTTATAAACCTTAAAGATCTCGGGAATGTCGATCTTCATCGGGCAGCCGTCGGTACAGTAGCGGCAGGCTGTGCAGGGAATTGCAAACTTGACGATCTTGCTTACCTCGTCAATTAGCTTATATTCCTCCTCGTTAAGAGGCTTGAAATCCTCCATATAAGAGGTGTTGTCGTTGATATGGTCCATGTTGGACATACCGCTTAAAACATTGACAACGTTATCTAAGCTTGCGGCATATCTTATTGCCCACGAAGCAGCCGAAGCGTCGGGGTTGTAATCTTTAAATATCTTTTCTGCCTTTTTGGGCAAAACAGCCAAACTGCCGCCCTTAACAGGTTCCATTACAATAACGGGAACATTGTGCTTGCAAGCAACTTCATAGCATCTTCTTGACTGAACCCAGCCGCCTTCCCAGTCGATATAGTTTATCTGAAGCTGGATAGCGTCAACCTCGGGGTGTTCGGTTAAAATCTTATCGAGTGTTTCGGGACTGTCGTGGAAGCTGAAGCCGATGTTTACGATTTTGCCCTGTGCCTTAAGTTCACTTAAATAACCGAAAGCGTCAACCTCTTGAGCAAAGTTATAAAGGTCCTTGCCCAAAGCATGAAGCCACACATAATCAAAATATTCAACTCCGCAGCGCTCAAGCATTTCGGCGAACATTTTCTCCATTCCTGCTCTGTCGGGGCGGGAGAAAAGAGGGAGCTTATCGGTAACGGTAAAGCTGTCTCTGGGGTATCTTTTTACTACTGCTTCTCTAAATGCCACTTCGCTCTTTCCGCCATGGTAAACATAGGCTGTATCGAAATGTGTAAAGCCCTTTGCCATAAAAACATCGACCATTTCCTTTACCTTTTCAATGTCAATGTTCGAGTGGTCCTTGGGGTCTGCAAGGGGCAATCTCATAAGTCCGAATCCAAGTTTTTTCATGCTTTTTTCCTCTCGTTTCATAATATTGCGTTCAATAAATATAAATATTTTCGCTTACTATCATTATATATAAACCACAATTTTTGTCAAGCAACCGCCTCTCGCAAAAATGACCAAAAGACACGGCAATTTATGCACAAATTCGTCAAAGTTAAATGATTGACACATATATATTATATATGGTAGAATTGGTATATGATAAGTGGTCTTTAATGACGGCTTAGAATTTATATTTTTATAGCCTTTGCGACTGACGGGTAAATGTGAATCGACACAATGAAGCAAAGGATCTTTCAGCCGACCGTCTGGGTGTACTTATCTTTTTTAAAGGGATAAGTGCGCCCTTAATTTTTTATATTTTTTCATCATTAAGGAGGAAGTTATGAGAAAAGTCGGAATCATTATGGGAAGCGACAGCGACCTTCCTATCGTAAAAAAAGCTATCGACACTCTTGCGTCATTCGGGATCCCTTATGAAGTGCACATTTATTCTGCACACCGCACCCCCGTGGAAGCAAGAGACTTTGCTGTAAACGCACGTGCAAACGGCTTTGGCGCCATTATTGCAGCTGCAGGCATGGCGGCTCATCTTGCGGGTGCAATTGCTGCAAACACCACTCTTCCCGTTATCGGTATACCTTGTAAATCAACCACCTTAGACGGTATTGACGCCCTTTTGTCAACTGTGCAGATGCCTTCCGGTATCCCTGTAGCCACTGTTGCCATAAACGGTGCTGTTAATGCCGCTTTAATTTGCGCTCAGATATTAGCAGTTGAGGACGCAGAGCTTGCCAAAAAGCTCGACGACAAGAGAGCTAAGGATGCAGCTGCAGTTTTGGAAAAAGACGCACGTCTTCAGGCTGAGCTTAACGCACAATGATTAACCGCAAAACCAATTTGAAAAGGAGTTAACTTATGGGAGGCTTTTTCGGAGCTGTGTGCAAGCGTGACGTTATCGAAGACGTATTCTTTGGTACCGACTATCACTCGCACCTCGGCACTCGCCGAGGCGGCATGGCAGCATATGATAAGACAATCGGATTGCAAAGGGATATTCACAACATTCAAAACTCCCCTTTCAGAACAAAATTTGAACACATTTTCGATGAGATGCAGGGCTTTTCGGCAATTGGCTGCATAAGCGACAGCGACCCACAGCCGCTTTTGATACGCACCAAGGCAGGGTCTTATGCTATCAGCACCATCGGCATCATCAATAACGCCGACGAGCTTGTTGACAGATATCTTTCCAACAGCTTCGGCCATTTCAACGCAATGACAGGCGGAAAAATCAACTCGACCGAGCTGGTGGCATCGCTTATCGGACTTAAAGAAACACTTGTTGAAGGCATTGCCTTTGCACAGGAGGTTATTGACGGCACAGCTTCAATTCTTCTGCTAAAAAAAGGCGGCGACATTATTGCCGCACGAGACAAGATGGGCAGACTTCCCATTATCATCGGCAAAAGCGAAGACGGCTTTTGCGCTTCGTTTGAATCGTTTGCTTTCCAAAAGCTCGGTTTTGAAACCTATAAAGAGCTTGGCCCCGGCGAAATAGTTGAGCTTACTGCAGATAAATGCGTTCAGCTTAAAGCGCCCAACAAGGAAATGAGGATATGTGCTTTTCTTTGGAGCTACTATGGCTACCCTACCTCGACATATGAAGGCGTTAACGTTGAAGCGATGAGAAACCGCAACGGCGAGATAATGGCAAAATATGATATCGAGTCGGGAGACAAATATGATATTGACTACGTCGGCGGTGTTCCCGATTCGGGCACGCCTCATGCAATAGGTTATGCAAACCGCAGTCACATTCCGTTTGCACGGCCCTTTATTAAATACACCCCCACATGGGCAAGAAGCTTTACCCCTGCAAAGCAATCGGAAAGAAACAAGGTTGCAAAAATGAAGCAAATGCCCGTTATCGAGCTTATTAAAGATAAAAACCTCTTGTTTGTCGATGACTCTATCGTAAGAGGCACACAGCTTCGCGAAACCGTTGAGTTCCTTTATGAAAACGGTGCTAAGTCGGTTCACATGAGAAGCGCCTGCCCACCTATTATGTATGGCTGCAAGTTCTTAAACTTCAGCCGTGCAACAAGCGAAATGGAGCTTATTACAAGAAGCACCATTATGGAGCTTGAGGGTGAAGAGGGCTTTAAATATTTAGACGAATACGCAAGCTCTGAAACAGAACGAGGCAAGGCAATGCGTTACACAATATCTCACAAGCTGGGCTTTGACTCTTTGGAATTCCAGTCACTCGAAGGGCTTATCGAATCCATCGGGCTTGACAGATGCAAGCTTTGCACCTATTGCTGGGACGGCAAGGAATAAACCTATCTGCAAATAACCTCAAATAAATAATTTGAAAGGAAAAATATATTATGAGTATCAAGTCTAAATCGGATAGCTATGCTGCTGCCGGCGTTGATATTACCGCAGGCTACAAGGCAGTCGAGCTTATGAAGTCTCACATTGCAAGAACCAAAAACGAAGGCTGCCTTGATGATGTAGGAGGCTTTGGCGGTTGCTTTGGCCTAAACCTTAAGGGAATTGAAGAGCCGGTTTTGGTTTCGGGTACCGACGGCTGCGGAACCAAGGTTAAAATGGCAATTTTGATGGACAAGCACGACACCATTGGCATTGACGCTGTTGCAATGTGCGTTAACGACATTATTTGCTGCGGTGCAAAGCCTCTGTTCTTCCTTGACTATATCGCTTGCGGCAAGAACATTCCCGAAAAGATCGCTTCAATCGTCAGCGGCGTGGCAGAGGGCTGCGTTCAGTCGGGCGCTGCACTTATCGGCGGCGAAACCGCAGAACACCCGGGTATGATGCCCGTTGAGGAATACGACCTTGCAGGCTTTGCAGTGGGCGTGGTTGACAAGAAAAAGATTTTAGACAACACCAAAATGGCAGAGGGCGACGTTGTTATTGCGCTTGCTTCAAGCGGTGTTCATTCAAACGGATTCTCGTTGTGCCGCAAGGTATTTGATATTGATAATAACAATCCCAAGCTTTATATCCCCCGCGAAGAGCTTGGCGGAAAGACCGTTGCCGAGACCCTTTTGACCCCCACAAAGATATATGTAAAGAGCGTACTTGCACTTTTGGAAAGCGTTGACGTTAAGGGCATAAGCCACATTACAGGCGGCGGATTCTATGAAAACATTCCAAGATCCATCCCCGAGGGGCTTACCGCAAAGATAGATAGATCGGCAGTTAAGGTATTGCCCATCTTCGACCTCATCGCAAAAGAAGGTAACATTCCCGAAAGAGATATGTTTAACACATATAACATGGGTGTCGGCATGAGCATCGTTGTTTCTGCAAACGAGGTTGAAAAAGCACTTGAAATTCTTAAGGCAAACGGCGAGAACGCTTATGTTATCGGCGAGATAATTAAGGGCGACGAAGGCGTGGTACTTTGCTGATGAATATGAAAAAGAAAAGAATCGCCGTGCTCGTCTCGGGCGGAGGAACAAACCTGCAGGCACTTATTGATGCCGAAAAAGAGGGTAAGCTCGGAAACGGCGGGATTTCGCTGGTTTTAGCCTCGAAAGAGGGCGTTTATGCACTTGAACGTGCAAAACAAAACGGCATTGCCGCAAAGGTGCTTGCAAGAAAGAATTTTGACAGCATTAAAAGCTATTCAAAAGCGCTTGTTGATGCGCTTGTTGAAGACAAGACCGACCTTGTTGTTTTGGCAGGTTTTCTTACCATTATCGACGAGCAGGTTTATGAAGCTTTCCCCAACAGAATAATAAATGTTCACCCGGCACTTATCCCCTCGTTCTGCGGCAAGGGCTATTATGGGCTTCACGTTCACGAAGCGGCACTTGCAAAAGGCGTTAAGGTCTCGGGCGCTACCGTTCACATTGTTACCCCCGAATGTGACGAAGGCCCGATAATTCTTCAAAAGGCTGTTGAGGTTAAGCAAGACGATACCCCCGAAACTTTGCAGAAAAGAATTATGGAAGAAGCCGAATGGAAGATACTGCCCGAGGCAGTAAGACTGTTCTGCGACGGAAGACTTACGGTTAAAGACAATAAAGTATATATAGATTAAGGAGATTTGAAAATGAAGGTTTCTACAATTGCAAACGAACTTAATTCTTTGGCTTACCACGGCAGAGGAATTATCATCGGCAAAAGCGCCGACAGCACAAAGGCAGTAACCGCTTACTTCATTATGGGCAGAAGCGAAAACAGCCGCAACCGTGTATTCGTCCCCGTGGGAGAAGCAATGCGTACCAAGGCATTTGATGAATCGAAGATGACCGATCCCCACCTTATCATCTACTATCCAGTAAGAGTTTTAGGCAACAAAACAATTGTTACCAACGGCGACCAGACCGACACTATTTATGAGCTAATGGATAAGCAGATGACCTTTGAACAGGCTTTAAGAACCCGTGAATTTGAGGATGACAAGCCCAACTTCACCCCCAGAATCTCCGGAATCATTCACCTCGAAAACGGCGATATGAACTATGCAATGTCGATTTTAAAGAGCGCTGAGGGTGACGACTCATCCTGCGAGAGATTTACATATGCTTATTCTAACCCCATTGCAGGCAAGGCAAAGTTTATTCACACCTATAACGGCGACGGCAATCCCCTTCCCTCTTACGAAGGCGAGCCTAAGACCTTAGAGCTTCCCGATGTTTCAATCGACGAGCTTACCGACCTTATCTGGAAGAATCTTAACAGCGACAACAAGGTTTCGCTGTTTGTAAGATATATTGACATTGCAACAGGCGAAACTCAGACAAGAATCGTAAACAAAAACCAGTAATTTTAGGAGGAAACAAAAATGAAAGAATTTGAGCTTAAGTATGGCTGCAACCCCAACCAGAAGCCCTCGAAGATTTATATGGCAAACGGTGAAGAATTGCCTATTGAAATTTTGTGCGGCAGACCCGGCTACATCAACTTTTTAGACGCTTTTAACTCTTGGCAGCTTGTTAAAGAGCTTAAGGAAGCTTTGGGACTTCCCGCTGTAACCTCCTTTAAGCACGTTTCCCCCACTTCTGCTGCAGTTGGCATTCCCCTCTCGGACAAGCTTAAGAAAGCTTGCTTTGTTGACGACATCGAAGGACTCGATGAATCTCCTTTGGCTTGCGCTTATGCACGTGCAAGAGGCACCGACAGAATGTGCTCCTTCGGTGACTGGGTAGCACTTAGCGACGTTTGCGACGTTACCACCGCTTTGCTTATCAAGCGTGAAGTTTCCGACGGCGTTATCGCCCCCGGTTACGAGCCCGAGGCTTTGGAAATTTTAAAAACAAAGAGAAAGGGCAACTATAACATTGTTAAGATCGACCCCGACTATGTTCCCGCACCTGTTGAAACCAAGCAGGTTTACGGCATTACCTTTGAACAGGGCAGAAACAACTTTGAGATCAACCGCGAGCTTCTTTCAAACGTTGTTACCGCAAACAAGGAGCTTCCCGAAAGTGCTGTAAGAGACCTTATCATCTCACTTATTACCCTTAAATACACTCAGTCGAACTCAGTTTGCTTTGCTTACGACGGACAGGCTATCGGCGTCGGCGCAGGTCAGCAGTCCCGTGTTCACTGCACTCGTTTGGCAGGCAGCAAGGCAGATACTTGGTTCTTGCGTCAGTATGATAAGGTTTTGAACCTCCCCTTCAAGGATACCTTGGGCAGACCCGACCGCGACAACGTTATTGACGGTTACATCAACAAAAACGAAGAAGACGTTTGCGCCGAGGGCAACTGGCAGAAATACTTTACCGTAAGACCCGAGCCTTTGACCGATGAAGAAGCTAAAGCATACCTTGCAACTATCGACGGTGTTGCACTTGGCTCTGATGCATTCTTCCCCTTCAGCGACAATATTGAAAGAGCTAAGAAGTCGGGCGTTAAATATATTGCCGAGCCGGGCGGATCGATAAGAGACGACCTTGTTATTGAAACCGCTGACAGATATGGCATGGCAATGGCATTCACAGGCATGAGACTCTTCCACCACTAATAATGCGAAAGGAATTCGTATGAACATCTTAGTCGTAGGTGGCGGAGGACGAGAACACGCCATCATTAAAAAAATAAAAGAAAATAAAAACGTTTCAAAAATATACGCTCTTCCCGGCAACGGCGGCATTGCACGTGATGCCGAGTGCGTTGACATAAGTGCGACCGACATTAAAAAAATTGTCGAGTTTGCACACGCAAACAACATCGACTATGCTGTTGTTGCCCCCGATGACCCTCTTGTTTTGGGCGCAGTTGATGCTTTAGAGGCTAGCGGAGTTCCCTGCTTTGGCCCCAGAGCAAATGCCGCTATTATTGAGGGCAGCAAGGTGTTCTCGAAAGAGCTTATGAAAAAGTACAACATTCCTACAGCTGCATTCGAGGTGTTTAACGACGCTGAAGCCGCTATGGAATACCTTAAAACAGCACCTATTCCCACAGTTATTAAAGCTGACGGCTTGGCGCTTGGCAAGGGCGTTATCATCGCCCTCACCCGTGAAGAGGCATATGACGCTGTTAAATCTATCATGCAGGATAAGGCTTTCGGCAAATCGGGCGACAACATTGTTATTGAGGAATTTTTAGAAGGACCCGAGGTTTCGGTTCTGGCATTTACCGACGGCAATGTTGTTAAGCCCATGATCTCCTCGATGGACCACAAGCGTGCGCTTGACAACGACAAGGGTCTTAACACGGGCGGTATGGGTACCGTGGCACCCAACCCCTATTACACCGAGGATGTTGCAAATGTGTGCATGGAGAAAATATTCCTTCCCACAATTAACGCAATGAACGCCGAGGGAAGAACCTTTAAGGGCTGTCTTTACTTCGGGCTTATGATAACCAAGGACGGGCCCAAGGTTATTGAATATAACTGCCGCTTCGGCGACCCCGAAACGCAGGTGGTCTTGCCGCTTTTAGAGTCTGACCTTTTAACTGTTATGCAGGCTGTAACAAACGGCACTTTGGCTGATTGCGAGGTTAAGTTTGCCGATAAGCACGCTTGCTGTGTAATCATGGCTTCAAAAGGATATCCCGTTAAATATGAAAAGGGTTACGAAATAACCATTCCCGACGAAATCAGTAATAGTGTTTATGTTGCGGGTGCCGCAATTAAAGACTCGAAGCTTGTAACCTCGGGCGGCAGAGTTCTGGGTGCAACGGCTTTGGGCGAAAGTCTTGATGAAGCTATCGCTTCGGCTTACGGCTTGGTTGAAAAAATTCACTTCGGCTCGGCATTCTACCGCCGCGACATCGGCGCAAAAGCACTTGCAGCCTATAAAGAATAACGAAAGGAAAAGTATACGCCATGGTATTTAGAGTATTTGTTGAAAAGAAACCCGAGCTTGCAAACGAAGCACGCGCTCTTTTATCTGACGCTCGCACACTTTTGGGAATTAAGAGTCTTGAAAATGTTCGCATTTTAAACAGATATGATGCTGAGAACATTTCAGACGAGCTTTTTGAATATGCAAAGAAAACTGTTTTCTCCGAACCTCAGCTCGATATTGTAACCGACTGCGTTAAGGCTAACGAGGGCGACATTGTTTTCGCAACCGAATATCTGCCCGGTCAGTTCGACCAGCGTGCAGACTCGGCAGCTCAGTGTATTCAGATAATCTCTCAGGGCGACAGACCCACAATAAGAACCGCAAGAGTTTATGTTTTGTCGGGCGCTTTGACCGATAACGAGCTTGCTGAGATCAAAAAATATGTAATCAATCCTGTCGAGGCAAGAGAGGCTTCCTTAGACCTCCCCGAGACCTTGAAGATGAAGTATGACATTCCTACCGAGGTTGAGACTTTAAACGGTTTTACAAGCCTCGACCGTGCAGGTCTTGAAGCATTTGTTAAGAACTATGGCCTTGCCATGGATGCTGACGACATTGCTTTTTGCCAGAATTACTTTAAGTCCGAGGACCGCGACCCGACTATCACCGAAATCAGAATGATAGATACATATTGGTCGGATCACTGCCGCCACACGACCTTCTTGACCGTTATTGACGACGCTAAGTTTGAAGACGAGCTTTTGCAAAAGACTTATGAAGAATATTTGGAAACAAGAAAAGAAGTAGGCGACAAAAAGCCTATATGCTTAATGGACCTTGCAACCGTTGCTGTTAAGTATCTTAAAAAAGAGGGTAAATTGCCCAAGCTTGACGAATCTGAAGAGATAAACGCTTGCACAGTTAAAATAGACGTTGAGGTTGACGGTGTTACCGAGCCTTGGCTCCTTTTATTCAAAAACGAGACTCACAACCACCCCACAGAAATCGAGCCCTTCGGCGGTGCGGCAACCTGCATCGGCGGCGCTATCCGCGACCCTCTTTCGGGCAGAGCATATGTTTACGGCGCTATGCGTGTAACAGGTGCGGCTGACCCCTTAAAGCCCGTTAGCGAAACCATCAAGGGCAAGCTCCCTCAAAGAACCATTGTTACCACTGCTGCTGCCGGTTATTCCTCTTACGGCAACCAGATCGGTCTTGCAACAGGCATTGTTGATGAGATTTACCACGACGGCTATGCTGCAAAGAGAATGGAGATAGGTGCCGTAATTGCTGCTGCCCCTGCTGAAAACGTAAGACGCGAATGTCCCGACCCCGGTGATATCGTTATCCTTTTGGGCGGCTCTACCGGCCGTGACGGCTGCGGCGGTGCAACAGGCTCGTCCAAGTCTCACACCCTTACCTCGCTTGAAACCTGCGGAGCTGAAGTTCAGAAGGGTAACGCACCCGAAGAAAGAAAGCTTCAGCGCCTGTTCAGAAATCCCGAAGCTACAAAGATGATCAAGCGCTGCAACGACTTCGGCGCAGGCGGCGTTTCGGTAGCTATAGGTGAGCTTGCCGACGGTTTGGAGATAGACCTTAACGCTGTACCCAAAAAGTACGAGGGTCTTGACGGCACAGAGCTTGCAATTTCCGAATCTCAGGAAAGAATGGCTGTTGTTATCGAGCCCGAAAATGTTGATAAATTCTTAGCTCTTGCTAAGGAAGAAAACCTGCAGGCTTGCCCTGTTGCAAAGGTTCAGGCTGAACCCAGACTTGTTATGATGTGGAACGGCAAGAAGATAGTTGACCTTTCGCGCGAGTTCTTAAACTCGAACGGTGCCGACAAGCACATTACGATCACTCCCGCAAAGCCTGCTGTTAAGGATGAAGTTATTGAAGGCGGCTTTGTTGAAAACTATAAGAAGATGGCCGGCGACCTTAACATTTGCTCTAAGCGCGGCTTGTCTGAAAGATTTGACTCAACTATCGGTGCGGGCACGGTTTTAATGCCTTTCGGCGGCAAAAACCAGCTTACTCCCATTCAGGCAATGGTGCAAAAGATATCGGTTGAAAAGAAGCACACCGACTGCTGCTCGTTGATGTCTTGGGGTTACAATCCCTTTATCGCAGAACAGTCGCCTTATCACGGTGCTTACTATGCTGTTGTAGAATCAGTTTGCAAGCTTATTGCAACAGGCGCTAAGTTCGAGGATGTTTATCTTACATTCCAGGAATATTTTGAGCACCCCGGCAAGGACGGCAAGCGTTGGGGCAAGCCTTTGGCAGCACTTTTGGGTGCATTTAAGGCACAAAAAGAGCTTGGCATCGGTTCTATCGGCGGCAAGGACTCGATGAGCGGAACATTTGAAGATTTAGACGTTCCTCCTACCCTTGTTTCGTTTGCGGTAACCACCGAAAAGACACAGGACATTGTAACTAACGAATTTAAGAAGCCCGGCAACAAGGTAGTTTTGTTAAGACCCGAATATGACGAAAACGACTTGCCTGTGACCGAATCGCTTATTAACCTCTTTAACAAGGTAACAAGCCTTATGAGAAGCGGCAAGGCAGTATCCTGCTACACCCCCGGTATGGGCGGCATTGGCGAGGCTGTTATGAAAATGTGCTTTGGTAACGGCTTAGGCTTTAAGTATGCTCAGGATATAACCGTTAAGGATGTATTCTATTATAACTACGGCACATTCCTTTTGGAAGTTACCGAAGATATCCCCGACGCTTGGGTAATTGGTGAAGTTACCGGTGACGGCAAGCTTAGCTTGGGCAACGAAAGCGTTTGCCTTAACGAACTTTTGGGCGTTTATGAGGATAAGCTTGAAAGCGTTTACAGCTGCAACATTCCCGACAGAAAGACTCCTATGTGCAACTTTGAATATAAGTCTGAAAGCTATCCCGCACCTGCAATTAAGGTAGCTAAACCCAAGGTGCTTATCCCTGCATTCCCCGGCACAAACTGCGAATTTGATTCGGCAAAGGCTGTTAGAGATGCAGGCGCCGAGCCCGAGATCATTGTTATTAACAACCTTAATGCCGAGGGTATTACAAGAAGTGTTGATAAGTTTGCAACCTCGCTTAAAGACGCACAGATGATATTCATTCCCGGCGGCTTCTCGGGCGGTGACGAACCCGACGGTTCGGGTAAGTTCATCACGGCATTCTTTAGAAACGCCGCTATTAAAGAGGGCGTAACCGACCTTTTAGAAAAGCGCGACGGCTTAATGTGCGGTATCTGCAACGGCTTCCAGGCACTTATCAAGCTTGGTCTTGTGCCTTACGGCAAGATTATTGACACCGATGAAAACTGCCCGACCTTGACCTTTAACACCATTGCTCGCCACCAGTCAAGAATTGTAAGAACAAGAATTGCTTCGAATAAGTCTCCTTGGCTGAGCTTAACAAACGTCGGCGACATTTACAGCGTGCCGATCTCTCACGGTGAGGGTAGATTCATCGCAAGCGAGGAGCTGATCAAACAGCTTGCCGCTAACGGTCAGATCGCTACACAGTATGTTGACCTTTCGGGTAACGCAACTTCGGACGTTCACTTTAACCCGAATGATTCTATGTTTGCTATCGAGGGTATCACTTCGCCCGACGGCAGAGTATTCGGCAAGATGGGTCACTCCGAGCGTATCGGTGCCGGACTTTACAAGAATGTTCCCGGCAACTACGACATTAAGATGTTTGAGGCGGCAGTGAAGTATTTTAAGTAAATCATATGGGGCACCCCGAGCGGGTTCCCCCTATGTTACCCCCTCCTGCATCGGCTTCATTCGCATTCACGGACGAAAATGTTATTTTCGTCCTGCGCCGATTAAGGTATAAAATCCGAGGCAAAGCCCCGGATTTTATGAATTCATGAAACCGTTCCCGGCAACTACGACATTAAGATGTTTGAGGCGGCGGTGAAGTATTTTAAGTAAACCATATGGGGCACCCCGAACGGGTTCCCCCTATGTTACCCATTTCCATATTTAAAAGAGCTATCCCGATGTGGGGTAGCTCTTTTGAATTTATTTGGTTTGGGCGCCGTGGCGAGACGTGTGCCGAGTGAAACGAGGCAAAGTGCCGAGCCGTGGCGCCCGTTCATCGCTGTTTCGTTCGTAGGTAAAAATGATGATATAACGGTGACTTTTCATTTCCTTCGTTTTTCGATTTTTATTACAAAAATTTGAATCCACCTATTCAAAAAGGGTTTTGCGCTCAAAAAATGCAAAACCCTTTTCGTATTATGCAATAATTCACCGCCGTCTTTTAACAATAGCCTCAGTCACGTCGGTAAGAACCAAATCGCCCTCTTGATTATAGGCGTAGATCGTAATTTCCACCAAGCCGTTTTTGGCATTACGCTCGACGAGCTTCGTTACGACCGCCTTGCCTGTTAAAACGTCATCAGCAAAGACGGGCTTGTGCCATTCTATTTTTGTAGACTTGCCTGCAAGCAGTTCTTCGCCGAAAATATCAACCTCAAGATATTTCGCCCATACCGACATAAAGGACATAACGCCGGGAGCAATAAGTTTACCAAACGGTGTTGTCTTGGCATATTCCTCGTCGGTATGAAGCGGAATATTGTCATAAAGCCGTGCGAAATCAAGCATTCTTTGTTTTTCAATAACAGCGGGTGCTATTTCTATTTCCGTATTCAGTTTAATATCGTCAAAATACATACATCCCCCTACTTTGCAAGAAGGCTGTCGATATACTGACGGGCAAGTCGAGCAGATCGACCTCCGCGTTCCAAAGCAAGGCGCTCGGCTCCCGCTTCAAGTTCGGCTGTCGGCACATCTACATTTTCCGTTTCTGCCAAATGACGCACAATGCGCAAAAAGGTTTCTTTGTTTGGCTTAGAGAAAGAGATATGAATACCAAACCGTTCGGACAAGGAAACAAGCTCCTGCACCGTATCGTTGCGGTGGATATCATCGCCCTCACGGTCTGAAAACTTCTCTTTAATAATGTGTCTGCGATTGCTCGTAGCATATATAACAATATTCTTTGACTTGGCGGAAACCGAGCCTTCAAGAACTGCCTTGAGGGCATTGAAATTGTCATCGTCCTTAAGGAAAGAAAGGTCGTCAATAAACAGCACGAATTTCAGAGGGTTTCGGCTCAGCTCATTCAAAAGCATAGGAATGGCTCGAAGCTGATCCTTGCGCACTTCTATAATGCGAAGCCCCTCTTTGAACAGAGCATTGGCAACCGCTTTTACTGTTGACGATTTGCCCGTGCCTGCATCACCCGTAAGCAGGATGTTTGCGGCAGGCTTTCCGTCAAGCAACGCCTTAGTGTTTTCTACAATGATATTTCTCTCGCGTTCATAATCCACCAGATCGCAAAGCTGTGTTTGATCGGGATGTGCAACAGGAACAATAGCACCGCTTTCATCCACATAAAACATGGGGTTTTTCGCATAGATACCGTAGCCGTATTTACCGATATTTTCTGCTCTGTAAAGATAATTCTGCAAGAGGTTTGTTTGGCTGTTAGCAAAGCCGGGCAGAAAACCGTTATAATCAATTTCTGTTTTCAGCTTCTGCGGTGTAAGGTCAGAGATAGCTTGCATAACCTTTAGCTCCTCGCATAAAGCGAAATACATATAATCAGGCGTATTTTTACCTTCGCCAACAGTACGCACATAAACGTTCTCGCTGTTTTCGCAAAGCTCTTTTATATATAGGCTTAGGTTTCCGCCGTTTGCATTATAAAGAGCTGCCGCAAACTCGGCATACGCCGAGCCTGTGGGGGTTTCCAAAAAAGCAGAAAGTTTAACTATAACGGGATCGGTCAGCAATTCTCGAAAGATGCAAAGCGTATCGAGTCTTGATTTTAATTCCTTCATATATTCAAAATCGCCCCCGATGCGCCGCCGGAAACAAGCGCCGCATAGCGTTTCAAATACCCCGACAGCTCCTTTTGCTTTGGCACAAAGTTTTTCATGCGCTCGGCAAGAACCGCCTCATCAACCTTTAATTCGATCTTGTTTTCGGGGATATTGATGCTGATAATATCGCCTTCCTCTACGACGCCTATAAGCCCTCCCGATGCAGCTTCGGGTGTAATATGACCTACGCAAGCACCTCTCGTCGCACCGCTGAATCTTCCGTCGGTGATAAGCGCAACGCTGTTGCCAAGTCCCATGCCCATAATTGCAGAGGTTGGATTGAGCATTTCGCGCATACCGGGGCCGCCCTTAGGTCCTTCATAACGAATGACAACAACATCGCCTGCCACGATCTTACCTGAATTGATAGCAGCTTGTGCATCCTCTTCGCAATCGAAAACTCTGGCAGGGCCTTCGTGGACAAGCATTTCATCAGATACGGCGCTGCGCTTGACTACACAGCCTTCTGTGGCAAGATTGCCTTTGAGCACTGCAATGCCGCCGGTCGTACTGTAAGGATTATCTACGACACGGATAACGGACGGGTCACGGTTGACAGCGCCCTCAAGATTTTCTCCTAATGTTTTACCCGTACAAGTCATTACGGTTGTATCGAGCAAGCCTAATTTGTTAATTTCAGAAAGCACGGCATACACTCCGCCTGCCTCGTTCAGATCCTCCATATAGGTAGGGCCTGCAGGTGCCAAATGGCAGAGGTTAGGCGTTTTTGCGCTGATATCATTAGCCATATCCAAAGAGAACTCTACGCCGCATTCGTGGGCAATAGCCGGCAAATGAAGCATACTGTTGGTGGAACAGCCAAGAGCCATGTCGGCTGTCAGAGCGTTACGGATAGCCGAAGCTGTCATTATATCAAGCGGGCGGATATTCTTTCTCACAAGCTCCATCACCTGCATGCCTGCGTGCTTGGCAAGCTCAATGCGGGCAGAATAAACGGCAGGAATCGTGCCGTTTCCTTTCAGTCCCATACCAAGGACCTCGGTCAGACAGTTCATAGAGTTCGCAGTATACATACCCGAGCAGGAGCCGCAGGTGGGACAGGTGTTTTCCTCACATACGCAAAGCTGCTTTTCGTCGATCTTGCCCGCGTTATAGGCACCAACGGCTTCAAACATACTGGAAAGGGATGTCTTTTTACCGTTTACGCGGCCTGCCAGCATAGGACCGCCCGAAACAAAAATGGTGGGAATGTTCAGCCTTGCTGCCGCCATCAAAAGACCCGGTACATTTTTATCGCAGTTTGGCACCATAACAAGTCCGTCAAAGCCGTGGGCTTTAACCATCGCCTCTGTGGAATCGGAGATCAGATCACGGGTGACGAGGGAATATTTCATTCCCTCGTGTCCCATAGCTATACCGTCACAAACGGCTATGGCAGGAAATACTATGGGCGTTCCGCCTGCCATAGCTACACCGATCTTGACAGCTTCTACGATCTTGTCAAGGTTCATGTGTCCCGGCACGATTTCATTATGAGAGGAAACAATACCGATAAGCGGTCGGGACTGTTCTTCTTTGGTTAAACCAAGCGCATGATACAGACTGCGGTGAGGCGCATTTTGTATGCCGTCAACGATGGTATCTTTAATCATGATATCGCCTCCGTTTAGTTATTAATAAGCTTATCCTCGTCGCTCCAGCTGTAGAGTTTTCGGATATCTGCACCGACTACCTCGCTGGGATGCTCGCTTGCCAGCTTTCTCATAGCATTAAAGTGTACCTGAGAGCCTGCGGAAGACATATCTAAAAGGAAATCCTTTGCAAATGTACCGTCTTGGATATCCTTAAGAATCTTCTTCATTGTCTTTTTGGTCTCCTCGGTAATGATCTTGGGACCTGTAATGTAATCGCCGTATTCTGCAGTGTTAGAGATGGAATAACGCATACCTGCAAAGCCGCTCTGATAGATAAGGTCAACTATCAACTTCATTTCGTGGATACATTCAAAATAAGCGTTGCGAGGATCGTAGCCTGCTTCTACCAAGGTCTCATAGCCTGCCTGCATCAAAGCACAAACACCGCCGCACAAAACTGCCTGCTCACCAAACAGGTCGGTTTCGGTCTCGGTGCGGAAGTTTGTTTCCAAAACGCCTGCTCTGGCACCACCGATGCCGAGTGCGTAAGCAAGACCGATATCCCAAGCATCACCCGTAGCGTCCTGCTCAACTGCAATAAGGCAAGGCACACCTTTGCCTGCCTGATATTCAGATCGAACGGTATGACCGGGGCCCTTGGGAGCGATCATAATAACATTTACATTCTTAGGAGGCTTGATGCAGCCAAAATGGATGTTGAAACCGTGAGCAAAAGCCAAGGTTTTGCCTTCGGTAAGGTTGGGCTCAATGCTCTCTTTGTAAAGAGCAGCCTGCTTTTCATCGTTGATAAGGATCATAATGACATCGGCAGCCTTTGCTGCTTCTGCGGCGGTCATAACCTTAAGTCCCTGTGCTTCTGCCTTTGCCCAGCTTTTAGAGCCTTCATAAAGACCTACAATAACATTAACGCCCGAATCCTTAAGGTTAAGTGCGTGTGCGTGTCCCTGAGAGCCATATCCGATAATTGCAACGGTTTTGCCTGCGAGTTTCTGAAGATCGCAATCCTGCTGATAAAAAATTCTGTTCATAACAAAATACCTCTTTCTGTTTTTAATAGTAAATAGTTTGTTTAATGGTTGTACTGCCTTTTTCAAGAGAAACACTGCCGCTTCGGCAGATTTCAAGTATAGTAAAGTCACGCATAAGCTCAATGAATTCATCTACCTTGCGTGAGTCTCCTGCATACCGCAGGACAATGGAATCCTTGGAATACTCAACGGTTTCGGCACCAAAGCCGGTAACGGCTGCTTGTATGTCGCTTCGTGTGGCAGCTTCATTCTTCATTTTTATAAGAAGAAGCTCACAGCTCACTGAGTTTTCAGCGGTAAATTCCTTAATAGAACATACATCGGGCAGCTTATAAAGCTGGTTTATAAGCTGATCCTTTGCCATTTTTTCACCGTCAAAGGTAACGGTGATACGGGAAAGCTCGTTTGTTTCGGTTTCGCTCACCGACAGGGCGCTGATATTAAACTGACGGCGGCGGAACATACTGGTCACTCGGTTAAGTACGCCGAATTGATTTTTTACAAGAACGGCAACTGTGTATCGGCTCATTCTTCCGCCTCCAATCTTACAATAATATCGTCCATGCTTCCTCCGGGGGGCAGCATAGGCAAGACAAATTCGTCCTTTTCAATGCCGCAATCAATAACAAAAGGTCCGTTTGCCTGAAAACCTTCGGCTAATGCCTCGTTTAGTTCTGATAAGGTATTTGCCTTCTTACCATCTGCGCCAAAGGCTTTTGCAAGAGCTACAAAATCCGTCTTGCGGTTAAGCACGGTGTTTGAATAGTGCTTGTTATAAAACAAAGTCTGCCATTGACGAACCATTCCCAAAACGCCGTTGTTCATAACCAAAATTACAACGGGTACATTGTATGAAACGGCTGTTGCAAGCTCGTTCAGACACATTCCAAAGCTGCCGTCGCCCGTTACAAGAACGCTTCTCTCTTTTGTACCAAAAGCCGCACCGATGGCGGCACCCAAGCCAAAGCCCATCGTGCCAAGTCCTCCGCTTGAAACAAATCTGCGCGGTGTTTTAAAGCAAAGGTTTTGCGCCGACCACATTTGGTGCTGACCTACATCGGTAGCAACAGCAGTGTTTTCGCCAAGGTACTTATTAAGGGTAAGAATAGCGCTTCTCGGGGTCAAGCCCTCACGGTTATCAAGATATCCTTCCTCTTCCCTGCGAAGCTCGGCAATTTTCTGCTGCCAATCCGAATTGCATCTTTCGTTCACAAGAGGCAAGAGCGCAAGTAAGGTTTGCTTAATATCTCCTCTTAACCCTACCGCCGCGTTTACAGTCTTTGAAAGCTCCGAGCCGTCAACATCAACATGAATGATTTTAGCACCTGTTGCAAATTTTGCACGGTTGCCCGTAACACGGTCATTAAAGCGAACACCCAAAGATACTATCAAATCGGCATTGTGCATTGCCATAGACGAAGCGTAATGCCCATGCATTCCCTGCATTCCAAGGAAACGGGGATGATCTGTGGGAATTCCCGAAAGTCCCATTAACGAACAGCCGATAGGTGCGTCGATCTTCTCGGCAAGAGAAAGCATTTCATTTTGTGCTTGAGCAGTGATCAGACCTCCGCCAAAGTAAATAAATGGACGCTCCGCTTTGTTTATCAGTTCGGCTGCCTCTTTAACACGCACATCCTTAGAAGCTTTCGGTTCATCTGCTTTTACGGGTTCGCTTTCCAAATACTCGCATTTTGCTATCTGCACATCCTTTGGTACGTCGATAAGCACAGGTCCGGGCCTGCCCGATTTTGCAAGGCGGAACGCCTCGCGAATGGTATCTGCCAAATTCTCAACCGAGCCGACAAAGTAATTGTGCTTGGTAATGGGTAAGGTAACACCGGTGATGTCTATCTCTTGAAAACTGTCCGAGCCGATTTGCGTGGTGGGTACGTTTCCGCAAATTGCAACCAAGGGTATCGAATCGAGATAAGCGGTTGCAATGCCTGTTACAAGGTTAGTAGCACCGGGGCCCGAGGTGGAGATTACAACACCGACCTTGCCGGTGGTTCTTGCATAACCGTCGGCGGCGTGCGCGGCACCCTGCTCGTGCGCCGTTAAAATGTGATTTATTTCGTTCTGATGCATATAAAGGCTGTCATAAACGTTTAAAATTTGTCCTCCCGGATAGCCGAATACGGTATCACAGCCTTGTTCTATAAGGGTTTTAACTAATATATCTGCGCCTGTAAGAAGCATTTTATCACTCCTTTTTAAGTTTCTGTGCAATAAGCCTGCCGCACTCGCTGCAGCCGACCAATGTTTTGCCATCGCTCATAATATCTGCGGTGCGGTAGCCTGCGTCAAGATATGCCCAAACGGCATTTTCAATTGCATCTGCCTCTTGCGGCATATCAAAGCTGAAGCGAAGCATCATGGCAGCGGAAAGAATAGTGCCGATAGGGTTTGCGATATCTTTACCTGCAATATCGGGTGCCGAGCCGTGAATAGGTTCATAAAGCCCGCAGGCGGTAGCACCAAGGCTCGAGGACGGTATCATGCCGATTGAGCCGGTGATCATTGAAGCTTCGTCTGAAAGAATATCGCCGAACATATTCTCGGTTACAACAACATCAAACTGCGCGGGATTTTTAACGATCTGCATAGCACAGTTGTCAACAAGCATATCCGAAAGCTCCACATCGGGATATTCTTCGGCAAGCTTGTGCATCACCTTTTTCCAAAGGCGGCTTGAATCTAAAACATTGCTCTTTTCAACCGAGCAAAGCCTTTTGCCTCTTTTCTGTGCGGTCTCAAAACCAATTCTGCCGATACGTTCGATCTCTGCTTCGTTGTAAGTCAAAACATCGGTTGCTGTGTCGCCCTCGGTTTTGTGTTCGCCGAAATAAATGCCCCCGATAAGCTCTCGAACAATTATAAAGTCGATGCCCTTATCAACAATAGATCTTTTCAAGGGTGAAGCCTCGGCAAGCTGAGGCCAAATTTTTGCGGGACGGTTGTTAGAATAAACACCCATGCCTGCACGAAGTCGTAAAAGTCCCTTTTCGGGGCGCATATTGCCCGGAACATCGTTCCATTTGTCTCCGCCCACAGCGCCCAATAGCACGCTGTCAGACTCGGTGCATTTTTTAAGCTCCGCTTCGGGCAAGGGGTCGCCCCATTTATCAATGGCGCAGCCGCCCATATCCACATCGGTATAGTTAAAGGTGTGTCCGTAAAGCTCGGCTACCTTATCAAGCACTTTTATCGCTTCGTTCACGATTTCGGGGCCGATGCCGTCACCTCGTATAACCGCTATGTTTTTAACCATTGTTTTCGCCTTCTTTCAAAGATTTCAGCAGTCCGCCGCTTTTAATGATATTTTGAATAAATGGCGGAAAAGGCTGTGCTTTATAGGTCTTACCGGTGGTAATATCGGTGATAACACCTGTATCAAAGTCAACACTCACTTCATCATCCGAGTTTATTTCATCAGCCGCTTCTTCACACTCCAAAATCGGTAGACCGATATTAATAGCGTTGCGATAGAAGATTCTTGCAAAGCTTTTTGCAATAACACAGCCTGTGCCGCAGGTTTTAATTACAAGAGGCGCGTGCTCGCGGGATGAACCGCAGCCGAAATTCCAGCCTGCAACCATAACATCGCCTTTTTGTACTTTTTTTACAAACTCGGTGTCAATATCCTCCATGCAGTGAAGCGCTAATTCTTTTGCATCGGGAGTGTTAAGATAACGTGCAGGAATAATAACGTCGGTATCCACATTATCGGGATATTTAAAAACCTTACCTTGTGTATTCATCGCTTACGCCTCCTTATACTCGGTGATGTAGCCTGCGAGTGCTGTTGCTGCCGCTGTGTGAGGCGAAGCAAGATAAACCTCGCTGTCAACGTGTCCCATACGTCCGACAAAGTTGCGGTTTGTGGTGGCAAGACACCTTTCTCCGGCCGCCAGAATTCCCATATATCCGCCGAGGCAAGGCCCGCAGGTTGGAGTTGAAACAACAGCGCCTGCATCGATAAATGCGGTATACCAGCCTCGCTCAACACATTCACGCAAAATCTGCATTGTGCCGGGAATGATGATACAGCGAACACCGTCGGCAACCTTTTTGCCGTTCAGAATTTGATACGCCGCTTCCATGTCCTCCATTCTGCCGTTTGTGCAGCTTCCTATCACTACCTGGTCTACCTTGATATTGTGAAGCTCGCTTGCAGGGCGAGTGTTTTCGGGAAGATGGGGGCACGCAACAGTCGGTACGATTTTCGACAGGTCAATATCAATAACTTTTTCATATTCGGCGTCGGCATCAGCCTCATAAACAACAGGCTCACGCTCGCATCTGCCCAACATATATTCTTTTGTCTTTTCATCAACAGGGAAAATGCCATTTTTAGCTCCGGCTTCGATTGCCATGTTGCAGATACAAAGGCGGTCATCCATCGAAAGATCGGATACACCGTCGCCTACAAACTCCATGCTTTTGTAAAGCGCACCGTCAACGCCGATCATGCCGATGATCGTAAGAATTACGTCTTTACCGCTGCAGTTAGAGGGCAATTTGCCTGTTAAATTAAATTTTATTGCGCTGGGTACCTTAAACCAAGCCATTCCCGTTGCCATTCCTGCCGCCATGTCGGTTGAACCGACACCGGTTGAGAAAGCACCAAGTGCGCCATAGGTACAGGTGTGACTGTCTGCACCGATGATGCAGTCGCCTGCGGTTACGACCCCCTGTTCGGGTAAAAGCGCGTGCTCAATGCCCATTTTGCCTACATCGTAAAAATGGCTGACACAGTGTGAGCAAGCAAACTCGCGGCAGGTTTTAGATTGCTCCGCCGCTTTAATATCTTTATTCGGTACAAAATGGTCAAGCACGATCGCCACTCTGTCTTTATCAAAAACCTTATCAAAGCCCGCTTTTTTAAATTCGTTTACTGCAACGGGTGTGGTAATATCGTTGCCCAGAACAATATCAAGTTTAGCCGAGATAAGTTGTCCTGCCGCCACACTGTCAAGTCCTGCGTGTGCGGCAAGAATTTTTTGCGTCATGGTCATTCCCATTTTCTCATTCTCCCTTCATCAAATTATTGAAAGCGCTGAGCAGCGCAATGATATTTGCTTTCATAACATCGGTATCGGTGCCGGCGCCCCAATACATTTTGCCGTCTATTCGTTCAAGGCCTATATAAGAGGCGGCAACGCTTCGGGAACCGTCGCCCTGCATACTGTGCTGGGTGTAAACCTGCAAATTGTATTCCTCGCCTGTAAATTCGTGAAGCGCATTATTAACAGCACTCAGGAATCCGTTGCCCTCTGCCTCGATTTCGGTTTCCTCACCTTTTCTCATAAAAGTGACATTTACCTTTACCTTTTCGTTTTCTCGGGCAAAGTCAAAATCGGTCACGGCAATCTCGCCGGGTATATTCAAATAATGCTCGGCAAAAATAGTCAGCACCTCGTCGGGCTTAAGCTCCTTGTGCTCATGGTCGGAAACGTTTTTGCACAGATAGCTGAAATGCTCTCTCATTTTTGCAGGCAGATTATATCCATATGTCTGCTCAAGAAGATAACCGATCCCTCCCTTGCCCGACTGCGAATTAACTCGGATAACATCGGCATCGTAAGTTCTGCCTATATCTTTCGGGTCGATCGGAATATACGGAACAGTCCACTCGTGGAGCTTATTCTTAGCTCTGTATTTCATTCCCTTTGCAATCGCATCCTGATGGCTTCCGGAGAAGGCTGCAAAAACAAGTGCGCCGGCATAAGGTGCGCGCTCATAAACGTGCATACGGGTGCATTTTTCGTATTCCTCAACAAGATGGTTCATGTTGGAAAAATCAAGCTTGGGGTCAACACCGTGGGAAT
Organism: Oscillospiraceae bacterium; assembly: GCA_017472735.1. Lineage (GTDB taxonomy): Bacteria > Bacillota > Clostridia > Oscillospirales > Ruminococcaceae > Faeciplasma. The sequence continues at coordinate 70,953 of JAFUOD010000018.1, read as the reverse complement.
ACATATTCATGGCAAGAGTGATAATGTCTACGTTTCCCGTTCTCTCACCGTTGCCGAAAAGTGTGCCCTCGACACGGTCGGCACCTGCCAAAAGCGCCAGCTCGGTATCGGCAACGCCTGTGCCTCTGTCGTTATGAGGGTGAAGAGAAAGTGTTACAAATTCGCGGTATTTAAGATTTTCGCTCATAAATTCCACCTGCGAAGCGTAAACGTGAGGTAAACTCATCTCTACCGTTACGGGCAAATTAATAATTACATTGTTATATTCGCTCGGCTCTAACACGTCAAGCACCGCATTGCAAACCTCTAAGGCATATTCGGGTTCGGTTCCCGTAAAGGATTCGGGAGAATATTCAAAGCGGAAGTTGCCCTCGTATTCACTCGCCAATTTCTTTACAAGCTTTGCTCCGTCAACGGCAATCTGCTTTATTTCCTCTTTAGATTTCTTAAACACCTGCTCACGCTGTGCAACGCTTACAGAATTGTAAAAATGAATAATAGCGCTTGGTGCGCCCTTGCAGGCATCAAAGGTTTTGCGAATAATATGCTCTCGGCACTGGGTAAGCACCTGTACCGTTACATCATCGGGTATCATATTGTTATCAATGAGGGTTCTGAGGAATTCATATTCCGTCTCGCTTGCGGCAGGAAATCCGACCTCGATCTCTTTGAATCCAACGTCTAATAAAACCTTATAGTATTCTAACTTTTCCTCAAGGCTCATGGGGATCACAAGGCTTTGGTTGCCGTCGCGCATGTCAACCGAGCACCATATGGGCGGCTTTTCAACGTGATCCTTTTCTACCCATTTGTTATATTTTTTATCTACGGGGAAATACCCCACTCGATATTTACTTGCGTCCATCATGCTGTCTGCTCCTTTTCCGCTACAACTTCTACCTCGACCAATGCGCCTTTGGGCAAAGCCTTAACCGCAACACACGAGCGTGCGGGCTTTTCGGTGAAATACTGTGCATATACTTCGTTGAATGCGGCGAAATCCGCCATATCGTTTAAGAAACAAACTGTTTTTACGGCATTTTTAAGAGAGCTGCCTGCCGCAGATAGCACCGCCTCTAAATTCTTGCAAACTCTGTGTGTCTGCTCGGTAATGTTTTCGCCCACCATCATTCCCGTTTCGGGGTCAAGGGGTATCTGTCCGGAGGTAAAAATGAGATTACCCGCAACCACAGCCTGCGAGTAAGGTCCGATTGCCGCCGGAGCCTTGTTTGTCTGAACTTTTTTGCTCATAACTTTAACTCCTTTCAAAATTTACACTATCTTAAATCCTTCATTCCGCAAAGACTGCATAATGAGGTTAACATGCTCAAAATCTCTGGTTTCCATTTCAATTCTAAGATAACAGCCGTTAACGCTTTCGGTGTTGCCCTTTTCATAATGAACGCCTGTTACATTTCCGCCGCAATCGGCAATAATCCGTGAAATATCCTTAAGCTGTCCGGGCTTGTCGATAAGCTCGATCAGAAGGCTTGAAGAACGGCCTGAATTGAGAAGTCCTCGGTCGATCACGCGGGATAGGCTTGTAACGTCGATATTGCCGCCCGAAACAATGCTTACTACCCGTTTACCCTTTAAGCCGAATTTATCAAACATTACAGCCGCCACGGCTGCGGCGCCTGCACCCTCGGCAATCATCTTTTGCTTTTCAATTAAAGCGAGAATAGCGCTTGCTACTTCATCATCGCTGACAAGAGCAATTTCGTCCACATATTCGCTTACAAGCTTAAAGGTGTTTTCACCCGGCTGTTTAACGGCAATACCGTCTGCAATTGTTTGCACCGAAGGCAAACATTCGATTTTCCCGTCATTCACCGAGTTATACATACTTGCCGCACCCTTGACCTGCACACCATAAACCTTAACGGAAGGTCTTATTTGCTTTACGGTATAGGCGATACCCGAGATAAGACCGCCCCCGCCGACAGGAACAACGATTGCATCAATATTATCAAGATCATTCAGCACCTCAAGAGCAATGGTGCCTTGACCTGCAATTACATTCTCGTCATCAAAGGGATGAACAAAGGTATACTCCTCGGCATCACGAAGCTCCAACGCTTTTTTGTAAGCGTCATCATAACAGCCTTCTACCAAACACACGTCAGCACCGAAGCCTTTGGTTGCCTCCACCTTGGAAATGGGGGCAGAATCAGGCAGGCAAATAAGCGATCTTATGCCGTTCTTTGTTGCCGCCAACGCAACACCCTGTGCGTGATTTCCTGCCGAACAGGCAATTACACCTTTTGCCTTTTCTTCATCAGAAAGCATAGCGATCTTATACGCCGAGCCTCTGACCTTAAACGAACCGGTGATTTGCAGATTTTCCGGCTTTAGATAAAGCTCACAATCGGGAGCGATCCCGTAAGCTCTGACCAAGTTCGTTTCACGAATAATGTTTTTCAGCACCGTCTGTGCATTAAATACTTTGTCGAGAGATAACATTTTCATTCCGCCTTTCCGAATAATTGTACTCATTTCGCTCTAAGGCAAAACAAAAACCGCCTCAAAGCTTTTTAATTGCTTTGAGACGGGTGTAAATTCATTGCACTCGCGGTACCACTCAAATTGCGGATATATAATCCGCCACCTCTTCGAAGTCTGTTAACTTCTATGCACTGACGCAGCATACTCGGGAGGCGCCTACTGGGTGTTAAGCCTTTTGGACCTCCGGCTCGGAAGGGATGGGAAATTCTACAGTTATTTATCGGGATCGCACCGCCCCCGACTCTCTGAGAAATCACTTATAGATTCCGTCTTCGTCATAGCCTTTCGTTTGATCGAAGTCTATCAACCTCTATGCACTAACATAGCATACATGGGTCGCCCTACTTAACTTTTGTTCAGGCTTCCGGCTCGGAAGTGAGAGGACAAGGATATACAGCATGCTGATTTGCACTAACCATCAGCTCTCTGCACTGCTTTTCTCCATGACCATTCTTCGTCATAGCCTTTATCTTTATTAAACTTGTGTTATATTTTACTCTTTTAAAGCGTTGATGTCAAGAGCTTTTTAAAAAAATTTAAAAGCTCGTGATTTTTTACAATTATTATCTGATTCCTCACTTTTAAATTTGTAATATATACCTTTATTGCTTCTAACAGTGTGTTGACCTTTCGGGCAACGCAACCGGTGACGTTCACTTTAGCCCCCGACGGTTAGAGGTTTGCTGAAGAATCAAATTCGAACGGATTTTTATTTGTTAGCAATACCTATATTATAGCAAAAAGAGCTGCCCTTAACTGTGGGGTAGCTCTTTTAAGTTTATTTAGTTTGGGCGCCGTGGCGAGGCGTGTGCCGAGTGAAACGAGGCAAAGTGCCGAGCCGTGGCGCCTCCACCGCCTGCGCACAGCTGCGCTCCGGCGACGTCGGCGCTGATTTATTTGCCTTCCAATCCGTTTGCAATTTCATAAGCGTTTTCGCCCATGGCAACACGGTCATAGTCATAACCTCTGTCGCCCTGCATGGGTGCTGCCTTAAGCTCGAAGTAAACAAGTGCGTTTTTGCCAAGCTTAAAGTCAAGACTTGCGCCGTCAACTCTTGCGGTTTTAATCATGGGGTTTGCGCTTGCACGTATAATTTCGATCTCATCATCCTTGGGAGTCTTAACCTCTCCCATATCGTGCCAAACCTTCAAGGGGTTGCAGCAGTCTTCGTCAACTGTTTTGGTAAGCAAAACATATTCGCCGCTTGCAAGGTTTGTTTCAAAGTTAAGCTCTAAGGCTTCAGTTTCAGAATCACGTGTTACATTCCACAGAACACCTTTAAGCGAGCCGTCAGCCTGCTTGGTAACAACTGCGTTTTCCCCTCTGTAAATGCACTCGCCCTTTACATTTTTAAAGAACTTAAAGGTCCAGTAAGTAGGCTTGGGTATGCACTTGTCGGCAAGCATGCCAAAGCCGCCGTGGAATAGTGAGAACGGAACACCCTGCTCCTCAAAAACGTCACCAAAGGTCCAGTAAGAATATCCGTCAACATAATCGCCTATTTCGCTTAATGTGCGTGCAAGCTCAACTGCGTTTTCGTTGGTGTCGTGCATGGGGCAGTTAGGTATATAAGAGGTGTTGAACTCGGTGATGTAAAAAGGCAGATCCTTAAACTCGTCATATTCATTAATCATTGCCTTAACGTTTTTAAGGGTGTCAAGCGACTCACGGGTGCCCATAAGCGAAGCATAACCGTAATGACCCTGCGGCTTGGGGAAGTGAGTGGTGTAATGGTGGCGTGTAATAAAGTCAAGCGGAGGATTATTCTCGCGGCAATAGTTTAAAAAGCCTCTCATCCACTTTTCATCGGCGCCGCCGCAAATTGCAGGGCCGCCCACCTTAAGTCTATGGTCAACCTCTTTAACAGCTTTTGCGGTATATGTGTAAAGCTTAAAGTATTCTTCCATATCTGCCTTATACCAGAAGCCCCAAAGGTTAGGCTCGTTCCAAACCTCAATAGGCCAGTTAAGCACTTCATCCTCGCCATAACGGTCAATAAGGTGGCGAAGCGTTGCCTTAACCATGTCGCACCAAAGGTTATAATCCTTGGGAGGGGTGGTGTTACCCTTCCAGTGGAAGACATAATTCTCACCCGAAGCCATTTTATAAGGCATAAAGCCAAGCTCTAAAAACGGGCGGATATTAAGCGAAAGATAGTCGTCAAACACACGGTCTAAATATGTAAAGTTATACTCAATGGTTGTGTTGCCTTCTCTGTCGGTGCGTTCCTGATAAATTGCCATATCATCGCAGAAAAGACCGTGGCCTCTTATATACTTAAAGCCTACGCCCTTTTGCACATATGCCAATTGATCGTAATATTCTTTGTGAAGTGCCAGACCCATTCTGCCTGTGCCAACGCAATAATCAACGTTGTTTTTAAAGAATACCGAGTTTTCGGTGTTTAATAAAATTTTGCTCATCAGTGTTCCCTCCATGTAAATAATGTCAAGTTAATTATAACCTGTAACAGCCAAAAGCGCAACCCAAATTAAATATTTTTGTACTATTAAAATATGTCTTGTCATTTTTGCAGGCAGGTAGTATAATTTAATTAAACTTATTTTGGAGGAGAGCTTATGCTTGCAAAAAGACTTTTGTCCGTTATTTTGTCACTCGCTCTTATGCTGACGTTTGCCAGCTGTGATAATTCAAAAAGCTCGGAGGGGGAAGAAACCGTGACACCTGTTGAAAGAACTGTGATTGCCGACAATAAAACTGTTAAAACCATTGGCAGAACTTATTTAGACAAAGACAATGTTCGTTGGCTTGTTCAGTCGGCAAGCGGAATTGAGTTTGTAACAACAGGCACCGACCTTGTAATAACTCTTGCCGGCGACAATTCATCTTTAAGCGCAAACTTTGGCGGCATGGCAAGATATGCGGTTTACGTCAACGGTGAACGAGTTATTGACGGCATGATGTCGGAAGCTGAAAAATCCCTGTCTGTTTCCTTGGCAGAGGGTGAAAACACCGTTAAGGTGCTTAAGCTGTCCGAATCTGCAAACTCGATAATCGGTGTTAAATCAATTTCCGTTACCGATACAAAGCCTATTGCCCCTGCACCCGAAAGCTCGTTAAAAATTGAATTTATCGGCGACTCTATCACCTGCGGCTACGGTGTTGACGACGAGGACCGCAATCACAGCTTCTCTACCTCTACCGAGGACGCGACCCGAGCTTATGCTTACAAAACAGCCGAGCTTTTGGGCGCTGATTACAGCCTTGTTTCTTACAGCGGACACGGAATCATCTCGGCATATACCGGTGACGGCAGTATTAACGAATCCGGCTTAGTACCTGAAATTTACACTCAGCTCGGCAAAATGTGGGATACCTCGAACACACCCAACATAAATGAGATTGATTGGAGCTTTGATGAATTTGTGCCTGACATTGTTGTTATTAACCTCGGCACAAACGACAATTCATATGTAAGAGGAGACGCCGACAAGGCTAAGGCTTATTCTGACGAATATGTTGAGTTTTTAAAGCTTGTAAGAAAGAACAACCCAAATGCACACATTGTTTGCACATTGGGGCTTATGGGCGCCGAGCTCTACCCTGCTATTGAAACTGCTGTAAGCGAATACAGCGCCGAAACAAATGACACTAACATAAGCTGTGTTAAGCTTGGCCAGATAAGGGGCGACGAAGGGTATGCTGCCGACTGGCACCCCACTGCTGCCTCTCATTTAAGAGCCTCGAAGGAGATGGCAAAGCACATTATTTCTGTAAGTGAAGAGGCAAACACTTTATATAACACCCGTGTTGCGGCAGGCCTGATAGATAAGCTTGACTGATTTTATACATAAAAACGACCACCGTTTCTTAACCGAAGCGGTGGTTTTAATTTGCAATATCAGTTGGCTTTTTTCTTAAAAAGGTGGTGCACAGCGTAATCTCTTACCTTAACATCCTCGCCGTTTCGACCTTTTAAAAGGTTGCTGAAATGCTTCCAAATAATAACTGCGCTTATTGCGGCGGCAAATAAAAACGACACTATGCTGTGGGTACGCAAGCCGTAAAGAACGGGGAACAAAACACCTGCCGACATCGGCATACCTGCGCTGTAATTTACAACAAACATGCAAGCTGTTGAGATTATTAATAAAATTAAAAAAAGTATCGGGTCGAGGCCTAAAATCAATCCGCCGTAAGCCGCCAAACCCTTGCCGCCTTTAAACTTCATATAAAAGGGATAGATGTGCCCCAAAACTGCGGCGCTTCCGGAAAGCAAACCGGACAGCGCAAAAGCAGGTGCGATAAGCTGACCGAGCTTTACGGCAATTGCCGCCTTTGCAAGGTCAAAAAACAAAACCAATGCGCCATAGCCCGTGCCAAGAGTAAGCATGGTATTTGTTGCCCCAAGGTTTTGTGTGCCTTCCTCGCGAAGATTTTTCTTTTTAAGCTTAGCCAAAAAAGCCGAGGGGCTTAATGTGCCAAGCAAATATCCTATTATCATGCTGAAAATCAGTTTCATTACTTCACCTACAAATAAATAATAAAAATATTATAGCACATTTTTCGACAAAATGATAGTGCTTTTAAGGGCAATTATTTTACTTGTCCCAATTATATAACTATGTTGTTTAAATTGTTTTTAGAAAACGTTAAGGTAATGTTAATTCAAAAGCCTGTTAAAACAAAACAGCACCGAATATCGGTACTGTTTTTTGCAGTTTATTGTTCTTTGGTCAGAACTTTTTTCTGCCACGATTTCTTGTGACATTCGGGACATTTCATATATCTCGTTCTGTTAGTGTGCATTGCCATAAAAACGCTTTTGTATGTGGGAACATATCGGTGGCCGCATTTGGCACATTCGTAATATCCTGCTTTTTGCTCGATTCTTAATGCAAACGGAGTTGCAATTAACAGAGGAATTATACTCGTTAAGACGATCACAGCGGCTAACCACTCTTCCATGGGCACGAAAGAAACGATTACGGTCGAAGCAATAAGCGGTAAAATGCAACATATGCCCATTACAATTTCCGCCCGAAGTAATCTTTTGTCGCTTTCCTCTTTTTGCTTTATCATTTCAAGCAAGTTGTTTTCTAATTCCTTGTTATAGTTTTCCATTGTTACAATCTCCCCATTCAATAAGTCATTTACAGTGATTTCAAGAACATCACAAAGTTCAAGCATGATGGAAGAATCAGGCATCGCCTTTCCCGTTTCCCATTTTGAAACTGCTCTGTCGGTAATGTTTAATTTTTCTGCCAGCTGCATCTGAGTCAGATTATTTGCTTTTCTGCGCTCGGCAATAAACTTGCCAATCTTTAATTGATCCATCATTTTGCCTCCTTTCACATTCATTTTAGCTTGTTTTTGTTTAAAACTCTACACACCGGCGGTTGAGTTGGGGAAAATCAACCGTAATTCGGGCGTTTTGCAAAATAATTTGTTAAAAGGTTGTCGGCTTCGCCGACGGATGCGGCACTTGTTGCCCATGGGTCAACCACGCCACCTCACCCCACCCCCGTTTCAGCAAAGCTGAAACACCCCCTCCCCTAAAGGCGAGGGGGTTAATCTAAAAAATCAGCAGGAGGGACTAAACTTCTGCTGATTTATTAAAGTGCTGTTAGTTTTTAAGGCTGTGAAGCGGTGCGGGTATCTGTCCGCCTCGGTTAATAAATTTCGAGGGTGAATAGGTGTTTATCTTCATTACAGGGCCGCAGCCGAAAAGTCCGCCCCAGTCAAGTTCTTCGCCAACATCCATGCCAATTGCAGGAATAACACGCACGGCTGTTGTTTTCGAGTTTACCATGCCTATAGCGGCTTCATCGGCAATAAGTGCCGCAATGGTGTCGGCAGTGGTGTCGCCGGGTACAACTATCATATCAAGGCCTACCGAGCAAACAGCGGTCATAGCCTCTAACTTTTCAAGGGTAAGGCAGCCGCTTTTTGCAGCGTCGATCATGCCTGCATCCTCGGAAACAGGAATAAAAGCGCCCGAAAGACCGCCGACAGACGAGCAGGCCATTACGCCGCCTTTTTTAACAGCGTCGTTCAAAAGGGCTAAGGTTGCGGTGGTGCCGGGGCAACCGCACTGTTCAAGACCTATTTCCTCTAAAATATGGGCAACCGAGTCGCCTACTGCGGGTGTAGGTGCAAGCGAAAGATCAACGATTCCAAAAGGCACACCCAAACGCTCGGACGCTGTAACGCCGACAAGCTGACCTACACGGGTGATTTTATAAGCGGTGGTTTTAATAATGCCCGCAATTTCGTTTATGTCGGCGTTGGGGTGCTTTGCAAGTGCCGCCCTTACAACACCGGGGCCCGAAACGCCTACGTTAATAATGCAGTCAGGCTCGCCAACACCATGGAAAGCACCTGCCATAAAGGGGTTATCCTCAACAGCGTTGCAAAAAACAACAAGCTTTGCTGCACCAAAGCAATTTGTATCAACAGTAGCCTCGGCACATTCTTTAACGATTCTGCCCATGATTTTGCAAGCGTCTAAGTTAATGCCTGTTTTGGTCGAGCCAACGTTGACCGACGAGCAAACACGGCTTGTTACCTTTAAAGCCTCGGGAATTGATTCGATAAGCTCTTTGTCGCCTGCGGCAAAGCCCTTTTGAACAAGCGCAGAATATCCGCCGATGAGGTTAACGCCCACAGCTTCTGCCGCTTTATCCATGGTTATAGCAAACTTAACAGGGCTTTCTTTGCATGCCGCCGAGATGATTGAAATAGGCGTTACCGAAATCCTCTTGTTAATTATCGGAATACCGTACTCTTTTTCGATCTCCTCGCCAACACGCACTAAATCTTTAGCGCAGGTGGTGATCTTTTTATATACCTTCTCGCAGGCTACATCAATGTCGGCATCAATGCAGTCTAAAAGAGAAATGCCCATGGTAATGGTGCGAATATCTAAACATTCGTCCTGAATCATGCGTATCGTTTCTAAAATGTCGCTTAAGTTTATCATTTTATATCGTTACCTTTCTTGATGAGGTGATTAGGGTGCGGCGCAAGTGCCGAGCGTAAGGCGAAGCCTTGTGCGAGGCGTGGCGCCACCGCAAAACAGTCGGCATTTATATATCGTAAAAATGCAGCGAAAACCCGCTCCTCCACCGCACGCACAGCTTCTCGCTATCGCTTCAAAGCGCGCTGTGCGACGTCGTCGCCAAACCTAACCCGTGATTATCGGCTATATATGGTGCATCGTGTTGAATATATCTTCATACATAAACCGACGGTAAAGTTTGCTGTTAAGGTCACTGCCTGCACGTCGGTTATAAATTTGTCTCTTTCAAGAGCACCGCTCTTTAATTTCGCTTCGCGAAACCGAGCCAAATTTCAAAATGCCCATTTAACTTTTATATATGGTGCATCGTGTTGAATATATCTTCATGCATTACATAGATTGAAAGCCCGAGTTCTTTGCCGAGTGCCGTCATCTTATCGCTCAGCTGTGCTAAAGGTGTCGAAAGGTTTGTAATATCAACAAGCATAACCATTGCAAAAACATCCTGCAAAACCGACTGTGTAACCTCGGTTACGTTTGCGTTGTTTTCAGCGCAAATGGTCGAAACCTTTGCCAAAATGCCTACTGCGTCCTTGCCGATTACCGAAATAACTGCTTTCATCTTAAATATTCTCCTTTTTCGTTAAGGTTTTAACAAGTTAAAGCTATTGTATCACATTTAGGCGGTTTTGCCAATAGTTAAAGATAAATTTTATTAAAAATCACTGGTTTGCAAGCTCTAAAATAAGCTGTTTTAAACATTCTCCCACAAGCTCGCCGCTATAAAGTGCTTCGTCAAGGCTGTTCGAGCTTGACCCCATCTCTAAAAGAAAGCTGCCCTTGGTAAGCTCTTGGTTATAATTGCGCTCATAAAACAAAAGAGGTCTTGTAAGCCCTGGGTAATTCTCCTCCATAACCGACTGCAAACGAGACGCCAAGCGCAGATTATATCTATATTGAGGAACGTTGACATATCCGCATATGATCATAACCTGTGCCGCTGTTTTTCCGTTAATTTCCGCAACAGGGGCATAGCGCACTCCGTCTGCTTCAATTGCATCGCGGTGAACATCAATAACGATTTGAATACTTGGATACTCTTCTAAAATTTCAACAATTCTCTCCGAGCTTCTGTCATAAGCACCCGAATAATTGGGGTAATCGAACATCGTTGTGTCGTGAATTACACCAATGTCTGCTTCTTCAAGCTTTTCAACAATTTTCTCGCCCACTGCAACCACTGTTCGGCTTAAATCGGTCGAGCGTGACTTATCATTCTCATCATAAAACTCTTTGGCATAGTCCTCATAGCTTTCGGTCGTGTGGGTATGCATTATCAAAACAAGAGGCCCGTCATCAAGGTCGATCTCAACAGCAGGCTCGCGGGTACACTGGTCATAAAGATAATCAGTGTCGATGTCGGTATCGTTTCGCATAAGCCCGCCAAAAGGCAGCTCAACACAGCTTGCCGAGGTGTTATAAGCATATGTCTTTCTTATTATCGGTCCGCTTATCTGCGAGGGCGTAAGCTCCTCCTCGGGAAGCTCGGCATCTTCTTTTTCTGCCTCGAATTCAAACAAATGCCCCGAAAGTGTGATCAGGCTGTCTGCAACGCCGTCACCTTTTGGCGAGGTGTTTATGACCTCTGTATCCTCGTTTGCGGTCTCGTTGACGGTTACATCCGCTTCATCACGGTTAAAATTACCTGTTGTAAGCTCGGCGGCAAACTCGGTTATGTTAACAAAAACCTCAGAGTAAGGCAAGGTTTTAAACAACAACACCAACGCCGAGAACAATGCAAGTGCGGTCAGTCCGCCAAAAACCGTCATAAGTGTTTTAAAGTTATTCGGACTTTTCAGCATTTTTACTCCTTTCTTTCACAATATTAAAATAATTATCCACTAATCTTGTTATTAAGCAGCAATATTGTTTTATAGACAAACACCGCCGATTGTGATAAAATGCTTATGGCACGAATATATAAAGGATGTGACCCCTTATGAGATATACATTATATATTGTTTTGGCGGCTGTTTTGCTGTCGCTTTGCGGCTGTGTAAGCGCTCCTGTTAAAGAGGGTGACAGCACCCCCCTTGTAACCGAGGATAATTTGCAGGCAAGCGTTACTGCCCCTGCCGCAACCTCTGACGAGGATGTAACGACCGAAGCCGCTGCAACTACCAAGACCCCAACGACTGCTGAAATCGCAGCTTCGACTGAAGAAACCTCTGACGAGGTACCCGCCACAGAAGCTATGACCGAAGAAGTTACCTCGACCGAAGAAACCGAGGTTACCGCCACCGAGCCGGAAGTTGACCCCAAGGAAGAAGAAACCACAACCCTTGAAGAAACTGAAAGCGAGGTTATTGAAATTAAAGAAAACGAACATTTCTTTTTGGTAAACCACCGGTACCCTCTGCCCGACGATTATGAAATCGAGACCGATTATGTGCAAGGGTCTTATGAGCTTGAAGTTACCGCCGCAAAGTATTGCCGTGATATGATTGAAGCGGCCGAAAAAGACGGAATCGAGCTTAAGGTCTTGTCGGCTTACCGCACCGTGAGCTATCAAAAAAAGCTGTTTGAGCGCAACATCAAGTCGCGAATGGAAAAATACGGTTGGACATATGACGAAGCCTATAACGATGTTTTAATTAACATCGCCCTGCCCGGAACAAGCGAGCACAATGCAGGCCTTGCGGTTGATATTGTGACAGAGGACGACTGGGATACCTATGAGGCGTTTGACCAAACGAAAGAGTTTGCATGGCTTCAGGAAAACGCGGCGGATTACGGTTTCATATTGCGATATTTAAAGGACAAAACCGACATTACAGGCTATATTTACGAGCCTTGGCATTACAGATATGTAGGTGTTGAATATGCCGCTCTGATAAGAGATTCGGGCTTGTGCTTAGAAGAATTTTTTGAACAGTATGTTTGGGCAGATGATGTGCCTATCAACGAAGAAACGGAAGAAGATTTAGAATGAACATAGCTTTTTTCTTAACACTAAAAAAAGATGTTGCATACCTTTATGACGACTATTCGATACGTCAGGCGCTTGAAAAAATGCGCCACCACGGGTATTCCTCGACCCCTGTAATTGACAGAAGCGGTAAATACATCGGCACCGTTACCGAGGGCGACTTTTTGTGGTATATGCTTGACGAGAGCATTACCGACACCGACGGAGTTTCGATTTATGATGCCGAGGAGCTTTTACTTAAAGACCTCGTGCATAAAGACCGCGCCGCTGTGAGAATAACCGCCACGATGGATGAGCTTTTAGAGCTTGCCATGCGCCAAAATTTTGTGCCCGTGACTGATGACGAGGGCAAATTTATCGGCATTGTAACAAGGCGGAATATAATTAAATACTTTGTTTCGGGCTCGAAAGGCATAAGCCCCAAGGGATATAATAAGTCTACAACTAAAGATAAGTGAAGCCTGTCGGTTTAAATCGTTTAATATAATCGGAATTTTCAACAAATCGTGCTGAGTCAAACTGTATAATTATCACAATGTTGGCTGTTTAATATCAATAATTTATTGACAACTGCTTTTGTTGGGGTTATAATATAGTTGCGATTAGCAAATCGACTATACTAGATTCTATCGGGGGATTAATTAACATGAAAAGATTAATTTCAGTAGCACTCGTTTTAGTTATGGTTCTCGCTGTATGCACTGCATGCACCAAGCTTGAAGCTCCTGTTGCAGGCACCGCTTACTCTGACGGCACCGGCACCAACACCATCACTTTCGGCGAATACAACGCTGATGAAAACGTTGGTACTTACACCATCACCAGCAGCCTTTCCGATATGGAAGTCAAGGGTACATACACTGTTATGGAAAACGATCCCGAAATTCCTTCCTACATCCTCACCCTCAAGGTTGACGGTGCAGCAGAGGAAGATCCCGGTGTTGAATACGTATTCGACAAGACCATGGATGTTATCCAGAACACTGTTGACGGCATTGCTTACTTCGGCCCTAACTACGTTGAACAGTAATTAAAACCTAAAAAATTAACCCGTCTCTTACCGAGGCGGGTTTTTTCTTTGCTTTAATTAAAAATCAAAACCGCTTAAGTATAATCCTTAAGCGGCTTTTTATAACTATTCAACAGATGCGAGCTTTGCGTTTGCACGGCTTACAAACTTCTCGGTGTTAACAACGGCACGCTGATGCATACCTCTGCCGATAATGCCGAAAGCATCGGAAGCGATAACTTCGAAAGTAATGATCTTGCCGTTAACCTCGGTAATTGTGGCTCTTGCGGTAATTGCAAGCCCAATCGGCGATGCCGACTCGTGAGTGGTGTCCATTTTAATTCCCACCGAGGTCTCATCTTCATCCAAATAAGGCTTTAAGCAAAGGTAAGCTGAATTTTCCATAAGCGCTACCATCATGGGGGTCGAGAAAACCTCTGCCTCGCCGCTGCCAACGGTGAATGCGGTGTTGTTTTCGGTTACAATGGTTGTCGATACAAACTCGGTGCCTTTGATTACTTCGTTCATTTATGTTTCTCCTAAAGATGTTGTTTTTGAATAAGTTTTAACAGCTAAGCCACGGCGCCCACGCCTTCGCCACAGCGGCATTAGCCGCCCGGCTTCGGCACTCGGCGCCGACGTCGTAAGCTCGCCCGCGATGAGCGGTGGGAGCGAACGGTGGAGGCGCTTGGCAAAGCGCATTACTTAAGCTTTGCGTTATCCTTCATTCTTTGGCTGTTAGAAAGTGTTTTCTTTCTTAAGCGGATAGTTTTGGGCGTTACTTCAACCAACTCGTCGTCTGCAATAAATTCCAAGCTGTCCTCTAAGCTTAAAATTCTGGGAGGTACAAGGCGCAACGCATCGTCCGAACCGCTGGCACGAGTGTTTGTTAAATGCTTCTTTTTGCAAACGTTAACAACCAAATCTTCCGATTTCGGGCTCATTCCAACGATCATGCCTTCATAAACAGGGGTGCCTGCTGTAATAATAAGCGCTCCTCTTTCTTGAGCATTGTAAAGACCATAGGTTACAGCCTCACCTGTTTCGAATGCAACCAACGAGCCCTGAGAACGTCTGGGAATGTCTCCCTTATAAGGCTGATATTCGTGGAAGACAGAGCTCATTATGCCCTCGCCCTTGGTATCGGTCAAAAACTCGTTTCTGTAACCAAACAAGCCTCTGGCAGGAACATGGAAAACGACCTTCATTCGGCTGCCCATGGGCGTCATCGAAACCATTTCGCCCTTGCGATAGCCCATTTTTTCCATAACCGAGCCGAGCGCATTTTCGGGGACGTCAACCACAAGCTCTTCAATAGGTTCGCAAAGCTTGCCGTCAATTTCTTTATATAAAACTCTGGGGGTAGAAACTCCCAGTTCATAGCCTTCACGTCTCATATTCTCAATAAGGATCGAAAGGTGCATCTCACCTCTGCCTGCAACCTTAAACGAGTCGGTCGAATCGGTTTCGGTAACTCTTAACGAAACGTCCTTCAAAAGCTCTTTAAAAAGTCTTTCACGAATGTGGCGTGAGGTTACAAACTTGCCTTCTCTGCCTGCAAAGGGTGAATCGTTAACGCTGAAGGTCATTTCCACTGTAGGCTCGCTGATTTTTACGAACGGCAAAGGCTCATAATTTGCAAAGTCGCAAATGGTGTCTCCTATCGTTATGTTTTCGATACCGCTTATGCACACAATGTCGCCAACGGTTGCCGTTTGTGCAGGGACTCTTTCAAGCCCGTTTATCTGATAAAGAGTAACGATTTTGCCGCGATATTCCTTTTTGGTATGATGGAAGTCGCCTATCATAACCTCTTGGTTGACCTTAACCGAGCCGCGCTCGACCTTGCCGATCGCAATTCTGCCGACATATTCGTTATAGTCGATGGAAGAAACCAAAATCTGCAAAGGCTCGTCCTCGAATCCCTCGGGAGCAGGAACATACTCTACAATTTTTTCAAACAGCGGAGTCAAGTCTGTACCCAAAGTTTTTTCATCAAGCGAGGCGGTGCCATCACGACCGGAGCAGAACAGAATAGGAGAATCGAGCTGTTCATCGGTTGCATTTAAGTCCATCAAAAGCTCAAAACACTCGTCAATAACCTCGTTAACTCTGGCATCGGGCTTGTCTATTTTATTAATTGCGATAATAACTCTGTGACCAAGCTCAAGAGCGTGCTGCAAAACAAATCTTGTCTGAGGCATAGGTCCCTCGGCAGCATCGACAAGCAGAATAACGCCGTCAACCATTTTAAGAATTCTTTCAACTTCACCGCCAAAGTCAGCATGACCGGGTGTGTCAATAATATTTATTTTAACATCGCCATACATAATCGAGGTGTTTTTTGCAAGAATGGTAATTCCTCTTTCACGCTCAATGTCGTTCGAGTCCATTACACGCTCGTTTACAACCTGATTGTCGCGGAAGGTACCGCTTTGCTTAAGCATGGCATCAACAAGAGTTGTCTTTCCGTGGTCAACGTGCGCAATTATTGCGATGTTTCTTAAATCATTTCTTACCAAGGTTAATTCCTCATTTCTGTGATAATTCATAAAAAACTATCAATATATTGGCTAATTCATACAAAACTACGTCAATGTTATTATATAACGCAAGCCTATAAAAAATCAATAGCCAAATGTAACAAGACTGCATAATCATGCATGCCGCTTATGTATGAAAAATCCCGAAAACACATGCTTTCGGGGCAGTTTGTTTAAAGGTATCCGCCTTACGGCGGATATTATGCGCCACTCGCCGCCCAAAGGGCGTCCACGGCGCTTAGGGGCGCAGCCCCGTTGCGTGCCCCCGGGGCACGCAACGCCCCCAGCCACCGCTTGCGCGGTGGCTGGGGGAAGCGGCGGGCGAAGCCCGCCGCAGGGCTGCGCCTTCCCTTGGGCGATGAACGCTTTTTTGGTTAACGAAGCTTTTTACGCCGACACCGTTCGAAGCGCTCACCCTGCAAACGAATGCGTGCTTTGAAAGATGTTCACCTTTTCGTGGGTTAAAAACAGCTCGTTCTTTAGGCGTGCAGGGAATATAACATCCTTACCAAAGCGTTCACGCAGGCGGTCAGATACTTTATCCAAGGTTTCAAGCTTTTCAGCTCTGTCCGAATCAGCAAACATCGAGCATTGCCTTTCAATCCTCGAGGAAATAAGGCTTATTCCTCTTATGCCAACAGCACGAATCGGCAGATGCCAATCGAAGTTTTTTAAAAACAGCTTAAAGCCGTTCTGCGCCAAAAGAAGTGCCGAGTTTGTGGGGTAATCAAGCTGGACTTGAAACTCGTGGTAGTCTAAGTCGTTCGTTTTAATGCTTATGCACACGCCGCCTGCGCACTGGTTGGCTAAACGCAAACGTCGGCAAACCTCCTCGGCTAACGAGAGCATTACCTGCCAAACCTGCTCATTCGTGTAAAGATCTCGTCTTAATGTTGTCGAATTACCCATCGACTTTGCCTCTGGTTCATATCCCATTTCGTGAACAATTGCGTCATCAAAGCCGTTAACTGCGCGCCAAAGCCACATTCCGCCCTTGCCAAGGTGCCGCACCAACATCTGCGGGTCGCAGGCGGCCAAGTCGCCAAGTGTGTGAATCCTCATTTTCTCAAGCCGTCGCATTGTTGCAGGGCCAATACCTATTAGCTCGTTGGCAGCAAGAGGGTAAATCTTTCTTTTATAATTATCATACGATAAAACCGTTATGGCGTCAGGTTTTTTCATGTCCGAGCCAAGCTTGGCAAGCACTTTTGTAAAGCTTACCCCCACCGAGATCGTCAAGCCCAGCTCGGTTTTCACCTCTTCTTTAATTCGGTAAGCTATTTCCTCGTTAGAGCCGAAAAGATAATGCGAGCCTGTTATGTCAAGCCAACATTCGTCCATTCCAAATGGTTCTATAAGGTCGGTATATCGAGCGTAGATCTTTCGCACCTCTTTAGAAATGCGTGAATATTCATGCATTCTGGGAGGAACGATGACAAGATGCGGGCACTTTTGCTTTGCCTCGTAAATTTTTTCTGCAGTTTTTACTCCAAACTCCTTTGCAATATAATTTTTCGCAAGAACTATCCCCGCCCTGTCCTCGACACTGCCGCAAACAGCAACAGGGTGCCCGTTAAGTGACGGGTTATCACGGCATTCAACCGAAGCGTAAAAATTATTCAAGTCGCAGTGTAAAATATCCCGCATCACAGACCCCTCCTATAATCAGAACAAATGTTCTTTATGCAAGGCAATTGTAGCACATATGTTCGCATTTGTAAAGAGGAAAGTTGTGCATATTAAGCTGTTTTTTAGGACAGTTAGGCGAGTGCGTGGGCGGCAGGGAGATAAAAATGCTCGCTGCTGCAAAAATGCTCATCGCCAAAGGTCGGGCGAAGCCCTGCGGCGGCTCCGCCGCCGCTTACCCCAAGCGCCGCGCGGCGGCGCTTGAGGCGCCCAGCCCCCCACAGGGGGGCTGGGCGGGGCTTCGCCCCACGCACGCACGTAAAAAGCCGCCCAAAACGGACGGCTTCTCTTTTTATCCAATCAAATCCTTAACTATCTCGCTTGCCATAACAATGCCCATTGCCGAGGGCGCAAATGCCACCGAAGCAGGAATGTGCCTGCCAAAGCTCTCGCCTTCAACCTTGCCAAGCGGCCTTTTGGGTTCTTCTTTAGAGTAAACCACTTTAAGCGACTTGATGCCTCGCTTTTTCAGCTCATATCTCAACGTTCTCGCCAAGGGGCAAACCGAGGTTTTGTATAAATCGCTTACCTCAAACCTTGTCGGGTCAAGCTTGTTGCCGGCACCCATTGCGCTGATGATCTTCACGCCCTGTGCTTTGGCACGCATGATAAGCTCTATTTTCGAGGTCATTGTATCAATACAATCTGCAACATAATCATATTCCGCCAAAGGATAGCTGTCAGCATTCTCCGGCGTATAGAAGATATTCAAAGCAGTTACCAAAGCGTTGGGATTAATGTCTAAAATGCGCTCACGCATAACCTCAGCTTTAGGTCTGCCTGTGGTGCTTTCAAGCGCAATTATCTGACGGTTTCGGTTGGTTTCGCTCACAGTGTCGCTGTCTATTAATGTTAATTGCCCTACACCCGAACGTGCAAGCATCTCGCAAACATAGCCGCCCACGCCGCCTACGCCGAAAACAGCAACGTGTGCGTTCTTTAAGCGGTCCATAGCATCTTCACCAAGCAAAATTTCAGTTCTTGAGAAAATTGACATTCTATATCCCCTCGCTAAAACTATTTGTTACAGTTATTCTACCACAAAAGCTTTTGCCAATCAACCGATTTGACACCGCTATAAAAAAATCTTAAAATTTTACTAAAGCCCCTGTGACGACCCTCACCCAAAAATTGTCTTTATAAGTGAAAGATATCTTTCACTACAAAGAGGAGGTTCCCAATTGAGTAAAAGAATACTTGAGCTTTATTTTCAAAGGAGCGAGGACGCGATCAATGCTACCGATTCCGAGTATGGCAAGCTTCTCAGACAAATATCCTTTAACATACTCAGAAATCAGCTTGACGTTGAGGAATGTGTGAGCGACACATATCTGCAGATGTGGAACACCATTCCACCGAACCGCCCCGAAAGTCTTAAAGCATATGCCTGCAAAATAATAAGAAATCTGTCAATTAACAGACTAAAGTATCTTAATTCCGAAAAGCGCTCATCACAAGAATTTATCGGTATACTGGATGAACTGAGCGAAGCTATCCCCTCGGGCGAAGATATTGAAGCTAAGGTTGAGGGAATAGCCTTGGGCGAGGAAATAAACAATTTTCTAAAACAGCAGAACAAAGAAACACGAATCATATTTATAAAAAGATACTGGCTGTTTATGAGCACGGCTGAAATATCCGCGGATATGAGAATCTCTCAAACAAAGATCACATCATCGCTTCACCGTACAAGACAAAAACTCAAAAAACATCTTACAGAAAAGGAGTATGTAATATGAAAAACAAAAAACAAACAGATTTTCTGCTTGAAATGCAAAAAATTGATGATTCGCTTATAGATGAAGCCCTCAACGCCAGCGTGAACAATATAAAATATACACCGAGATTCAAGTTTTCCGCACTCATCGCCGCTGTTTTGGCAGTTGCTGTTTTGGCATCCGTTTCAATCATCGCTAACGACCTTTTCCCTCTGATTACTGCTGAAAATGTAACGATTGACACCTCTACTCCTCCCGATTGGGCATTTGATGAAAACGGTCAAGCGACTCCTGAATACCTTGATTATTTGGAACGTCAGCGAACGGGCGGATTTGCCCGCTCAGATTGGGAACACTTAACTCCGGAAGATTACAAAGAGCTTGAATATAATGAAGACGGCATAGCTTATTTAGAAGTTGCAGATGCTCGGCAATTTGTTTTAGATGGCACAGTTATAATAACAGACGAAAAAGGCGAACCCTTTAAGATTATTGTTAAAGAAAGAGATACTGCATACGGAACTGCTCAGAAAAACTTGAAGCTTGCTCAAAATAACTACTTCCCAAGCCTTGGCTTTATTATAGACGGCGAAGTGTTCAAAAAAATGTCCGGATTTACAGACCCCGACAAATTAGGAGCTTTTGGTCTTGTACACGAATTTGACGAAGATACCGAGCTTTATATTTTCATACACAGCGACGAGCCTGTTTATATAGATTATGCCACTTTAAATACATCAAGAGACGGCGGCGTACTCGGAGGTCCGACTTATCACAAATACTATTTCGACAGCAACCCCGATGACATTCAAATCGCCGATAAATATACAGGCTGTAACGGCATTACATTAGAAGAAGTAAAAGATATAACCGTCGGCAACTGTGTTACCTTCCCAACTTCCAAAGAGCTACTGTCAAATATGAAAGCAGGAACTACAATCAACGTCATCGTTGATTTCTACGCTATTAAAGACAAGCATTACGACGGTGATTGCCATTGGCAGTTAAACTTATATCGAGAATCAGACGACGAGTTTTTCCCGAAACAAAATGTACAATCTGTGCATGAGAACAGCGAGGGTGCCAATGTTATGTTTGAAATCCCTGAAGACGGTGACTACTACATCGAATTCGTAAGTACCTCTTTAGGATATGTGCATATAAATTCAACGTCTATTGAGATAAACGAATAAATAGATTTATTAGCCATACCCCGCTATAGTACCTTGCTATAGGTAACAAACAACTACAGCGGATCCGCCTGTGACCCTCAGCGGGCAGCTTTGCTTTTTATGTATACTTTGCTTCTTTCTGCTAATAATAACCTCATAAAATTATCGGAGGTTTAATTATGACTCTTACCCAGAAAGAAAACACCCTTTTGCAGGATCTTAAAAGCCAGGAAAAGCTTTGCTATGAAAAATACAGCAAATACAGCAAAGATGCCCACGCTGAAGAATTGAAGAGCCTTTTCGGCGAGATCGCTGCCGCCGAAAAAAGCCACTATGACACCGTTTGCTCGATCTTGCAGGGCACAGTGCCTCAGATGCCCACAGGTCTTAATGCATCAAACAAGTTCTGCTGCAAGGTAGATTACCCCAACGAGGCAACCAAGAACGCCGACCAGTTCCTTGTTAGCGATATGCTTGCAATGGAAAAGCATGTTTCCTCGCTTTATGACACCAGCGTTTTTGAATTCAGTGACCCTCAGGCAAGACGTGCTTTAAACCACATTCAGTCTGAAGAACAGCAGCACGGCGAAAAGCTTTATGCTTATATGTCGCAGAATTCAATGTATTAATAGAAAAGCCGCTCCCTCGGAGCGGCTTCTTTTTTATCTATACATCTTTCTGAATTCTTTTCTTTTTTCGGCGTTCAGATATTCCTGCTTTTCCTCGTCAGTCTCGGGTTCAAGCGCAGGCACCGGCATCGGCTTGCCGTTTTCATCAATATGAACAGCAACCTGATAAGCCACGTTTATAAGGCGTCTTTCGCCGTCAAGCGTCTCGGCATATGACTTAACGCACACCTCAAGCGAGGTATTGCCCACATATGTTACCTTGCCAATGCACACGATCGTTTCGTTTTGAAAAGCGGGTGCCAGAAACTGCACATTATCCACCGATGCGCCTGTTACCATGCCGCCGCAATGACGGCGGGCGGTTATTGCTCCAACGTCGTCAATCCATTCAATAAGTGTGCCGCCGAAAAGTCGGTTGCCTCCGTTTAAATGCTTTGGCACAACAATGTGCGAGCATTCGGTCATAGAATCTTTTGGGTGTTTAACCATATCTATTCTCCAAAAAAATTAAAGATTTTCAATATCGTAAGGTGTTGTTTGATATACAAAATAGTTCAGCCAGTTTGAATATAAAAGGTTTGCGTGCGCCCTCCACGAAACTATGGGTGCCTTGGTGTCGTCATCATCAGGGAAGTAGTTTTCGGGAACCTTTATATCAAGCCCCTTATTCTTATCTCTGAAGTATTCTTTAGCCAAGGTGTCTGCGTCATATTCCGAGTGACCGGTTATAAAAATCTGCTTGCCATTTTGGGTCATGCAGGCATAAACACCCGCTTTTTCGCTTGTAGCGAGGATCTTAAGCTCGGGCACTTTCTCAATATCCTCCCTTAAAACAGTGGAGTGACGTGAGTGGGGTGCTAAGAAAACATCATCGAACCCACGGAACAAAATGGGGTTTTTGTAATCGACAGTGTGCTTGAAAACACCGAACATTTTTTCATCAAGCGGCACTTTGGGTATACCAAAGTGATAATAAAGCCCTGCCTGTGCGCCCCAGCAAATGTGGAAGGTGGAATGAACGTGAGTTTTTGTCCACTCTAAAATTTCCTTAAGCTCGTCCCAATACTCAACATCTTCAAAGTCAAGCATTTCAACAGGCGCACCTGTAATGATCATACCGTCGAACTTTTTGTGCTTAACCTGGTCAAAAGTCTTATAGAACGAGAATAAATGCTCTTTCGAGGTGTTCTTCGACTCGTGGCTTACTGTGTGAATAAACTCGACCTCGACCTGCAAGGGGGTGTTGCCGATAAGGCGTGCAAGCTGAGTCTCGGTGTCGATTTTAGTCGGCATTAAGTTCAAAAGCAAAATCTTCAAGGGTCGAATATCCTGAGTCATAGCCCTTGTTTCTGTCATTACAAATATATTCTCATCGGCCAGCGTTTTTGCCGCCGGCAAGCTGTTGGGAATTTTAATCGGCATTATTATCTCCTGTAATGTTATTTTTTATACGGTTTCAAGCGCCTGAGCAAGGTCGTTAATCAGGTCGTCAGCCGACTCAATTCCGCATGAAAGGCGGACTAAATCGGGCGATACGCCTGCAGCCTCAAGCTCGGCGTCTGTCATCTGACGGTGAGTTGCGCTTGCAGGGTGCAAGCAACAGGTCCTTGCGTCGGCAACGTGGGTTTCAATAGCGCAAAGCTTAAGCTCTTTCATAAAGGCTTCAGCAGCTTTTCTTCCTCCCTTAACGCCAAAGCTAACAACGCCGCACGAGCCGTTGGGAAGATACTTCTGAGCAAGCTCGTAGTCCTCATCGCCCTCTAAGTTGGGATATTTGACCCAAGTTACTTTGGGGTGGTTTTTAAGGAATTTAGCAACTGCCAAGCCGTTTTCGCAGTGACGAGCCATTCTTACATGCAGGCTTTCAAGACCTAAGTTAAGAATAAATGCGCTTTGAGGAGCAGGTGTGCAACCAAAAT
The DNA here is from genome assembly GCA_017472735.1 of Oscillospiraceae bacterium. GTDB lineage: Bacteria > Bacillota > Clostridia > Oscillospirales > Ruminococcaceae > Faeciplasma. Next base: position 47,801 of record JAFUOD010000018.1, on the reverse strand, counting down.
CACGCATAAGCTGGGCTGTTGCCTTGGTTATAAATGCGCCCTCTTTACCAAAACGTTCGCAATAGGTAATTCCGTGGTAGCTATCATCGGGCGTGGTAAGGCCGGGGAATTTATCAGCATAAGCTTGCCAATCAAACTTGCCCGAATCAACAATGCATCCGCCGACTGCGGCACCGTGACCGTCCATATACTTAGTGGTCGAATGGGTAACAATATCAGCGCCGAATTCAAACGGGCGGCAATTAACAGGTGTTGCAAAGGTGTTGTCAACAATCATGGGCACTCCATGCTTGTGTGCGGCATTTGCAAAGCGCTCGATATCCAAAACTCGCAGTGCGGGGTTTGCAATAGTCTCGCCAAAAACAGCCTTGGTATTGGGCTTGAATGCTGCTTCAAGCTCTTCATCCGAACAATCGGGCGAAACGAAAGTGAAATCGATACCCATTTTGCGCATTGTTACATTAAAAAGGTTGAATGTGCCGCCGTAAATTGCGGAAGTCGACACAACATGGTCGCCGGCGTTTGCAATATTAAAAACAGCAAAGAAGTTTGCCGCCTGACCCGAAGATGTAAGCATTGCGGCAGTTCCGCCTTCAAGCTCGCAAATCTTCTTTGCCACCATGTCGCAGGTGGGGTTTTGCAAGCGAGAGTAGAAGTATCCTTCTGCCTCAAGGTCGAAAAGCTTTCCCATATCCTCGCTGGTAGAGTATTTAAAGGTGGTTGATTGAATTATGGGAATCTGTCTGGGTTCGCCGTTGCCGGGGGTATAACCGCCCTGAACGCAAACGGTCTCGATCTTTCTTTTGCTCATATAACATCCTTCTTTTTATTAAACTAGAAAATTCTTTGGTGCCGTGGCTAGGCGTGTGCCGACCGCAGGGAGGCAAAGTGCCGAGCCGTGGCACCGATGTTCGCGCAGTTACACGGGGCGACCACCCGCCGACCGCCGCACTAAAGCGCTGCGGCTGCGACGGCTGACCGCCCAAAACTAAGTTCTAAACCTTAAACCGTCTGTCTCCAGCCATAGGGGTCAGCCTTCTTGCCCCACTGAATGCCGGTTATCTCATCATAAAGCTTTTGTGTAAGCTCGCCAATGCCGCCATCGCCGATAGCGAATACATCGTCTTTATATCTTAACTTGCCAACGGGCGAAACAACAGCAGCGGTACCCGTTCCGAAAACTTCTTCAAGAGTGCCGTTGTGTGCGGCTTCAACAAGCTCGTCAACCGATATCTTTCTCTCCTCAACTTCATAGCCCCAGTCACGGCAAAGCTTAAGCACCGAGTTTCGGGTAATGCCGGGAAGAATGGAACCGTTAAGCGCAGGTGTAACGATCTTGCCCGAAATTTTGAACACAATGTTCATTGCGCCTACTTCTTCAATATACTTTCTCTCAACACCGTCAAGCCACAAAACCTGGCTGTAACCGCCGTCATGAGCCTTAACCTGTGCTGCCAAGGATGCTGCGTAGTTGCCGCCGGTCTTAGCATAGCCAATACCGCCCTTTACTGCTCTTACATATTCATCCTCGATCCAGATACCAACAGGTGCCAAACCGCTTGCGTAATAAGCTCCCGAAGGAGAAAGGATCACCATAAACAAATAGGTTTTAGAGGGCGCAACGCCCAAGAAGTTATCGGTTGCGATAACAAATGGACGGATATAAAGGCTGGTGCCAGCTTCTTCGGGTACCCAATCTCTGTCAACGTCAACAACCGCCTTAACAGCCTGAACAAAATCTTCCTCGGGAATTTCAGGAATGCAAAGACGCTCATTAGAAGCGTTTGCACGCTTAGCGTTCATTTCGGGTCTAAAGAGGTAAATCTGACCATCCTCGCCCTTATAAGCCTTTAAGCCCTCAAACATTTCCTGACCGTAGTGGAACACCATTGAAGCAGGAGACAAAGAGATATTCTCAAAGGGTACGACTCTTGGATCGAACCAGCCCTTGCCCTCTTCATAGTTCATTACAAACATATGGTCGGTAAAAATGTGACCGAATCCTAAAGGTGCACCTTTTTCGGGCTTTGCTTTGGGGTTTTGTGTTTTTTCAATTCTAATGTTAAGCATAATATTCAACCTCCAAAAGAGAATTACTTGTTAAATGCCAAGTGTGAAATAAGCGGGATAAATCGCCGGCTTATTTCACACTATCACATTTTTAAAATTTTATCAAGTGCTTTAGCCGATATAATTATATCCTGCTTCGATAGCCTTAAGGTTAAGCTCCAAAAGCTCGGCACGCTTTGCCGAAACTACCTTTTTGAGCGAGTCAACCATGTTGTCAAACGAAACAACGCCTGCCTCTTTAATAACCTTGCCAACCATAATCATGTTTGCAAGGGTGGGGATTCCCAAATCCTTAGCCATTTGAGTAGCGGGAATGTAATAAGCGTCAACGTCGTCGCGCACAAGCTTGCGGGTAATAAGGGTCGAATCGACGAACACCTTTGCGCCCTTAGCTGCGGCTGCCTCGTATTTATCAAGCGAGGGGAGATTCATAACCATCAAAACGTCGGGGGTGGAAACAATGGGCGAACCAACAGGAGTGTCACTGATGATTACCGAGCAGTTAGCCGTACCGCCGCGCATTTCGGGGCCGTAAGAAGGAAGCCACGAGATTTCCTTTTCTTCAAGCAAACCTTTATATGCCAAAAACTTGCCTGCAAACAAAACGCCCTGTCCGCCAAAACCTGCAATGAGGATGTTGTTAGTTGCCATAATTACTTTTCCTCCTTTACAGCGCTTCTGTCCTTATAAACACCCAAAGGATAATAAGGAATCATGTTGGTATCTATCCATTCCAAAGCCTTTTTAGGTGTCATGCCCCAGTTTGTCGGGCAAGAGGACACAACCTCAATAAGAGAGAAGCCCTTGCCGTTGATCTGGTTTTCAAAAGCCTTTTTAATAGCCTTTTTAGCTGCCTTAACATTTTTAACGTTGTTAACTGCAACTCTTTCAATATATTCGGGGCCGTCCAAAGCCGAGAGCATCTCGCTGACTCTGATAGGGAAGCCAACGGTCTTAACATCTCTGCCGTAAGGCGAGGTTTGAGTAACTTGACCGGGCAAAGAGGTAGGAGCCATCTGGCCGCCGGTCATGCCGTAAATTGCATTGTTAACAAAAATTACAGTGATGTTTTCGTTTCTTGTAGCGGCGTGAACTGTTTCAGCCATACCGATAGAAGCAAGGTCACCGTCGCCCTGATATGTAAAGATAACGTTTTCGGGCAATGCTCTTTTTAATCCGGTAGCAACAGCGGGTGCACGGCCGTGTGCCGCCTCAACCATGTCACAGGCGAAGTAGTTATATGCCATTACCGAGCATCCAACAGGTGCAACACCAATGGTTTTGCCCAAAACGCCAAGCTCGTCAATAGCTTCGGCAACAAGGCGATGAATGATACCGTGAGTGCAGCCGGGACAATAGTGCAAGGGTGCATCGGTAAGTGCCTTGGTTTTTTCAAATACAACTGCCATCAGTCGTTACCTCCTTCAAGTTCTTCAAGCTTTGCAATGATCTCCTCGGGCTCGGGGATCATGCCGCCTGCACGGTTGCAAAGATATACAGGCTTTTTACATTCTTGGGCAAGCTTAACGTCTTCGATCATCTGACCCATCGAAAGCTCAACGCTGATAAATGCCTTAACCTTATCAGCGGCCTTGTTAATAACATCCTTGGGGAAGGGCCAAAGGGTGATGGGGCGGATAAGTCCGACCTTGATGCCCTTTGCGCGTGCGGCGTTAATTGCGTTTTTGGAAACACGTGCCGCAATGCCGAATGCAACGATGCAGTATTCAGCGTCGTCCATCATATATTCTTCATACATGACCTCGTTTTCTTCAATAGTCTTGTATTTTTCAAATCTTGCAAAGTTAACCTTTTCAAGCTCCTCGGGCACTAAGTAAAGCGAGTTGATGATGTTATGCTCACGCTCGCACTTTGTGCCGGTTACAGCCCATGGCTTTTCGCTCTTTGCTTCATAAGGCTCGGGCAAAACAACAGGCTCCATCATCTGTCCCATTGTGCCGTCAGCTAAAATCATGGTAGGCATTCTGTATTTGTCAGCAAGGTCAAATGCGGTTGCTGTGAGGTCTGCCATCTCCTGAACGGAAGCAGGAGCCAAAACAATAAGGTGATAGTCGCCGTGACCTCCGCCCTTTGTTGCCTGGAAGTAATCGGACTGCGAGGGCTGAATACCGCCGAGGCCGGGGCCGCCGCGCTGTACGTTAACAATAAGTGCGGGCAAGTCTGCACCTGCGATGTAAGAGATACCCTCCTGCTTCAAAGATACACCGGGGCTGGAGGACGAGGTCATAACACGCAAGCCCGTGCCTGCAACACCGTAAACCATGTTGATTGCGCTGACTTCACTTTCGGCTTGAAGGAAAACGCCGCCTATTTTGGGCATTCTTTTTGCCATGTAAGCTGCAAGCTCTGTCTGAGGGGTAATGGGGTAACCGAAGTAGTGGCGGCAGCCTGCACGAATAGCGGCCTCGGCAATAGCTTCGTTACCTTTCATTAAAACTTTTTCTGCCATAATTCAAGTCCGTCCTTTCCAATCATCTCTCGACCTTAATAACGCAGTCGGGGCACATGGTTGCACAAAAAGCACAGCCTATGCACTTTGACTGGTCGGTAATTTCTGCGGGGGAATGACCTTTTTTGTTGATTTTATCATTGCTAAGAACAATAAGCTGCTTAGGACAAGCGTCAACACAAAGCCCACAGCCCTTGCAAACGTCGGTAGCAAATGTTACTTTTGCCATAAAAATCTCTCCTTTTCGTCAAATAATATCAAAATACTTCTTTTGAAGCTTCATTGGTAAAACATTGTTAAGTGTAAGCTGTTTTGCAACATTTTCCTCGGCGCTTGTAAACAAAAGCGGCAGTCCGCTTAATTCGCTTAAGCGTTTTGCCAAAATGTCGGTTTTTTCGACATCTTCGGGCTCGGTATCTTTGCCAAGGTTTGAATTGTTCACAATTGCAGTAAACGGAATATGCCCTGCCTGTTCGATCTCTTTCATAACCTCAAAGGCTTCTTCGGGGGTTCTTGTAAGAGGTCTTAAGAAATTTGCGACAAATATCATTTCAAAATCATTTTCTTCCATAATATAAGGCGCATATCTTCCCAAGGCGTAAGCGCCTCGGTCGTCGCCTCCGATATCAAGCACAGCGTGCCTTAAACGGTTTTGCACCACGCCGTAAACCGACGCAGGCAGTGCCGGCAAATCGACATTTGTGTTTGCAAATTCGGGACTTATAATCTCAATGCCTTTTTCGTTTAGCTCTTTTGCACTGTCTTTTGTTCTAAAGTAAGGGTTAACAATGTCAAGGTCGGCAACCACAACATTCTTTCCCAAATCCTTAAGAGCAAGCGCATAATTAACAGCAATGTTCGTTTTGCCGCTGCCGTAATGTCCTGCAAAAAGCGTAACTCTTTTTGGGTTTAAGCTAATCATAATTTATTTCTCTGAATCTTACCGCTGGTCGTTTTGGGCAACTCGTCTTTAAATACAACAATTCTGGGGTATTTATAAGGTGCGGTACGCGATTTAACATATTGCTGAATTTCTTTCTTAAGTTCGTCGGTAGGCTCGGTGCCCTTTGTTAAAACTATGCTTGCCTTAACTACCTGACCTCTTACCTCGTCGGGTGCGGCACTAACACCGCATTCCAAAACATATGGAAGTTCCATGATAACGTTTTCAATCTCGAAGGGACCGATTCGATATCCCGAGGACTTGATAACGTCGTCAACTCGGCCGACATACCAATAGTAGCCGTCCTCGTCGCGCCATGCAGTATCGCCTGTGTGGTAAAGTCCGTCGCGGAATACTTCCTTGGTCTTTTCTTCGTCACGGTAATATCCTCGGAACAAGCCGCAGGGCGAACCGTTTTCAACGTGAATAACGATTTCGCCGACCTCACCATCGTCAACCCGTTTGCCGTCAGCGTCAACAAGGTCGATATCATAAAGCGCAACAGGCTTACCCATCGAACCAAGCTTAGCTTTCATGCCTGCAAGGTTTGCAAGTGCAACGGTGGTCTCGGTCTGACCGAAGCCTTCCATTATCTGAAGACCTGTGGTTTTTTCAAACTGTCTGAAAACTTCGGGGTTAAGCGCTTCGCCTGCTGTTGTCATGTGTTCAATAGAGGATAAATCATACTTTGAAATATCCTGCTTTGCAAGCATTCTTAAAATCGTGGGAGGAGCGCAGAAGGTGGTTATCTGATATTTTGCGAACATCGGCAAAATATCCTCGGCATCAAATCTGTCGAAGTCGTAAACAAACAAGGGAGCCTCGCAAAGCCACTGACCGTAAAGCTTGCCCCATGCACATTTTGCCCAGCCCGAATCGGAAACGGTTAAGTGCAAGCCGTTGGGGTTAACGCAGTGCCAATACTTAGCGGTAACAAAATGGCCCAAAGGATACATAAAGTTGTGGGTTGCAATTTTGGGGTTGCCCGTTGTGCCCGAGGTGAAATACATAAGCATCGGCTCGTCGCCGCAGGGGCAATCATCGGGTCTGTCAAACTTGCCTGTGTAAAGAGGATATTCCTCATCGAAGCTTCTCCAGCCGTCACGCTGACCGTTAACAATAAGCTTTGTCTCTAACGTGGGTGTTTCCTTCGAGGCTATGTCAACCTGCTCGGCAACGCCGTCATCGGCAGTGCAGATAACCATTTTAACGCCTGCTTTGTTAATTCGGTACGATATATCATGTTCTTTAAGCTGGTTTGTTGCGGGAATTGCAACTGCGCCAAGCTTGTGCAAAGCTATCATTACAAGCCAGAACTGATAGTGCCTCTTTAAAATTAAAAGCACCTTATCCCCTCTTTTAATTCCAAGGGATTTTAAATAGTTAGCCGTCTGGCTCGAAGCACGCTTAATGTCGGCAAAGGTAAAGCGTCTTTCAACGTGGTTTTTATCAATATGTAAAAGTGCAAGCTTATCGGGCTGTTCACGGCCCATTCTGTCAATAAGGTCAAAGGCGAAGTTGAAGCCTTGCTCGTTTTTAAACGAGATCTTTTCCAGTACTCCGTTCTTATCTTCTTTTGTTTCAATATAGTCCTCATAGATCCACTTTCTTTCGGGAGTCTTTAAAGGACGTGCTGTAAACTCGCGGACACCGCCGTGAGTGATCTTTTCAATAGATTCACCTGCAGGATTTAAAACAATGGCATAGAACACACAGTCAGTTCCGCCAACGGCAATCATTCCGTGAGGGGTATCAGAGTCGTAATAGATCGAGTCGCCCTCTTTAAGAATTTCAACGTGGTCGCCTATCTGAATTTTTAACGCACCGCTTACAATAATGTCACATTCCTGACCCTCGTGGGTGGTAAGCTCAATATCGGCGTTCTGCGCCTCATCGCTGTAAGCCGAAACGACCAGCAAAGGCTCAGCGATCCTGTTTTTAAAAGCAGAGGCGAGGTTATAATAAACCATGCCGTGTGCCTGCTCAATTCTTTGTCCGTCGCCCTTTCGGGTTACGGTATAGCCTGCAAGTCGGGGCGAAGCACCCTCAATAATATCGGTTACGTCAACGCCCAAAGCAAGCGCACATCTGTATAAAAATGCAAAGTTAAGGTCGCGTTTGCCGTTTTCGCAGGCGATATATTCATCTTCGGATACGCCCGTTTTAAGCGCCATTTCGGCGGTGGTAAGCCCAACGATCTCTCGAAGGTCTCTTATTCTTGCCGCCATTTCAAGAATCTTCAGTTCAATTCCGGTGTTTTGCACTCTTTTCTTCCTTTCTTTGTACCCTTGGGCGAAGTTTAAAAAGAAACAAAAACCCGTCCCAAAGATATTTCTTCTTTGAGACGAGTATAATTACAAATTATATCCCGCGGTACCACTCAAATTGCGTGAATCACGCCCCTCAGGCTCATACAAGCCGTATGCATTAACGCAGCAATCACGGAAAGGGTCTACTCGGTATTTGTTAAACACCTTTCTTCCTCTCAGCTCGGAAGCTACAAGTAACAATTCCCCGATGGCGGCTCGCACCAAACGCCGTTTCTCTTAACCGGAAAAGAAGCTACCCTTCTTCGTCAACACTTTTTCACTTTACTGTAGTATTATACCACGTCCCTATATAATTGTCAACACCAAAACCAATTTTTTAAAGCTTGTTTCTCTGAATTTTTCCGCTGATGGTCTTAGGCAATTCATCTTTAAACACGACGATTCTGGGATATTTATAAGGTGCGGTGTGATCCTTTACATACTGCTGGATCTCTTTCTTAAGTTCGTCAGAAGGCTGAGTGCCCTTGGTTAAAACAATGCTTGCCTTAACTACCTGACCTCTTACCTCATCGGGGGCAGCACTTACGCCGCACTCGAGAACATAAGGCAATTCCATAATAACCGATTCGATCTCGAAGGGGCCAATGCGGTAGCCCGAGGACTTGATAACATCGTCGATACGGGATACATACCAGAAGTAGCCGTCTTCATCGCGCCAAGCGGTGTCGCCGGTGTGGTAAAGTCCGTCGTGCCAAGCGTCCGAGGTCTTTTCGTGATCTCTGTAGTATTCTTTAAACAATCCGCAGGGCACAGTCTTGTCGGTGTGAATAACGATCTCGCCAACTTCGCCGTTTGGCAGGCTGTTGCCGTCGGGGTCAACAATGTCAACATCGAACTGAGGGTTAGCCTTGCCCATCGAGCCAAGCTTGGGAACGTCACCCCAAAGGTTGGCAATGGCAAGGGTGGTTTCGGTCTGACCGAAGCCCTCCATTATCTGAAGGCCTGTTGCCGCCTCAAACTGTCTGAAAACTTCGGGGTTAAGCGCTTCGCCTGCTGTTGTCATGTGGTGAATAGATGAAAGGTCATACCTTGAAAGGTCTTCCTTGATCATCATTCTGAGCATTGTGGGAGGAGCGCAGAAGGTGGTGATGCGGTATTTTGCGAACATTGGCAAAATGTCGCTTGCATCGAATCTGTCGAAGTCGTAAACGAACACTGCACCCTCGCAGAGCCACTGGCCGTAAAGCTTGCCCCAAAGAGATTTGCCCCAGCCGGTGTCGGAGATGGTAAGGTGCAAGCCCTCACGCTCACAGCAGTGCCAATACTTTGCGGTAACAAAGTGACCCAAAGCATAAGTGTGTGCGTGTGCTGCCATTTTGGGGTTGCCTGTTGTGCCCGAGGTAAAGAACATAAGCGCAGTCTCATATCCCGCCGAGCAATCCTCGGGTCTGTCGAACTTACCTGTAAAGAGGTTATATTCAGCATCGAAGTCGTGCCAATCCCCTCTTGCACCGCCAACCATTATCTTTGTAATAGGCTGACCGTAATTCTCAGCTGCTCTTGCGGCAATATCCGCAACATCGCCGTCGGCGGTGCAGATGATTGCGTTAACGCCTGCTGCTTCATATCTGTATTCAAAATCGTGTTCTTTAAGCTGGTTGGTTGCAGGAATTGCAACAGCGCCGAGCTTGTGAAGTGCAACCATTGCAAACCAGAACTGATAATGTCTCTTTAAAACAAGCATTACCTTGTCTCCGCGCTTAATGCCAAGGGATTTTAAATAGTTTGCTGTCTGATTTGATGCGCGCTTCATATCCTTAAAGGTAAAACGTCTTTCAAAGTGATTCTTATCAATGTGGATCATTGCAAGCTTATCGGGATATTTGTTTGCGATCTCATCAACAATATCAAAGCCGAAGTTAAATGTGTCGGTGTTTTTAAATTCAATGCTCTTTAAGCAATGGTTTTCATCCTCGACGGTTTTAACAAACTTCTCGGCAATAAGCTTTTCCGAGCTGCCAGCCTTAACAACGCTCGAACGAACGGTTTCTTCCTTGGTGTCCTCGCCGGGCAAAACAACTGCCACAAACACACAGTCAGCGCCATCTACAGCTATCATGCCGTGAGGAACAGACGAGTTGTAATAGATCGAGTCGCCCTCGTGCAAGACCTCAATGTGGTTGCCAACCTGAACCTTTAAGCTGCCGCTGATGATAAGGTCGAACTCCTGACCCGAGTGAGTGTCAAGCTGAATGGGCTGGGTTTGCTGCTGCGCCGAATATTCATATTTGACCCAATAAGGCTCGGCGATCTTATCACGGAATTTAGGAGCAAGATTGGCAATATCAATGCCTTCCTCCTTGGCGGTCTTCTGTCCCTTGCCCTTGCGGGTTACTGTATATGTAGAAAGCCTTGCCTGATTATTACCCTCCAAAAGGTCGGTTAAGTCGATGCCGAAAGCAAGCGCACATTTGTGAATAAAGCTAAACGGCAGGTCTGCACCCGCATTTTCATAAGTTACATAAGCCTCTTCGCTAACCTCGGTCTTCTGTGCCATTTCCAAGGCAGTCCAGCCCATGATCTCACGCATTTCCTTAATTCGCGAAGCGATCTCCATAAGCTGATAAGAAGTTTGGTTGTTGGTTGTCATTTTGCGTTTCTCCTTTCGTGAAGATAAAAATAAAACAGCTCGCCTCAATTCTCTTGAGACGAGCTGATAAAATCATACCCGCGGTACCACTCAAATTGCGTGAATAACACTCACGCCGCTCAGGCTCAAACAAGCCGTATGCATTAACGCAGCAGTCACGAAAAACCCTACACAACGCATTGTTCGGATCTTCAGCTCGGAAGTGATGGGAAGTGTCAAATATCTGTCGGCTTGCACCAAACCCGACTCGCTGAGAAATATTTGTGCGACAGTTCCGTCTTCGTCACAGCTTTTATACTTTAATGTGATATATTGCTATTATAATATCAAATTAAACAGCCGTTTGTCAACCGTTATTTTCGACACAATTAAGCTTTATACCAAATAGCTTTTGTGCATTTTTGCACAATATAAGCTCTCTTTCCTCGTCGCTCAGACCAAGGCGAGAGAATCTGTCAAGCTCATCGGATATATTCCACATAGGATAATCCGTGCCAAAGAGCACCTTTTCGGCGCCGAAGGTTTTTATTATCTCGGTAATTCTTTCAAGAGGCATAAACGCCAAGCTTGACGAACAATCGACATAAAGGTTTTTAAAGTGAGCAAGTTCCTTAACAGCATCCTCCCAAACAGACCAGCCGCCCAAATGTGCGGCAATAACCGTTAAATTCGGATGAGCCTGCAAAACGGGCTTTAAGCGGTTAGGGTTAGAATAGTCATATCTGCGGTCGCCTGTGTGGAACAAAACAGGCAAGCCTTTTTCCTCGCAGATCGAGCATATTTTCATGCTTTTCTCGTTATCTATCTCAAACGCCTGAATATCGGGGTGAAGCTTTCCGCCCTTTAAGCCAAGCGACATTAAATGCTCAATGTCGCCCTCTATATCCTCGCTGTCGGGGTGAAGCGCACCCAGACCTGTGAAAAACTCAGGGCTTTTTGCAACAGTTGCCGCAATAAATTCGTTTATCGAGCGCACCTGCGAGGGCTTTGTTGCCACTGAGAATATTACGCAGTGCGAAACGCCCGACTTTTTAGCCTCTTCAAAAACAGTTCCGATCGTACCGTTATATTCCATTGGCAAGCTGTAAAACTTACCCGTAGCTTCTGCCGCTTTTTCGGCTATCTTATCGGGGTAAACATGACAGTGACAATCGATTATATGCTGCATTTTTATCATTCCTTATTATTTTTCAATACCTAAAACGGTTACCGAATCCTCACGCATTTTATATTTTAAAATCTTGCCTGCGGCATTCATGGGGAAGGTCTTTGTGAAGATAAAGTATCTGGGCACCTTGTGACGAGCCATGTTTGCGTTGCCGTATTCAACCATGTCTTCAATTGTGGCTTCCTCGCCGTCCTTAAGAATTATCCACGCGCAGGCTTCTTCGCCGTAGCGCTTGTCGGGCACGCCGACTACCTGAACATCCTCGACCTTGGGGTGAGTGAGGTAAAATTCTTCTATCTCTCTGGGGTAGAGGTTTTCGCCGCCGCGAATGATCATATCCTTAAGTCTGCCGGTAACCTTAAAATAACCGTCGGGCGTGCGGCAGCAAATATCGCCTGAATGAAGCCAGCCGTCTTTATCAATAGCCTGAGCTGTTGCTCTGGGCATTTTGTAATAGCCTTTCATGATGTTAAAGCCGCGGGCAACAAATTCGCCGTTTTCGCCGTCGGGCAATTCTGCACCTGTTTCCGGGTCGATTATCTTGCACTCAACGCCGGGGAAAGCAGAGCCAACAGTTTCAACTCTGTGCCAAAGATCTTCGTTGACCTCGCCCATCGTGCATCCGGGCGAAGCTTCAGTCTGTCCGTAAACCGAGATTATCTCGCGCATATTCATTTCGTCTGCAGCACGTCTCATCAGGTCTGCCGGGCAGTTAGCGCCTGCCATGATGCCTGTTCTCATGTAAGAGAAGTCGGTCTTTGCAAAGTCCTCGTGACCAAACATTGCAATAAACATGGTGGGAACGCCGTTAAAGCAGGTTATGTGCTCGTCGTTAACGCAGGCAAGCGACGACTTTGGCGAGAAGTAAGGCATGGGGCAAAGTGTTCCGCCGTGTGTCATCATCGAGGTCATCGAGAGTACCATGCCGAAGCAGTGGAACATTGGCACCTGGATCATCATTCTGTCGGCAGTCGAAAGGTCCATTCTGTCGCCTATAGTCTTGCCGTTATTTAAAATGTTCGAGTGTGTGAGCATTACGCCCTTGGGGAAGCCTGTTGTGCCCGAGGTATACTGCATGTTTGCAACGTCGTCGGGCTTAACGGCAGCCGCACGGCGTCTTACTTCCTCAAGCGGTACCATATCTGCACGCTCAAGCATCTTTTCCCAAGTCAATGCGCCTTCCATCTCAAAGCCAACGGTAATAACATTTCTTAAGAACGGCAAAGCCTTGGAGTAAAGCGGGTCGCCCGGCTTTGTGTTTTTAAGCTCGGGGCAAAGCTCCTCCATGATCTCTTTATAGTTTGAATCCTTGCACGAGTCTATCATTACTAAGGTGTGGGTATCCGACTGGCGGAAGAGGTATTCAGCCTCGTGGATCTTATAAGCGGTGTTAACGGTTACCAAAACAGCACCGATTTTTGTTGCCGCCCAGAAGGTCAAAAACCACTGAGGAATGTTTGTTGCCCAGATGGATACGTGATGGCCGGGTTCTACGCCCAAAGAAATGAGGGCGGCGGCAACACGGTCAACGTCACGTCTGAACTCGGAATATGTTCTTGTATAGTCTAAAGTGGTGTATTTAAAAGCGTACTGGTCGGGGTAGGTGTCGGCAACAACATCTAAAACCTGAGAGAAGGTCTTGTCCAAAAGCTCATACTTCTTCCATGGGAAGGTGCCGGTGTGAGAACGGTTATAATGAAGTGCTGCTTTGGGCTTGCTCTCGCTTGTTTTTCTTTCAATAAAGCTTGCAAAGTGGGTGAGGACTATGTCGGGGTCGATGATCTCGTCGTTCCATGCACATTCGCACGCACCGTCGAAGTTGAGCGAACGCAAAGCGTCCAAAACCTCCGAAACAGGCAGCTCTCCCTCGCCGATAAGAACATCTTTGCCGTCTTTAACATCGCCCAAGCGAACATAACCGATATATGCGCCAAGGTTTGTAATTGTATCCTCGGCAGATTCCTTAGCCTTAAAGTAAGTCTCTCTTACATTCCAGCAGGCGCCCATTGCAGGGGACGCAAACTTGCGGAACACCTTAACAAGCTTAACCGTATCGGCATAGTCTCCTACCGAATCCATCAAAACTCTTACGCCTTCCTTTTCGGCAAGCTTAACGGCAGGCATTAAATAATCCTTTAAAACCTCGCTGCTAACTTTAACAGACGCAAAAACAATAACATTTTTAATTCCTGCATCGGCGGCAGCGTTTACATATTCGCAAAGCTCTGTGGGGTCGGCTTTTCCCGAGGCAAGGTCAACAGGGTAAGTAAGCGCCGAGACCTCGATATGGCGGTTTATAAGCTTGCGCTTGGCATCTGCCCTTGAAAGAGCCGAGAAAAGTCCGTCTTTGTGAGAGCTTTTGGCAGTATCTAAATCATAAAGCTCGATTGCGTTAAAGCCATAGCCCATTGCTGTATCGCACAGCTCTAAAAACGAGGCGGTTTTAACATTGGCTGTTGAAAATGAAAGTTTCATAATAATCACCTTAAAATGTTAGTTTTCGGCATAAACAATTTTGTTAAGAGCGTTTACATAGGCTCTTATCGAAGCGCCGATAATGTCGGTAGAAATACCTGTGCCCGAATAAAGCTTGCCGTTTGCACGAAGCTTAACAATAGCCTCGCCCACAGCTTCTTTACCCTGAGTAACCGCTGTGATCTTAAAGTCGTCAAGCTCGTAATGGTGGCCTATGATCTGTTCAATAGCCTTAAACGAAGCATCAATAGGTCCGTCACCCGTTGCAACGCCCATAAGCTTTTCACCGTCTTTAACAAGGGTGATGTTTGACATTGCCGAAATAATGTTGCCGCAGTTTGCAACATAGCTCTCAACGTGGTAGGTCGAGGGGGCCTGCATTGCGCTTGTTGCAATAACAGCCTCAAATTCCTTGGTGCTTATCTCTTTTTTCTTGCGGGCAAGACGCTGGAAATCTTCATAAACTCTGCCCTTGTCCTCATCCGAAAGGTCATAACCCAAAGCGCTGATAGCTTCGCAAACCTCGGGGTAGGTGCTGTTTGCGGTCAGCGTAACCTCATTAACATTTAATATCTCGGCATTTGCGGTTTCGGTCTTTGCGGTTTCAAAAACGTTTTTAAGGTTTTTCGCTTCAAAGTTGCATCTTGTAAGGTCAACCGATACCGACACGCCAAGCTCGTCGCCCTTTATTTTAACTATCTGTGCAAAACTATCAACTGCAAGCCTCGAGCCCGTTACAGCGGTCTTAACACCGTCGGCGCCTGCATTAACAGCGGCAACAGCGCAAGCACAAGCCATTCCTATATCGTCCGAGGGCATAACGCAGATTTTAACATCGCACTGTGCCTTAATTTCTGCAACCATCTTTGCAAAATCCTCGGGCAAGAAAATACCTGCATCATCGCAAAGAGTAACAGCGCATACGCTGTTCTCGGCAGCCATTTTGCAAAGAGCGACCAAGAAGTCACGCTCGGCACGGGTAGCATCAAGCGCAACAAGCTCAACACATTCGCATTTTTCTTTTGCAAGCTTAATCATCTTTTCAGCGGCAGAAAGCATTTTGGGCGCTTTCATGTGCCAGATGTATTCCATGCCCACGGTAGAGGTGGGAATTTCGATCTGCAAGCAGGGCGATACCGCGTTTTTAACGCAGCTCCATGCAGTTTCCAAGGTCTCCTCGCTCATGCCGACGGGAATTGCAACGCAAGCATTTGTTACGCTTGCCGCAATGGTAGAATCAACAACTGCTTCTTCCTTGGCACTGCCCGGCATGGGAAGCTCAATAACGTCAACGCCCAAGCTGTCAAGCGACTTGGCAATTGCAGCTTTCTCTCTGAAGGTAAGAGACTGAGCGCTTAAAGATTTCAATGTAATGTCTGAAACTGTGATGTTTTTCATATTGCTTGACCATCCTTTATAAAATAAGAATTTTTGTCTGAAATTAAAAAAGCAGCCTGCCAAGAAAAATCTCTTAGCTTGCTGCGGGATGATTAATAATTAATTAACCACGGTACCACCCGTATTGCCGAATTAAATCGACCTCTCATGGGTTCAGACAAACCCTCAGCCAAATAACGGTGCTTATTCCGTAGACCACTACTTAAATAACTTTTCACGGTCTCCGCTCGGATAGGAGTAAGCCTTTAACCCTCTTACTGTCTTTCACCTTAACGACAGCTCTCTTTAAAGATTCATTAAAAGCTGATTATCTTCACAGCGTTTGATATGGATTCTATCATACTTTAACAGTTTTGTCAACTATTAAAGCTTTACAATTTTAAAGCAGCCAAGTAACAATCTTTTGTTGCAATTTGCACGGCTTTTTGTGGCATATCACTATTGACAATGTGCGACATATTTATTATAATGAGTAAGGTCTTTAAGAACGGTACAGAGATGCCGGCAAGATACACATAAAATAAGATATTATAATGTTTCTGCAAGCCCTTGCGGAAATTCTTGTGTTATGAAATCTTGTCGATTTAAAGACAGGATTTTTATTGTTTTTGGAGGTTAATTATGAAGCTCTTGCTA
Organism: Oscillospiraceae bacterium; assembly: GCA_017472735.1. Lineage (GTDB taxonomy): Bacteria > Bacillota > Clostridia > Oscillospirales > Ruminococcaceae > Faeciplasma. The sequence goes on along the minus strand of JAFUOD010000018.1, from coordinate 31,721 downwards.
AAAAACGCAACCGTATATACAAACGGCGCCTTTTCAAGAAAAGACATATTGACCGACGGCGAAGTCTTTGCCCGTATCGATGACTGCATCGAATGCGGTGAGGCTTTTGTTTTCGATTTTTCGGATAAATTTATTTTTCCCGGTTTTGTTGATGTGCACGTTCATCTTCGAGAGCCGGGTTTTTCTTTAAAAGAAACGATAAAAACCGGCACAATGTCAGCGGCAAAGGGCGGATATACCACCGTGTTTGCAATGCCTAACCTTAACCCCACGCCCGACAGTGCCGAAAATTTAGCCCCTCAGTTAGAGGCTATAAAGCGTGATGCTGTTATAAACGTCATTCCCTACGGCACGATAACCGTCGGCGAAAAGGGCGAGCAGCTTTCGGACATGGAAGCAATAGCTCACGACATCTGTGCTTTTTCGGACGACGGCAAAGGCGTGCAAAGCGAAGAAACGATGCTTGAAGCCATGAGGAGAGCCAAAGCACTTAACAAAATAATCGCCGCACACTGCGAGGATAATTCGTTGTTAGAGGGCGGATATATTCACAAAGGAAAATATGCGTTGGAACACGGTCACAAAGGCATCTGCTCTGAGAGCGAGTGGAGACCGATCGCAAGAGATATTGAGCTTTGCAAGCAAACAGGCGTTAGCTATCACGTGTGCCATGTTTCGGCGAAGGAAAGCGTTGAGATAATAAGAAAAGCTAAGCGCGAGGGTGTGGACATAACCTGTGAAACAGGCCCGCACTATTTAATTTTGGATGACTCGTGCTTAAAAGAAGAGGGCAGGTTCAAAATGAACCCTCCCTTAAGAGATAAAACAGACCGCTTGGCACTTATCGAGGGCATTAAGGACGGCACTATTGACATGATAGCCACCGACCATGCGCCCCACACAAAAGAGGAAAAATCGAAAGGCTTGGCAGGAAGCTTGATGGGCGTTGTGGGACTTGAAACTGCATTTGCCGAGCTTTATACAAACCTTGTAAAGACAAATGTTATAAGCCTTGAAAAGCTGGTCGAGCTGATGAGCCTGACACCTGCCCGAAGATTCGGAGTCGAATCGGGAATTGAGGTTGGCAAAAAGGCAAGCTTGACTGTGTTTGATCTAAGTAAAAGCTATACGGTAGACCCCGAGGACTTTTTAACCAAAGGAAGAAGCACACCGTTTGAGGGTGACACCGTGTTCGGAGAATGTTTAATGACTGTAACGGAGGGAAAAATTTCATGGAAAACAAGCCTTTAAGAAAAATCGTTTTGGAAGACGGCACCCAGCTTTACGGCACAGGTTTTGGCACAAACTGCGACAAGGTTTGCGAGCTCGTCTTTAACACATCGGTCGTAGGATATCAGGAGATACTTTCTGACCCTGCTTATACCGACCAGATGGTAGTTATGACCTATCCTTTAATCGGCAACTACGGCATTGCCGATGACGACTTTGAATCGAAAACCCCGACTATCGGCGGACTTATTGTAAGAGAGTATAACGACTCGCCCTCGAACTTCCGTTACACCAAGACCTTAAGCGAGATAATGGAAGAAAACCGAATCCCCGGCATTGAAGGAATCGACACCAGAATGTTGACAAGAAAGATACGTAACGAGGGATGCACGAAGGTGCTTATCACAAGCGCCGACACACCCTTGGAAGAAGCGTTGGAAGCCCTTAAAGAGCACGACCTTGACACCGATCTGGTTGCACGTGTAAGCTGCAAAAAGAAATGGTACTCAAGAACCAATAACCCTATTTTAAACGTTGTTGCAATCGACCTTGGCGTTAAGTTAAGCTTGATTCGTGCTTTAAACAAGCTTGGCTGCAATGTAACTGTTGTCCCCCATAACACCGACGCCGAAGCTATTAAAGCAATGAACCCCGACGGAATTATCATCTCAAGCGGCCCCGGCTCGCCCTGCGATATTCCCGAGGTTTTAGAGCTTATTAAAAGCCTCATTGGTTATGCACCTGTTTTGGGCGTAGGCTTGGGTCACCAGCTTGTTTGCATGGCACAGGGCGCAAGCGTTACAAAATTAAGCCACGGTCACCGCGGCGGCTATGCTGTTAAAAACCTCTTAAACGGCAAGACTGAGCTTACCTCGCAGAACCACGCTTACTGCGTTAACTGCGAAAGCTTAAACGGCACAGGTCTTGAGGTAACACACATTAATGTTGCAGATAACTCCTGCGAGGGCGCAAGAAACCTAAGCAAAAAGTGCTTCTCGGTGCAGTATTACCCCGAAAGCGCGCCCGGCCCTCAGGATTCGATGTATATACTTGAAAACTTTATTGCATTTATGAGAGAGGAGAAAGAAAATGCCTAAGCGTACAGACCTTAAAAAGATAATGGTAATCGGCTCGGGACCTATTGTAATCGGTCAGGCAGCCGAATTTGACTATGCAGGCACACAGGCTTGCCTCGCTTTGAAAGAAGAAGGATATGAGGTCGTTTTGGTAAACTCGAACCCCGCAACCATTATGACCGACAAAGCCATTGCAGACAAGATCTACATGGAGCCTTTGACTCTTGAATATGTCGCAAAAATTTTAAGATACGAACGCCCCGATGCCATCGTTCCCGGCATCGGCGGACAGACAGGCTTAAACCTTGCAATGCAGCTTGCCAAAAAAGGCGTTTTAGATGAATGTCAGGTCGAGCTTTTGGGCACCTCGTGCGAGAGTATTGAACGTGCCGAGGACAGAGAGCTGTTTAAAAAGCTCTGCGAGGATCTGGGCGAGCCCGTTGTTCCATCGGATATTTCACATTCGATCGATGAAGCGATCGAGGTTGCAAACCGCATTGGCTACCCTGTTGTTTTGCGCCCGGCCTTCACCTTGGGCGGCACAGGCGGCGGCTTTGCAGATAACGAGCAAGAGCTTGTTGACATCATGAAAAACGCTCTTAAGCTTTCGCCTGTTCATCAGGTTTTGGTTGAAAAATCGATAAAGGGCTATAAAGAGATCGAGTTCGAGGTCATGCGTGACTCCTCCGACACAGCGCTTGCGATCTGCTCGATGGAAAACGTTGACCCTGTTGGCATTCACACCGGCGACTCGGTAGTTGTAGCTCCTGCTCAGACCCTTACCAACAAAGAATATCACCTTTTGCGTGATTCGGCACTTAAAATTATAAGAGAACTTAAGATCGAAGGCGGCTGCAATGTTCAGTTCGCACTCGACCCTCAGTCGTTCAAATACTATCTTATCGAGGTCAACCCCCGAGTTTCCCGTTCCTCTGCATTGGCATCCAAGGCAAGCGGCTTCCCCATTGCAAGAGTTACCGCAAAAATTGCAGTAGGCATGAACTTGGATGAGATCAAGATCGCTAACTCCTCTGCCTGCTTCGAGCCTGCAATCGACTATATCGTAACAAAAATGCCACGCTTCCCGTTTGACAAGTTTACTGCCGCAAACAACCACTTAAGCACCCAGATGAAAGCCACCGGCGAAGTAATGAGCATTGGCAGAACCTTTGAAGAGAGCCTTTTAAAGGCTGTAAGATCTCTTGAAACAGGCGTTTGCCACCTCTACCTTAAAAAGTTTGACGATATGCCCACCAAGGAGATACTTTCATACATTAAGGTTGGCACCGATGACAGATATATGGCAATTGCCGAGTTGCTTCGACGCAAAGTAGACATTGGCGTAATTTGCGATAAGACCCAGATCGACATGCTCTTCTTAGAGAAGATAAAGAACATTGTTGATATGGAAGCGGTTGTTAAGGCAAACAAGTTCGACCTTGAGACCCTTAAGGCTGCAAAGAAAATGGGCTTTGGCGACCAGTATATCTCGAAGCTTTGGGAAACCGACGAAGTTAATGTTTATAACATGCGTAAGGAAAACGGTCTGTTCCCTGTTTATAAAATGATAGACTCGTGCGCTGCCGAAATTGATACCTATATTCCCTATTTCTACTCGACCTATGAGCAGGAGAACGAATCGATCTCTTCTGATAGAAAGAAGGTTATCGTTTTAGGCTCGGGACCCATCAGAATCGGTCAGGGCGTCGAGTTCGACTACTCTACCGTTCACGCTGTAATGACTATTCGTGCAATGGGTTACGAAGCAATTATCATTAACAACAACCCCGAAACCGTTTCGACCGACTATACTATTTCGGATAAGCTTTACTTCGAGCCTTTGTGTGTTGAAGATGTTATGAACATTATTGAGCTTGAAAAGCCTATGGGCGTTATTGCCTCGCTTGGCGGACAGACAGCTATTAACTTGGCTGAACCTTTAATGCGCCGCGGCGTTAAAATAATCGGTACCGATGTTGATGCCATTGACAAGGCTGAAAACCGCAAATCGTTCGAGCATCTTTTGCAGACGCTTAATATTCCTCAGCCCAAGGGCGTGGCTGTTACGAATATCGAGGACGGCTGTAAAGCCGCTGCTGATATCGGCTATCCTGTTTTGGTTCGTCCCAGCTTTGTTTTGGGCGGCAGAGCCATGCAGATAGTTTCTAACGAAGAAATGCTAAGACACTATCTTAAAACCGCTGTTGAGGTTGATGAAGACAAGCCTGTTTTGGTTGACCGCTACATCATCGGTAAAGAGGTCGAGGTTGACGCTGTGTGCGACGGCACAGATGTTTTCGTTCCCGGCATTATGGAGCTTGTTGAAAGAACCGGTGTTCACTCGGGCGACTCGATAAGCGTTTACCCCACCTTCTCAATCTCGCAAAAGGTTAGAGAAACTATTCTTGATTATACCAAAAAGCTTGGAATCGGCATTGGCATCATCGGTCTTTACAACATTCAGTTTATTGTTGACAAGAACGACAACGTCTTTGTTATCGAGGTTAACCCCCGTTCTTCCCGTACTGTTCCTTTCCTTTCAAAGTCAACAGGCTTCAGCCTTGCAGACATTGCAACAAAGGTAATTTTGGGTCAGTCTCTTAAAGAACAGGGAATTACCGAGCTTTACCCCAAGGATAAGGAAAGATGGTATGTTAAGGTTCCTGCGTTCAGCTTCTCAAAGCTTTCGGGACTTGACGCTTACCTCTCACCCGAAATGAAGTCTACAGGCGAAGCGATCGGTTACGACAACAAGTTCAACCGTGCGCTCTTTAAAGCGTTGCAGGCTTCGGGCATGGCAGTTTCGAACTATGGCACTGTTTTGGCAACCATTGCCGATGAGGACAAGGAAGAAGCTCTTCCTCTTATCCGCCGATTCTATAATCTCGGCTTTAATATCGAAGCTACACCCGGCACTGCTCAGTTCTTAAAGGGCAACGGTATCCGTACCCGTGTAAGAACAAAGATCTCGGACGGAAGCGAAGAAATTTTGGAATCTATCCGTCAGGGCCATGTAAGCTATGTTATCAACACCCGCGGTCTTAACTCGACAGGCGCATTAAGCGACGGTCACGAAATAAGACAGTGCGCTACCCAGAATAATGTCACCATCTTCACATCTCTTGACACTGTAAGAGTGCTTTTGGACGTTTTAGAGGAGACAACTATGGGTATCTCAACAATCTGCGACTGATCAATATAAACCCAAGCAAGCTCACCGAAAAAACCGATGAGCTTCTTGGCGCATTATAAGCACATTTCCGACTAAGAAAAAGATTGGAGAATAACATTGAAAAACGTAATTTTTGAAGTTCTGACAAACAAGAAGATCGCTAAAGATGTTATGGAAATGACACTTAGGGGCGATACATCGGGCATTAACCCGGGCACGTTTGTTAACATTAAGCTTGACGGGCTTTATTTAAGACGCCCCATATCTGTTTGCAATTTAGAGGACGATGTTTTGACCTTCGTTTACAAAATTGTAGGCGTTGGCACCGAACAAATGAGCTTGATGGATGCCGGCACAAAGCTTGATGTTTTAACTCAGCTCGGCAACGGATATGACCTTGATAACGCAGGCGATAACCCCGTTTTAATCGGCGGAGGCGTAGGCGTGCCTCCTACATACTTAGCGGCAAGAAAATTGGTTGAAGCAGGCAAGAGCGTAACCGTTATCATGGGCTTTAACACTAAAGACGAAATCTTTTATGAGGAAGAATTCAAGGCACTTGGCGTTGACCTTAGAATCGCGACAGTCGACGGAAGCGTTGGCACAAAGGGTTTTGTAACCGATGCTTTAAAGAGGCTTGAACCCTCGTATATTTACACCTGCGGACCCGAGCCTATGCTTAAAGCGGTTTATAATGCAACCTCTTGCTCGGGCGAATACAGCTTTGAGGAGCGCATGGGCTGCGGCTTTGGCGCTTGCATGGGCTGCAGCTGCAAGACAAAATACGGCAACAAGAGAATCTGCAAGGAAGGTCCTGTTCTTAAAAAGGAGGAGATAATATGGTAAACACAAAAGTTAACCTTATGGGGCTCACGCTTGATAACCCTGTTATCCCCGCAAGCGGCACCTTTGGCTTTGGTTATGAATTTGCAGATGTTTACGATATCAATATTTTAGGCTCTATCTCGTTAAAGGGCACAACCAAAGAACCCCGTTTCGGCAACCCCACCCCCAGAATTGCCGAGTGCGAGGCAGGACTTATCAACTCGGTAGGCTTGCAAAACCCCGGCGTTGATAAGGTCATCTCAGAAGAGCTGCCTAAGCTTCGTAAGGTTTACAACAAGCCCGCAATCGCAAACTGCGGCGGCTTCTCGATTGAAGAGTATGTTGAGGTGTGCCAAAAGCTTGATAAATGCCCCGAAATCGGCATTTTAGAGGTGAACATCTCTTGCCCTAACGTTCATAACGGCGGCATGAGCTTTGGCACAGACCCCAAAGCGGCTTATGAAGTTGTTAAGGCTGTTAAGGCAGTAACCACAAAGCCTGTTTTGGTTAAGCTTAGCCCTAATGTTACCGATATTGTTGCAATTGCCAAAGCCTGCGAAGAAGCAGGCGCCGACGGAATTTGCTTAATTAACACCCTTTTGGGTATGAGAATAAACCTTAAAAACCGCCAGCCTATTATTGCAAACAAAATGGGCGGCTTCTCGGGGCCTGCAATTTTCCCTGTGGCTGTTAGAATGGTTTATCAGGTTGCAAATGCTGTTAACATTCCCGTTGTGGGTGTAGGCGGTGTTGCAACTGCCGAAAACGTTATTGAAATGATGCTTGCAGGCGCAACTGCCGTTCAAGTCGGCGCAGAAAATTTGGTTAACCCCGCTGCCTGCCGCGATATTATCCTCGATCTGCCGAGAGTTATGGAAAAGTACGGAATTGAAAATTTATCTGATATTATTGGAGGTTGTAAGTAATTATGGGTAAGGACGTTATTATTGCATGTGATTTTTCCTCGAAAGAACAAACAATTGCATTTTTAAACAAGTTTGAGGGTAAAAAGCCTTTTGTAAAAATCGGCATGGAGCTGTTTTATGCCTGCGGCCCCGAAATCGTTAAGGAAATTAAGGCAAGAGGTCACAAGATCTTCTTGGATTTAAAGCTTCACGATATTCCCAACACCGTTAAAAAGTCAATGAGCGTTTTGTCGAACCTCGATGTTGACATGACTAACCTGCACGCAAGCGGAACAGTTAAAATGATGGAAGCAGCTATTGAAGGCTTAACAAGACCCGACGGCACACGCCCCATTTTGATTGCCGTAACCCAGCTTACCTCGACTGACCAGGAAAGTATGGAACGCGACCTGCTTATTAACAAGCCTATTGACGAAGTTGTTATGCACTATGCTCACAACGCAAAAATTGCAGGACTTGACGGCGTTGTATGCTCGCCTTTGGAAGCTGAAAAGGTGCATAACCTTTGCGGCACAGACTTTGTAACCGTTACCCCCGGCGTAAGATTTGCCGACGGCGACGTTGGCGACCAAAAGAGGGTTATGACTCCCGAGCAGGCTAAACTCATCGGCTCGGATTATATTGTTGTTGGCAGACCTATCACTGCCGCCGAGGACCCCGTTGCTGCTTACGAAAGATGCGTAAGAGAATTTGTTGACTAAAATCGGCGGACTGAATTTGATACAAAGGTAACTGCCTACACCGCCGATATAAATATTTCTTTCGATTCAGAATGAATCGAATTTTGCTTCGCAAAACCGAAATATTTCAAAGGTAGCTTACAGCACAGCGGCCGCCTCCACCTTTCGCTCACACGCCCTTTCGGGCGGCGAGCTCGGACGTCGGCTCATTTGGCACTCATCACATATAAAAACACTAACATAAAAGGAGAATTAAACCATGGAAAGCTACAAGAGAGAATTTATTGAATTTTTAAAGGGTGCAGGCGTTTTAAAGTTTGGTGATTTCACCGCAAAAAGCGGCAGAAAGATTCCTTATTTCATTAACGCAGGCGATATTAAAACAGGTGACCAAATAGCTAAGCTCGGCGAATTTTACGCAAAAGCTTACCTCGAAAAAGTCGGCAACAAGAAAACCGTTTTGTACGGTCCTGCTTACAAGGGCATTTCCATTGCGGTTTCTTCTTCCATCGCTCTTTCTAAAAACGGCTTGGATGTTCCCTTCTTCTTCAACCGCAAAGAGGCAAAAGACCACGGCGAAGGCGGTATCTTTGTAGGTTATGTGCCCAAGGCAGGTGAAGAAGTCGTTATCGTTGAAGACGTTATAACCGCAGGTACGGCTATCCGCGAGAGCATGGCAAACCTTTCTTCGTTAGAGGGCGTTAAGGTAGCCGCAACATTTGTTATGGTAGACCGCAAGGAAAAGGGTCAGACCGAGCTTTCTGCAATGGCAGAGATCGAAAAGGAATTCGGTTTCCCTGTTTACTCGGTTGTTGACGTTTACGACATCATTGAATACCTCGAAGAAGACCCCGCAAACGAAGAGAACGTAACACGCATTAAAAACTATCTTGCAATTAACGGAGCAAAAGCATGAGAAGTCTTATAGACATTTTGGATTTTTCGGTTGAAGAGCTTGATAAGATAATCGAGACTGCGATCGACATCAGCAAAAAGCCGGAAAAATACAGTGCAGTTTGCCGTGATAAGATCCTTGCAACGCTGTTCTTCGAGCCCTCGACAAGAACACGCCTTAGCTTCGAGGCTGCAATGCTTCGCTTGGGCGGAAAGGTTTTAGGTTTTTCAGACGCCGGCAGTTCCTCTGCCGCAAAGGGCGAAAGCGTTGCCGATACTGCAAAAACAGTAAGCTGTTATGCTGATATTATTGCAATGCGCCACCCGCAAGAGGGTGCGCCCTATGTAGCCTCACGCGCGGCGACAATACCCGTAATTAACGCCGGCGATGGCGGCCACAACCACCCAACGCAAACTTTAGCCGACCTTTTGACAATAAAAAAAGAAACAGGCAGGCTTCATGACCTGACCGTTGGTTTGTGCGGCGACTTGAAATACGGCAGAACAGTTCATTCGCTTATTTCGGCGCTTTCGAGATATGAGGGCATCAACATTGTGCTTATTTCTCCAAAAGAGCTTGGAATTCCCGACTATGTTAAGGCAGATGTTTTGGATAAGTGCGAAATGAACTACCGCGAAACCGAATGCTTAGAGGAAGCGCTCCCCTCGCTTGACGTTTTGTATATGACAAGAATTCAGCGCGAGAGATTTTCTGACCCCGAAGAATATGAGCGTTTAAAGGATTCGTATATTTTAACGCTCGACAAGCTTGACGGTGCAAAGAAAGAGCTTTGCATTATGCACCCGTTGCCCCGAGTTAACGAGATCTCGGTTAAGGTTGACGACGACCCGAGGGCGTGTTATTTTAAGCAAGCTAAAAACGGCATGTATATGCGAATGGCGCTTATTTTGAAGCTTTTGGGCTATATGGGCGAGGTTGGAGACGATGCGACCCCCGAAACCTTTGAATCGGACGAGCTTAGATGCCAAAACCCAAAGTGCATAACCGTAACTGAACAAGAGATCGTTCACGCATTTAAAAAGTGTGACGATGGCAGCGTAAGATGTATTTATTGCGAAAACAAAGTTGAATAGGCAAAAGAAAAAGCTACCGAAGATTCGGTAGCTTTTTAGTTTTAACAAATTAAGCAATTTCGGGGTTGCAAGTAGCAGGCTCGTCAGTTGAAGGCGCCTGTTCAACAGCAGGAGCGTTCTTTGCCTTTAAATCTTCATAGAAAGCGGCATATGCAGCCTGCATGTAAGGAACAAGCCAGATATAAAGAATGCCAAAGGTGAACATGCCCAAAATCATCCAGCCAATAAAGCTAAGTTCCAAGCAGAAAAGTCTCCAGCGGTTGCCCTGCATCATTGCAACGGAAGCTTTTCTTGCTTCAGACTGGCTTATGCCGGGGTTGTCAGCAAGAATGTAGAAGCTCATTGCATAAGAATAAGCCTTAACAATACCGGGAATGATGAATAAAAGCGACCAAAGGAAGATGAAGACGCTGTTAATAAGCTGCAAGAGGAATGATTCTAAGAAGTTAGCCTTAAAGCCCCAGAACATATCTCCTACTTCGGGAGTGCCGCCTCTTACAAACTGAATAAAAACAAAAGTCAAGCCCAATACTAACGGGCCGCCAATAATAAGTGCTGCAAACGATCCAACAACGGGAATTGCCGAGCAACCCATTGCAATAACCATGTGAATAACATAAACTAAAATTGCGGTACCCCATTTACCGTTTAAACAATCTCTTGCCTGTTTTTTAAAATCTTTTGCGAACATTGAAATTTCTCCTTTCGATTTAAAGAAATAGCCGTAATACGGTTAATACTATTTTATCATATTTTCGACAGTTTGCCAATAGATTTTACAAAATTCTGCCTCTTTTTTGGCTCGGGCGCCGTGGCGAGCCGTGTGCCGACCGCAGGGAGGCAAAGTGGCGAGCCGTGGCGCCTCCACGCCCTGTGCACAGCCGCTTCGCGGCGCGCTTTGGGCACGTCGGCGCATAAAAGCGCAAAATTCCGCACTTTTTCAAAAAAATCCCTCATTGACACCGCTTTGTTTGTAGAGTATACTTTTATTGTACTTTAATTTTTATGAAAGGACGGCAACATACATGGCAAAAACTTCGTTAAAAATTATTGACATAGACCCCTATCTTGCTCCCTTCGAGAGCGACCTTGACCTTAGAATGGACAACTATCGCCGCAAGAAAAAAGAGCTTGCAGGCAGCGGCAAAATTTCTGATTTTGCAAACGGCCACAGATATTTCGGATTTCACAAAATATACAACGGCTGGGTCTACCGCGAATGGGCACCTGCCGCCGATGAAATGTATTTAACAGGCGACTTTAACGGCTGGAACACAAGAGCTAACCCCATGACCCGCCTTGAAAACGGCGTTTTTGAAGTGGTTTTAAAGGGAGACGATGCCCTTAAGCCCGGCGAAAAGGTGCAGGCAGTTGTCATTCACAACGGCGAGGAGTTAAGAAGAATACCCACTTATGCTACCCGTGTTGTGCAAGACCCTGTAACTTATCTTTGGTGTGCCGAGATCGAAGCCCCCAACAGCTTTGAATGGACAGACCAAAGCTTTGTGCCCGAAAAAACTCCGCTGATTTATGAGTGCCACATTGGCATGGCGCAAGAGGATTACAGAATCGGCACATATTCCGAATTCAGAGATAAAATCCTTCCGCGAATTAAAGATTTAGGCTATAACACCATTCAGATAATGGCAATTATGGAGCACCCTTATTATGGCTCGTTCGGATATCAGGTCTCAAACTTTTTTGCCGCTTCTTCTAAATACGGCAAGGCAGACGACCTGCGAAGCTTAATAAACACTGCTCACCAAATGGGCATTACCGTTCTTTTAGACGTTGTGCACTCTCACGCAGTAAAAAACACCAACGAGGGCTTAAACTGCTTTGACGGCACCGAATATCAGTTCTTCCATTCGGGCGAAAAGGGCAACCACTCGGCATGGGGCACAAAGCTTTTCAACTATGGCAAAAACGAGGTTTTGCACTTCCTCTTATCAAACCTCAAGTATTGGATGGAAGAATTCCACTTCGACGGCTTCCGTTTCGACGGTGTGACCTCGATGCTTTACCTCGACCATGGCTTAGGCTCGGCATTTACATCATATGATATGTATTTCTCGATGAATACAGACACCGAGGCTGTAACCTATTTACAGCTTGCCAACGAGCTTATTCACGAGGTTAATAAAAACGCCATCACCATTGCCGAGGATATGTCGGGAATGCCCGGAATGTGCATTAAGATTTCTGACGGAGGCATGGGGTTTGACTACCGCCTTTCGATGGGTGTGCCCGATTTGTGGATAAAGACAATTAAAGAGCAGAGCGACGAAAACTGGGATATGGGCAAGCTTTGGTATGAGCTTACCCAGCGCCGACCTAAAGAAAAAACCATTGGTTATGCCGAATCGCACGACCAAGCACTTGTGGGCGACAAAACAATTATGTTTAGGCTTTGCGACGCCGAAATGTATTCAAGCATGCAAAAATTCGGCGGCAGCCCCGTGGTTGACAGAGGTATAGCGCTTCACAAAATGATAAGGCTTTTAACCTCGACCCTTGCAGGCGAGGGCTACCTTAACTTTATGGGCAACGAGTTCGGCCACCCCGAATGGATAGACTTCCCCCGTGAGGGCAACGGCTGGAGCTATCACTATTGCCGCCGCCAGTGGAACTTGGTTGACGACCACGGCTTAAGATATCACGAGCTTAACGACTTTGACAAAGCAATGATTGGGCTTATCAAGAGTGAAAACCTGTTGAATAAAGAAAGCGTCAACCGCTGGCTCCACCAATCGGACAAGGTTATAATCTATTCAAAAGGCAGTGTGACCTTTGCCTTTAACTTTAACCCCACCCGCTCGTTCGAGGGGTACTTTATTCCAACTGAGAATGAGGGCGATTACAAAGTTGTACTTTCAAGCGATGATGGGCAGTTCGGCGGTTTCTCAAGAGTTGATACCTCGATTAAGTTTAAGGCTCGCAAAACGCCCGACGGCAGATGCGGATTTATGTGCTATTTGCCGACACGCACAGCAATCGCTTTTAAGCGAATCCCCGGCAGGGCGAAAAAGGATTGATAAAAAACATTAAAGCAGACGACCGTTTAAAATGGTGTCTGCTTTTTTAATCCCTCACCCGCTTCGCGGGAGCTCCCTTTAACAAAGGGAGCCTTAGAATCTCACATCAAAACCAACGGGCGAGCACGCAGGCTCGCCCTTATTCATTTTATATTTTTTTATTCCAACACAAACTTTGCACCGTTTTCTGTCAAGCTTGTCGAGCCTATCCACGCCATGAACTCGCCTTTTTCGCTTACAAAGTTCATTTCGTCGTCATAAAATCTGAGCATGGGCTCGGTTATCTCAAACGAAACTGTCTTTTCCTCGCCTGCTTCAAGGCTTATTTTCTCAATACCCTTAAGCTCTCTTACAGGGCGCACAACACTGCCCTTAATATCGCGGATATAAAGCTGAACAGGCTCTAAAACCGCCATATCGCCTGCGTTCTTAACGGTAACACTTGCAAAAATTTTGCCGTCCTTGGTGAGCTTATCAGCGCTCAGGCTCACACCCGAATACTCAACATTTGTGTAGGATAATCCCCAACCGAACGGATAAAGCGGCACGTTGGGATAGTCCATATAGTTCGAGGCATAAGGCACAAACTTATCGGTGTTGGGCTTGGGTCTGCCTGTTGTAAATGCCGCATAGCTTATCGGCAACTGACCGGTTGTGTAAGGGAAGCTCATTGAAAGTCTGCCCGAGGGGTTAGCGTCACCGAACAAAATGTCAGCAACTGCATAAGCGCCGCAGGTGCCGGGCAACCAAGCCTCTAACAAAGCGTTTGTTTTTTGCGCTACCTCGGGCAAAGCCAAAGGTCTGCCGCCAAAAAGAACTGTAACAGTGTTCTTGTTGACCTTGTAAACTGCATCAAACAAGTCTCTGTGCGCCTTGCAAAGCGTAATGTCGGCAATGCTTAACGATTCGCCTGTTTTGGTGTGGTTTTCGCCCAATGCGAGAAGCACAACATCTGCCGATTCTGCAGCTTCAAGCATTTCGTCGCTTATTTCGTCCGAGGCAAAGAAGCTAACGTTTACATCGCTATAAAGCTCGCTTATTGCCTGCTTTAGGGTAACTGTCTTATCTTTATCAACAAACAGTGCCCACGAGCCTGTTATTAAGTTGTCATCTGCCAATGCACCCACAACAACGATTTTTTGATTCTTTTTAAGAGGCAGTGCGCCATCGTTTTTAAGTAAAACTGTTGTCTCCTCGGCGGCACGGCGAGAAAGCTCTAAATGCTCACGGCACATTAAAACTTCCTTTTCGCCCTCACTTGAGGCATCTTTATAAGGGTTCTCGAACAAGCCCAAATCATTCTTAAGCTCTAAAACACGCATAACCGCTTCGTCAACAAGCTTAATGTCAACCTCGCCGTCTTCAACCAAACTTACCAAATTCTGAATATAGCAAGGGCTTACCATATCAATGTCGCAACCTGCCAGAATTGCCTTTTTAGCGGCATCACGGTGGTCAACCGAAGTCGTGTGTGCAATGGTTTCCTGAATTGCGCCATAGTCTGAAATAACAACGCCCTTAAAGCCCATTTCGTCACGCAAAATGTCACGCAAAAGCTTTTTGTTGGTGGTACAGGGCTTGCGGTCGATCGTGTTAAACGCTGTCATAACCAATGCAACGCCGGCATCTACTGCGGCTTTGTAAGAGGGCAGATAATCCTCGTGCAAGGTGTGTTCACTGATTTCGGTTACGTTATAATCTCTTCCCGCAACTGCGGCGCCGTATGCCGCAAAGTGCTTAACACAAGCGGCAAGCTTGCCCTTGTCCTTAAAATCGTCTCCCTGAAAGCCCTCAACCTCGGCTTTTGCCATTTGACAGTTAAGCCACACGTCCTCGCCCGTCGATTCCATAACTCTGCCCCAGCGGCTGTCTCTTACAAGGTCAACCATCGGCGAGAAGGTAACGTGCAAGCCTGCCACTGCTGCCTCTTTGCCTGCAGCAGAGCAAATCTCTTTTGCGAGGCTTGGGTTAAAGCTCGAGCCTATTGCAATCGGCACAGGGAAACCTGTTTTATATCCGTGAATCACATCCAGCATGAAAAGTGCAGGTATGTGGTGAGGCTGAATAGCCATCATTTTATCCTGCAGGTCGATAAGGTGCTCGGCACCGTGCTCGCCTAAAAGGCTGCCCACCTGATAAGGGCGGTCGGCAGGCATTTTTGCAAAGCTCATTGCAGGGCCTGTTAAAACGTCAACATCGCCCAAAAATGCGCCGTAAAGCTGAACAAGCTGTAAAGCTTTTTCCTCCAAGGTCATATCGTTAAGCAGTGCTTTAAGTTTAATTCTTTCCATGTTGTCCTCCTTAAAAAATAGAAAATAACATTATTAATAAAATTATACAACTATTTAAGCCTGCAATCAATTGATATAGATGATAATTTTGCGTTTAATATTTTTATATTGTGCACAAAGAAGATTAAATATAATTTATAGCAGGCAGTATAAATCCCCTCGTTTGACAAATAATAAAGCCATAAATTTGTTTTAAAGGAGATTTATATAATGAAAGCTACAGGAATTGTAAGACGAATTGACGACCTCGGACGAGTTGTTATTCCCAAAGAGATCCGCCGCACCATGCGTATCCGCGAAGGCGACCCACTTGAAATTTACACTAACAGCGAGGGCGAGGTCATCTTTAAAAAATACTCGCCCATTAACGAGCTGTCCGAATCTGCCGCTTCGGTTGCCGAGGTTATTCACAAGCTTGGCAACGCTCCCGTTGTCATTTTCGACAGAGACCACGTTGTTGCGGTTTCGGGCGTTTCTAAGCGAGAGTTTAACGAGCGCCGCATTTCTCAGGGGTTAGAGGAGATTTTAGAGCTTCGCAAGTCGTGGCAGTTCACAGGCGAGGGCAAGCCTGTTTTACCTGCCGAGGGTATCTCTCGCCATGCACTTGCAATCAGCCCCATTGTTGTCTCGGGCGATATTTCGGGTGCTGTTTGCTTTTTGGCAGGCGATTCAGCGGCAAAGGGCACACAGCTTCACCTCACATTAAGCCAAACCGCCGCAATGTTCCTCTCGCGCCAGTTAGAGGCTTGACGAATTGACATAAGCCGCCAAAGCTATTATACTATAATGTATTAATAACTTTGTGTGAAAGAGGCGACACGACATGACGACAACAGTAACCCTTAGCCCCTGCTTAGATAAAACAGTAGCCTGTGAAAGATTTGATGTGGACTCGATGAACCGCGTTGAGCTTTTAAGCCTTGATATTGGCGGCAAGGGAATTAACGTAAGCCGTGCGCTTAAGCGTTTAGGGCTTAAAACAAAGGCGATAGGGCTTAACTTTTCGGGCGGCGAGGTTATTGAAAGAACCCTCGAGCGTGAAAATATCCCTCATGACTTTATTAAGTGCGAGGGTGATCTGCGTATTAATCTTAAGGTGTTCGATCGCTCACGTCTTAGCACCATTGAAATTAACGAAAAAAGTGCTTATGTTGACAGCAACCACCTTAACGGTTTTACCGACTCGTTTATTCGTGCGGTACGCAAAAGCGACAATCTGGTGCTTACAGGCAGTCTGCCGCAGGGCGTGCCGACGGATATTTATAAAACCCTTGGCGAACTTGCAAAGCGTGAAAACCCCGAAATAAGGCTGATTTTAGACGCTCAGGGCGAGGTGCTTTTAAAAGGTCTTGAAGCTAAGCCGTTTATGATAAAACCGAACTTATATGAGCTTGAGGCTACCTTTGGCGTTAATCTTGAAACTAATGATGATATTGTTGCCCTTTGCAGAAAGATTATTTCAGATTACGGTGTGACGGTGGTTTTAGCCTCGATGGGCGCAAATGGCGCTGTAATCGTCACGAGCGACGAGGTTATTTACCGCGAGGCGGTTAAAGTCGATGTTAAAAGCACACAGGGCGCAGGAGATTCGATGGTCGCAGGGGCCTGCCTTGCAATGAGCAAAGGACTCAGCCTTGACGAGACTCTTGACTACGCCGTTTGCTGTGCGGCAGGCGCTATAAGCGGAATAGGAACAAGCTTTTGCGATCCGGATAGGCTCAACGAGCTTCTTTCAAAATAAAAAAACGCCCGCAAGAGAATTACCTCTTGCGGGTTGATTTTTTAGTTATTATCTCCGCCCAAGCGCTGTTTTTCAGCCTCAAGCATTTTAATAAGGTCGTCAATTCTCGATGCCGAGAGATTTTCAAGGTCGATGACTGAATCGTTCTTCTCGTCCTTGGAATCGATGGTAAGCGTTACAAACGGTTCATCATCGTTTGTATCTGTCTTGGGCTCTGTCTTGGGTTCAACCTTAATCTCTTCATCGGGTATGGTAATCTTATCCGAGGTGAACTCGAGCTTCTGTCGAGGCTTGTGCTCAGTCTTATCCGACTCGAACTCTAACTTGAACGAAGATTTTGCGGTTTCAGCCCCTGCTTCGGTATAAGCTTTTCTAATCGCAATAGCCTCGGCAGGCTTAGCCGATTCTTCGGGCATCTTGTCAAGATAACCTTCGTCAAGCACGAACTTCTTCTTTTCGTTCTTTTCTATCTGAGCCTTCAAATTCTTTTCGTTTACAGGCTCCTCGATAACAGGAGATTTTGCCTTCTTCTTTTTAAGAGAGATTATAAACATTGTTACTTCATAAATAAGCACCAATGCACAGGGAATGATTACAACCGTAAGCATGCCTGCTTTAGACGAAGCGAATTTTACCACGCTGCCAAAAAACTTGCTGTAAGTCTTTGCAACACCGATAATGTCACTTTCGCCAACGCCCCACTTTTCCTCTGCAGGTGCGGTGTCATATTTAACTATGTATCTGGTCTCGGCGGCACCGTCAGGCGTTATAATATCCTCGGTTCCCAAAAAGCCTACTACCGCAAGCTGTCCGTCAATACTGCAAAGGATAACATTACCCTCGCGCTGAGGGAATTCGCCCTCTTTAACAAATACTGCCGAGCCACCCTCGATTCTCGGTTCCATTCCGTCACCGTTCATAATGTAAACTCTGTAACCAAAAAGTGACGGCGCAGAATTAGCGTCTTTAAAAATGCCAAACAGTACAAAAGTGCCGATAATGGCTATTACCAGAATAAAAAGAACAATCGCTCCGACTATCTGAATCCATGAGCGCTTTTTTGTGCCTTCCTGAAACATGAAT
Source organism: Oscillospiraceae bacterium (assembly GCA_017472735.1). Lineage (GTDB taxonomy): Bacteria > Bacillota > Clostridia > Oscillospirales > Ruminococcaceae > Faeciplasma. Next base: position 13,673 of record JAFUOD010000018.1, on the reverse strand, counting down.
TTTACCGTCCTTTCTCGGGGGAATGTATCCCTCATCTCAATATATATGTTCAAAACTCGTAATTAAGACTACTTATAGAATGATTATAGCACATCTTTGTGAATATAGCAAATACTTTTGCGATGTTTTCTGACAAATATTTTAAGTTTAGTTTGTTGACAAAGTTGGCGCTGTTGTATATAATGTTATAGTACCCGGTCAAGGCGAGGCGAGGACTTTTTATCCCTCCGTCGACTTCGTCGCCACCTCCCTTAAAATAAGGGAGGCTGTACTTGAAACATACATGTGCTGGTGTAGCTCAGTTGGTAGAGCAGCGCATTCGTAATGCGCAGGTCACGTGTTCGAGTCACGCCACCAGCTCCAATAAACCCTCCCCTTGAAAAACCAAGGAGAGGGTTTTGCTATGCTCTCTTAAATTTAGGTACAACCTTTTTATACACCAAATCAACGATCAGCCAGCCCAGAAGCCCTGCAGCAAAGCCGCAAATCAATCCGCCTATAACATCGGTGGGGTAATGCACCATTAAATAAATGCGCGACATACCCATTAACACGCTGAACACGGCACAGGGGGCGATCCACTTTTTGCCCATAACAAAGCAAAAAGCCGTAAGTGTTGCCGCAACAATGTTTGTGTGGCCCGAGGGGAAGGAAAACTCGCTCATTTCGGGGCCGCCTGCCGAAAGCCACCAGTTATAATAATCCTCAACACCGCTTACATAAGGTCTGGGGCGAGCTACCAACGGTTTAACCGAGATGTTAACAACCAGCCAGCCGATAATTATGGCTGCCAAAACGCAAACGCCTGCTTTTCTTGTCTTTTTAAAGAACAAAAGCGCAATGCCTAAAATTATGCAGGGTATACCGTCCTCGCCAAAAAGGGTAATTATTTTAAAGAAAGGTGTAAAAAACCAGTCTGCCAAAACGGCAAGGTTATGAAAAAGCTCTAAAACAGCATGGTCGAAGCCTGCAAAAGCCTCGTTAAGCCACATTGCAAATGCCGACATATTCTATCCTCCGTTAAATGTTCGCTCTAAAAATCTCCTCAAGCACCACACGGTAGGCCGGCTCATAGGCTTGCTTATATTCCTTGCTGTGCGAAACCATCGGATAACCCGCCTTTGCATAATCCTCTAAATAAGCGTTAAGCTCGTCAACGCCAAATCTGAAAACACCGTCTTTACAAAGGCTTTTTAAAAGCTCTAAAGCTTTTAAAAACTCAGCCATATCGCTGTTTTTAATTTTCGAGGAGGCGATGAACGCCGCAAAAAGCTTTTCGATCTCAACGCCGTTGGGGTCAAGTGCTGCAAGGTTCACCCTTGCCATACCAAGACCTATCGGCTCGCACAAGGGGGCAGTTTCACGGGGGCGGGTCGCCTCGTATTCGGCTTTTAAATACTCAAAAGCCTTTTGAGGATCTGAGATCAAATGCCCGGGGCCAAAGCATGCCTGATAAACAAGCTTAACAGCGTCCTGCGGGCGCATTTTTGCGTGCTTTAAGGCGTTAGTAAGCAATGCACTTTTAACGGTTAGCAGTCTTTCAGTCATAAACCCACCGCCTGCTTAAATTGGGTTAGAATATGTGGCAGAAAACTGCGATATCCCATACCCGCCATCGTTATCAACAAATTCAATTGAAAGCTCGAAGCTTGTGCCGTCAAGCAAAGTTACCTCGCCGCCAAGCACCAAGCGCTTGCCGTCAACATCGCTATGGTAATAGGAGGTTTGAATGTTATTGTAAGAAATCTTATCAATTCCCTGTGACAAATCAGCACCTGCTTTTTGCGATTCCTCAACAAAAGCCTGCAAATATTCAGCATTTATCGGCGAATCGGGGTGCATGTATTCCTCGGCTGATTCGTAATCACCCTCGCTTAAACAGCTTAAGAACTCGGCTACCTGAGTTTTAGCTTCATCTGTGGGTATGCACGCAGTAAGAGATATAACCACTACAACCAAAATTATTGCAACAAAGCTTTTTCTTAATAATGATCTCATAACACTCGCTCCTTTTAGGATCTATGATTAAATTATAGCAAAGCATTAGGATTTGTCAATGGCAAGGGCGCTGTGCGAAAGGTGCGTTCGCTAACTTGCGAACCGTGCCTGAGCGTGGCGCCGACCGCCGCCACCGCCTGCGCACAGCCCCTAACAGGGCGCGCTCCGCCGACGGCGGCTTGCTACCGTTTTTTAGGCAAAATAAAAACGCCGCGGTTATTACCACGACGATTTAAGTGGAGCGGATTACGAGGCTCGAACTCGCTACCTCCACCTTGGCAAGGTGGCGCTCTACCAGATGAGCTAAATCCGCAAATATTGGTGCCTCCGGTCGGAATTGAACCAACGACACGGGGATTTTCAGTCCCCTGCTCTACCAACTGAGCTACAGAGGCAGACCCAATAAGCTATTCTCTTTTTTATATAAAAAGAGTGGCGACCCGAATCGGGCTCGAACCGACGACCTCTAGCGTGACAGGCTAGCGTTCTAACCAACTGAACTACCGGGCCGAAGATGGTGGGAACAATAGGGCTCGAACCTATGACCCCCTGCTTGTAAGGCAGGTGCTCTCCCAGCTGAGCTATGCTCCCATCACTCGGTCGCCTTGTCTACTAAAGGCGACTTTGATATTATAACTAATCTAATCGCATTTGTCAACACTTTTTTGAAAATATTTTAAAGTTTTTTAAAAACTTTTTGTTTTACGGCTCGCTTTCGGTAATTGCCTCAACAATTCGTTCAAACATCGGCAAAGCTTGGTTAAAGTTCTCCTGCATTGTTTCCTCGCTTGTAGATAAAAGCTTTGCAGGCTGGCGCATACCGATATAAAGGCTTTCGGGCATTGCCTGCCACTTAAGCTGTTCACGGGTGAGGGCGCAATTGATCAGCATTCCTCGCTCGGTAAAGCGTGGGTTATCGGGATATTCGGCTCTGAAATCGTGCATAATAAAATCGTTTTCACAATCCGATATTACAATTATGTTCTCGCCTGTCTGCAGCTGGCTCATTAGCTGTGCCTGGTTAGAGGTTACAGTGTTCGGGTCGGAATAATCAGTCGAGATGTTATATACCAAAACATAAACCTCGCCGTCGCCGTTAAGATCGTCGCAATAACCCTCTAAAAAGGTCTCAACCTCTTCGGAGCGGTAATAAAGTGCGTCATCATAAGATAAAACCAGAACTGTCAAATCGGGCTTGGTTTTAAACACGGCATCAAATGTTATGTATCCAAATGCCACCAAACAAAATGCCGCAAATATAATCAGCCACTTTGAACGGTACCAGATGTTAGATATCGTTTCGCCAAACGAAAGCTTGGTTTTAACCTTTTCCTCCTCTTTTATCACGTCCGAGGATTCGATAACGCCTTGCTTAAGCTTCATCAGCTCGATCTTGCGGTCGTTTAAGCTCTTTTCATATTCTTTTTTTGCCTTGGCCTGCGCTTTTTCACGCTCGGCGTCAAGTCTTGCACGTTCTTCAATTTCACGCTTCTGCCTTTCATAAAGCTCACGTTCAAAATCTATATCCTCCTGCGGGAGGACTCTTTTATCGTTGCTATCCATTTAAATCTCCTTGTGGCTGAGCTGTTAATACCAAAAAAGGGCGTGAACCCCCACACCCCTCGTTAATTATTATAGCACATTGTTCGCAAAAATCAAGAGGGCGATTTCACCAAGCTGCAAAGCCGCCATGCGGCGCCTTTGGGCGAGGCGGCGGAGCCCCCGGCACCCGGGCGCCACGCTTCGGGCACAGGCTGCCGCCGCGCCCTCGCACGGCGCCCTCACTTCCACTTACCGCCTATTGATAAACCCGAAAAAACATGATATAATAAATATAACATCATAAATCGGTGAAAGGATGCGTGCTGTAATGAAAATAACACTTAACCCGGATAAAGAAATTGTAAAAACCATTAAGGACGGATTAAAGCGCACAGGCGGCTATTGCCCTTGCAGACTTGAAAGAACAGAAGATAACAAGTGCATGTGCAAAGAGTTTAAAGAGCAGATAGACGACCCCGATTTTGAAGGTTTTTGCCATTGCATGCTTTACTATAAGTCGAAATAAGTCATTAAAATACAGGAGGTTTAAAAAATGAGCGAAATTACATTAACAAGCTTAAATTTTGAAGCAGAAGTTAAGGCAAGCGAATTGCCTGTTTTGGTAGATTTCTGGGCAACATGGTGCGGCCCCTGCAAAATGATTGCCCCCGTTGTTGCTGAAATCGCAGAAGAGCTTGATGGCAAGCTTAAGGTTGGCAAGGTTAACGTTGATGACGAGTCTGAGCTTACAAAATCCTTTGGTATTACAAGCATACCCACCCTTATTATTTTTAAGGACGGCGAGCTTAAAGAAACATCGGTTGGTTACAAAACAAAAGAAGCCCTTTTAGAGCTTGTGGAAAACTATCTGTAACACCTTAAAGGTACAAACCATATATTAAAAGTGAAAGCGTGAAATTGGGAAACAAAAAACAGGTTTCTTGGTTTCACGCTTGTTTTATCTTAAAATCTTATTTGCCAAGACCTCTTGGGCTGTTTAAAAACTTTTTTCGGAGGAATACAACATGCAAATTGTACTTTTAACAGCCCTTGGCGTGGGAGGAGCCACCGTTTTAGGTGCAGCCATAGGCTTCTTGTTCAAGGCATCCTCTCGCAGGGTAAGCGACATAATTCTTTCTGTTGCCGCAGGGGTAATGCTCTCGGCGGCAATGACAGGGCTTATTCTTCCCTCGTTGGAATACGGCGGAAGATTTGCTCTTTTAACCACCATTGCAGGAGTTTTCACAGGGGCTGTGCTGCTTGATTTAATGAACAGGGCAGTGCCCCACATTTGCAAAGCTTCGGGGGTAGATATAACCTCTTGCCCCGAAAAGCACGCACGAATAAGCAAGGTTTTGCTTTTTGTTTTGGCAATAGCGATACATAACCTGCCCGAGGGCATTGCCGCAGGTGTGGGCTTTGGCACAGGCAATACCGCCGAGGCAATGACTGTCGCCATGGGTATCGCCATGCAAAACATTCCCGAAGGCATGGTTATCATTGCACCCATGCTGGCATCAGGCATAAGCCGCGGGCGCACGTTTTTGGTGGCGCTCGGCACAGGGTTGATCGAGGTCGTGGGCACGTTTGTAGGATATTTTGCAGTAAGCCTTTCGCAGGCAATTTTGCCCTTTGCACTGGCATTTGCCGGCGGCACAATGATTTATGTTATAAGCGACGAAATGATACCCGAAACACATTCCGAAGGAGAAGCACAAGGCATAACCTATGCTTTGCTTGCTGGCTTTTGCCTAATGCTTGCAATGAGCTATTTAATGGCGTGAAAATGTGTATAATGTATAGAACGTATTGACAAATCATAAAAATCGTTTATACTAATATATAGAAAAGGCTACCGATAGACGGTCAGCTCTTAAGTTTGGTTTTGAAATAACCGCACTTTTAGCAGGGGGCGGTTATTTCTTTTTTGTTATATCAACAACAAGTGCCACAATTGCTACAACAAGAGAAGCGAAAAGAAACATTGCTTCGTATGTAACCATAAGACACCCCTCCTTCCCGGAGGGAAAAGAGCCCTCCATTGGAGAGCTAACCGCCTACCGTTTCTGGTAGCCTTTATGCGCCTAAGCGCACACCCTATAATACAACATACGCATTTTTTGTCAAATCTTTGCTTTATTAACTATTTAATGGCGTGACAAAGAGGGCTGAAAAACAGCCCTCTCGTTTTATTACCTTACAAATGGGAAGTTATCTCTCTTAAGCCCCAATTTATAATGCATTCTTAGGACATGCTTTTGTACATTCAAAACACAAAATGCAATCCGTTCCATTTTGACGCTTCCTTGAATTGTCTGTCACGTCAACATCCATTGGGCAAACCTTTTTGCACTTTCCGCATGATACACATTTACTTGTATCACATTTTATCCTGAGCAACGAAAAATAACTCATTGGCTTCATTATCACCGTAATAGGACATATGTATTTACAAAAAGCGCGATTATCCTTAAAAGCAAACGCAAGAATAGTACCCACTGCATAATACAGAATATTTCCTGTTATAAATGCCCAAAACATTATTTTTTCCATATTGCCTACATTAGCCAAGAAAAGAGCTGAAACAAATATTAATGATATGATAAAAACAATATATCTAATCCATCCTATTTTCTTTCTTGGTCGCATCGGCACTTTATATGGCAAAAAATCTAATACCATAGCAGTCCAGCAGGCATATCCGCACCAACCTCTTCCAAAAATCAACGGTCCAAAAATCTTAGCGACTGCGTAATGAATGGTTGCGGCCTCGAATACGCCTGTAAACAAATAATACCAAAATCCCTCTATCTGCATGTTCTCGTTACAAATCACGCCCAAATATAGTAACATATATAAACCTACCAGCAACTGCGTTATACGTCGTGCATATTTATATTTCTTAATATAGAGTGTAAGACCTAATGCAATAGAACATCCGATATAACTAAAATTTAACAGATAAAAGATATTATCCTTAGTTAACCAAAGTGTAACTGCAACTGTTTCGAATATAACTAACATGATAATCGGTATTATGTATTTCTTCATTACACACCTCAATGAAATTCAAAATTTCGGCCTTTATTATAGCACACTTTAGCTTAAAAACGCAAACCCTCCCCGTTTCAAAAACGAGGAGGGGATTTTTTAGTTATCCAAGCTCTTCATGGTAGGGAGCTTTTTCGGAGCTTTTTTTCACTCTTGCAAATGCTTGTAAACCCTTATTTTTCGGGCATTCTCGCATTTCATACTCTTACTTACTCTTCCACGATTTTTTGACTTTTAGTGGTCAAAAAGTAGTCATTACCCCTTAAAAGTAGTCAGATGTGTTGTTATCAACCCTTAACAACACATCAAGGATTATAGCATATTGAAAAGATAACCTCAAGAGGACTCTTTTCTAAAATATATCCATATTCTTTGCTAGATTTTCAATTGAAGATCTGGTAACTTCCTGATTCACTTCTGCATAAATGTTCATGGTAGTTGATACATCAGCATGTCCCATCACTTCTTGAATTACTTTTACATTAGTTTCGTTTTCGCAGAACCTCGAAGCAAAGGTATGTCTAAAAATATGACATGAGAATCTCGGAATCATAATTGGTTCCCTCTTCTGCTTCTTTGCTGCTACTTCTTCCTCTGCATTGTGAGCATCTACAATCCTTTTGATAGCTCTATTCACTGCTGCCGGGTTATGAGGCATTCCAAATCGATTTGTAAATATAAAATTTGTCATTCCATCTACATTCTCGACGCAAAATCCTTCTTCTTCCTGACGTTCATATTCACTCTTTAATGCTTCGTAGACAGGTTGCATCATCGGTATATATCTGATACCAGCTTCTGTCTTAGGCTGCGAAACCCTGAACTCACATTTAAAAGAATCATCTGCTCTCTGATAATAGGTTAAGCTGTGGTTAACACTGATAACACGCTTTTCCATATCTACATCATCCCATCTTATACCAATTGCCTCTCCGATTCTACAGCCAGTTCCCAAAAGAAACATGAACAACGGATACCAATGATAAAAGAATGGATTTTGAGCCACATATTCCATAAATGCTCGCTGTTGCTCAACCGTCAATGCTCTACGATTCTTTCTTGCACCACCATTACGTTTCTTAATCTCACAGTATGCTCCATCTACCGGATTCTTCCTTATAATATCATCACGTACAGCAAGTTGAAATGTTGGTTTCAACACGGTATTAATGCTCTCTAACGTGTTAATCTGCAATCCCTTGTTTGTAACCAAATCATTGTAGAAAAACAAAACATCAGAATACTTAACATCCCGTATTTTCTTCTTGCCAAAGGTATCTCTTACAAAATGATTCCAAACATATAAATAATTACTATAGGTCGTGCTTCGAAGTTCTGTTTTTGTTGATATATACCTATCAAACAAGAAATTCACATCCGCCTTACCTGCAACATATACATTTAAACCATCCATTTGGTCTCTGACAAGCGTTTCCTCTTTCTGACGAAGAACCGTAAGTGACTTCGCATATATGGTTCGCTTCACACCCAAAGCATCACGGTAAACATATGAATATCTGCCATCTGCTTTTCTGTAATTCTCACCCTTTCTTAAAACTCTACCTTTTCCATCTTTTCTACAAGCCATCCTTATCTCCTTTCTGGAGAAAAGAGCCTGCACTACTTCTGGTTATTTTTGATTTGCATCTCAACACCCAGTCGTAATATATGCGATATGGATAAGTTGCGAGACTGTGCATATTCCAACAAAGCTTGGTATTCCTCTTCTCTAAACTTGACTGTTACAACATGGTCAATCGGTTTATCGACCTTCGGTCTACCCATCTTTGTCATCCTAGCACCTCCTCACTTCTTACCCTTATTATACTTTTGGTATTACCAAAAGTCAATCATTTTTTGCACTTTTCTCCATTATTCTTTTTTATCATTTGTAGAAATCTTCATCTACTATATGGAAAGCCTCTAAATACTCATCTATGATATCAAGATTAACAAGTACCAACTGATTCACCTTGTAACATGCTTTCGCATCCTTTGCCAATTGCATAAACTTCGACACACTCATTGAATAAAGCTCTGCACCTTCGGAGTATCTTGCAAATCTTTTTTTATCAGTTCTTTTCGTTCTCTGATCCATTGTTCAATTCCTCCATAACCATATTTCTTGCTGTGGCTAAAAGATTTAGCTGTCTAATAAGCGCTCTGTCAATTTCCCCCATAACGTCAGCATCCACCGGTATAAAACCTGTCTTTCCACGAATAGCCATTTTCGATACCGTCTGAATATCCTCCGGAAGAAAATCTGAAATAGTCTTCAATCGATATCCCTTTACATCATTAGGTTTAATCCGCACATGCACCGGTATAGGCTTCAACTTGCTGCTTAACGGACAAACTGTTACCATCGGTGCACCATTATGATTGCTCGCATCGCAACTTACAATCACGCAAGGTCTGATACCGCCTTCTACTCCTGGCGGCTTATGTCCAAAATCCACATATACCACATCGCCACGCTTATATTTTCCATAATCCTTAAACTTCTTCATCACTTAATCCTCCATCACGAGCTTCATACCCAGATTGCCCTCATCTACCGTAATAAACTGACCACCAGCAGCTTTAATCATTCCGATTTTGTAATACGCATCTTCCATGTCATTGCTTACAAATTTCATTCCAGCAATGATTACTCCCTGCACACGGTTCTTATTTATTAAAGAAGCAATCTGTCTAAAGTTTCTATAAACATCATTCATGCAAAAGCCATGTCTCCTCATAATGCCTACAATGGCAATGTTGTGAGCTTTCGCATATTCTTTTATATACTTAAGTTGCTTATTTTCTAATCTATCCACATCAGCCAAATCAGCTTCGACAGATAAATAAGCAATACACTCATATCTCGGTTCTACCTTCTTTGCCATAGCTGTTCCTCCTAAGCTGACATTCTTTCTGCTTTTTCAAGCATGAAAAGAAATGTACTCATTAAATACTCTCTTTGTCCTTCAGGCAATGAGGCTAATTTTGAATCAATCGAGCTATTCTCTGGTCTAATATCCAAAACCGTATTAGCATCCGTCTGATATGCTTCCATAAACAAGAACAAGGATTTCATACTCATATTACGTCCACCCTGTTCCATCTGATTGATGCTAGAAGGACTCATTCCAGTCAAATTACAAGCCTGCATGATACTAAGTCCTCTGTCCTCCCGAAGTTTTCTAAGAGCTGGTCCCACCATATATCCTTCGTATTTCATCAGCAGCCACCTCTCTTATATCTCCCAAGGGCTTCCATAGCCTCTTCCTCTGTTGCAAATGTTCCATAGTGATTTTCGTATTCGTCATACACATTGACTCCTTCGTAATCTATGGACAGATACATCTTATATTCCGGGAGGTAGAGAAGATTCTCTACCTCGCCATTATGATACGCACTTAACATCCGGCACCTCCGTCCCAAATATCAGAACCGTCTTCACCCCAGTCATCGCCCATATCATCATCCACTCCAAAGTCTCCCGGATATTCATCCTCATCATGCACTTTTACAACATGGACAAGCACGTTATGGTCATTGGCATACTCGATAAAGGCAAGCACATCTGATAAGTTATCCGAAATATCCAAGGTACTTCTCAGGAACACATGGGACAATTCACTGTCTGCCATCATCTCATAAATCTCATCAAGAACCGGTCTGTCGAGATCTCTGGAGCCGCCTGCATCAACTAACACAAAAAGCATTTCGATATCCTGCTTCGCAGCTGACTCTGCCAGTCTGTCAGAATATTCATTAACCTTCGCTCTTGCCTTTCTGGACTTAATAAATCCGATTGCCTTATCTGTTTTTACGTTATTCATAATTTTCTAATCTCCTTTTCATTTAATAAGGAGAGTTATCAGCGCTGTTCACTCTCGTGATATGCTTTCCTTGAGCACAGTTATATTCTAATAAATATCAACACATATTTTTATGTGGTTGTCTGCGTAGTTACTACGTATCATTTGCGTAGTTTTCTTTTAGGAAATACTTAAAATCATTCCCTTAATCATCGTAAGAACCATAGCTTTTTTATCTTCATCTACCGAAGCAAGCAATTCATCAATCTCACCAGCAGAATTATTACTCTTACCACAAACAAGATAATCCAACGTTGTATCAAGAGCTTCTGCAATATTTATCAGCGTATCAATACTTGTACCATGGGCACCTGATTCGATTCCTGCATAGGTTCTATGGGAAATTCCAATCTCTGCCGCAAATGTTTCCTGTGTATATCCCGCTTCTTTTCTCAACTTCTTAATTCTTAACCCACTATCCTTCAGTTCGTAATTCATCTTATTTTCCATCCTTTCTGTACTCTGGCGATAACCAGTTACAGAAATGTTGGTGGACATATATTTTTCTACATCACGCATAAAAAAAGAACGCAAAGGAAAGCCAGTCCAAAACTGGTTATCTTTCCCCTGCGTCCGTGGTACCGCACATTGTCTAGCAATGCCGTCCTTATCAGGTGGCGCCATCATTTAATTTTCTAATTCATATCTTACACACGGAAAACACCTTTTACCGATTGCTCCATTAAAAGCTTCTCCGTATAATTTTTGAGCCTTAAGACCCTTTTACACTTTTCACACTTAAGTTCAAACCCGCCAAGGTTCAACTCTACATCGTTACCTGTAACATAATAATTCATAAACAGCCTGTTACAATGACCATTTCTACATCTTATCTCGATTTTCTTATCCAACTTCAGTTCGCTCCTTTGCTATACAAAATCAATGTTTCAACTTTGTACTCGCTTAGGAAGGGAAAGTACCTTTGCAAGTCTTCCGGGAAGTGGAGTTCCGATGTGACAACTGCCTCTTGTGTCACCCACAACCCTAATGCTGATCTTTTCGGAAGCAACTGAATGTCTTTAATGACACGGTTACAACATTTTACTGTTATTTATATGTCATCTGCGACACTCAGCTTATGCTCCGGCTCTCTCCATAAACCACATGTTATTATCTTCATAATAAAGATAGCTGTCTCTACCGTTCACAACACAGGTATATCTCATACCCACACCACCTGCCTTAAGACTAGCAGCTCTGCGAACATCCTTTACTCTTTGAATTTCATATACATTACCGTCCGTCCAGCGAAAGCTTTTCGGAGTTAATACCCCTTCGGCACTGAACTCTGCGGTTACATCTACATAAACCTTATATCCTTCCATCGAATCCTCCCGTTATCTAAATAATTGCAATCGCCCTTGGGGCATCTTCTTTTCTCCTGATATAGCCTAAATCTTCTAAACTCTTCAAATGTGCATACACACTGGAAGTAGAAGCCAAGCCACTGATTTTACACAACTCTCTGATAGATGGTGCAAAGCCATGTTCCTTCTGATACTTCACTATGCCATCATATACAAGCTGTTGCCTGTCTGTTAATTTCTTACGTGTCAATCCGTCCAACTCCTTTACTGATTAAAATAACCATGTGGATGCACTGTATGGTCATCTTTCGCATTCACTGCCGATAATATTCTGTCCTGATACATAATTCCCCTTTGAATACTGTAAAAACCAAACCTTCTGCGGATATCATCCACAGTAGCATCCATCTTCATCAGCTTATCCCTAAGCTTGAAATCACAGAACAAATCCATTTGCTCCCAATAGTTATCATTCACAAGGTCAGCTCCTCTGACTCCCACACTACGAATCGGTTTTCTCCAGTCATAGTTCTCTTTAAATAGCCGAAAGCCTTCTGCTGCAATCTCTTCCGTAATATTTGTAGCATTGGCAATCTTTCTTTGACGGGTAAAAGAATAAAGTTCATTATCTCTGATACTTATTTCTACTACCCGACACCGAAAACCATTCTCCCGAAGCCTTGCAGCCACACTCTCTGCCAGAACATAAATGATAATCTTCACATCCTCATCATTTACCAAATCTCTATGAGTGGTGGTGCTGTTTCCTACGGATTTAATAGGTGCATGAGTATTTTCTTTACGCACCGGACTATCATCAAAGCCATTAGCAAATGCCCATAGTACACTTCCCATCTTGCCAAGCATACTAATAAGAATCGCTTCATCAGTCTGTGCCAACTGTCCTATCGTATGAATCCCCAGGTTCTCAAGCTTACGTTTCGTGCTTCGTCCTACATATAACAAATCACCAACAGGCAGGTTCCACGCCTTTGTACGAAACTCACTCTCATACATAGTAGTAATCGCATCCGGCTTCTTATAGTCTGACCCAAGCTTGGCAAATATTTTATTAAAAGAAACTCCAATGCTTACTGTGATACCAAGCTCTGACTTCATCCGATTACTTATTTCTCTTGCTATCGAATATCCATCTCCTTTGATAGAAGCACTGTCTGTCACATCCAACCAGCTCTCATCAATACCATAAGGTTCCTGCAAATCTGTATAATCTGCATATATCTCGTGAGCCATCCTTGAAAATCGCAGATAAAGGTCCATTCTTGGTGAAACAAAAGTAATCTCTGGACAAAGCTGCTTTGCTTCCCACAAGGCCATGCCTGTCTTAACACCATATCTTTTGGCGATGTAGTCAGCTGTTAAAACAATTCCATGTCTGCTCTCCGGGTCTCCACCCACCGCAAGTGGTTTCCCCTCAAGCTCCGGACGGTGCAAATGCTCTACGCTTGCATAAAAACAGTTACAATCACTATGGAGTATTACTCTGCCTGCCATTCTGGTCTCCTCCTCTGCAATTTTGTAAGGAACCACTTCCAAAATCATTTGGTATTGTTTCCTCACATATGCAAGTATAACTCTATATTTTATGGATTTCAATGGAAATATGTTTCCATTTTCTCTATTTGTTATAGATTTTACTTGATTATTTTCTATGTTTCGTGTATATTGGTAGTGAGGAAAGTTGACTTATCTCAATAAGAAAAGAGGTTCTAGACATGAAATCAACAGGTTTAATCATTGCTGAAGCAAGAAAAGCAAAGAAAATGTCACAGGTTGAATTAGCCAAGAAATTATTAGATTATGGAGATTGTTTTGTGCCACTGAATGAAATACTCATCCTCAATAGGAATGCCAAACTGTGTCAGCCACTCTCTCACCGTATGCGTTT
>JAFUOD010000017.1 GCA_017472735.1 Oscillospiraceae bacterium | reverse complement strand
TCGGGTGCTTCGCACTTATCCTCGATTTTTTCGAACACTTCGCCAATTTTCGCTCCCTTCATCCGCCGCAGGCGGCGGTCGCGGAAATTGCCCGCGCCTTCGGCGCTCGGGTTCGGCATCTATATTTCATCAAAACAAAAACCACCCACATGGGTGGCTTTTGTTTTGGCGGAGAAAGAGGGAATTGAACTATTTTTCTTTTCCCATAAATAAAGGGTTTGTGGTATATGTGACATCAATTTGACACAAAAAATATCACTCGATGTCAATCGAGTACACTTTGCTATGGATCTTCTTTAGTTTTTCTTCTCTTAAATCTGTGTATACGTCCATAGTGGTTTGCACTTGCGCGTGCCTAAGCAAGGCTTGGGCTTCTTCGGGCGGTATGTTGTTCTCGAACAGCATTGTCGCATACGCATGTCTGAATTGATGTGCGGTAGCAGTTACTCCGGTTTCGTTGCAATATCTCTGCCAGGCTTTATTGAATTGTGTGCCAGACATATACTCGCCTTTGTAATTTGGGAACACAAGACCCTTGCCAGGCTTAAGCTTAGAGTATAGCGCATCGGGGATCGGTACACATGCAATACTTGTTGCAGTTTTAGGCTTTTTTACTGCTGCCTGATTGCCAACGTGATAAACCGATTTTGTAACGCTTATCTCACGCTTTTTCATGTCTATGTCTTTCCAATCGAGGGCAAGAAGCTCGCCCTTTCTTAAACCTGTATAAAGTGCAAAGTACGCGAACATCCCGAATGTGCAATTATACGATTCTTTTACCCTCTTAATGTCAGCGGACGAGGGACTTGTACGCTTTGTTTTTTTCAGCTTCTTCGGCACTTCTACCTCTCGCGCTGGGTTAAAATCAATGTAACCCTTTTGCACCGCATAAGTAAAAATTAAGTTATATACCAAAAGCTGAGTACGCACGGTCTTGTCTGCCTTATCGGTCGAAAACCTCGCAATCTCCAATGCTATATCATGAGGAACTATTTTTTTGATTGGAACATTACCAAACGCATCAATCGCTCGCTGTAAAGCAGGCCTATAGCCTTTTGTTGTGTTGTATGCGATAGTCGGCTCGTGGGCGTTCCACCACTTATCGGCAATAGGACCGAATAATTCGCCACGTTCTTTTGTCTCGCTGAATTCTGCAATCTTCCGCAACACTTCGGCTTTAGTTTTGCCGTAGAAGTATTTACGGGTACCGTTATCAAGCGTTACGGCCTCTTGCCACCTGCCGTCTTTTCTTCTGTTCATATTATCACCTACTTACTCGCCGTTCGTTTTCGGGCGCTTTTTATTGTATTAGATAGCTGTTTTTACATGCCTAAAAGCTGCTTTTTCTTGGCTTCAAATTCTTCTTGCGTTATTACACCCGAATCGGCAAGTTGCTTGAATTTTAAAATTTCATCAGCTGCAGATATAGTTTTTACAGAGGACAATTTAGAACGCTGAGAAATAGCTTTCTCAATATAGTTCTTTATTGAAATAGCAATATCATTCTTTTGTTTCTTAAAGGTAATGGTGTTTTCATCATAATATGAAGTAGTTACTCTGTTGTTTGACTCGACACCACCCAACACACCAAATTGAATATACCCCTTGAAAAGTCCTGCTTTCTGAAGCTGAACACTAACTATAGAACTCAACGGAATAGATTTGTTATCCACTCCAGAGAAGACATAGTTTCTTTCTATAACCACCCGGTCTTCATAAAGATAAATCTTTCCATTGTGTCCTGTCATACGATGAATGATGCCCTCTGATGTTGCCATAATGTTTCCTCCTCTTTTACAAATTACTCATAAAGCAAACAGCCTTGCTAAGAAAGAGAATATTCCTAATTATCCTCAATCATGTCATAAAATACTTGTTCGGGAATGACTTCAATTTCGCACCCTTTAAGTCTGTACGCTTCAGCCTTTTTCATTTTACTACTTTTGCCGTCTTTTACTGATTTGTTGTAATCATTGTTTCCAAGAACAAGATAATCTGTCTCTTTAGTGAGGTTGTTCTCGCAAATGCCGCCTAAATTAACAACAATCTGTGCAGCTTGTACACGAGTAAACCTGTCAAGAGTACCTGTGAAGACAACTTTTTTCTTGTTAAATGGATTGCCCTCGTTAAATTCACTCGTAGTAGCTGTTATATCACGCATATCAAGCTTGTTGGAATGATATCGCTTATTGAATTCAGCAATGTCATCGGTTTTTGATCTTAAAGATTCAAAGCAAGCTCTTGTTACTTCACAGTCACTAAGTGCTCGGTGCATATTTCTTGCGCCAACGCCCAATGCCTTCGTTATGTCCTTAAGTCTATGGTGGGGAAGCTTAGGTAGAAGAATTCTTGAAATTCTCACGGTATCTATGTAATCATTTCTAAAAAGATAATCTGCTTCTTTGGAAAAATTATCATACAAAAAGTTAACATCAAAGCTCACATTGTGTCCGACAAGCACATCATCTCCTATAAAATCTTTAATAGCCGGAAGAACCTCTTTTATGTTAGGAGCGTCAGCAAGCATTTCGTTCGTAATGCCGGTAAGTTCTGTGATAAATCCATCTATCTCGTACTCGGGTTTAATTAAAAACTGCATTGTTTCAGAAACGATACCGCCCCTAACTCGGATAGCTGCAAATTCGATTATTTCATCGTATTGGGGTGATAATCCTGTTGTTTCTAAATCAATAACTGTGTAGTCGTCAACGAATTTTAATAAGCTCTTACCTCTTGAAGGCCTTGAAACTTTTTCGGGTTTTTCATGGCTTAATGTCAATGTGCCATCGTCATTTAGCGTGTAGAAATATGGCATATAATTCACTCCTAACTATAATAAATTGTAAAAATATAAACATTCCCACTTGAAGCAGGCAATATAAACATTATTTTGTATTTATAGTTTCTTTCTTAAAGGTTGATTCTCCCCACGAAACCGTGGACACAACATCATTCTCAATAACGCTTTCTTCAACATCTAATAATTTATCAACGGAAGCTTGCATTTCTGGCTTGTTGCGATATGCCGCAACAAGCCTTTTTTCATGCTCGGTTAGTGTAAACGCAACTTGTGCAACAACCTGTTCATCATCAAGCAGGCTGTCAACGCTAACACCGAGAAAAACGGCGATCTTTGGAAGGTGCTTCATATAGGATTTATTCTCATTGCTTTTCCACTGCGAGAATGTTGCTTTAGAAATACTTAAATAATCAGTCAGCTCTTTTTGCGTTTTCTTTTGCTTATTAAGCAAATTTAAGATTTTGTCTAAAGTACTCATAATTAACCTCATGATTTTGTTGAATTAAACAAAGTTTATCAAATCTAAACTAAAAGTATTGACAGTTTAGAAAACATTAACTATAATATAACCAAGTTAAGGCTACAACTTAACTATAACACAGCTTTTGGTAAAAAGCAATAAAAAGGAATAAAAATCTAAGATTAGAGGTGTGCGAAATGAATATTGGTGAAAACATTAGAATCCGCAGAGAGAGTCTCGGAATAAGTCAGGTGGAGCTGGCTGAGAATGTAGGAATATCGCAAGCTATGCTGTGTCAGATCGAACGAGGCACAAAAAACCCCTCGCTACAAGTAGGGCGAGAGATAGCGAAGCAGTTGAACTGCAGTATGGAAGAACTTTTTGATATTCCGAAAGGGCAAGCTTAAGGAGGCCTAAAAATGCGAGTAAAAGAGCTGTACTACGAAAACCTTGAACAGATCCGCAAGAGATTCGGCGAAATTGAGCTGATACCAATTAAAAAAGCTGCTGAATATTGCGGGTGTGACAGCCGCACACTTATAAGTCAAAAAGACTTTCCTTTAAAGAAAGTCGGAAGAATGTATTATGTGACAGCTTGTGCTTTTGCAAGCTGGCTGTCATAACATTCGGGAGGTGATGACATGAACAAAATCAAACTAACCCTACTTTTGCCTTCAGGCAAAATATCAACCGTGTGCGAGACGTTAGACGAGGTCTGCAGATGCATAAGCATTATAAACACTTTTTGTGACGAGATAGGTTTGCCTCGCCCCAATAAGTTGACCGAGGAGGTGAGTCAGAATGTTAATTAAAGGGCACCTGAAAGAATTCTACTTCACATACGGCACCCACGGGCAACCTTATTCTGGAGGTTGGACTGTTGTACTCGCCGGAAACCTTAAGCAGGCTGTTGCAGTTTTCCGCATTATTCATCCGGATAAGGACGAAGGGCTTATCAACTGCGCTGATTTTTATAGTGAAGAAAAATTCAAAGAAACCGAGATGTACAAACAGGGCAACTTCGGAGCGTTCTGTCACGAGCGAATATCACTGCTTCGATATGTGAATGACCCAAAGGAGGTATCAACATGAAGGACAAGCTCATCACTGTTTTGTTTTTTGCAGGCTTGGCGAATCTCGTTGTGTCTCTTGCCGCCTACGACTACATAACCCTGTCGCGCATTTTCGGCATGGTAGCATTAGCACTGTTTTTAATTGGCTTTGCTTTGACGTCGGATTTTAGGCAAAGAAAAAGGACCCGTTGCGCCGGCAAGCCTAACGAGTCCCAAAAGGTCGAATCAAACAAAGACCTTACTATTATTATACACCGAGTTGTAAACGTAGTCAAGGCAGGTGATTGCTTATGACCTTCGACCAAGCCAAAAGAGCAGGTAAGGTCAGAGCGCCGATAGTTGTTATCGGTGCAACTGCATTCAAATCGGAGCGATCAAGTTTAGACGCATACGAAGTGTTAAACGAGACTTTGACCCATACGGCAGAAGTGAGGACCTTGTAGAACTGGTGGATATGAAGGCGGGCAACAGCGTTCTTATTTGCCCGCTGTCAGATATCGACATTTCACCCGACTGTCCCGAAATCCTTAAAAAAAGAGTTTTGGAAGCTTGATAAGTAAAAAAACAAACCCGCAAAAGGCCCGCGCCTTTTTTCGGGCTTGTAATAGATATTAACTTAACCACCAATCTCTCTATGTTATATTTTTATTTTTTACAAGAGGAGAGGGGGCTGTGGGGAGAGGGGAATGTGTCCCCTTTCCCCAAAAGTTAACTATCTTTTTAGTAGAGAAACGAGGTGTATGAATGAGATGCTTATACCGTGAGAAGAGATTTGTTTGCGGTGATTTTTTAGAGGTCGATGTTTTTCCCGTTTTTAAGAAGCCCGGAGCACGTGGCAAACGAGCGAAGCCGACGAGCGCAGTGCAAGAGCGTTTAAATCAGCGCAACGCCGAGCGCAAGCTGATCCGGCTTCTTAATGCAAATTTCACGGAGGATGATATCAGATTCGATCTTACATACTCAAACGACAACTACCCCGAAAGCCCCGAAGCTGCTCAGCGACAAGTGCAGAACTTTTTAAGGCGTGTCAAGCGCCAACGAATAAAACTGCATCTGCCCGATCTCAAATATGTTTTTGTAACAGAAATTGGCGAGCGTGACGGCCGCTTGCATCATCACATAGTTATGTCGGGCGGAATGTCAATCAACCTGCTTGCAAAGCTTTGGGGCAAGGGCTACACGACCGCTAAGCCGTTGCAGTTCGACGAGTTCGGCATAGTAGGCATAGCAGTTTACTTAATTAAAAATCCGATTCTCGGCAAGCGTTGGTGCGCTTCCCGTAACTTAGTGCAGCCGAAAGAATCACAGCGAGACGGCAGGATTTCGCAAAAGGAAGTCAGAGACATTGCCGTGTCGCCGAACGACGCAAAAAAACAGATAGAGAAACATTACGAAGGATACCTGCTGTCTGACATTCACCCGTTTTATAACGAGGTCAACGGCGGATGGTATCTATGTATACGAATGAGGCGCAAGCCTCCGCCAAAGAAAGGACGAAACAATGAGCGCAAAAACAAAAAAACTGATAGAACTTTTAACGACAGCAATCTACACCGGAAACGATGATCTTGCTGCGGCAACTACAACAGGCGTGATGCAGGAGTTTTCTGCAATGATAACTAAAGCGTTGTGCCCGATGTCGCCTGTTGAAGTGCCGTTTGCCATTGCAACGCTTGAGACATATGCTGAATTTTTAAGACAACAATTTCCCGAAGCAAATGAACCTGCAGACGCGGCGAAAAAGATTCCCTTCACAGCCGTCAGAATACCCGTGAACGGAGAAAATGACAAATGATACATAGGAGATATAACCTAAGATCTCGCTTCAGACTGTGGCTGAGACCTAATAAGAACTGCCACTATTGCTGCTTGTGGTGTAAGTATTATGAACCATGCAGCTTCGAATTGGAGGATAACCATGACTGACTTAATAACCCAATACCGTGCCGATGCCGCACGCATAAAGACACGACGCGATAAAATTAAAGCTGAGCTTGATGAAGCAGTCGCTAAAAACGACGAAATAGCCGCATGTGGCCTTAGAATGCGGATAAGAAATTTGGACGAGCTGCATTACAACTTGATGCAATCAGTTGAGCAGATGAGTAAGTAAAGGAGTAGAACCATGAACGGAATTATAAATTTATCAGTAGAATTGCTTGAACCGCACCCTCAGAACCCAAGAAAAGAGCTCGGAGATCTTACCGAGCTTTCCGAAAGCATAAAAGAAAACGGCATAATGCAGAATTTAACCGTTGTGCCGTTTGAAAACGAAGCAGGCACACGTTACAGAGTAATCATCGGTCACCGTCGCTTGGCGGCTTCAAAAGCTGCAGGACTTGCCGAGGTACCGTGCGCTGTTGTTGACATGGACGAAAAGACACAGCTTTCAACCATGCTTCTTGAAAACATTCAGCGCTCGGACCTCACTGCCTTTGAGCAGGCGCAGGGCTTCCAGCTTATGATCGACTTAGGCGATACCGTCAGCGAGGTCGCAAAGCGTACCGGCTTTTCTGAGTCCACCATCCGCAAGAGGCTAAAACTCGCCGAGCTTGATCAGGATGGTCTGAAAAAAGCAATAGATAACCAGATCTCAATGAGTGAGCTTTTTAAGCTCGATAAAATCGAGGATATTAAAGAGCGCAACCGCCTGCTTAGAGATATCGGTACATCAAACTTTAATTGGCAGTATGAAAAATCGCTTAAAAAGCAGGAGGTCGCAAAGATCCTTCCGCAAGTCAAAAAAGACCTTCGAGCAATGGGCGCCAAGCAGATCAAGGGCAGCCAAACTTAAGCGAAGCTTTGGAGGGTAGTTACTAATGACTCTTAAGGAATTCTTGACGACACTTGCCAATGCTATAAGAGGATTTGAAGGCTCTCAAGACCTAATACCTGCTGAAGATTTTCATACCAGGATTGAAGCCTTCACCTCGGACGCTACGGCACAGGCCTCGCATATAGTCAAAGACAAAACAGCCTATGTTAACAAGCAGAAGCTTACCGGCACGCTTACTGTGTACGGTACGGCCGACGCTACTGCCGTGGCATCTGATATTCGTTCAGGTAAGACAGCATATGCAGGTAACAAAAAGCTTACAGGCACATTGACTGCACTTGATACTTCAGACGCTAATGCAACGGCGGCACAAATAGTCAAAGGCAAGACTGCTTATGTAAACGGTCAGAAGCTTACCGGCACACTTACTGTATATGGCACAGAAGATGCAACTGCATCGGCTTCGGATATTCTATCGGGAAAAACAGCATACGTTGACGATAAGCTTATAACAGGAACATTTAAAGACGTTACTTCGGTAACCGGCACAGTCTCGTTATATGCCTCATCAACCAGCAGATCTGTCTACATCAACCCCTCAACAACAGTTATTTCAGAAATACTGTATGCCTTTGTTTACGGTACCGGCGTTGACAATTCCTCAGGCACTAATGTAGATGTGCCTTTCGTAGGGATATACAACAACGGTACATCATCGGGCGGGCTTACAAGAAACAGTTCTACAAGGCTGCAGTTTACCACAAACAAAAAGACAACTTCAGCTACAACGCTGAACTATATCGTAATAGGAAGGAAAAAGTGATAATTAAGTGATATATAATGCAGAAACAAATTACACCACAATATTTATCGGCCGAACAGGCGAGACGAACCATCGGCAAATAGTATTTGATGTATCAGACTGGTTGACACAATACCCCTTGGCTTCTGTAACGGCGCTATTCAGCCGCCCTGATGGCGAGACATATCCCGTTACTTTAACACTTAATGCTGAGTCTAAAACGGCAGTATGGAATATTACAGCTGCCGAAGTGGCCGCAGCAGGCAAGGGTGTTATTCAGCTTCAACTTTATAATGGCAATGTAATTGCAAAATCAACTAAGCACAGAACAACCGCCGACGCTTCCCTTGAAGCAGGCCCCGTGCCTCCTAACCCTGAAATGAATTGGGTGGATGAGTTGATGATCGCCGCTTCACACGCAAACGCAGCAACTCAAAATGCGAATGCGGCAACCGAAAATGCAAAGGTGGTAACGGCTGAAGCTTCTCTTGCCGCAAGCAAAGCAGTCGAAGCTTCAAGAGAAGCCGTTAAGACGGCAAACGAGGCAGTAGCAGCCGCCGAAGCCGCAGCAGATAAAGCCGCTAATGTAAAAGACGGCGTTACTCCTCACATCGGTACAAACGGCAACTGGTATCTCGGTGATGATGACACCGGTGTCAAAGCCGAGGGTCAAGACGGCGCACAGGGTCCACAAGGCGAGCCTGGCAAAGACGGCGCACCAGGAGAAAGGGGCGCAGATGGTGCTAAAGGCGACGGAGGTAGTAGTGTTATCAGCATATATTCAGAGATATCAAGCAATGTAGGAGATAAACCATTTATCCGTAAGGAGGATTATCCAAGCGCCAAAGAAGGGGACACCGCGTTTTATTTTGGCGCAACAAATAACTATATATCTCGAGGTGCTGTTGGCAAGCTTGAACCGGTTAGTGGCCATCCTTCTTTATTGGCTATTGATGTTGTTGAGGGTATTTGCATCATCGGTGACAAAGGTGACACGGGCGAACAAGGGCCCGCTGGTGCAGACGGCCAAGACGGTGTACCCGGTAAAGACGGCGCACAGGGTCCACAAGGCGAGCCTGGCAAAGACGGCGCACCAGGTAAAGACGGTGTATCTGTTACCCATGAATGGAATGGCACAACCTTAACTGTAACCTCGGCAAGCGGAACATCAAGCGCCGACCTTAAGGGCGAAAAAGGCGACACAGGCGCACAAGGCCCACAAGGTGAAAAAGGCGAAACAGGAGCCGCCGGCAAAGACGGAGCAAACGGTAAGGACGGCGCACAGGGCCCACAAGGTGAGCCCGGCAAAGACGGCGAACCAGGTAAAGACGGTGTATCTGTTACCCATGAATGGAATGGCACAACACTTACAATAACCTCTGCAAGCGGAACATCAAGCGCCGACCTTAAGGGCGAAAAAGGCGACACAGGCGCACAGGGCCCACAGGGTGAAAAAGGCGAAACAGGAGCCGCCGGCAAAGACGGAGCAGACGGTAAGGACGGCGCACAGGGCCCACAAGGTGAGCCCGGCAAAGACGGTGCTGACGGCAAGGACGGCGCTAATGGCAAGGATGGTGTATCAGTTACCCATGAATGGAACGGCACAACCTTAACAGTAACCTCGGCAAGCGGAACATCGAGCGCCGACTTAAAGGGTGAAAAGGGCGACACAGGCGCACAAGGCCCACAAGGTGAAAAAGGTGATACAGGCGCAGATGGCAAGGACGGTACTGACGGCACGAATGTTATTATTGTGCAGACAATTGACGCCACTGACGGCGGCTTTAATATGATTTTGTGTTCTAAATATCCGAACGCAAAATTAGGCGACATAGTGCACTATTTAGGCGAACAAAGTGGCGTGTTGCCATATGGCGGTATTGCCGTATTATCTTCGGCTAATGACGACGCATATTACGGTCTCGCTCCATTGGTTAACAGCGCACAAAAGCCTCTTAGCATTGCGAGTACAGGTATTAAAAGTGTTGAACAGACAACGACATCGACAGAGCCGAGCGGCTTAAACATAATTACAGTAACATTGTCGGACGGCACAACTTCTACGTTCACTGTAAGAAACGGTACAAGCGGCGACGGAAAATCTGCCTATGAATATGCTGTCGAGGGCGGATATGACGGGTCGGAAGTAACATTTGCTAAAGCTCTTGCTGATACCGCCAATGCTGAATGGCACGCATTGCATGAAGAATGGGCGCAAGGCGAGTCAATTATACCAAGCACGACGCTACGATATGTGGCAGGTGCAGAAACTGTTACGCTAACAGTGGAAGACGAAACGCTTACAAAAATCAAAGCCGACTCTTGGTATGATGTTAATTGGAGCGACAACAGGTATAAAATGCAAGCCATAAATACAAGTAGCGGAAAAGTTGCGCTTGGTGATAAAACATATACCAAGTATCCATTCTATATTGAAGTTACCTCCGCAACAAAAATGACTATATCAAGAACCGAGAGCGAATATAGCGGCACTTATTCCTTTTTCATCAATGCGCTTGAAAAAGATATTTATCACAAGTTGCCAAACGAATTTTTGCCCGAGGGTTATCCCTATGTTATTAGCGAAGCGCAAGAAGGTGCCATCTTGCCCGAAACTGAGTTGCTGTTCAACGAGAGCATGGATATGTACACAATTCCACTTGTAGATGTGATACCGACAGAAGGCGATAAATGTACGATTGTGTACAACGGGGTTAATTATAATTGCGTTGCATATTACTTTGCGGCGGCAGACGTAGCTGGCTATGCGCTGGGAAATTCAAGCCCAATTGGAGGCGCAGATACGGGTGAACCATTCTTCATGGGCTTTTTCCTTCCAGAATTTGCAGAAGAAGGTGGCTTTGGCGGGTTCCTGATACCTTTAGACGGTGCAGAAACAATCACCCTTGAAGTCATCGGCGAGATACCCGAAGTCATAAAAAAACTTGATAACAAGTTTGTTGATGCTGAATGGATGGCAACAAGGAGTTTGCAGGAAGTTGCATTGGTGGAAAACACAAACATTAATTCCAGGATGGACATGTATCAAGAAGGCTCGGCAGGCTACTGTAGATTACAACTCGGCGAAACATATAGAGTGATATGGAATGACGTTACATATGACAATTTAATTGCCCGTAATATGTCAATAGCGACTTCAAATGGCACGATTGAGTATGCGACGATTGGTAATCAAAACATTATTGACGATACTCTTTCTGACACGGGAGAACCGTTTGTTTATTATTCACATGCTTCTGGCATATCAGGCTGTAGACAGCGAGAAAGTGTGGATTCTTATTTTAGTATTTACGCTAATCAATTAATGCCCGATAAATTGCCAAAGGAATTTTTGCCCGATTTAGTGTACGAAAATAAAACGTATGATTTAAATGGTTTAGGGATTCCGACTGTTGTCTCAAACACCAACATGGCACTGGATTATAATGAAATAAATTTAAGCGAAGTTTTTGCAAGCGCGCGAAAAAATGGCACGGTCATGGTGCAAATAAATGTTGACAATTTCGGAACTGTTGTTGGAAGTGCATCATACAGTGGCGATACATCTGGACTTTTAAACCAATTATCGCTAATGTATTCAAAATTGACAGATGGTGAGGAAATACAAGCAAATGTTATTCAAATTTATAGCTATGACGAATTTGCGCAGTTGGTAATTAAACATTTCACTATTGGCACTTAAAAAAGGACGGTGAATAAATTGCATGCATTTACAACGTACATTGCGCCTGTTCTAAGTGCGCTCGGAGTAATCTCGGCTATCGTTCTGGGGTGGATCGCCTTTAGGCGAACCTCGCGAACCGATTCCGAGAGTGAAGGCAAAAACAACGGCGTTATCTTAACCGAACTCGGGTATATTAAGTCGGGTATCGATGATATGAAGCGTAAGCAAGAGAGGCAAGAAGAATTTCGCCTCGAAGACGTCAAGAACATTGCCGCAGTAGCCGCATCGACCAAGCAGGCTCACAAGCGTATTGATTCGCTCGAAGAACGGGTTAACACGCTTCATCAAAACCACCATGAGCAGACCTAAGCAGGAATTTTCGAAGCGTCTCACTCGCTGGGTCGCTGTGATATTCGTTGCAAACCTCGCACTTGGTTATATATTCTCTTTTCTCGGCAAAGACACAAGTCTGTTTGCCTACTCCATTCCCATTACGGGCGGTGTTTTCGGCGCAACGGTGGTGTTTTACTTAAACAAAGCGAAAACCGAGAACGTCTGCAAGGGCAAAATCAAGTTTTTAAGATTTAAACTTAAGATACTTGATAAGCACCCGGACAAGCAAGAGGTTATCGAGGACGAGCTTGCGAGTATTGAGGACGCATTAAACGAAAAAATCGACTCGGAGATAGCTGAGGCTGTCTCTGAGTCGGTGGAAACACAAAATTATTGAAAGGACGATTAAACATGATTAATTGGAAGCAGAAATTAACCTCCCGTAAGTTCTGGGCGGCAGTAATCGGGTTTGTAACCGCTATTTTGGTAGCCTTCGGTGTGAACGACCTTACCTCCGAGCAGATCATAGCTGTAATCACAGCCGCAGCAACACTTATAGCTTACATAATCGGCGAGGGTATGGTAGACGCCGCAAGAGTTGAGACTGCAAAGGATGATAGCAATGACGAAATATAAAGTCTGTCTTGATGCCGGGCATTACGGCAAATATAACCGAAGCCCTGCAAACAAAGAGTATTACGAATCTGACATGACTTGGAAACTTCACTTGCTCCTTAAAAAAGAGCTTGAAGCCCTCGGCGTTGAAGTTATAACCACTCGTACCAATCAGGCTACAGACCTTGCACTAACATCACGAGGCAAAAAGTCAAAAGGTTGTCACTTGTTCCTCTCGCTACACTCAAATGCTGTAGGCAGTAATGCTGACGAAAAGACTGATTATCCGTTAGTCGTTGTGCCTGTCAGCGGCAAGGGCGACGAATTGGGCAAGGCACTCAGTAAGTGTATTGCTAAAACAATGCAGACGAAGCAGGAAGGAAAATATAAATCTCGCAAAGGCATTAATGGCGATTGGTACGGCGTTATGTGCGGTGCGGCATCGGTCGGCACAGTTGGCTTGCTCGTTGAGCACAGTTTCCACACCAATACACGAAGCACAAACTGGTTGCTCAATGACAGTAACCTTGCTAAGCTTGCAAAAGCTGAAGCAGGTGTCATCTTCGACTGGCTCAAGGAAAACTTTAAGCTTGAGGAAGACAAGGCACCTGCGTCAATCTACCGTGTTCAGATAGGTGCATATGCTAAGAAATCGGGCGCCAACACCATGGTGTTTAGACTTAATGACTTGGGCTACAAGACAGCGATAGTGAAGTCAGGCAGCCTTTATAAGGTACAGGTCGGCGCTTATCGCTCTAAGGCGAGTGCCGAAGCTACAGTTAAAAAGCTTGCAAAGCAGGGCATTAAAGGAATTATTGTTGTATAAATGTGCTGTGATTGCTTGCGAGGCGCACAGCCGAGGATAGCCCCTGCGGGGGCTGTCCGATGCGCAGAAATTAAATATTGAAAAAATACCACCGCCTTCCAGGGAGTGTCCTCGGAGGGCGGCGCTTTTTGTTAATTCAACAACGATATCGTCAAGACGAACACAGATGATGTTATAATGATCTCCGGGTTCGTCTTAGCGCATTTTGGTGGAGATACGCTACTTGAAATGAACAAGATTTTTGACATCAATTTTGACATCAATTTGATGAAATTTGATGTCAAAATATGCGTCTTGAAGCGTGTTAAAAAATGAATGAAAACCCCATAAACACGGCGTTTGCGCGTATTTATGGGGGTTTATCATTTGGCGGAGAAAGAGGGAATTGAACCCTCGCGCCGGTTACCCGACCTACTCCCTTAGCAGGGGAGCCCCTTCACCTCTTGGGTATTTCTCCATAGGGTGGTGTTATGTGAATATGTCTGGTGGCGGAGAGGGTGGGATTCGAACCCACGGTACGTCGCCGTATCACTGGTTTTCAAGACCAGCTCCTTAAACCACTCGGACACCTCTCCATGTGGGTGATTCACAGCCCTACTATAATATCACAACAACTTGGTTATGTCAAGCCATTTTTACCCGAATTAAGCAAATCTTTTGCCGCTTCAAGCTCAAGCTCTAATCTTTTTGCCTCTTTAATGAGGAAACTGTATCTTGCCAAAAGCGCCGACCTGTCATAAATAAGCGCTTCGGTAAGGTCGTCGTTATCAACCTCGTTAAAGCACCTGTCTGCAAGGCTTATCGCCTCGGAGACGGTTTTAAGCTCTGAAGTAACCTGCGCTAACTTTTTCGAGGTTTTAGCTAACTCTCGCTCTCTTTTATCTTTAATAAACTTGCCCATTTCACACCTCGTTTATGTGTTTTATAAATAGATATTTTTTCTTGAGCGTTTTTATGTCTTGGGCGGCTTAAAAAGTTTCTTTGGGCATATACTTATTAGGCTGAGATTATTTGAAGGGAGAGCTATTAATGGGTGAGTTTAAGTTTGTTAATGTGAAGTATTGCACATATCTTGAAAGAAATGTGGTTGTGGTGAGCTTTTTTGATGAGGCAGGCTCTGTGTGCTCGGAGTGCCTGAACAAAGCTGATTGCGGATTTGCCGAGAGCGGTTGCCGCAACAGCCTTTTGCGGTTTGTTCCGCTGAATGTAGAAAGCGCAGTAGGGGAGAAGGCGCAGGCATAGCTTGCTTTTTGAAAAAACTGCGTTTAGGTGCAGTTTGCGGCAGGGCGAAGCCCTGCCCCCGACCCGCCGTCGGCGGGTCGGGGGCTCACCCCAAAGGCGCCCCTTTTGGGGCGCCTTTGGGGCCTCGGCGTGCGAAGCACGCTGAGGGGGCTTCGCCCTGCACACTTGCAATTTTAAACTAATTTTCAATGCCGCTTGATTTTTAAAAAACGTTGTGCTATAATCACATCGTGCATACTTATGCGCAGAAAGGTTTGATGTACTTTAATGGACGTGTTCATAATAGTCGTGTTATTGCTTTTCTCAGCGATTTTCTCGGCTTCGGAGACTGCATACAACTCCGTTAACAAAGCGAGACTTCGCTCGATTGCCGATGACGGCAACAAGCGTGCAATTATGGCTATTAAAATTTCCGACAATTTCGACAAGGCGCTGACAACAATATTAATAGGCAACAACATTGTTAACCTAACGGCGTCGGCACTCACCACGATTTATGTAACCGAAGAGTTCGGCATAGAATATGTCGCAATCGGAACAGCTGTTATTACAGTTGTTGTAATCTTGATTGGTGAGATCATTCCCAAAAACCTGGCAAACGAATTTCCCGAAGCGTTCTCACTCTTCATTGCCTACCCCTTGCACTGGCTGATAGTGGTATTCACCCCTGTAGTTTGGGTGCTTTTAAAGCTTAAGAACTTTATTGTTCGCCTTTGCGGAGGAGAGGATAAGCAACCTTCCCTCACAGAAGAAGAGCTTAAATATATCATCGACGAGATTGAGGACGAAGGCGTTTTGAACGAAGAGGAAAGCGACCTTGTAAAAAGTGCTTTGGAATTCCACGATATCTCAATCAGCGAGATTTTGATTCCCAGAGTCAATGTTGCCGCTGTTGATATTGAGGACAGCATTGAAGAAATAAGAGACGTATTCTTGTCAACTCATTTCTCTCGCTTGCCTGTTTACGAGAAGACCATCGATAACATTGTCGGCATAATCCATCAAAAAAACTTTTTCGATATGTACCTTGAAGGCAGACGTGACATTAACGAAATTTTGCAAAAGCCTTTGTACATATTCGGCCTTACCGCAATCTCCGAAATCATGCGTGAGATGCAGAAAACCAAAAACCACATGGCAATTGTTGTTGACCAGTACGGCGGTACTCAGGGCATTGTAACCATGGAGGATATTATCGAGGAGCTTGTCGGTGAGATTTATGACGAAACGGACGAAGAGGATACCTCGTTTGTTAAGCTCGAGGAAGAAAACGAATATGAAGTTTCGGCTGATCTTAGCATCCGCGACTTTTTAGAGAATATCGAGCTTGAAGATGAGGAGATCGAAACTGATTGCAATTCGATAGGCGGCCTTGTAATGGAAAACTTAGACCACATTCCCGAAAACGGCGAGGTGGTAGACTGCGGCAGATTCACATTTAAGGTTGTATCTGCAGATGAGCAAAAGATTCAACGCATTCGCATTACCGTTAACGAAATTGATGACGGCGATGATAAAGATGACGATGACGATGGCAAGTCGGATAAAGACTGATAAATAAACGATTTTAAAAAGCCTTGGCTTAGTTTTAAGCCAAGGCTTTAAATTTTGCCACAGAATTGGAATTTGGCAGATTGTACAAAATAAGAGGTTTAAATTCTCTGTTTTATTTAAATTGACTTTGCGTAAAATATATTGATTTTTAGGTACGTGAGTGGTATAATTTACGAAAACAGTGGTAAACGGTGTGAAAAAGTGTTAAAAACTCTGTTGAAAAGTTGAAAGTGAGGTGAACCTGATGCAGATATCGGCAATGATGAGCGGCGAAATGCCTTATACAATAGATGCCAAGGGAAGAATGAGCTTTCCTCAAAAGTTTCGTGAAATAATCGGCGACAGGTTCATGCTTACCCGCGGGGCTGACCACCGCCTTGTTGCTTATTCCGAAGAATCGTGGAACAGCCTTTTAGAACGTATTTATGCCATGAAAGAGGGCAGAGAGAAAGAGATCTTAAAGCAAATATATATTAAAGGTGCTTTAGCTGTCGAAGCTGACAAGCTTGGCAGAATTTTGGTTCCTCAGGCATTGCGTGAATATGCAGGACTTATGAAAGACGTTTATGTAGTCGGAGCGATCGAGACCGCCGAGATTTGGGATAAGGCGACCTATGAAGCCTTTACCCAGTCGATCAACCCCGATGATATCTATGCTGCTCTTTCAAGCCTTGATTAAACCGTGGAATTTAAACACTACTCTGTTTTATTAAACGAATGTCTTGAAGGCCTTGCTATTAAGCCTGACGGCATTTATGCCGACGGTACGGCAGGCGGTGCCGGCCACTCCCGTGAAATAGCAAAAAGGCTTACAACAGGCAAGCTGATAGCAATTGACCGTGACCCCGATGCTGTTAAAGTAGCATCAGAAAGGCTTGCGGGTTTAAATGCTGTTGTGGTTCATTCTAACTATACAGAAATCGACAAGATTTTAGAGGATTTAAACATCAGCGGTCTGGACGGAATGCTTCTTGACCTTGGCGTATCGTCTTATCAGCTCGACAATGCCGAGAGAGGTTTTTCCTATCACGCCGATGCACCGCTTGATATGAGAATGAGCCGAGAGGGCTTAAGTGCCCGCGATGTAGTTAATAACTACTCATACAGCGAACTTGTCCGTATTCTTTTTGAATACGGCGAAGAAAAATTTGCAAAAAACATCGCCTCCAATATTGTAAAAACGCGCGAATCCAATCCAATCGAGTCAACTTCGGAACTGGCAGAGATAATTAAGATGTCAGTTCCGCAGAAGATTCGACGAGAGAAGAACCCCTGCAAAAAAACCTTTCAAGCCATTAGAATTGAAGTAAACAACGAGCTCGGAGGACTTTCGGAGGCTTTAGATAAAGCGTTTAATGCCCTTAATGTTGGGGGAAGACTTGCAATAATAACCTTCCACTCGTTAGAGGACAGGCTTGTTAAGCAGCGCTTTGCAAGCTTTTGTCAGGGCTGTACCTGCCCTCCCGAGTTTCCCATTTGCGTATGCGGCAACACCCCTCGGGGAAAACTTATAACAAGAAAACCAATTGAACCAAGCAAAGCCGAGCTTGAAGCCAATAACCGCAGTCACTCGGCAAAACTTAGGATAATAGAAAAAATAAAGGATTAAGAAAGGAATGACTTGAATGGCAACACCGAACGGAAATTTAGCATATGATCTTTCCGTATACGAGCCTAAGAAGCAATCGCCTCAGGCACAGGAAAAGCCAAGGATAGAGGTAAAAACAAATCCTAATCCCGTTGTAAGACGTGAAAGCTCATTTAAGTTCTTCCTTAAGGCGGCACTTGTTTTGGCAATACTTTGCGCTGTACTTTACGGCAAGGTCGAATCGAACCGCCTGTTTAACGAGATAAGCTCGCTTGAAGCTCAACTTCAGGCACTCGAGGCTGAAAACATCACACTTGCTGCCAAATATGAATCAGCAACCTCGGTTAAAAATGTCGAGGATTACGCTCAGAATGTTTTGGGACTTCAAAAGCTTGATAAAGCACAGATCGAATACATCGAGCTTGAGGGCGACACGGTCATTGAAGTTGTTGAAGCAAAAAGCCGAAATGTTTTTGTTATAATTCAGGGTTGGTTTGCCGATTTGTGTGAATATCTCGGAGCATAAATAAATAAGATATATGTATCAGGGGAAAGCCACGTTTTGCCTTTTCAAATAAGTGAAGGAGCAAGCTGGGCTTTTTCTGTTCTTTTAGCAAAAAATGTTTAAACTTTGGAAAGGAGAAGCAATGGCAGGTTATGATAAATCAACAGGCGTAATGAAAAGACGCCTGTTTGGCATGGTCTTGGTGGTAATGCTTTTGGTAACAGCTTATGTTACTTATGTAATGTATAACGTTGCGGTTGCAGAAAGTGAAAAATATCAGGCGCTTGCAAACAACCAGCAGTTTACCTCGCTTAAGGTTGCGGCAAACCGAGGCTCGATTTATGATGCCAACGGACAGGTACTTGCTCAAAGTATTACGGTTTATACTGTTTATGTTGACCCTGCCGTTTATAAAGAACGTGACACCGAGCAGGAAGAGCTTATTGTCTCGACTCTGACAAGCATGCTTAATGTTGAGCGCGAGGACGTGACCTCGAAGCTTTATAAAAACAATCAATATCAGGTTATTAAAAAAGATGTTGACAAAAACACGGCAACACAGCTTATGAACATCTTCTCCGAGACAGACATTACCTGCGTGGGTGCAACACCTACCGCAAAAAGGTATTACCCTCAGGATGATCTGGCGGCAAATGTTATCGGCCACTTGCATTATGACGGTTACGGCATTTACGGCTTAGAGTCTTATTATGACGATTACCTTACAGGCGTTGACGGAAAGATAATCACTGCAATCGACGCTCACGGCAAGGAGATACAATATAAATATAAGCAGAGCTACGAGGCTCAGGACGGCGACTCGATTTATACAAATATCGACTCGACCATTCAGTATTATGTTGAAAAGGCGCTTGAAAACGCAATAACCTCGAATAAGGCGCTTAACCGCGGCTGTGCAATTGTTATGGAATGTGACACAGGCAAAATTTTGGCAATGGCGACAGAACACGATTATGACCTTAACTATCCCACAGCAATTTCGGACGAAGCCACTGCTTCGCTTTTGGCAGGACTTAGTGTTACGGATGAGGAGCTTTATACCTCAACCCGTTCAGCTGCATGGAATCTTCAGTGGACCAACAAGGCTATCTCCTCGCTTTATTTTCCCGGCTCGGTATTCAAGGTGATCACCGGCTCGGCAGCGCTCGAGGAAGACGCAGTTTCTTTAACGGATTCCTTCTATTGTAACGGCCATGTCGATGTTCAGGGTCAGATCTTCCATTGCTGGACAAAAACAGGCGGTCACGGCACACAAAACTTTATCGAGGCAATGACCAATTCATGCAACCCGGCGTTCGTAGCAATCGGTCAAAAGCTTGGCGGAGACTTGTTCAGCGAATACTTTGAAGCATTCGGCTTAACCGAAAAAACAGGTATCGACCTGCCTGCCGAGGCAAACAGCTTATATGCAAGCAATATGACACAGGTAACGCTTGCATCCAGCTCGTTCGGTCAGACAAATAAGATAACACCTATACAAATGATAACCGCATATGCGGCAGTTGTTAACGGCGGAAATCTTGTTACACCTTATGTTGTTAATAAAATTGTCGATGCCGATGGCAATATCGTAAAGGAATTTACCCCCACCATCAAGCGTCAGGTAATTTCCGAGGAGACATCTGCCATTATGCGTGACACTTTGGAGACTGTTGTTACAACAAATTCCGGCTCTAACGTTTATATTAAGGGTTACAGCATAGGCGGCAAGTCGGGCACATCTCAGAAGATCGACGAAAACCCCGAAGGTAACACCTATGTTTCCTCTTACTGTGCTTTCTATCCTGCCGAGGATCCCGAGATCATCATGCTTGTTATGATAGATGAGCCTACTAACGGCCTCTATTACGGCTCGGCAGTTGCCGCACCCGTTGTTTCCGAGGTGTTCACGCAGGTCCTGCCTTACCTTGGCTATTACGCTCAGTACAGCGAGGAAGAGCTTGAAAACCTTGATGTTAATATCCCTGATGTTGAGGGCGCAGATATTAACAAGGCACGCAACACAATTTTGGGCTTAGAGCTTAAAGTCGAAATTATAGGCGACGGTGATAAGGTTATAAGACAAGTACCTTCGGACGGCGAAGCAATGCCGAAGGGATGTACGGTTGTTCTTTATACCGAGGAGAATGTCGAGGAGGATATGGTGCTTGTTCCCGACCTTACCGACATGACCTTAACCGAAGCAAACAAAAAGCTTTCAAAGCTTGGACTTAATCTTAAACCGTTAGGCGGCGCCGCTTATAAATCGGGCGCACAGTGCTCGGGCGTAATGAATTATAAAGATGTTTACGTTGAAAAGGGCACAATTATCGAAGCATACTTCATCGTCAACGACGAAACAGGATGACGAACTAAAAACAATAAAAGCAGGTGAGCGATATGAAGCTTTATGACATTTTAAAGGGCGTTTGCAAAACCTCTTTTGATAACATTGAGATAACAAAGATCTCGTCGGATTCAAGAGAGGAATTGGGCGAGGGCTCGCTGTTTGTATGCCTTGTCGGTAAAAGCTTTGATGCTCACAGCTTTATTCCCGAGCTCGCTAAAAAGGGCGTAAGCGTGTTTGTTACCCAGCGTGACTGCGGTTTGCCGAACCAAATAATCGTTGATGACACGCGGGCTGTTTTACCCCTTTTATGGGCAAATTATTACGGCAACCCGCAAAACGAGCTTAAGTTTATTGGTGTTACAGGCACAAACGGCAAAACCACCATTACCACCGTTTTTAAAAATATGCTTGCCAAAATGGGCATAAAAGCAGGGCTTATCGGCACCTGCCAAAACGAGATAGGCGACAGGGTAATACCTACCGAGCGCACCACGCCCGAGCCTAATGAGTTCTTTGCCCTCTTGCGTGAAATGGCAGATGAAAACTGCGAATGGGTAGTTATGGAGGTCTCATCTCAGGGGCTTGAACAAAAGCGCCTTGGCGATGTTGATTTTGAGCTTGCCGTGTTTACAAACCTCACGCAAGACCATTTGGACGTTCACGGTTCGATGGAAAACTATTATCAGGCAAAAAAGCTTTTGTTTGCACGCTGCAAACAGGCACTTATAAATATCGACGACGAATGGGGCAAGCGTTATTTTAACGAGATTACATGCCCTAAAAAATCCTACGCAGTAATTGATGACGCCGATTTCACCGCTGACGGAATAAAGCTTTTTGCTTCCGGTTCGCAATATTGGTACTCTGACAGCTCCAAGACCTTTAAAACAAACATTGCTTTGCCCGGAATGTATAACGTTGCAAACACTGTGGCTGTTCTTGCAGGACTTGAAATGCTTGGCTTTAAGCCTAACACGGCTGTGCCCCTTATTTCACAGGTTGCAGGTGTAAGGGGCAGGTGCGAGATTGTGCCCACGAGTAAAGACTTCACCGTTGTTATCGACTATGCCCACACCCCCGATGCAATTGAAAATATCTTAAACAATGTTAAAGAGGGTGCTTTGGGCAGAATAGTCTGTCTTTTTGGTTGCGGAGGAAACCGTGATGCGAAAAAACGCCCGTTAATGGCGCAGGCTGCCGCAAAGCACGCCGACTTGTTGGTTATAACCTCGGATAACCCACGAAACGAAGACCCTAATGCAATTATTGATGACATTGTTGCAGGGCTTACGGGCTGTGACACCGAATATGTAAGAATTGAAAACCGCCGTGATGCCATAAATTGGGCGGTTACAAACGCAAAAAAAGATGATATAATCGTTTTGGCAGGAAAAGGCCATGAGGACTATCAGATTTTAGCTGATAACGTAAAGATTCACTTTGACGAGCGCGAGGTCGTGCGCGACGCTTTAGAATCAATTAAGTAAAACTTTTGGAGGTTAAATTTATCATGCCTTATTGGATAAACCTTACGGTAGGACTTATTTCATTTGCGGTTGCGGCGGCTTTGGGGCTTGTTCTCATTCCGTATTTACGAAAGCTTAAAGCAGGCTCGCATATTTTAGATATAGGTCCTGCATGGCACAAATCTAAAGAGGGTACACCCTTAATGGGCGGATTCATGTTCATAATCTCAACGGTTATTGCCGTTCCTGTAGGATGCTTGATCGTGAATGCTTACCGCAATGCAAATTCGATTGAAAGCCCCGAGAGTGCTTGGGCACCGCTTGTTTTGGGCATTGGCTGTTCTTTGGGCTTTGCAGTTGTCGGCTTTGTTGATGACTATATAAAGGTCGTAAAAAAACGCAACCAGGGCTTTAACATAAAGGCAAAAAGCATTTGTCAGGCAATTGTGGTTGCAGTTTACCTTGTGGGCTATTACTTTATTTCAGATAACGATACCAAAATCGTTTTCCCGTTTATCGGCGAGGTGAACTTTGGCTGGTTCTATTATATTTTAATGGCAGTCGCAATTTATTTTGTTGTTAACTCGGTTAACTTCACCGACGGCGTTGACGGACTTTGCGGCTCGGTAACCGTTGTATATGCCACCGCTTTTGCAATCATATTCATGATTTTGAACAACTGGGAATACTCGGCGCTTTCAATGGCTTTGGCAGGAGGCTGCTTGGGCTTCTTGGTATGGAATCTACATCCGGCAAAGGTGTTCATGGGCGATACAGGTTCGATGTTCTTGGGCGGCTTGGTCGTTGCCCTTGGCATGGAGTCTGGACTTGAGCTTCTTATTCCTCTTGTAGGCATTATTTACATTATCGAGGGATTAAGCGACGTTATTCAGATTATAAGCTTTAAGATCAGAAAAAAACGTGTATTTAAAATGGCACCCATTCATCACCACTTCGAGCTTAGCGGTTGGAGCGAATATAAAATTGTGTTCGTGTTTGGCGGCATTACTTTGCTTGCAGGCTTTGTGGGAATTTTGTGGGCGTATTTATATTCTTTAGTATAAAAACATTAAGGAGGGGCTTTTAATGGCGGCGCGAAATGCTGAAAGAAGACACAATTACATATTAAGCGCCGAGAACAGAGGCTCCCGGGTCAAGCATGCGCCTGTTCCTGTAAATGATATCAACAGCGCAAAGGTAAAGAAGAAAAAAGTTAAAGAACCGGGTCTTAGAATTTATGACGGCAACATCGACTCGCTGTTCTTTGTTATCATAATTGTACTTCTTGTTTTTGGAATCATTATGATGTTCTCGGCAAGCTATGTTGCAGGCCTTGCAGAGGGCGACGGTTATAAATATGTTAAAACTCAGGGCATGGCGGCGGTAATCGGTATTCTTGCAATGATCTTTATTTCATTCTTCGATTACCATATTTTAATGAATTCAAAGGTCGTAACCTTCGGATTTTTGGCTGTGCTTGCATTACTTACTTATACTTCTTTCTTTGGCGAGGCAGTAGCCGGCGCAAGACGCTGGATCGAGATAGGTTCATTCTCGGTTCAGCCCTCTGAAATAATGAAGGTCGCACTGATCATTTACATGTCTCACCTTATTTGCAAAAACGACCATAATTTAGGCTCGTTTACAAAGGGTGTAATACCTCTTTGCATGGTTATGGGTGTTGTGTGCGCAAACATGGTTTTACAGCGCCATATTTCGGGACTTTTGATTATGTGCGCTTTGGGCGCAGTTGTAATTTTTGTCGGCGGCATGCCATGGAAGCAGATTTTCCAGCTTATAGGCATTATTGTTGCGGCGGCACTTGTGTTTATGCTTTTGTACTCAGCCTTCAGCGGCGGCGGATTATCATATATAACCGACCGTTTTGCTTCGAGTGAGGAGCTTGAAAGCGGCGATACTCAGGGCGCTTACTGGCAGATAACGCAGTCGCTTATTGCAATCGGTTCGGGCGGTTGGCTGGGTTTGGGCTTCGGCGAATCGAGGCAGAAATATCTGTGGCTGCCTGAATCTCAGAACGACTTTATTTTCCCAATCATTGTTGAAGAGCTTGGGTATTTGGGCGGACTTGTTGTTATTTTCTTGTTTGTTTTGTTTATTTACCGAGGCTTTTACATTGCACGCAAAGCCCCCGATAAGTTCGGCATGCTTATTGTTATGGGCATAACCTTCCAGATCGGCTTACAGGCAATTCTGAACATAGGTGTTGCCTGCAACGCTTTTCCGAACACGGGCATTTCGCTTCCGTTCTTCAGCTCGGGCGGTACAGCGCTTGTAATTCAGCTTGCCGAAATGGGCGTAATCTTGGGCGTATCACGGCAATGCGACATTTAGCGTAAAAACCAAAGAGAGCTTTTGCAGCTTCGAATTTAAATCATATAAACCAACATTTTGCCGCTTGCTTGGGCGCAGCCCTGCCCGCCCTCCCCTGCGGGGAGGGCGGGCTGACCTGCACACGCAGTGTGCAGGCGTCGGCGCCAACGGCGTCGACGGGGCTGCGCCCTGCACCGGGCAGTTTGTTACCGCATTGTTACCAAGTTTTAATTGCATTTTAATTGCACATTTTTAGATGCAAATGCTATAATAAGCACATCATTTTAAAGGAGAATGACTTAAATGCTTAAAGTAATTCTTGCAGGCGGAGGAACAGCAGGCCACGTTAACCCCGCACTTGCTATAATGGAAATCATAAAAGAGCATCGCCCCGATGCTGAATTTTTATATGTCGGCACGCCAAACGGAATTGAAAAGGATCTGGTTGCAAAGGCAGGACTTGACTTTGCACCTATGGATGTTGCAGGCTTCCAGAGAAAAATCTCTTTTGAAAATCTAAAAAGAAATTTGACCGCCCTTAAATATCTTGCGGCTTCGGGCAAGCGTGCAAAAAAGATCATTAATGATTTCAAGCCCGATATCGTCATTGGTACAGGCGGTTACGTCAGCGGACCGATCGTAAGACAAGCGGCAAAAATGGGCGTTAAAACCGCCATTCACGAACAAAACGCTTTCCCCGGCGTTACAACAAAGCTTCTTTCAAAAAGCGTCGATAAGGTTATGCTCACCGTTGAAAAAGCCAAGGATTATATTGATGCCAAGGAAAAATGCGTTGTTACCGGCTTGCCTGTCCGTTCGGGCTTTTCTACAAAAAAACTCTCTAAAGAGGAAGCAAGAAAGCAGCTTGGTTTAGATGACAGCATCTGCATCCTCTCAACAGGCGGAAGCTTGGGTGCAGGAAAGATCAACGAAACCGTTGCTGACCTTATTGCATGGTATGAAGAAAACGGCGTTAAGGTCAACCACATTCATTCTTACGGCAAAAACGGC
Organism: Oscillospiraceae bacterium; assembly: GCA_017472735.1. Lineage (GTDB taxonomy): Bacteria > Bacillota > Clostridia > Oscillospirales > Ruminococcaceae > Faeciplasma. Next base: position 13,537 of record JAFUOD010000017.1, on the reverse strand, counting down.
AGAGCAACCTTTGTGCCCGACCTTTTAAGCAAGGGAGTAAAGCTTGCCGACCACCCCAACTATATCGTAAAGGAATATATCGATAACATGCCCGTTTGCATGGCGGCGGCAGATCTTATCATAAGCCGTTGCGGCGCAGGCGCTTTAACCGAGATTCAGGCTGTCGGCTGCGGCTCTGTTTTGGTACCCTCACCCATTGTTGCCGAGAATCATCAGTATCACAATGGCAAGGTCTTGTGCGATGCAGGCGCCGCTGTAATGTTTGAGCAAAAGGACTTGACCGGTGAGATTTTAATCAAAACCGTTTCCGAGCTTATTGCTGACCCCGACAAGCTTAACGAGCTTTCCGAAAACGCTAAAAACCTATACATTAAGGACACCCCCGACAGAGTTTACGAGGTCATTTCCTCTCTTGTTTAACACGGGTTGTAACAGCATCAAGCGCCTTTTCATATTATGCTGTATAGCATAATTTTAAATGAAGAGGTGCTAAAAATGCTCGAATCCAAGCTTTATATCGAGGGCGGACGCAGTTTGCAGGGAGAGATCTCGGTAAGCGGTGCCAAAAACAGCTCACTTCCAATCTTGGCGGCCGCACTGATGCACGGCGGCACAAGCGTAATACATAACTGCCCCACACTTTCAGATGTTTACTCGGCTTTAAGAATTCTTTCATCGCTGGGCTGTAAATGCAAGCGCGAGGGCAAAACGGTAACTGTTGACGCTAAAAACGTAACAGGCTGCGAAATAAGCGAGGCTCTAATGCGTGAAATGCGCTCGTCCATTGTGTTTTTGGGCGCAATTTTGTCACGCACGCACCGTTGCCGTCTGTCATTTCCCGGAGGTTGCGAGCTTGGACCGAGACCTATTGATATTCATCTCCATGCTTTAAAAAAGCTTGGCGTTAAAATAATCGAAGACCACGGAGTGCTTGATTGCTCATTAACAGGCAGACCTCAGGCGGCAGATATAACCCTTCCGCTTCCGTCGGTGGGTGCCACCGAGAATATAATGCTTTTGGCGGCAACAGGCGACGGCACGACCGTTATTCGCAATGCCGCTAAAGAGCCTGAAATTTGCGATCTTGCAAGCTTTTTAACTTCATGCGGTGCTCAGGTAACGGGTGCGGGCTCTACAACTGTGTGCATTAAGGGTACTGAATCTTTGCATCCTTCGGCACACACCGTTATGCCCGATAGAATTGTAGCCGCCACTTACATGGGTGCGGCGGCAATAACGGGCGGAGAGCTTATGATAAATCACGTCACCCCATCTGATATGTACTCGACTATGGCAGTTTTCGAGCAGATGGGCTGTGGAGTATACCCTTATTCAGACAGGATCTTTATAACCGCAAAAAAGCCTCTTAAGGCCGTTAAAACAATAAGAACGACCTTTTATCCCGGTTTTCCTACCGACTGCCAACCGATTGTTATGGCAGCTCTTTGCAAGGCAAAGGGAACCAGCATGATAGTGGAAAACATTTTTGAAAACCGTTTTCGCGCGGCAGACGAGCTGAACCGCCTTGGCGCAGACATTAAAGCCGAGGGCAAGGTTGCCGTTATCGAGGGCGTTAAAGCGCTTTCCGGGGCTTCGGTAATGGCGCATGATTTGCGTGCAGGCGCCGCTTTGGTTTTGGGCGGTCTTGCCGCCGAGGGTACAACAACGATATCAAACATCGCATATATCGACCGAGGCTATGAGAGCATCGAACGCGAGCTTTCAGCTTGCGGAGCTTTAATAAAAAGAATGTAGAAAGGAAGGACGAAAATGAAGGACGTTGTAAAAACAAATGTTAAAAAGCCTGCCGCGACCCGTCCGGGCACAAAGCACCGCCGTAGAAGGAATCTGTCGCTTTATTATCTTTTAATGTTCATCATCTGCGTTCTTGTTTTGTTCATTCTTTCAAGAACAGTCCTTTTCAATATTAATGAATATACCTTTAACGGAACCTTACAAAGATACACTCAGGATCAAATTTTAGAGGCAGGCAACCTTAACATCGGCAAGAATATGTATAACCTTAACCTTGATAAAACCGAAGAAAAGATTAAGAAAACGCTTATTTATGTCGAGGATGTTCAGCTTCAGCGCAAATTGCCCGATAGCCTTATTGTAACCGTTACCGAGGCAACGGCTTATGCCTGCTGTGAATATGACAACGGCAGATATTGCATAATCAGCCGAGGCGGAAGATACCTCGAGACTGAGCAGCTTCAAAAGCGTGAGGGTCTGATACTCGTTACAGGTATGGAGCTTACGGGTGTTGCCTTGGGCGAGGATTTTGAATCGAAGGACGCAAATAAAGAATTGATTCTGTTAGATTTCTTAAACGTCATCGACGAGCTTTGCCCCGACAAGATCACATATATAGATATTACCGACAGAACAAACATTAAAATGGGTTACGACGGAAGGATCGACATTGAATTCGGAAGCTCGCTCGATTATGAGTATAAGTTCAGATATATAAAAACAATTATTGAAGAAAACCTTAAAGAGACAGACACGGGATTGCTGATTTATCACAGCGCACAGGCAGGTGCATCGTTCATCAGCTCTGCCGATTTGGATAAGATGGAAAGCGATTTAGAGGCTGCAAATCAGACAAACAACACTGACAGTCAGCCTGCGGACACAAACTAACAGGAAAACTAAAAAATATCCAAAAATTATCCTTAAAAGTTTATCAAAAACTATTGCCAAGTTTATTGTTTTATGATAGTATAATACTATATTTAGGTTTACAATAGTCTGTCGATGATTATATATTGGATATTGGAGGATGTAGACAATGGGCTTTATAATGGAAAACGAAGGCATGGATCTTGCTAAGATCAAAGTAGTAGGCGTTGGCGGCGGCGGCGGAAACGCACTTAACTGCATAGTTTCTGAGGGTATTCAAAATGTTGAGTATATCGCTGTGAATACAGATGCTCAGGCTCTCAAAAACTCCAAGGCAACCATCAAAATTCAGATCGGCTCGAAGCTTACACACGGTTTGGGAGCAGGAGGAAAGCCTGAAGTTGGCGAAGGTGCTGCTCAGGAATCGAGAGATGAAATTTCCGACGCACTTAAGGGTGCTGATATGATCTTTATTACTGCCGGCATGGGCGGAGGAACCGGTACGGGTGCTGCTCCTGTTGTTGCAGAAATCGCTCGCGATATGGGCATTTTAACAGTTGCAGTTGTTACCAAGCCCTTCAGATTTGAAGGTGCCAGAAAACTTACACAGGCTGAAAAGGGTATTGACTCACTTTTAAAGAATGTTGACTCTTTGGTAGTTATCCCTAACGAAAAGCTTTTGACAGGCAGAGAAAACCTTACCATGCGTCAGTCGTTTGCTTTGGCTGATGATATTCTTAAAACTGCAGTCCTCAGCGTTACCGAGCTTATTTTGCGTCACGGTCAGATCAACGTTGACTTTGCAGACGTTCAGACAATTATGAAAGATGCAGGCTATGCTCACATGGCCATCGGTCACGGCGAAGGCAAGGACAAGGTTGCCGATGCTGTTCAGCAGGTTATCTCCAGCCCGTTGCTCGAAACCTCTATCAAAGGCGCTAAGAGACTCTTGCTCAACATCGTAATGAGTGAAGATATTGTAACCGGCGACATTGCCGAGCTTACCGATACCATTACCAATGCTGCTGCACCTGATGTTCAGCTCATCTTCGGTACCGACTTCAACCCCGACCTTAACGATGCTATCGACATCATCGTAATCGCTTCCGATTTTGATGATTTCAAGCCCGAAGAGGAAGTTTCGCAAAGCGAAGCCTCGAAGGAAGAAGAAAGCCCCAAGAACGGCGATACTTTCTATGATGACGTTTGGAAATTTTTGAGAAAGTAATTTGATTTTAATACATATGGCACAGATACAACAAAGTATCTGTGCCGTTTTGTTTGAAATTATCGACACGTTTTTGTTAAAAGTGACGAAAGTTTTCAAAAAATAGCAAACTTGCTTGACAAAACTTCCAAGTGGTGCTATGATTTTGGTTGAGACTTGAGGGTGAGGTGGTGTTTGTGCAATGCTCTCGCTTTGAATCAATGGCTGATAGCGAGCTTGTATTCATCGCACTTTCAGATGAAAGGGCTTATTCCGAACTGATAAGCCGCTTTTTACCTACCGTGAGACGTTTGGCGCGAGTTTATGCTTTAAACCCAAATGACCAGGATGACCTTTTTTCGGAAGGGCTGTTGGGTCTTATGAACTCTGTTAAAACATATAACAGCGACAAGAAAGCAAGCTTTTCGACCTATGCAAGCGTTTGCATAAGCAACCGAATGATAAACGCAATAAAGAAGTCGGACAGAATTTTGAAAAGGGAAGAAAACCTTGATGACAGCGTTGCATCAAGCGATAGCTCTCCCGAAAGCATTCTCATTGAACGAGAATCGGTCAGCGAACTGGTTGACGGCTTGCAATATCTTTCAACACTTGAACGTGATGTATTTTTGCTTTATATTCACGGCGAGTCTTATCAAAAAATTGCCGAGGTGCTTAACACCTCGCCCAAATCGGTTGATAATGCGCTAAGACGTGTTCGCACAAAATTGCGCAAAAAATTAGGGTAAAAGCCTTAGCTGGGCTTTTATATATGCCATGTAGCTTTTCCATAGCGTTGTGTAAATCAGTTATTCAAATCTATAGGTGTGACCTGCTTGGCAAAAATACTTTAAGCGAGGGAAATTTATGTACGAAGACAAAACATTAGTATGCCGTAACTGCGGAGAAGAATTCGTTTTTACAGCAGGCGAGCAGGAATTCTACGCTGAAAAGGGCTTCGAAAACGAGCCCAAGATGTGCAAGGATTGCAGAAAGAAAAAGAAGGAAGAGGGCAAGCAGTTCTTCACTGCAACATGCGCTTCCTGCGGCAAAGAGGCAAGAGTACCTTTTAAGCCCCACGATGACCGTCCGGTTTACTGCAGCGAATGCTTCGCTAAGATGAGAGAGGAATAATTATTCACACAGCGCAGCCGATTTTTCGGTTGCGCTTTCTCATTGAATGAGGGTATTGATTTAAATAAAATTTTGGGGTATAATATAATCGTACAATTATTTATATTATTTAAGGAGAAATAAAATGACCAAGATCACTAAAGACTCGATTATCGGCGATGTTTTGGATATGGATGCCGGCTGTGCACCCTACTTTTTAGAAATGGGTATGCACTGCTTGGGCTGCCCCTCGGCAAGAGGAGAAACTATCGCTGAAGCATGTGCGGTTCACGGCGCTGACGCTGACAAGCTTGTTGCCAAGCTTAACGATTTTTTTGGCCTGAACTAAACGGTAAAAGGGGCAGTCGGTCACATCGGCTGCCTTAGTTTTTTAAAAGGATAAATTTAAATGATTGACCCGATTACCCAAAAACTTGTTTTAAATAACCGACTTTTGACCTGCTCGAAGTTTGTTACAAACGGCGGCATTGCCTGCGATGTCGGCACCGACCACGCTTATTTAGCCTCTTACCTTGTTAAACAAAAAATAAGCAGACGTGTTTTTGCCTGTGACATTGCAAAAGGCCCGTTAGAGGCGGCAAATGCAACCGTAACAAAGTTGGGATTGCAGGATAAAGTGACCCTTATACTCTCGGACGGACTTGACAACGTACCCGACGAAGGAGTTACCGATGTTATAATAGCAGGCATGGGCGGCGAGCTGATTCAAGATATTGTTTTACGCGCCAAGTGGCTTAAAAATGGGGTGAACCTTGTTTTGCAGCCTCAGACAAAGGCGGCAGAGTTAAGAACGGCGCTTTGCAAAAATGGCTTTGAGATCAAAACCGAAAAAGCCTGCCGCGACCGCAAATTTATTTATACCGTTATCAACGCTTCGTATACAGGCAAGGTAGATCACCTTAACGAGGTTGAAGCGATAACCGGAAAGCTCGATTTAAGTGACCCAACAGCTAAAGAATACATAAAAACAGTTGCGGCAAGGCTTAAATCATCGGCTTTCGGCATTGCACGCTCGAAAGATGAAGCACAGCGTGAAGAAGCAAAAAAGCTTGCCGACTTAGCTAATAAGCTTTGCGCTTTGGCAGAGGAGAAATGATTATGACAACAATTGGCGATATATTTGATAAAATAGACGAGCTTGCCCCTTTCAGAAATGCCGACAGCTTTGATAATTCGGGTCTTTTGGTTGGCAGCAGATGCGATGAAGTCACAAAGGTTTTGCTTTCTCTTGATGCGACCCTTGATGTTGCCGATGAAGCAAAAGAAAAAGGCTGTCAGCTTGTTATAACGCACCATCCTGTGCTTTTTAACGCAATCAAAAAGCTCGATATTTCTCACCCTGCCGTTAGGCTTATAAGATATGGCATTGGCTGCATTTGCGCCCACACAAATTTAGACAGTGCTGAATATAACATCTCTGACATTATGTGCGAGCTTATGGGCTTAAAGCCTAACGACGGTTACTTCACCGTTAATCGCTGCGACCCAGAAACAGGTGCCGCTGTCGGCTATGGCAGAGTGGCAGACTGCGAAAAAATAGCTCCTGCCGACCTCGCAAAAAAGGCTAAAGAGGCTTTTAAGTGCGGCTTTGTCCGTTTTGTCCAAGGCAAGGACGACATAACCCGAGTTGCTTTTTGCTCGGGTGCAGGCGGAGATTTCGCTTATGAATGCTTGCGGCACAACGCACAGGCTTTCATCACTTCGGACATTAAGCACCACGAATTTTTAGACGCTTACGATATGGGACTTACCGTTATCGACTGCGGGCACTTTAATACCGAGGTTATTGTTTTACCTTATATTAAAGAGGTTTTAAGCAAGGCTTTCCCAAACGTTGAGTTTATGATCTCTGAAACCGAGAACAGCGTTATTAAAGCATTATAATAATTATTTTTAAGGAGAAATCATGGCACTTGACGGCGTATATTTGAGCCTCGTGAAAAAAGAGCTCAGCGAAATTTTAATAAATTCAAGGGTCGATAAAATCCACCAGCCGTCGCGAGACAGCCTGGTTATTTCGTTAAGAACGGTTGCCGACGGCAATGTTAAGCTCATGCTTTCGGCAGGTGCAGGTACGGCGCGCGTACATTTGACCGCCCGTGAGCTTGAAAACCCCAAGGTTCCGCCAATGTTTTGTATGTTAATGAGAAAGCACCTTTCGTCGGGCAGACTTGTTGATATAAGACAGGACGGCTTTGAAAGAATCCTGTTTTTTGATTTTGAAGCGACCGACGAGCTTGGCGACCGTGTTACCCTAACCCTTGCCGCCGAAATTATGGGCAGATGCTCGAATATAATTTTAATAGGCAAAGAGGGCAGGGTGATCGATTCGATCAAGCGAGTGAGTGAGGATATGTCAAGCGTAAGGCGCGTTTTGCCCGGCATAACTTATACACTTCCGCCGAAAGAGGAAAGGCTTTCGCTTTTTGATTTTGAAAAAGACGAGCTGTTTGCACGTGTTAACGAAAACCCGACTGCCGACCTTTCAAAAGCGCTGGTTAAGGCTTTCGAAGGTATAAGCCCTGTTTTTGCCCGTGAGGCTGTTAACTATGCTGCAAGAGGCGAAGAGCGCAAGGCGAACGAGCTTACCCCCGACGAGAAAGACAGACTTGTTTTCTATTTTAAAAACTCGGCAAGAGCAATTGAAAACGGCGAAAACAAATATGTCGTTTTAAAAGACAGAAACGGTTTGATGAAGGATTTCTGCTTTGTCCCTGTTTTGCAGTATGGCAGTTTGATGACAAGCAAAGAGTTCGATTCTGCCTGCGAGCTTTTGGATTATTTCTACTCGGAAAGAGACGTTATTGCCCAGACAAGACAGCGCGCGCAGGACCTCTTTAAACTGCTTGTTAATTTAAGCGAGAGAATTGCAAGGCGTGTTTCGGCGCAAAAGATCGAACTGGAAGAATGTAAAAACCGTGATGAATTAAGACTTAAAGGCGACCTTATAATGGCTAACCTTTATAGAATAAACAAGGGTGATAAGGCAGCACTTGTTGAGAATTATTATGACGAAGCCTGCCCCACGGTTGAAATTGCATTAGATTCTCGCCTTACACCGGCACAAAACGCACAGAGATATTATTTAGAATATCGCAAGGCAGATACCGCCGATAAAAAGCTTCGAGAGCTTATTGCGTTGGGCGAGGCCGAGATGAAATATGTTGACTCGGTGTTTGATTCATTAAGCCGAGCATCTACCGAAAGCGAGCTTACCGAAATAAGGTTAGAGCTTGCCGCAGGGGGATACGTTAAGCCTCCCAAATTTAAAACAAAGCAGCCCAAAGCTTTGCCGCCTATCGAGTATGAATCGAGCGATGGGTTTAAAATTTTGGTAGGCAGAAACAACCGCCAGAACGACACCCTAACACTAAAAGATGCTGATAGGTCGGATATTTGGCTTCACACTCAAAACATAACAGGCTCGCACGTTATAATTGTTTGCAACGGGCAAACCCCAAGCGAAGAAACTATTGAAGAGGCTGCGCTTATTGCGGCATTCAATTCTTCAGCACGAAACTCATCGCTTATACCTGTTGATTATACCCTTGTTAAATATGTTAAAAAGCCCTCGGGCGCAAAACCCGGCATGGTTATTTTTACAAACAACAAAACACTTTACGTCACCCCCGATGACGACGCTGTAAATGCAATGAAAAAATCTAAAATATAATTTTTAAGGAGGTTTAGCAATGATCAGAAACGAAACAATTGATGTTTTACTCACAAGAAGAAGCGTTAAAGCTTTTAAGCCCGAACAGATTACGAACGAAGAGCTTGAAACCATTATCGCCGCAGGCGTAAATGCACCTACGGGCAGAAACCTTCAGGCGCCTATTATTGTTGCTGTGCAGGACCCCGAAACAGTTAAGCTTTTAAGCAGGCTTAATGCCGCTGTTATGGGCGCTACGGGCGACCCGTTTTATGGCGCACCCACCGTTTTGGTCGTGCTTGCCGATAAATCTAAAGCTAACACTTACCTTTATGACGGCAGCCTTGTAATGGGAAATCTTTTGAATGCTGCGCACGCTATCGGTGTAGGCGCATGCTGGATCCACAGAGCGAAAGAGGTCTTTGCGTCGGCCGAAGGCAAGGCGCTTTTGGCAAAGTGGGGCATAAGCGGTGATTACGAAGGCATTGGCAATTGCGTTTTGGGCTATAACGCAAAGGAATACCCCTCGCCGAAAGAACACAAGGCCGACTATGTTTATTATGTTAAATAATTAAGAGGACTGACACAAATGGAACGTTTTGAAAAAATGCTGTGGTATATTATTGCGGCGGTTGCGGTTTTATATTTAACACCAATTGTTTGTGCGCTTACCTTGGCAGGCGTGTTTAACATAATGCCGCTTATGCCTGCATTATATCTGTGTGCTGTTATAGTTATAAGCTTTTTGTTCGGCAAACGCCACGGCGGCGACTGGCTTATCTGCGCGGCGCTTACATTGGTGTTTATTCCAAGCATTTATATGTATTTCAATTCAACTGTTTGGATATATGTACCGATTTATTTTGTAATGTCATTTGTGGGATTGCTTATCGGAAATGTATTCAAAAACAGATTTGTAAGATAAAAAAGTCTTGACAAGTACGAAATTATCTGCTATACTTACGAAGTTGAAAAAAATCAACGCCGGTGTGATGGAATTGGCAGACGTACTGGACTCAAAATCCAGCGGGATAAAACCCGTGCCGGTTCGACCCCGGCCACCGGCACCAGCAAAAAACGCACTTTTGTCTACGACAAAGGTGCGTTTTTTGAGCGATGCGCACTGTGTTCTAAGCACGACGCTTAACAGCGGCAATACCGCTGTTTTTTTGTCCAAGAAAACACGCATCAACCGCCCTAATTTCGGCATAATATCCATAACATTTCCTCTTGACAAAATAAATGCAAAAATGTATACTCTAATAGTATGCGGTACTATGGAATAGTACGGCAAACGAGCATTTATATTTTTTAGGAAAGGAGAGAAAACATGCCAACCTTTAACCAGTTAGTTCGCAAGGGAAGAGAAACTTTGGCTGACAAGTCTACTGCACCTGCACTTCAGAAGAGCTACAACTCGAAGAAGAAGGAAGTAATCAACCAGAGCTGCCCTCAGAAGAGAGGCGTTTGCACAGCTGTTAAGACTGCTACACCTAAGAAGCCTAACTCTGCTATGAGAAAGATTGCAAGAGTTCGTCTTACCAACGGTACAGAAGTTACTGCTTACATCCCCGGTATCGGACATAACCTTCAGGAGCATAGCGTAGTTCTTATCAGAGGCGGAAGAGTTAAGGACCTCCCCGGTGTGCGTTACCACATCATCAGAGGTACTTTGGATGCTCAGGGCGTTGCTAAGAGAATGCAGGCTAGATCCAAGTATGGTGCTAAGAGACCCAAGGCTGCTAAGAAGTAATTAATCAGCTGAAAACTCAAAACGACAAAACAGAAGCTTTAAGCTTCAAAACACACAAGCACTCAATCCACCACAGCCATGTGGGGTTAATCATATAAATTAAATGATTACCTCTGATGGACTGAACGGGGTCCTTGGGCGCGTAATAAGTGCTCAAGTGAAATCGAGTACCAATGATATCATTATATGAAGGAGGGAAGCGAAGTGCCAAGAAGAGGTAATATTGCAAAGCGTGATGTTTTGCAGGATCCTATCTACAACTCCAAGCTCGTAACCCGTCTTATCAACAGCATCATGCTTGACGGTAAGAAGGGCGTAGCTCAGAAGATTGTATACGGTGCATTCGAAATCGTTGAAGCTAAGTCCGGCAAGCCTGCACTCGAAGCTTTCGAGACTGCAATGGAAAATGTAATGCCTAACTTAGAAGTAAAGGCTCGCCGTGTAGGCGGTGCTACCTATCAGGTACCTATGGAAGTACGTCCCGAAAGACGTCAGACCTTAGGTCTTAGATGGATCACAAAATATGCTCGTGACAGACACGAGAAGACAATGAAGGAAAGACTTGCAGGCGAAATTCTTGATGCTCTTAACGGAGCAGGCGGAGCTTGCAAGAAACGTGAAGACACTCACAAGATGGCTGACGCTAACAAGGCGTTTGCACACTTCCGTTGGTAATCCGACGATAAGTCACATATTGATACTAAGGAGATTTTTATGGCAAGAGAAGTATCTTTGTCAATGACTCGTAATATTGGTATCATGGCTCATATCGACGCCGGTAAGACCACGACATCTGAGCGTATTCTTTTCTATACCGGTGTTAACCATAAGCTTGGTGAAACCCATGACGGTTCTGCAACAATGGACTGGATGGAACAGGAGCAGGAAAGAGGTATTACAATTACCTCTGCTGCTACCACCGCTTATTGGAAAGGCCACAGAATCAATATCATTGACACCCCCGGTCACGTTGACTTTACTGTAGAAGTTGAGAGATCCTTAAGAGTTCTCGACGGCGCAGTTACTGTTTTATGTGCAAAGGGCGGCGTAGAGCCTCAGACCGAAACTGTATGGAGACAGGGCGACAAGTATAAGGTTCCCCGTATGATCTATGTTAACAAGATGGACATTATGGGTGCAGACTTCTACCGCGTTCTTAACATGATCCATCAGAGACTTAAGGCTAACGCTGTACCGATCCAGCTTCCTATCGGAAGCGAAACCTTCTTCAAGGGCATCATCGACCTTCTCGAAATGAAGGCTTATATGTATTATGATGACCTTGGAAAAGACATCAGAGTTGAAGACATTCCCGAGAACATGCTCGAGGATGCTGAAACCTACCGTGCACAGCTCGTTGAATCAGTTGCAGAGCTTAACGAAGAGCTTATGATGAAGTACCTCGATGGCGAAGAACTCACCATTGAAGAACTTAAGGCTGGTATCAGAGCTGCTACTATCGCAGGTCAGATGGTTCCCGTTGTTTGCGGTACCTCTTACAAGAATAAGGGCGTACAGAAGCTCTTGGACGCTGTTGTTGACTATATGCCGGCACCTACCGACATTGAAGACATTAAGGGCGTTAACCCCGAAACAGGCGAAGAAGAGTCCCGTCCTTCCGATGACAATGCTCCTTTTGCTGCATTGGCATTCAAAATTGCTACCGATCCGTTTGTTGGTAAGCTCTGCTTCTTCAGAGTTTACTCGGGTACCCTTAACGCAGGCGAGACTGTTCTTAACTGCACTAAGGACAAGACCGAAAGAATGGGCCGTGTACTTCAGATGCACTCTAACCACAGAAAGGATATCGACGTTTGCTATGCAGGCGATATCTATGCTGTAGTCGGCGTAAAGAACACCACCACCGGTGACACTCTTTGCGATCCTAAGCATCCCATTATTCTCGAATCCATGGAATTCCCAGAACCTGTTATTAACCTCGCTATCGAGCCTAAGACTAAGGCAGGTCAGGAAAAGATGGGCATCGCACTCAGCAAGCTTGCTGAAGAAGACCCCACCTTTAAGACATGGACCGATGAGGAAACCGGCCAGACCATTATTGCAGGTATGGGCGAGCTCCACCTCGAAATCATTGTTGACAGACTTTTGCGTGAATTCAAGGTTGAAGCTAACGTAGGTGCTCCTCAGGTATCTTATAAGGAAACTGTTAGAAAGCTTGCCGATGTTGACCACAAGTATGCTCGTCAGTCGGGTGGTAAGGGTCAGTACGGCCATGTTAAGATCAAGCTTGAGCCTAACGAATCCGGTAAGGGTTACGAATTTGTTAACTCTGTTGTCGGCGGCGCTATTCCCAAGGAATACATCCCCGCTGTTGATAAGGGTATTCAGGGCGCTATGAAGGCAGGCGTTTTGGCAGGTTACCAGGTAGTTGACGTTAAGGTAACTCTTTATGATGGATCTTACCACGAAGTTGACTCCTCTGAAATGGCGTTCTCGATTGCCGGCTCTATGGCATTTAAGGAAGCTATGAAGAAGGCTGACCCCGTAATCCTCGAGCCTATCATGAAGGTTGCTTGTATCGTTCCCGAAGAATACATGGGCACTGCTATCGGCGACCTTAACTCCCGCCGCGGACAGATCCTCGGACAGGAGACCAACAACGGCGTTGCTCAGGTTGACGCTTTAGTTCCGCTTTCCGAAATGTTCGGTTACTCCAACGACTTAAGATCCAAGACTCAGGGCCGTGGCCAGTACACAATGGAACCCCACAGCTACATTGAAGTTCCCAGATCTATCGCTGAGGGCATTATGAACGCAAGAAAGCACAACGACTAATTAAAAGTCGCAACTATTTTTAAAAAATGTATGCATAATGCTTGCATTTTCCACAAGAATCTGTTAATATTAAATTACTATACTATGACCTAAGGGAGGAAAATTCCAATGGCAAAGCAGAAATTTGAAAGAACCAAGCCCCACGTTAACATTGGTACTATCGGCCACGTTGACCACGGCAAAACCACACTTACTGCAGCTATCACCAAGACTCTTGCTATGAAGGGCCAGGCTAAGTTCGAAGCATACGACATGATCGACAAGGCTCCTGAAGAAAGAGAAAGAGGTATCACCATCAACACCGCTCACGTTGAGTACGAAACTGACAACCGTCACTATGCTCACGTTGACTGCCCCGGCCACGCTGACT
>JAFUOD010000016.1 GCA_017472735.1 Oscillospiraceae bacterium | reverse complement strand
GAGAGAAATGGGTGGATAAAGAATAAAAAACGCTCACAAAACCAACCAAAAACAGTTAGATTTGAGAGCGTTATAACGCTTTGACATTATTCTCCCTAAAGGAGCCATGTCCTCAATTTGTCCGCAGGAAGCCTTTGGAGAGCCGAAAAACCCTTATAAATCAAGGCTTTTTCGGATACCGTGGGTCATTCCCACTCAATAGTTCCGATGGGCTTGGGAGTGAGGTCTAAAAGTACACGGTTGATGCCGTCAACCTCGTGGGTGATGCGGTCGGTGATGTGGTGCAAGAGCGGGTAGGGGATCTCCTCGATGGTTGCGGTCATCGCGTCGGTGGTGTTGACTGCACGGATGATTGCCGGCCAGCCTTCATAACGCTTGCCGTCCTTTACGCCAACGCTCTTCATATCGGGCACTGCAATAAAGTACTGCCAAACCTTAAGCGCAAGACCGTTTTTGTCAAATTCCTCACGCAAAATAGCGTCAGCTTCGCGCAAGGCGTTAAGTCTGTCTCTTGTAATTGCGCCAAGGCATCTTACACCCAAGCCGGGGCCGGGGAAGGGCTGGCGGTCTACCATTTTGGTGGGGAGGCCCAAAGCCTTGCCGACAACTCTTACTTCGTCTTTATAAAGAAGCTTAACGGGTTCAACAAGCTCGAACTGCATTTCTTCGGGCAAGCCGCCAACGTTGTGGTGAGCCTTAACACCGTCAGATTCCAAAATGTCGGGGTAAATTGTGCCCTGAGCGAGGAAAGAAATGCCTTCAAGTTTTCTTGCTTCTTCATCAAAAACAACAATGAACTCGTTGCCAATGATCTTTCTCTTTGTTTCGGGGTCTGCAACTCCTGCCAACTTGTCAAGGAAACGGTCGGTAGCGTCGACGTAAATGAGGTTAGCATCAAGCTGATTGCGGAAAACTTCAATTACCTGTTCGCTTTCGCCCTTGCGCATTAAACCGTGGTTTACATGAACGCAAACAAGCTGCTTGCCGATTGCTTTAATTAAAAGTGCTGCCACAACAGATGAGTCTACGCCGCCCGAGAGCGCAAGCAAAACTTTTTTATCGCCTACCTGCTTGCGAACCGAAGCAACCTGCTCATCAATAAAAGCATTTGCAAGTTCTGCGGTCGTAATTCTTGCCATAGTTTCAGGTCTTACATTTGAATCCATACTTTTTTCCTCCAATAATCATAAGTAGATCTCGCCAAAAGCTGGTTTACCCGATTAAATAATTTTACCTGTTTATTATAAAACAGAGTTCATTTAAAATCAATTATTATTTTACAAGATTGTTTAGGCTTATAACTCGGATTTTTTATGCAATTTTTACTCAACCTCGTCCAAATTCTCGTCAGTAACCACTGTTTCATCGTCCGAGGGCATGATTTGGGCTTCGCTGTCAGTGCCTTCGGGCAATTCTTCAGTCACGGGTGGAACATATTGGGTCATGTTTCCGTCAATGTCAAAGGCGTAGCCGTAGGGGTTGCAAAGAGTGTTCATAAGGTTGATTATTTGGGTATATCTTTCGGAATCCTTACTTAAATAATAAACCTTATAGGATTTAATAAACAGAGGATGCACCTTCAGCGATACAAAGCCGTCTCTGTTCACGGTTATATCGAAAATGACAGTCAAGCCGTCGATATCGTCATCGACATGCCAGAAAATGAAGTTGCCGATTGAATAGAAAATAGGCTTGCCGTTGTAAAACTCAATGGGCTGCAAGGTGTGCGAGTGGCCGCCCATAACCATGTCGGCACCTGCGTCGATCAGCGCTTTCGACATTCTTTCCTGATACGAGGTTATTTCAAATACTTCCTCGGTGCCATAGTGCAAAAACACGATCAAAACATCGCACTGCGAGTCGTATTCTTTAACTTTTTCAAGGTATGCCTTAGTACGTTCATCGCTTACAGAGTGTACCTGGTTAATTCCGGCGTGCCCTTCGGCTGCGGCATAATCTTCGGGCAGCCACACACGGTTGCAACCCGTAAAGCCGATTTTAACACCGTTGACCTCTTTAACAACAAGGCCTGCAGCTTCGTTATAGTCATTGCCGGCACCAAAGTAATCTATTCCATATTCGCTAAGGTGCATGAAAGTATCTAAAAGGGCGTCATATCCAAAATCTCGGGTGTGGTTGTTTGCAAGGTTAACAAGGTCGATTCCTGCATTAACAAAGCCCTCAAGCATGTCCGGAGGGGTGCGGAAGCCGAAGCCCTCTTTCTTTTCGGAAACGCCGCGTGTGCTAACACAGGTTTCAAGGTTAACGATTGACAGGTCGGCAGCATTTAAAACCTCGCTGACTTCAGCCCAAGGGTAATCAACGCCCTTGCGGTAGGCAACCTCGGCAAACTCCGAATCGATCGAGGTATCACCGCCGATGCAGATCCTGACTGTCGCATCCTCGGGGTAAACAGGTTCAACTTCTTCGGGCAGAGGTTCTTCCGTGGTGGTTATTTCGGGCTGGGTGGTTGCAGCTTCGGTCGTGGTGGCTTCTGTGGTCGTTGTTTCTGATGTTGTAACCTCGGGCTCGGTGGTGGTAACCAAATTATCAGATATATCAGGCTCGGTTACCTCGGGCGCAAGAGTATTATCGGCCGGTAAAGAGCTGTTATGTGGGTTGTTATCGATTCGCAACGCAATGCCGATTGCCAAAGCAATGGCAAACACGCAAGCAAACGTGATTATAAGCCGTTTCGGGTTCATATTAACACCTCGCTTAAGAAAGAGTAAGTTATTTGTAATTATATCATATTTTCAGGCGTGTGTCTACACAGAGCGCTTTTGAAATTGCGGTTTTTAGCAGCTTGCTTTATTGCCCGAGTGCCTGCAGGGCGAAGCCGCAGCCCGAGGGGCTTTGCCCCCCGGGTGTCCCCTGCGCAGCCGCAGGCTGCGCAGGGGAGAACGCCGCCGCTGCAAGCGGCGGCGGGCGGCTTCGCCGCACTCGCTGCAAACAAAAAAGCTCTGCGGGGGCTGACCGCAAAGCTTTCAAAACTATTTACCGCACTTTTTTGCCTTGACTAACTTGTAATAGAAATCAAGATACAGCCAAAGCGACATTGCCATAACACCTGCACAAATTAAAATGAGGATGTTTGCATAAACCTCGGGAATTTGGGTGAACAACAGCAAAATGATCATAACAAAATATAAAACAACAGTGCTAAGTTTGCCGTGCCATTTTGCCGAATTTACCGAATCGGTATTTTTGAACACAATATAGCCTGCCAAAAACATTACAGCCTCTTTTAAAATAAAGAAGATGATTAAGGCTATCATCCATTTATATCTTGAAATAAGACAGATTATAAGCGAACCCTGTGTCATCTTGTCGGCAACGGGGTCTAAAAACTTGCCAAAGTTTGAAACCATGTTAAACTTTCGCGCGATCTTTCCGTCAACAATATCAGATACACCCGAAACTAAAATAAGAATCATTGCCACGGTGTAATTCTGTACACCGCAATAAACCCAGATAATAAACGGAATGAGGGCAATTCTGAACATGCTTATAATATTTGGTATCGTCCAGATGTCTTCTTTCTTCAAATGATCCCTAACTCGTGGTTCACTCATTAATGCCCGCCTCCGTTCTTTAACATTTCTATACATAAGAATAGCACTAAAATTGCCAATAGTCAAGAAAAAAAGACCGTTGCAATAAACGGTCTTTCGTTTTATAACTTCACCGCCGCCACGCAAATCGCTTGCACGCCCCTGCCGGGGCGGCAGCTTCAAGCCCTGCGGCTTGATTTGCACGACGGCTGAATAAACTATTAATCCAATTCCTTCTTGCCTGTGTAAAGCTCGTGATATCTTCCCTTAAGCTCTAAAAGCTGTTCGTGGTTGCCTCGCTCAATTATCTCGCCGTTTTCAAGCACCATAATGGCGTTTGCGTTTCTTACTGTAGAAAGACGGTGAGCAATAACAAATGTTGTGCGGTTCTTCATCAGTCTGTCCATTCCGTGTTCTATGTGACGCTCGGTACGGGTATCGACCGACGACGTAGCTTCGTCTAAAACAAGAATAGGTGCATTTGAAAGTGCGGCACGTGCAATGTTCAAAAGCTGTCTTTGTCCCTGCGAGAGGTTAGCGCCATCCGATTCAAGCACGGTGTCATAGCCGTTTTCAAGCCTCATAATAAACGAGTGTGCGCTTGCGGTCTTTGCGGCGGCAATAACTTCTTCGTCTGTCGCATCAAGTCTGCCGTAACGGATATTCTCTTTAACAGTGCCTGTAAACAGATGAGTATCCTGCAAAACCATTGCAATGTTTTCACGCAAATAATCACGCTTGTAGTTTCTTACATCAATTCCGTCAACAAGAATCTCACCCTCGTTAATGTCATAAAAACGGTTCAAGAGGTTCGTAACAGTGGTCTTACCCGCACCGGTCGAGCCGACGAAAGCGATCTTCTGTCCTGCGTGGGCGTAAAGACTTATGTTTTTGAGAACTGTTTTGTCGGGCACATAACCAAAGGTTACGTTGTTCAAAACGACCTCGCCCTTAATCTTCGAGGTTACGGCGTTTTCGGGATCGGCGGTTTCGGGTTCGGTGTCCATAACGTCAAACACACGCTCGGCGCCTGCAAGGGCAGAGAAGATGGTTGACATTTGCGAAGAAAGCATGTTAATAGGCATTGCAAACTGACGTGAATAGTTTGAGAAAACGGTAAGGGCGCCCGGGGTGAGGTGACCCAAAACCATCATAATTCCGCCGATGCCGACAGTTACACCAAACGAGACCTGAGAGGTGTTGCCCATGATAGGACCCATAATTCCTCCCCAGAACTGTGCTTTAAACTGCTTATCGCGCATATCGTTGTTTAAAAGTGTGAACTCTTCAACGCAGGTGCTTTCGTGGTTGAATACCTTAACAACCTTCTGACCTGTTACAGTCTCTTCGGTATAGCCGTTAACAGCGCCAAGCGCCGCCTGCTGACCGCTGTAATAACGTGATGAGAACTTTGCAATAACGCCTGCAAGCTTCATAAACAAGGGCACAAATGCAATGGTGATAAGTGTAAGCACCCAGCTTGTTGTAATCATAAAAATAAATGTGCCGATTAATGTTACCGTGCCCGAAATAAACGATGTTAAAGAGTTATTTATCATAACATCGATCGTGTCAATGTCGTTTGTAAAGCGTGACATTATTTCGCCTGTCGGGTTCGAGTCGAAATATCGTACGGGAAGCTTTTGAAGCTTGTTGAAAAGGTCGTTTCTTATCTTTTCAATTGCCCCCTGCGAGATTGAAAGCATAAGCCTTGACTGCAAATAGGTGGTTATAATTCCAACAGCATAAATGAAAGCAAAAATGCTTATTGTTGCAATAATATAGGTTACTACCTCGCTTTTAACAAGTGCGTTTATAGGGCCGGTAATGCTTGAAATAATGCCGTCGGCAAAGCGCTCCATTGCGCTCATGTCGGTCTCGTGCTGTGTAACAAAGAATGTCAGCTTGTTAATTACAGGTGCCAAAAGGTAAGAGCCGAACAGAGAGGTAACGGTGCTTGTAAGCATGCAGATCAATACTAAAACTATTCTAAGCTTATACTGATTTAAATAACCCAAAAGTCTTTTAATTGTAGCTTTGGAGTTTTTAAGCTTGCCTTTTTCCATCGGGCCGCGTCTCGGGCCTCCCGGACCTCCGGGGCCTCTTCTCATGGGCATGGAAGCCGCACGGTTATATTGCTTTTGTAACTGACTTAAATCTCTTGCCATAACTGATTAAGCCTCCTTTCTTTCTGAGTCGTTCTGCGAGTAATAGATCTCCTGATAAGCTTCGTTAGAAGCCAAAAGCTCCTCGTGGGTGCCTACGCCCGAGATCTTACCTTCGTTCATAACAACTATCATATCAGCATCTTTAACCGAGGAGATGCGCTGTGCGATAATTATCTTTGTCGAATCGGCAAGCTCGTTTTTAAAGGTCTCACGAATCTGTGCCTCGGTTGCGGTGTCAACGGCACTTGTTGAGTCGTCTAAAATGAGAACCTTAGGCTTTTTAAGCAAAGCACGGGCAATGCAAAGACGCTGCTTCTGTCCGCCCGAGACGTTTGTGCCGCCCTGGTCAAGCATGGTTTCATAACCCTCTTTAAACGAAGAAACAAACTTATCGGCCTGTGCGCTTTTTGCGGCGGCGATCATCTCTTCGTCGGTGGCGTCGTGGTTGCCCCAGCGGAGGTTTTCGGCAATCGAGCCCGAGAACAGGGTGTTATTTTGCAGAACCATACCAACGCCCTCACGCAAATTATAAATCGAGTAATCCTTAACGTTCACGCCGTCAACCAGCACTTCGCCGCTGTCGCAGTCGTAAAGGCGTGAGATAAGCGAAACAAGGGTGGTCTTGCCGCAGCCTGTAGAGCCGACAATGCCAACAATCGATTTGGCAGGAATGGTGAGGTTAATGTCCTCTAAAACACAGTCAGGGCTGTTTTTATAATATCTGAACGAAACGTTTTTAAATTCGATCTCACCGTTTTCAACAGTAAGCTCGGGGCAAGCGCAAAAATCATCGGTAATGTCGATCTTTTCGTCCAATACCTCAGAAATTCTCTTTGCTGATGCCATTGCACGAGACGATGTCATCAAAAGCATCGAAACCATCATAAGCGAGGAAAGGATCTGTGTAGCATAAGTGATAAATGCCGAGAGATTACCAACTTCCATGCCGCCGTCTAAAACGATTTTGCCGCCAAAGTAAATAATGCAGATAACTGTAACATTCATAACAAGGGTCATAATCGGGTTCATAAAGATTACGACCTTCATAGCGCTCATGCCTGCGTTTTTAAGGTCGGCGTTTGAGCGTGCAAACTTTTCGCTTTCATGCTGTTCGCGCACAAACGATTTTACAACACGAACGTTCGTTACGTTTTCCTGCACGCCCGAGTTAAGTGCGTCAACTTTCTTTTGAACGAACGCAAAGCGTGAAAAACCAAACCTTATGATAAGTCCTATGCCTGTTAACAAAACCGGAATTGCAACAGCAAAAATCACCGACAGGCTGGGGTTCATTCTTATTGCCATAACAAGTGCGGCAACAAGCATGCCGGGTGAACGTATAGCCATTCGAAGCAGCATGTTTACAAAGTTCTGAAGCTGTGTGACGTCGTTTGTAAGTCGCGTAACAAGCGAGCCTGTTGAGAACTTATCAATGTTTGCAAACGAAAATTTTTGCACGTTTTTATAAACGTCAAGGCGCAGATCTGCAGCAAAGTTTACCGAGGCTTTAGCGCCAAAGTAAGAGCCTCCCACACCGCCTGCCATCATTAAAACGGCGCAAAGAATAAGTCCAAGCATGGTGAAAAGGCTTGTGGCAATTGTAAGTGTACCTTCGTTGGCACCGTTTATAACACCTGCCAAAAGGTAAGGCATTATAACCTCGCCGACAACTTCAATGACCATGCAAAGAGGACCAAAAATGAAATAAGGCATGTAAGGCCTGATGTATTTAAACCAGCGTTTCAAAAAAGTCATCCTTTCTTAACATATCAATCTTCTTCGCTTAGGGCTTTTTTCAGTGACTTTTTCATTTTCAGAATCAAGTCTTCAAAGGTCCGCATTTCCTCTTCACTGAAATTTTCAAAAGTTGTGCTGTCAATAAGCGAGAAGTATTCGCCTGTTTTTTCAATAAGCGCATTGCCGGCATCGGTAAGCTTAATGGTATTTACTCTGTTGTCATCAATCAATGAACAACGGCTGACGTATCCCGATGCCTCAAGCTTTTTGAGGGTTACGGCAACAGCGGCAGGCGAGATTTCAAGCCTTTGCGCCAAATCCTTCTGACATATGTTTTCGTTGTGCTTAATGCACATAAGCATATGATGCTGGCTTCTGTGAAGCCCAAGCTTGCTTATCTTGTTTTCGGCAAGTGTGTGATGAAGCCTTGATGCGGAAATAAACATGTGCATTAGTCGTCGCTCTTTTTGGATGCGTTCGTTCATTCGAAACTGTCCTTTCTTAAAAATATTGTTAACAGGTTAAAAGTTAGCTTGTTAACAGTTAATGTGTTAATTATATCTCTTTATTATACGTTTGTCAATTCTGCTTTTTGACGAACTATGCAAAACATTGTTGAATAAATTGTGCATAACGCTTAAGCGGTTCGGCTGTTGCTTTTTATATCGGTTTCTGTTATCATATATAATTGAATTAATATGTGCAGGAATTTAAAGGAGTCTATAAATGTCGGGATTTATTAAAAAGTATTTTGGTGACAGGCATTTTTATTCAATGCTTTTAAAGGTAGTTGTGCCGATAATCGTTCAAAACGCAATTACCAACTTTGTTAACCTTTTAGATAACATTATGGTAGGGCAGACAGGCACCGAGTCGATGACGGGTGTTTCGGTTGCGAACCAGTTAATGTTTGTTTTTAACATTATAATTTTCGGCGCAATTTCGGGCGCCGGAATCTTCACAGCGCAATATTACGGTCAGGGAGACAATACCGGCGTAAAATACACATTAAGATTTAAAGTAATAATCTGCCTGCTTATGGCAGTTATGGGAATCGTAGTTTTCACCGTTTTTTCAGAGCCGTTGGTTTCGCTCTATATGTCCGATGCCGAATCGGTGGGCGACCCTGCTTTAACCCTTGGCTTTGGCAAGGAATATTTGATGGTAATGGTGTTCGGGCTTGCACCTTTTGCTCTTGCTCAGGCTTATTCAAGCACCCTGCGTGAAACAGGCGAGACAATGGTGCCGATGGTCGGCGGAATTGCTGCTGTGGTTACAAATCTGTGCTTAAATTATGTTTTGATCTTCGGTAAATTCGGGGCGCCCGCTTTGGGTGTTGTGGGCGCGGCGATCGCAACTGTTATTTCCCGTTATGTCGAGCTTGCTATCGTCATTATTTATGCACACACCCACGGGCAAAAACACAAATACATGGCAGGGCTTTACAGAGGGATTTATATTCCTGCAAGCGTTACCAAAAAAATAATTATTAAGGGGTTGCCGCTGTTGCTTAACGAGGCTTTTTGGAGTCTGGGCATGGCGGCTATCGCACAGTGCTATTCGACAAGAGGGCTTGATGTTGTGAGCGCAAACAACATTTCAACTACTGTTTCAAACCTGTTTAATGTTGTGTTTATTTCGCTGGGCAGTGCGGTTGCAATCATTGTCGGCAATGCTTTAGGCTCGGGCGATGTTGAAAAGGCAGTTGACCTTGACAGAAAGCTTATTTTCACGTCAATTTGGTCGAGTGCAATATTAGGTGCAATGCTTTGCGGTGTGG
The DNA here is from genome assembly GCA_017472735.1 of Oscillospiraceae bacterium. GTDB lineage: Bacteria > Bacillota > Clostridia > Oscillospirales > Ruminococcaceae > Faeciplasma. The sequence goes on along the minus strand of JAFUOD010000016.1, from coordinate 8,059 downwards.
CACCGTTCTTTCCGCTTCTTTATAACACCGAGCCCGAGATCCGGGCTCTTGCCACAAAACTTATAATCGTTGTTGCCGTCACAATGCCGCTGCACGCTTTCCTTCATGCATGTTATTTCACACTGCGCTCGGGCGGCAAAACATTTATCACCTTCCTTTTCGATTCGGTTTCTATCTGGGCGATAAATTACGTATTGGTGTTCTCTCTTACCCACTGGGCACCATTGGTGTCGGTGCCCATAATCATGCTGTGCGACCATCTTTCAAACATTGTAAAATGTATTGTGGGCAGCATTCTGGTTAAAAAGAGAATTTGGGTCCAGAATTTGGTCGGAGATAAAATTTCGGACAAGACTTAAAAGTGTTGTAATTTTTATTTTATTGTGTTAAAATTTATATAATAACTTTCAAGGGGTGACTCCTTTAAAATGATTAATGCAAAAAAAGAGGCTAAGGCTTTGCGTATATGGCTTACCTGCATGGTAGTATTTATCTGTCTTTGTTTGGCAGGCACCAAGCTTTTGGGCATTTACACCAGCCAAACGGTATATGACATTTTCCCGTTTTTGAATTTCAATTTGAAGTTAGAGGGTGAGATCTTCGGCTGGCAGATACCTGCCGTTATAACCGATAATTTCAGCTTTATTGTAAGCTTGCTTTGCATAATGCTTGCGGTTGTTTTGCTGGCGCTTATTATTTATTGGATAGTGCTGGGCGCACTTAAAGCTCAGCGCAAGCGTGCAAAAAAAGTGCTTCGCAAATATGGCTACTGCAAGGAATATTTCGACCTTCTTGAAAGAAAGCGATTAAAGCTTTCGGGAACTTTGCTTTCTGCCGAGAATGACCTTTTGCTTGCAAAGGAATACTGTGACGGCAGATGCTATGACAACGCTTTTGCTGTCTTAAGAGATATTGACCTTGATGGCTTTGACACAAAGCTTGCCGCAGATTATTACAATCTTTATGCCCGCCTGTTTGTTTTAACAGGTGATATCTCGAGTGCAAAGGCAACCCTCGAGCTTGGGCAGTCGTTTACAAGCAAGATTAAAAACAGATCCGAGGTTAAGTTGACAGAAGCCCTGCTTAAATATGCCGAGGGTGATTATTCCTCTGCTAAAGCAGGCTTTAAGGAGCTTTTGGAGTGCAAGCCGATTGAAACAAGAGTATGGGCAGGAATGTATTTGGGACTTATTTATCTTCGTCAGCACAAAAAAGAACACGCAAGAAAGCTTGCTGTTGCTTTGGGCAACTATAAAAAAACACCCCGCCAGAGCGAGGATATGCTTAAGCTTTTAAAGAAGATAGAAGCCGCATATGCTATTGAGGCAGAGGAAAAAGCGGCAGAACAGCCGGTTACATAATGAAATAAAAAACCGCAGGGGAAGTCACCCTTGCGGTTTTGTCTATTTATTATTCAAAGCCTTAATCATCTGCAAGGCAGCCTTCTTTTGTTCGGCGGTCAAGCTGATCCAATTATCGAACAGTTCCTTAAGCTCGGGTGTTAGTTCTACCATGTCGCCATCCGAGAAAAACTGTGAAAGAGTGATGCCAAAGCCTGCACAAATTGATTCTAATGTGCTTATTGAGGGCACGGTATTCCTTCTGAAAATGTTAGCTAAAGTAGATTCGGATAACCCGCATTCCTTAGAAAGTCTGTATTCAGTCCATCCGCGTTCCTTCATTAACTGACGGAGTCGTTTATGTGTGTCTATAGCTTACCTTTTGTTTCGCAAAACATTCTTTGTTGTTTTAATAACTTCCGCCAAAGCTTTGATCTCTTCCGCAGAGCAGTCGGAAAGCAGATCATCAATCAGCTTTACAGAAACATGCGCATTTTTAACCAAATTACCGTATACTAATTCGTCAAGAGTCACACCAAGCGCATTCGCAATTCGGATGATTGTAGGTAAGCTTAGTTTGGTTGCGGCACGTTCAATGTGTGAGATGTTAGAAGGCTCAACACCGGAAAGTTCCGCCAAGGTGGCTTGAGTAAGCTTTTTTGCTGTTCTTATCTCTTTAATTCGATTGCCGATGATTATATAATCAATGTCCATATTCTCACTCCAAATAACATAAGATTGAACTAATGTTATTGTATATCCTATTCGGATGTGATAAAATAATGTATGTATCCTAATAGGATACATATTAATATTTTTGAAGTGGTGAAGATATTGACAGTTACATTTTTCGGTCACAGAGATGCGCCGCAGGGGATTCAACTGCTTTTGGAAACTGTGATTATTGAATTAATAGAAAAACAGGATGCAAACTTGTTTTATGTCGGCGACAAGGGCTGCTTTGACAAAACTGCCTACCGATAACAAAAACTATTCCGACACCGTATATCCCGAAGAGCTTGCAAATACACCTCCCAAATTTGCAATAGTTATGCGAAACCGCTGGATGACAGAGCGTGCCGATACAGTCGTTACATATGTAACACATTCATTCGGCGGAGCGATGCAGTTTAAAAGTCTAGCCGAAACCAAAGGCAAGCAGGTCATAAACCTCCCCGATTTGTAACACCCTCATGGACTACCTCATAATATGTTAGTACAAAGCATTGCTTTGAAGACATATATAAGGAGAACGTGTATGAACATCAATGAATTTATCGGTTCATTTGCACAGATAACAGGCACTAACGGCATGACCGGCACCAACGGCATGACGGGTACCAACGGCATGACGGGTACTAACGGTATGACCGGCACCAACGGCATGACCGGCACTAACGGTATGACGGGCACTAACGGTATGACCGGCACCAACGGTATGACGGGCACTACCGGCGTTACCGGCACTGCATGCTGTTGCTTTGCAAGTGAGCCGACCACGGCATTTCCTGCCGAAACACCTTTGGGTATGGCTTATGTACCCTTCCAGAGATGGCAGTATGTTTATGATCCGCAGGTAGGAATCGAAAGAGGAACAATTTTTGAGGCTCTTGATAAGCCGTTTATAGGGGAGAGAACGGTATGAACGAAAGAGAAAGACTTTTAAAGCGCGTGCAAATGTATTCATTTGCAATTGTTGATGCAGCGCTCTTTTTAGATACTCACCCAAACGACGCCAGCGGTTTGGCATATTACAAGAAATATAAAAATCTTTATAAAGAGGCGGTCGAGGAGTTCGAATCGAAGTACGGTCCTCTTACCATACTTTCGGACCGCAATGACACCTGCTGGCAGTGGGTAAACGACCCTTGGCCCTGGGAAGAACAGACTGAGGAGGTAAGATAATTTATGTGGAAATATGAGAAAAAGCTTCAGTATCCTGTTAACATTAAAAGAACCGACCCCGCTGCTGCAAAAGTAATTATTACTCAGTTCGGCGGCCCCGACGGTGAGCTTGGCGCATCGCTTAGATACCTCAGCCAAAGATATACCGCTCCCGATGCAAGAGTTAAGGCTATTCTTAACGATATAGGCACCGAGGAACTCGGCCACATGGAAATGATCTGCACTATTGTATATCAGCTTACCAGAAACCTCACTCCCGCTGAGATTAAAGAATCAGGCTTTGATACCTACTTTGTAGATCACACAACAGGACTTTATCCCATTGCGGCATCGGGCACGCCCTTCTCGGCTGAAATATTCCAGTCAACAGGCGACGCCATTGCCGACTTGTCGGAAGACATGGCAGCCGACGGCACGACTTTGTAAGAACAACCTAAGAGGTCGGAACGCTGTAAACCCTTGATTTTGCTACGTTTGCGCGATTTTTTAAGTTGTACAAGCTTTTTCTCGCTACGACTGTGTAAGAACAACAAGACACAAAAATACTAAAAATTTGATAAGGACAAGCTGTTTTCTGCAAGCAAATTAAGTTGGCCAAATTTGAAGAATCGTAAATTTGTCTAGCATTTTCGATTGAAAAGTCATTTCTAAAATGTTTGTTGTTATGTCGAATTGTTTATTGAGGTATAATTGGTATCAGTTCCTCAATACAAGGATTTCAAATTTTAAATACTATGCATTCAACAGGGATGACAGGCAACAAACCTATAAATTCGGTGTTTTAGCACTAAAAGAAAGGAGTTTTGTATCAAACAAGAGAGATGGTATAACGCGCTTTTAGCGTTTCAGAATATACGGTGATGATTACTGATTTATATTTATGCGTTAATCTTGCAGGTGGGACATATACAGTACTAATATGATTGTAAAAGTTATTTCAAACTGATTAAAAGATAATGCATTACAATTCAACATTCAACTCGTTATTTTTGAGTTGGATATTGACAACTCAGGTTTTATGTGTTAGAATTCTCGACAAGGAGGTGTTAGTGTGGATAGAATAATTCCGCTTAAAGAAAACCTTACAGTAGAATTTAAAAGCGATACAAACAAACTTTCTAACTCTGATATTTTTGAGGCTGTGGTTGCTTTTGCAAATACAGAAGGCGGAGATTTATATGTGGGAGTTGAGGATGATGGAAAAATCACCGGTGTTCACAAAGATCATTTAAATCCTACCACATTAAGTGCGTTTATTGCAAATAATACAAATCCGCCCATTTCAGTTCGTGCAGAAATCATCGAAGAAAAACTTCCTGTTTTGAAAATATCTGTGCCGAAATCTTATAATAATGTTGTTGCAACAAGTGTAGGAAAAATTTTACGTCGCAGAATTAAGGCAAATGGTTCTCCCGAAAATGTTCCCATGTTCCCCTTTGAATTGGCAACAAGGCTTTCTGATTTGCGCCTATTAGATTATACATCTCTACCGATTCAAGATGCAAAAATCGAAGATTTAGATTCTGTTGAAATAGAGCGACTGCGTAGGTTGATCCTTTCTTTTAATGGTGATAAAACACTTTTAGATTTGGATAACACAGAATTGCTTAAGTCTCTTGGCTTTTTACACCGACAAGGAGAAGTTGCTTGGCCTACGATAGCTGGCATATTAATGGTGGGTAAGGTTGAGGCAATAAAAAGATTTGTACCTACTATGCAATCTGCATTTCAAGTAACTGAAGGAACTGCGGTACGAGTAAACGATGATTTTGTTATTCCGATATTAGCATCAATTGAAAAAATGAACTCTTATTTAGATGCTTGGAATCAGGAACAAGAAATTGAAATGGGATTATTTAGGATGCCAGCCCCTGATTATGACAAACGTGCATTGCGTGAGGCAATTGTAAACGCCTATAGCCATCGTGACTACTCAAAAATGGGACGTGTTAGGGTCGCGATTTCTGACGATGGACTTACAATCGCCAATCCGGGTGGCTTTATTGAGGGGATTTCTGTCCGAAACTTATTAACTGCTGAGCCACATGGAAGAAACCCCTTGCTGGCAGACGCGCTGAAACGAGTTGGGCTGGCAGAAAAGACTGGAAGAGGCATAGATCGTATATATGAAGGTTCTCTAATATACGGGCGTATGTTGCCTGATTATTCTGCGTCTACAACGGTTACGGTTTCGCTGTTTATTCCTAAGTCTAAGCCTAATATCCAAATCGCTCGAATGATTTCAAATGAACAGAATCGTTTGGGTAGATCGTTACCGATAAATACACTGTTAGTACTTAATATACTAAAAGATGCCCCTCGTGCTACAGTAGAGCAAATTGCTATGACTACAAATCTCCCTGAAACCGTTGTAAAGGTTATATTGGAAAAATCAGTAGAAAGCGGTTTGGTTGAGGCGTTTGGAAATGGTAAAAGAAGAGAGTTTATTCTTTCGCGTTCAGTATATAGCGATAACACTCAAAGAGTAGGATATGTATTACAGAAAGATATAGATAAAAAGCGTCATTTAGAGTTAATAGAATCTCTAGCCAAAGAAAATGAGTATATCTCAAAATCCGATGTGGTGCAATTACTGCATGTATCTGAAACCAGAGCTTATTATTTGATCAAAAAACTGATAGATGCTAATGTCCTAGAAGCTGTACAAAAAGGGCATTACGCAAAGTATCGTTTAATTCGTTAAACCAATTCATCATCAACTCATAATTTGTGAGTTAAATGTGAATTGGATAAGTGTAAGCGATATCATACGAAATAATATAACTCGAAAATTGCAACGCTGAATAAAATCCTTGTTCATTGTATCAAAATTAGTCTGTAACCACATAAAAGAACCCTATTTTTATACTAAACATCAAGGACAGTTCCTAATTATAAGGGCAATAGAGAACACCTTGGCAGCAATTAGCAATAATACAGACTCAATTGATACTAAATTATTAATAATTCATACAAAACGTCATAGACGCAAAGTCTATGGCGTTTTTTCTTGGCATTTTTTCAAAGAACTCAATAAAAAGCGTATTAAAAAGGGCTGAAAATTTACTGTTTTCCTTCCTATATGCAACAAAGCAGAGGTAAGTAATATCTTTTCATGCGTGAAAGTACACAGCCAAAATTAGAGGCGCTTTTTCTTCAAAATCGACACTTATTAGATTTTCAAAAGGAGGTATAACTTGTGGCAGTATTCAGAATAGAAAAGACCCGTGATTACACGGTCATGTCAAATCATCATTTGCGAAATGAAGATTTGTCTTTAAAAGCCAAGGGGCTATTATCATTAATGCTGTCTCTGCCCGATGGTTGGGACTATACCACAAAAGGTCTTGCCCATATCTGCAAGGATGGAGTGGACAGTATATGCGCCGGAGTGCGTGAGCTTGAAGAACACGGTTATGTGATTCGTGAGCGTGTCAGAAACAAAAACGGTCAGCTCGGAGCCATCGAGTACACCATTCTGGAGCAGCCCAGAACCATTGAGCCTGAAAGGGAAAAGCCTAAACAGGATAATCCAATCTTGGTTTTCCCTGCGTTGGAAAAACCTGAACAGGAAAAACCCGAACAATTAAATACTAAAGAATTAAGTATATATAAATCAAATAATTACTTATCAAATACTGAAATATCAAATCCTATCCAATCAGATCATGAAACTAATGTCAGTTCTAGTGATTTTTCAGAAGATGGGATAGGAACGGATAAGATGCAGGCAAGGGAAGTATACCGTGAACTTATTCTTGATAACATCGACTACGATATTCTAAAAGAAGACGCCAGTGTAGATAAAGACAGGCTTGACGAGATCGCGGAGCTCATCGTGGATACCGTATGCTCGGCAAGGCGTACGATCCGCATAGCCGGAGACGATTTTCCGGCGGAGGTGGTAAAATCCCGTTTCCTTAAGCTGGACAGCTCCCACGTTCAGTACGTGATGGATTGTATGAGGGATAACACTACCTATGTCCGCAATATCAAGAAATATCTCCTGGCGGCACTCTACAATGCACCCTCTACCATCAACAGCTATTATTCCTCCCTGGTACAGCACGATATGTACGGGGACGGACGAAGGGGGCGTGAGTAAATGCAGGAAGAAGTAACCGGCAAGGCAGTAGCCATCATCATTGACGGCGCCAAGATCAGCGAGCACACCCTTGAAAAAGCACTCAAAGCCTTTTTGGATGCGCAGAAGAACAAAGGCACAAAGATACACCGAGGCAAGCAAAGTCTGAAACAGCTTGCGGGTCAGAACGCGGGGCTGGCGAATATCGAGATCACCGACAAGAATATCAAGGCGTTTACTGCTGTTGCAAAAAAGTACCACGTGGATTTCGCCCTGAAGAAAGACACCACGGCCGAAAAGCCGCGGTATATGGTGTTCTTCAAAAGCCGGGACGCCGACGCGATCACGGCAGCTTTCCAGGAGTTCGCGGCAAAGAAAATGGCCCGTGAGGAAAAGCCGACCATCAGGGAGCGTCTGGCAAAGGCGAAGGAAAAGGCGGCGCAGAGGGCCGAGCAAAGAACCATTGACCGGGAGAAAGTCAAGGTCAAAGATCGGAGCGTGCAGCTATGAACATAAAAAAACTGATCCTAACCAACCTCCCGTATGTGCTGTTCGTCTATCCCTTCGACAAGGTATCCCAGGCCTTCCGTCTGGCACCGGGGGCTGACCTCTCCGCAAAGATACTCTCCATCGGGGACGGATTTGCAACTGCCTTTTCCTCCCTTGCGCCCAGCTTCCACCTTCTTGACCTCCTGATCGGCATTGCGGGCGCAGTCATTATCCGCTTGAT
>JAFUOD010000024.1 GCA_017472735.1 Oscillospiraceae bacterium | reverse complement strand
GCACCGCCTTCAATAAGGTTCGTAAGTCTTATTCCTTTCCTTGCATACAAGATCCCTATTCCTTTCGGACCATGGAATTTATGAGCAGAAAGAGAAAGCATATCTACATTCTGTTCTTTTACATCTATGTGAAGATGTCCTGCCGCCTGCACCGCATCGGTATGGAAAATAACACCTTTTTCACGGCAAACGGCACCAATCTCTTTGATCGGCTGAACGGTGCCTATCTCGTTATTGGCATACATTATCGTAACAAGGCAGGTATCCTCACGGATTGTCTCCGCCACCTGCTCGGGAGTTACAAGCCCGTTTTCATGAACGTCAAGAAGAGTAACATCAAAGCCTTCATTTTCAAGTCTATTCAGGGTATGTAAAACAGCGTGGTGTTCAAACGTAGTAGAGATGATATGTTTCTTACCGCTTTTTTCACCGATTCTTGCAGCGGAAACAATTGCCTGATTATCAGCTTCGCTGCCACCTGATGTAAAGGTGATTTCTCTTGCTTCACAACCAAGCAATTTTGCGATGAGCTCACGAGCATTAAAAAGTGCTTCATTTGCCTTTTGCCCCATAGAATGAAGGCTTGACGGATTACCGTAAATGCTATCCATATAGGGCAACATTGCTTCAATTGCCGTTTTGCTCATTTTTGTTGTTGCGGCATTATCAAGATAAATCGTTTTTTCTGTCATCTCAACAATCCTTTCTTGTTAAACAGTTCTACGAGCTTGCACTTCCAACAAAGTATCATGCCGACTATAGCACCGACTCCTGCCTGCAAAATCTGATAAGGCAGTTTGAGAACGGCATATTCCGGTGTGCTGTAAATAAACGCTCTGCCGAGAGAATAACCGACCACCATAATAACGGCACCGATTGTCACACCGATTCCTGACGAGAGCACCGGATGCTTTTTAAGTACATAATGGGAGAATATCGAGATTACTACCGCTTGCAGACCGTGAGTTACGAGAGATACAAACATCGGAAGCGGATAGAAGAATAAATCGCCTAAAAAGGCACCTACACCGCCGACCATAAATGCGGCGAGCGGATCCAAAATAATGGCAGCAGTACAAATGATAATATCGTTCATATACAGATGACCGCCGGGAACAGGAATACCAAACGAACTCATTGCCACATTAAGCGCCATAAAAACGGCGGTAATGCACAACCAATAGGTTGTACGCTTAATATTTTGATTCTTTCGAGTAGACATAACAGTAAACTTCCTTTCTTCAAAAAGGCCGGCGCCTTAGTCTAAGGCACCGGCGCTTTTCATTAGTCTGCAAACAGCGGAGTAGATAAATATCTGTCACCGGTATCGGGCAAAAGAACAACAATGGTCTTGCCTTCGTTTTCGAGGCGTTTCGCAAGTTCGATAGCCGCAAAGGTAGCAGCACCGGAGGAAATACCTACGAGGACACCCTCGCTTTTACCGATGAGCTTACCCGTTGCAAAAGCATCTTCATTGGAAACGGGAATGATCTCGTCATAAATGCCCGTGTTGAGAACATCGGGAACGAAGCCTGCACCAATGCCTTGAATCTTATGAGGACCGGCAACACCCGTGGATAGCACTGCCGAAGCGGCAGGCTCGACCGCAACGACCTTGATGTTGGGATTTTGAGATTTCAGATATTCTCCTACACCTGTAACCGTTCCGCCGGTACCTACACCTGCTACAAAGATATCCACCTGTCCGTCGGTATCTTCATAAATCTCAGGACCTGTATTTTCTCTATGTGCTTTTGGATTGGCAGGGTTTACAAACTGACCGGGGATAAAGCTGTTCGGAGTTTCTGCCGCTAATTCTTCCGCCTTTGCAATGGCGCCTTTCATACCTTTAGCACCTTCGGTCAGTACGAGCTCAGCACCATAGGCTTTCATTAGGCTTCGGCGCTCCACCGACATCGTTTCGGGCATTGTCAGTATAATACGGTAGCCTCGTGACGCCGCTACCGATGCAAGACCGATTCCGGTGTTGCCGCTCGTTGGCTCAATAATAACCGAATCGGGCTTCAGCTTACCGCTTGCTTCAGCATCGTCAATGATTGCTTTGGCAATGCGGTCTTTAACAGATCCAGCGGGATTAAAATATTCAAGCTTTGCGACGACCTTCGCTTTAAGACCCAAGCTTTTTTCAATATGTGTGAGCTCAAGAAGTGGGGTTTTGCCGATAAGCTCTGTGGCAGATGTATATACTTTTGACATAATAATTACTCCTTTACTGCATCAAAACCGCCCTTAAGGTCGGCGATAATATCATCAATATGCTCGATTCCAATGGAAAGACGAATAGTGTTGGGCTTAATGCCCTGATCGGCAAGTTCTTCT
>JAFUOD010000023.1 GCA_017472735.1 Oscillospiraceae bacterium | reverse complement strand
GGCGGTTCTGTAAATTATAATCTTGATAACGGTAAACTTCGTGTGGTTTATTTTGATGCCAATAACCACAGTGATTTGACTGTTAGCGGCAATTCTTTCCCCGCGCTTTTCTTTACCGTGACATTTAAGGTGGATTCTGCAAACGAGGGCGACAAGCTCGGCATCAATATCGGCGGTATGTCTATTAAGCTCACCTCCGATTCTACCGATGCAAATGCAATGACCGTTGTTGATACTGCCACCGCGACCGGTAATATCAACGTTGTAAAAGGCATTTCTTACAGTGCCGTTTGCCTCTATACCGGTGACGATATTGACCTCATTCCTTCCACCAAAAAGGCAGTAGCCGTTTCGGTTGTTGGTATCGAGAATGCTACCAAGCTTACATATAACGATGGTACAAACGAATATGAATTTAAGTACAGTGCAGAAATTTCCGAAAAGACCGGCGTTGCAACCTATGTTGCCTTGGTGGATGCCACCACCCCAATGGCACAGTTTGTTAATAAGGCAAACTTCACCTTTACAGAAGACAATGCCAGTGAAATTACCTTTGGTGATTCCAACGGTGACGGCGTTATCAATGCGCAGGATGCCCTTGCCGCAGTAGATACTTGGCTGCGCAAAACCGATGCGCCTTCCGATGATGAGATCTTGGCACTTAACGTAAACAGCGACAGCCGCATCAACACATTCGATGCTTTGGGTATTGTGGAAGCCTTTATTGACGATAGCGAATATCTTATCGTTACCAAAGCAGCATCCCTTACCACAAACAATTAAGCGACGTTTTAAGGGGTGGGAGAACCCTCCCACCCCTTAAACTTGTTCTAAAGGAGAACGATTATGAGCAAAAGACCAATGAATCCCAAAACAAAAAAGAAACTTTTTATCGGTATAGGCGCCGGTGTATTACTGCTTTTGCTGATACTTGCCCTTCTTTTTATGAACTTCGATAAAATTATAGGCGGTACACCTACTCTTACCATTGAAACACCGCAGAAAATCAGCAAAAGCGAAACGGAAGAATTTAGCCTTGACGTTACGATTTCATCCTTCGGGGATGCGATCTACCCTGCGGCAAGTATGAGCATATCCTTTGATTCTTCTCGTCTTGAATTTATCGGCGTGGAAGAAGGTAACGTATTCATTCGCAACGACGAGGGTGATGTTCCGCAAAAACTCCCGAATTGGAGCTGTAACCCCGAACAAAGCAATAAATCAGGCAAAATCAACATTATGTACCTCGATACTACGGGAGGCAAAAACGCTTTCAGTAAAGAGCTTCTTGCGGAGGATGATAACGTAGTGCTCCGCCTTAAATTCCGACTTCGTGGTAGTGTGCGAAGCGGCGATATTTGTGGTTTGATTTTTGATGATGCGGTGTTTGCGGCATCGGATGAAACACAGAGCCTTGCAATGACAACCGATACTTTGAAAGTAAGAGACGGCAAGATCGTGATAGGAGAATAAAAATGAAGCGAATACTCAGTTTAATCTTAACCTTTGTTCTTTTGCTGTCCTTTACTGCGTGTAGCGGTAATTTTGCACAGGTGGATTTGAAAGAGCCAATTGCACTTGCGGATGACGGCATTGTAAAAAGAGATGTATTTGAAAAAATTAAAAATGAAAACGCCATCGCCACCTTTACGGGTGAATCGGGCGAAATGGAATATGAGTGGACAATTTTCGGTAGCGACCTTAAAGATACAAAAGATGTAAACTTGTCCATTACTTTAGAAAAGACCGAAAAAGGTATTAAAATCAAATTTTCCGAAACGGAAGATTTCGGTTTTCCTGCGCTTTTGTCGGTGCATTTAAATGAAAAATGGAAGGTAGACAGTGCCACCGCCTATGACGGAAAAGATACTGTATATTCTGTTTCCATTACAGGAAGCAAAACGAGCATCCTTAATATATCGGTCAATAAGATTGTTACCGAGTGTGAAATTCTTCCCGATAATGAAATTCAAACGGAAAATACACCGTCTACCGAATCAAGTTCAAATGACAACAAACAGGATAACAGTGAAACAAATAAAACCGATGATTACCTTTCGGGTGTAAAGGATTCGGATGACCGTATCTACTCGGACGGTCAGAATAAAGGTAAGGACAAGTACGAAACCGATCCCGTACCGGAAGGAAAACCTTTGCCCGTTGAACCCGAAGATCAAGAAGTCGATAAGAAAAAGACATACACCTGCACGTTCTCCATTGAGTGTTCTACGATACTCAATAATTTAAAAGACCTTGATCCCGATAAGCGTGAGCTTGTCCCTTCAAACGGTGTGATTTTAGCACCTACCAAAGTAACCTTCTATGAAGGCGAATCGGTATTCGACGTGCTTCAGCGTGTATGTAAAGAAAAAGGCATCCACATGGAATCTTCTTGGACACCGATTTATAACAGCGCCTATATTGAGGGAATTCATAACCTCTACGAGTTTGATTGCGGCGAGCTTTCGGGATGGATGTACCGAGTAAACGGCTGGTATCCCAACTACGGCTGTTCACGTTATCAGCTTGTGGACGGTGAGAAGGTTGAATTCCGTTATACCTGCGATCTCGGCAAGGATGTAGGTTGCGAATGGATGGCGGGTTCATAATATGAGAGATAGCTTTGCGGATTTCCACCCGTTTAACAACTTTTTATATTTTGCATTAGTCATCGGCTTTTCTCTTGCGTTAAATCACCCTTTGGCTCAAGGGATAGCTCTCGTTTGTGCTATGGTTTATGTTATCAGCATTGACGGTAAAAAGAGTGTGTTGTTTTTACTGAAATACTGTTTACCGATGGTGCTTTTAACTGCTTTTATCAACCCTGCCTTTAATCACGAAGGAACAACGATATTACTTTATTTTTCAAACGGTAATCCTTTGACGCTTGAGAGCGTTTTATACGGCTTTTCGTCGGGTGCTATGCTTGTAACGCTTCTCTTGTGGTTTGCTTCCTTTAACCGAGTAATGACGTCTGACAAGTTTATTTACCTCTTTGGTAAAGTGATTCCGGCATTATCTCTTGTGCTTAGTATGTCCCTTCGGTTTGTGCCGAAATTCAAATCGCAGATGGCAACCGTTACCGAAGCGCAACGAAGCATCGGCAGAGATGTATCAAGCGGAAGTCTTTGGAGTCGAACCAAAACGGCAATCACGATCTTTTCCATTATGATTACGTGGGCGCTCGAAAATGCTATCGAAACCGCCGACAGTATGAAAAGCCGTGGCTACGGATTGAAAGGCAGAACCGCTTTTTCTATCTACCGCTTCGACGAGCGAGATAAATATACGCTGACTTGGTTTAGCTTTTGCGGTCTTTTCTTGCTATCAGGCAGTTTGCTTTCGGCATTCGGTTTCAGATATTTCCCCAACGTGCGTTATGCGGCACTTGATATGACGACCATTCCGTTTTACCTCGTATATTTCGCCCTTTGCATTACCCCTGTTGTATTAAACTTGAAGGAGGAGAGAAAATGGAAAACTTTAGTTTCAAAAATGTAAGCTTTGCTTATCCCGAGCAAGAGAATAAAGCACTTCGTAATATCTCCTTCAAGGTAAATCAGGGCGAATTTTTAATTCTCTGCGGTCCTTCGGGTTGCGGTAAATCCACCTTGCTTCGCCATCTTAAAACCTGTCTTACACCTCACGGGGTACTGACGGGTGAAATATTGTTTGACAGCAATCCTTTAAGTGAAACCGGCGAGCGTACACAGTCAAAAGAAATCGGCTTTGTGTTGCAATCCCCCGAAAATCAGGTGGTAACCGATAAGGTGTGGCACGAATTGGCTTTCGGTCTTGAAAGTCTCGGGCTTGATACGCCTACCATTCGCCGCCGTGTTGCAGAGGTTGCCGCTTTCTTCGGTATTGAAAATTGGTTTTATAAAAACGTTACCGAGCTTTCGGGCGGACAAAAGCAACTTTTAAGTCTTGCTTCTGTCATGGCGATGAGTCCTAAAATTTTGGT
>JAFUOD010000015.1 GCA_017472735.1 Oscillospiraceae bacterium | reverse complement strand
GCCGTACTCAATGCGGGTAGGCTTCCATTTGCCGCCTGTGAATACCTCCATGCACTCGCCGCAATGCAGCCCGCCGTAGTAGTCTGCAATGTCAAAACGAATGTCGTAGCGGTCGGTATGCTCGTCAAAAATCAATGCGCCTGTTCTCTGTGCCATAGAAACGTCCTCCTTTAGATTTTGCCGCTTGCCATGTCGTGAGCGACAAGGGCGGTATAGTAGTTGTCAATGGTGGACGGGGCATTGAAAAGCACCGCCCGTAGGTACTGCTTGATGTTACGGATTTTGGTTGTGTTCTCCCGCATACAGTCCATGACAAACTCAATGTGGCTGCTGTTGAGCTTCATAAACTTGCTTTTTACAAGCTCTGCCGGGTAGTCGTCCCCGGCAATACGGATTTTCTTTCTTGCTGTACAGACGGTTTCAAGGATAATGTCAACGATTTCGTTAAGGCGTTCCCGGTCTGTGCCGCTGCGCTCAATGAGAATGTCATACTCGATATTGTCCTTGATGATTTCCTCATACACTCTGTAAGCGTCGTTCCTTTCCGTTCTTTTCCTTTCCGGCGGCTCTGCCGCTGTGTCCCCGTAAGGCAAGGGGTTAGGGGAATGGATAGGAATGGAATGGGTACTTGATAAATCCGTATTTGATTTTTCTTTTTTTGGTAAGTCAGTCTTTGATATATCTTTATTTAATTGCGTTGGATTTTCCGACGTCGGGTTATCCGTTGTCGGATTTTCCAATATCGGCTTACCCGGTGTTGGATTTTCCAATATCGGATTATCCAATCCCGGCGTATCGCTGCCGGGTGGCTGTGGCTGCTCGTATATGGTGTACTCGATAGCGGTCATTTTGCCTTTTTCGTCGCGCCCCTGCCGCCTTGTGATATATCCGGCTTTTTCAAGCTCCCATACGGCGGTGCGGATAGCGTCAACGCTTTCCCGGTTGATAAGGGACAGCCCCGCAAGGGTGTAGTCCCAATCCTCCGGCAAGGACAGCATTTGCGATAACAGCCCCTTTGCCTTTAAGGTCAGTTCCTTATTGCGTAGGTGGTGGTTACTCATTACGGTATAGCCCGTGTTGCGTTCCACTCGGAAAACTGCCATTGCTTCATCACTCCTTTGTTGCGGTCTTGTTACGCAGTAGAAGCGCGATTTTCGGGGGTTAGGTATAAATCCCTTACCTCGTCAGAAATGCGCCCGCAAAGCCGCATAAATCAAGGGCTTTTTTGCCCCTACTGCGTAACAGAGGGCATAAAAAAAGCAGCGTCCCTATGTCCCCGGTGGGGGATAAAGAAACGCCGCCTTTGCGGTTTCGTATTTAATTTTTCATTCATGCGCTGTCAATGCTGCTGTGCCTGTGATATAATATCGCTATATTCGTATTTGGGTTTCGTACTCACAAGGATTTCAAGGGCATATCAAAGCTCTTTCCGCAAAAGTAGTAAATTGGTAGTAAATTGGCTTTGAAATCCTGCGAATATGCCGATAAATCAAGGGTTTTTCGGGATAATCAATTTATTTCAATAAAAATATATTATATATCAATCTTTACATAAGCACTTTTTGGTGGTATAATTATAAAACAGTTGTTTTGCTTAAGCGTTAGTTTATTTGCTCTTGTCAATTCGCATAACATTTCACTCACTTGTAAACACATTCAGTACAAAATGTAGAAAATGAATATAATGTGATTTTTCGCTTGACACATTTGCATATTAGATGTATAATCAATGCATACAATGAATATTTATTCAGTAAAGGAGACTGATTAAAATGAATAAAGAAAACATTAAAAAAGTAGTTTTAGCATACTCGGGTGGTCTTGATACTTCCATTATCATTCCGTGGTTAAAAGAAAACTACAACAACTGTGAAGTTGTTGCTGTTTCGGGTAACGTCGGCCAGAACGACGAGCTTGAAGGATTGGAAGAAAAGGCACTTGCAACAGGCGCTTCCAAGCTTTATGTTTTAGACTTGACTGACGAATATGTTGACGATTACATTATGCCTTGCCTTAAAGCAGGCGCTGTTTATGAAGAATATCTTCTCGGTACCAGCCATGCACGCCCCTGCATTGCAAAGGGCTTGGTTGAGATCGCTATTAAAGAGGGAGCAGACGCTATTGTTCACGGTTGCACAGGCAAGGGCAACGACCAGGTTCGCTTCGAGCTTGCAATCAAGCACTTCGCACCCAATATGCCAATAATTGCTCCTTGGCGTGAATGGGATATCAAGTCCCGCGAAGAGGAGATCGACTATGCCGAAGCTCACAACATTCCTCTTAAAATAAACCGTGAGACTAACTACTCTAAGGATAAAAACCTTTGGCACCTCTCTCACGAGGGATTGGACCTTGAAGACACAGGCAACGAGCCTATGTACGAAAAAGAAGGTTTCCTTGAAATGGGCGTAAGCCCCATTATGGCACCCGATAAGCCCACATATGTTACCATCGATTTCGAGCAGGGTATTCCCGTTGCTTTGGACGGAGAAAAGATGAGCGCTAAGAATATTATTCTTAAGCTTAATGAGATCGGCGGCGCTAACGGCATCGGACTTTTGGATATCGTTGAAAACCGTCTTGTCGGCATGAAGTGCCGCGGCGTTTATGAAACTCCCGGCGGAGCTATTCTTTACAAGGCTCACTCTGTTCTTGAACAGATCTGCCTCGACAAATATACCATGCACGAAAAGCAGAAGCTTGCAATCACCTTTGCCGAGCTCGTTTATAACGGTCAGTGGTTCACCCCCTTGCGTGAGGCTTTGAGCGCATTTGTTGACAAAACACAGGAGAAGGTTACCGGTAAGGTTCGCCTTAAGCTTTACAAGGGCAACATGATCAACGCAGGCGTATGGAGTCCTTACTCACTTTACAGCGAAGAAATTGCTACCTTTGGTGAAAGCGACTATAACCAGAAGGATTCAGAAGGATTTATCAACCTCTTCGGTCTTCCCATTAAGGTTCAGGCAATGGTTGATGCCAAGAACAAAAAGTAATAATTTAATGCCGCCGTTGCTTAAGGCGCGCTCCCGAAAAGGGGAGCAGTGCCAAAGCAGTGGCGGCAATTGTGCTAACAAAGCCTAAACGTGCAAGCAACCGCCTCCACGCACTTCGCCCCGCCGCCCTGCGGGCGGCGCGCTCCGCGCACGTCGGCTAAAAACTTCATCCTTCAAAACCCCTTAAAAACAAACTATCATTTAAACTCACTTTTTTAAAATTATCAACCGCCACAATTCCGCGGCTCCACCGGCTTTTACAGCGGCTCGCTTCGCTCGCCGCGCAAAACCCGACATCGCCGCCTTATTTAAAATTCGAATACAAGGAGACTACTACCATGCCAAAAATGTGGGCAGGCAGAACCTCGGGCAATACCGACGCTCTTGCCGATGACTTCAATTCATCAATCAGCTTCGATAGCGTAATGTACAAGCAGGATATAAAAGGCTCAATGGCACACGCTTCCATGCTTGCAGCCAAAGATATCATCTCTAAAGCTGAGGCTGATACGCTTATCGACGGACTTGACAGCATTTTATCTGACCTCGAAAGCGGTGCTTTAGAAATCGACTACTCCTGCGAGGATATCCATATGTTCGTCGAACAGGTCCTTACCGAGCGTATCGGTGATGTAGGCAAAAAGCTCCACACTGCACGCTCCCGCAACGACCAGGTCGCGCTTGATATGAGAATGTATCTTATGGCTCAAACCGATGAGATAATTTCGCTTGTTAAGTCTTTGGCACTTGCAGTTACCGCCAAGGCCGAGGAACACAAGGCAACCATCATGCCCGGTTACACACATCTTCAGCGCGCTCAGCCAATCACATTCGGTCACCACTTAATGGCATATGTTATGATGCTCTTGCGTGATATCTCTCGTATTAAGGATTGCAAAAAGCGCACTAACGTCAGCCCCATCGGTTCCTGCGCTTTGGCAGGCACTACTTTTAATACAGATAGATTTTACGAGGCTTCACTCCTTGGCTTCGACGGCGTTTGTCAAAACAGTATCGACGGCGTTTCAGACCGCGACTTCTGCATCGAGCTTTTAAGCACCATTGCAACACTTATGATGCATCTTTCCCGCTTTTCCGAGGAAATAATTCTCTGGTCAAGCTGGGAATTCAAGTTTGTCGAGTTAAGCGACGCTTACACCACGGGATCGTCAATCATGCCTCAAAAGAAAAACCCCGACATGGCAGAGCTTGTAAGAGGCAAAACTGGCAGGGTATATGGCAACCTTATGGCGCTGTTAACAACCCTTAAAGGCCTGCCTCTTGCATATAACAAAGATATGCAAGAGGATAAGGAATGCGTATTCGACTCGGTTGAAACCGTTAAAATGTGTCTTGGCGTATTCATTCCCATGATTGAAACCATGTCTGTTATCGAAGGCAACATGCTTCGTGCGGCACAAGGCGGCTTCATTAACGCCACCGATCTTGCTGACTATCTTGTTAAAAAAGGTCTTCCTTTCAGAAGTGCTTACAAAATTTCCGGTGAGATCGTTTCATATTGTATTAAAAACGGTTTAGTACTCGAGACTATGCCTCTCGATGTTTACAAATCGTTCAGCCCCTTGTTCGATGAAGATGTCTATAACGATATTGATCTTTTAATCTGCGTTCAAAAACGTATTTCGTTCGGTGGCACAAGTGTTCAGTCCGTCGAACGCCAAATCGAGTTCGCAAAATCACAGCTCTAAGCTCAGCACATCTCTACAAAATCCCGCCTTACTTAAGCGGCTCCACCCTCGCGCACTCTGCCCGCAGGCAGGCGCGCTCGGACGTCGCCGCGCTTGACTATACCAACAAAAAAATCCCCCGCCGCACGGCAGGGGATTAATTTTATAGTTTTTATGCTTCTTCGTCAATTTCCTTAGCAACCTTATATTTGCGTCTGTATTCCTTATACTTCACATCATATTCTTCACTGTCGTGGTGAACCTTGTGAATATATCTGTGCATATCAAGTGCGCCATACTTAGAAATTTCAACAATACAGCTTGCAATGTTCGAGCAATGGTCCGAAACTCTTTCAAACGAGGTAAGTAAGTCGTTCAAAACAAAGCCAAGCTCAATCGTGCATTCGCCGCGCTGAAGTCTTAAAATATGGTTGTGCTTAATTCTGTTAATCAGGTGGTCAATAACCTGTTCAATAGGCTCAACCTCCTGAGCCTTTGCAATGTCGGCTTCGCTGAACGAATCTCTGGTGTAAACCAAAACCTCAGTCAAAGCTTCGCGTGCAACAGCAAGCTCGTTCTTAGCAGTTTCCGAGAACTCGACCTTCTTGTCCTTAAGCTCCTCAAACGATTCAACAATGTTAACAGCGTGGTCAGAAACTCGTTCATAGTCGCCAATAATGTGCAGCAGCTTTGTAACCTGCTGAGTTTCAGCTTCGTCCAGATTACTTGCCGAAACCTTTACAAGGTAAGAGCCCAAAGCGTCCTCTAATGTGTCAGCCTTTGCCTCAATGTCTCTTATCTCATCGCAAAGCTTGGCATCATATTTATCAAACAGTGTAAGTGCCTTAAGCAATGCATCGGTCGAAAGCATTGCCATCTGTGCCGTAACTTCGTTTGCGCGTGCAACTGCAAATGCAGGAGTCTCAAGCAAACGCTCGTCCAAAAGGGTAGTAGTGTCCTTTTCAGATCCTTTATCTTTAACCGTGAGCTCTGCAAGCTTAACAAGCTGTTTATAAAAAGGTCCGATTGCAATAATAGAAAGAATTTTAAAGATAGTGTGAACGCCTGCAACGCCCCACATACCAATAGTCTGGTCAATAAGCGGAATGTCGACCAAAGAGGTAATGATGTAATAAGCAGTAAGCCAAATAACAACACCGATAATGTTGAAATAAAGGTGTATCATAGCAGCACGCTTACCGTTTTTGTTAGCTCCGGCAGAGGAGATAAGTGCAGTTACACAGGTACCAATGTTCTGTCCCATAACAATCGGTATAGCCGCACCGTAAGTGATAGCGCCTGTTGCGGTAAGAGACTGCAAAATGCCGACAGAGGCCGAGGACGACTGAACGATTGCAGTAAGCACCAAGCCTGCCAAAACACCTAAGATCGGATTCTCAAACATAATCAAAATATTTCTGAAGTCTTCGCTCTCTTTAAGAGGTGCAACAGCATCGCTCATCATCGACATACCAACCATCAGCACAGAAAAACCAAGTAAGATCGCACCGATATCCTTTTTCTTGCCGCGTTTCGAGAACATAATAAGGCAAATGCCGATAACTGCCAAAATAGGCATCCACGAATCAGGCTTAAGCCATTCAATAAAGCTCGCGGCAGCTTCGCCACCCGAGCCAAGTCCGGAAAGACCGGTCAGCCAAGCGGTAATAGCAGTACCAAGGTTAGCACCGATAATAACTCCGACAGCTTGCATAAGGGTCATCGTGCCCGAGTTTACAAAGCCAACCACCATAACAGTAGTAGCACTCGAAGACTGAATAACCATTGTAACACCCAAACCCAACAAGAAGCCTTTAATGGGGTTTGAAGTCATCTTTCCTAAAATGGTCTTCAGCGATGAGCCGGCACTTTTTTTAAGTCCGTCGCCCATAACTTCCATACCGTAAAGGAAGAGCGCCAAGCCGCACAACAGTGATAGAACGTCAAAAATAGTCATGTTATTTATCATCCTTTCCCGAGTTTTCTCGGATAATAACCGAATTAAACGTCAGCGTCCTTGCCGAAATACATAAGCTCCCACAACGCAGGTGATTCATGCTTTTCCACAACCTTGCCGTTTTCAAGCTTTTCAATACATGCAATGCCGGTAAATCTTATATATGCAGGTTCAAGTCCTGCAGCTTTTAAAAGCAATCTTGTAAAAGCGTTTGTTTTTGCTGCATCCATGGTTTTGCTGTCTTCAATATTGCTTCTTTCAATAACATTCTCGGCGCTGTAAACAATCTTATAATGCTCGCTGCCATCAGAATATTCATAAGTAAGCTTTTTAAAATAATGCTTATTCGTTATCTTGTCATATTCAGGATTTTCCTGGCGATAAGTAACATATTCGCCGTTGTCGGCAATTTTTTCTCCGTCACGGGCCAGCATGAAGATAGGGAAGTGCTCATATCCGTATTTTTCTCTTGCTGTTATAAACGAGGTTATGAGCTGGTAAGGTCCAATCTTTGCTCTGCCCCAATACCAGTGGTGCATAAGCCAAAACATTCCCTTGTTGCCCCAATTGTGATCGTGATAACCCGTGCCAGAAAGCTTAAGCTTCTCATTACCTATACTAAGGTTAACGCTTGCCTTACCCTCGGGAACAGAAGGAAGCCAAGCAAAATAATCACGCTTGCCAAAAATAATATGTCCGGTTTCAGGTCTCCACGATCTGATATTCGAATCAAGAGTTACATCGCAAACAATTTCCTCATGCTCATAATGAATAACATAGCTGTTAAGGTCACCTTTAATATAGCATTTTCCAACCTTAACATCGCAGTGATCGTTTAAATAATGAGCTTCGTCAAGTCCTGCGGTAACACTCTTTTTAATTTCTCTGCCATCGGGCAGATTCAAATTGAAGATCGCATTAGGAACAAAGCCCTTAACCGTTGCAGTCATCGGTGCTGTAAAAAATACGATTACAAGCGATGCTCCGCCATCAATCTTAATGTCAGAGTACCACCATTCATATTCTCCGAATTTACCCGAAGTTCTCAGTCCGTCTTCCCAAGGCTCGATCTGTTTTGAAAGCCTTAAGCGAGAGAATTCTTCGTTACTTTTCATTAAATGAGCATCAATAGGTTTCATAACTTGTCTCCACAGCTATATAATATTAATACAAAAAGCAGCTAAAAAATCCGATTCTCCCCATAATAATTTTAACATAAACTATCCTTATTTTAACGTATCTTTTTCATGTTGTCAACGCCAAAAATTGCCAATTACTCCAAAAGTAAAAAAATACCCTCACAGACTTTTGATCTGTGAGGATATAAACAATTATCCAAAGAACTTGGGCAAACCGTTAAATACAATTCTGTTAATTGTGTTGCCGTCGTGCCAGCCGCCTTCGCGGATGCAGTAGTAAAGGTTGCCGTCCTTAAAGTTGTCGCAATATACAAATGTGTCGGTAAGCTTCTTCATTTCATCGATCATGGGGCTCATGTTGGGGTAGGCAATATCGTTTGTGCCTGTGCCGCTGTAAATATAGAAGTCGTCCTTGGTAAGTCCATAGTCCTTAACAACGTTTTCAAGATATTCAGCAGTCTCCTTGGGTGCGCTTGCGCCGCCTGCGTGCTGAACAGCCCAACAGTCACCGCTGATAGGCATGAAATAGCCGATTTCTTCCAAAGCATATTCAAATACCCACCATGTGCATGCAGAACCCATTGAGAATCCGCCGAAGCCGCGGTGCATTCTCGATGCCTGAATGCCGCTCTTTGTAGGCTTTTCACAATATGTATTGTATTTCTCAGCTACTGCGGGAATAAGGTCGTTTACAAGCTCGGCATAAAAATGCTTGCAGCAGGATGTAGCATCGCCGTCATAAGGGTTGTTATACGAAGGTGTAACAACAATGCAAGGCTCCATGTCGCCGTTTGCGATCATGTTGTCTAAAAGGCACTTCATCTGGCTGTCCTGCATGGTTCCGCCAAAATAGTCCTTCTCGCTTCCGCCGCCGCCGTGCATCAAATAAAATACATTATATCTTGTTTCGGTGTCGCTTCCGTCATATCCATAGGGAAGGTAAACATAAGCAGACTTTTCAAATTCCTGATCGCCGCGGTTATAATTCTTTGTTTCATAGTCAAGCTTCATGACTATGCCGCCCTCAGAGCAAAGGTTAAAATAGTCCTGAGGGATTTCCTGAAATGCGTTGTCAGGGAATTCAGTTTTTCTGGGTCCGGGCTTATATCCCGATGAGCACGATGTTATGCCCAGTGTCAAAAGAATTGCACTAAGGCAAATTGCAAGTATTCTTTTCATAGTGTTCCTCCAAAAGTTTATTTTTGGTATAACCAATGCTAAAATTATATCACAAACATTTTTTCTTTCAATAGCGTTAATCCATTTCTATGCATATTTTTTAGTACTTTAACGCAATTAATGTTGAATTTATTAATGTTTTATAGTATAACATTTATTGTAATACATAACCCTTTAAAATCATGCCATACTACTTTCGACAAAATCTGAATCACGATAACATTTTTCTTAAGAAAGGTATGATTATATAATGTCCAAACAAGGAAGCAAGCATGCAGGTTCATCAAGCAACAACCCTTATAGCGGCTTAAGCAGCAATTCAAGCAATCGTCTTGATAACAGTCAGAACACCACCAGCAACCGCTTAAGCAGCAACATCGGCAATGCAAGCAACACCGTTAATAACAATCAAAGCAATATAAGCAACTCCGGCAGCAAATCAAGCAGCAACTCTGCTCCTGCCACAAAAATCGAACTTGGATTAAACAGCTTACAGCCTCATTCTAACACCACATCGTCAGTTCAGCCCGATATGCAAAAGGTTTGGAAAGACGTGCGACCTATGTCTAATGAAAAGCCTATTTCCAGAGTCTACTCAGCAATTGATAACGACCTTGCAAGAGACAACTTAGAAAACGACATCACCTATGCCGATCTGCAGGATCTTTAAGTAAAAAACGTTAAACCCTCTGAAAGTTAATTCCTTCAGAGGGTTTAATACTATACTTACTCAATGCCGATTACTTCATCAATAGGGAAGGATATAACAGTGCCTTTAGCTTCGCTGTGCATACCGCACTCACGGCTTATAGCCTGCATAATCTCAAGCTTTTTGTCGGGCTTTGCAACAATAAGCACAATATCCTTTTCCTCCTGAACGCTAAGTCCAAAGGTTTTCATGGCGTTTTCGCTTGCAACGCTTCTGCCACGCAAAACTGTACCGCCGCCGGCACCGACAGCTCGGGCACAATTCATAACCTGCTCGCTATATCCCTGGTCAACGGTTGCCGCAATCATAACAAATTTATAATCAGCCACAGTGTGTTCATCCTTTCCTTCATAATTTTCAGCCTCGGCAATCGGCTCATTCATCTTTAAAACAAGGTTGCTTGCGCTCGTCATCGGCAGCGTAAAAGCAATACCGCTGTTGATCGCTCCTATTTTAAGCTCACGTCTTAAACGTGTAAGCGTCTTGTCGGCATAAGGCTTTGGCATAATTCCAATAAGCACACCTTTTTCGGCACTGCCCAAGCCTAAAATATCCATCATCTCGCTCGAGGCTGTGCCCATTCCGTGAAAGAGGAAGTGCATAGGAACATCGTCCTCTAAAAGCATTTTAGAAGCTTTTTCGCAAGGCTTAGGATTCGTTATCAAAATCATAATGCGATACGGCATTTTGCTCATATGCTCAAACCTCCTCAATTTCAATGATTTCGTCAATGTCAACAGGAATCATGCTATCAGGCTTGGTGCTCTTTTCAAGTCTTGCAAGCTTAATTCTATAGCTTATACCCATTATCTGAATTGCAATAAGCGGTGTAAGCGCGACAAGTGAAACAACACCAAATGCGTTTGTCATAATATTTCCGCCTGTCATTTCGCACGCGCCGATGCACAAGGGCAAAAGGAAAGTCGAGGTCATAGGTCCGCTTGCAACTCCGCCCGAGTCAAATGCAATACCAACAAATATCTTTGGCACAAAGCGAGACATAACAAGTGCAACAATATATCCGGGAATGATTATCCACTGGATGGGGATGCCTGTTAAAATTCTCAGCATTGCCAAGCCAACCGATACCGATACACCTATCTGCAAAGCCCTGTTCATTGCTTTTGCCGAAATAGCGCCGTTTGTTACCGATTGCACCTGCTTGTTCAAAATCTGAATAGCAGGCTCTGCCTTAACAATATAGTAACCAATAAGCATGCCCAAAGGCACAAGAAGCCACTTGGCGCTTGAACCTGCCAAATCTCTGCCAAGCATTGTACCAACAGGTGCAAAGCCAACATTTACGCCGCAAAGGAAGAGTACAAGTCCCATGTATGTATATCCAAAACCGACAATTACCTTAATTCTTTGTCTGTGCTGGTAACGCTTGCTTATAAGTTGAAAAACAACAAACATTGCCAGAATAGGCAATATCGAAATAATTACTTCCTTAGCATAATGAGGTGTTTCCTTGGCAAATGCAATAGCAATATCCTGCATGGTGCCAACACTTGTAAGCTCGCCCGAAACGTATTCAGCGCCCCCCGAACTGTAGAAGCAGCCCAGAATAAGCACAGCCATAATTGGTCCCACGCTCGAAAGTGCAACCAAACCAAAGCTGTCGCTTGAAGCGTTCTTATCCGATCTTATCGAGGATATACCAACACCCAGCGCCATAATAAAAGGTACTGTAATAGGTCCTGTGGTAACGCCGCCCGAGTCGTAAGCGACTGCCAAAAACTCTTTAGGTACAAAAAAGGATACCACAATAACGATCGCATAGAAAACCATAAGAATGATTGACAAGTCAACCTTAAACATAATTCTCAAAACTGCAATCGCCAAGAAGATTCCCACGCCCACAGCAACCGTTAAAATCAGCGTTCTGTTCGGTATCGAGGGCACTTGGTTTGAAAGCACCTGCAGATCAGGCTCGGCAATGGTAATTAAAATGCCCATAACCAAGGTGATTATTGCCGTAATCGCAACATTCTTTGCTTTCGAAAGCTCAGCACCAATGCCCTCGCCCAAAGGGCTCATCGACATCTCAGCACCAAGCTGGAACATTCCCATGCCCATAATAAGCATAAATGCTCCCACAAAAAACATCGCGACCGTGCCTATTTCCAAAGGTACCAAAAATACGCTGATGAACAAAACAATGAACGTAATTGGCAGAACTGCGGAAAGAGATTCAAGTATTTTTTCTTTTAACTGAGGGTTCATAACCATCAGCAGCATCTCTCCTTTCGCTGATTTTTGTCATATAAATATATAGAAAACAACTATAAACAATACTATCATAAATTAGGCTTAAATACAACCCCATAAAACAATCAGTCCAAGCCCCAAAAAGCATTTTTGCTCTTCATTACAATAATATCACATCACATTGCCTCGGTCAAGGCGATTGAGACTTATAATAAAGCATTCTTAAAACTGCATTATAGCTATAAAATAAAAATCACCGATTTATTAATCGGTGGTTTTGTTTGGTGATCTATTAGTTATTGCCCATAATCTTGTCGCTCAGCTTCATTATCTCGTCAGCATACTTGTTTTTGCGGCTGTTAAGAATATTCTTATACATAGGATAATTAGCAATAGCCATAACCATGCCGATTATGCCGATGATAATTCCGGGAAGCATAGTTTGTGTCATACCAAGAGTAGCTCCGATATCGGTCATAACAAGGCTCATGCCTGCCCCCATAATAACAGCGCTGATACTGCCGAACACATAAGCAAACACGTTTGCAGGTCGCTTTACCTTTGCATCAAGCTCCTTAAGCTCATCAAGCTGTGTGTGCTCCTTTTCGGTGTACTGAGTGCGGATCTTTTGTACCAAATATTCCTTGTCGTTTTTGTTCATAATCATTACCTCTTTCTGTTTTGTTTGTTTTTGATGAGCTGATTATAATAAACGGTTGTTTTCAAGATTTTTGCGTTTTGTTTAAGTTTTGTTAATTTAAACTTTCTACGAGGTTTCAGTGACTCGAGACGTTTCTCTTAAATCTAAATTCAAGTAAATAAAGGCCACCGGTCTACAGGCGGTCTTGATTCGTCTAAAGACATTAACAAAAAACGCTGCAACCCCCAAAAAGGGCTTGCAGCTGTGCTTTATGGCGTTCCCGAGGTGATTCGAACACCCGACCTGCCGCTTAGGAGAAGCCCCCGAGGGGCATTTTTGACTCCCTACAAATCCCCGAAAATCCTTGATTTTACTGGCTTTTCTGGGATTTCACTGTTAGTAAATTCTCGTCCAAAACCTGCTAATTTTTCGTGGTTTTTTGCCTTCCTTTTAGCAGGGTATTAGCAAATGCAAAGAAATATGGGAAACATCATTGAGTTAATCTGTAGCCCATAAATCACAGGAAACGCATTTGAAGTTTACGCATTCTCTTATGCAAATCAATAATCTGTGTTCAAATATTATAATGGTTTTTCTTCTTGATTTCAAGATTTTTCAGGAATTACAAAAGGCAACCCTGACGGATTGCCTTTTTTGTATGACTAAATTGTTTTCGCTAAAGCCTTTAATAATGCTGCTGTTTCCGGATTTGATAACAGTTTTGTGAGCAAGGCGGCGTTTTCATCTGTACTGTTCTCAGCAGGCTTTTCTTTTTCAACTTCGCTCTCTTTTTGAACCTCTGCCATTGGGTCAAGGAGTTCAACCGAAGTTTCAAACTTGGGCATTGGAGCAGTTTTACCTTCTTCCGCATTTTTGAGACCTTTAGCGTTGTAGAACTGTTCCTCAAACTTCTGTGCGTTATATCGCCTGTCCTCGTCGATTATATGGCTGTAAACATCGGCAACCATATCCATTCGGGCGTGTCCTGAGTCGCCTTGAACCGATTTCATATCGCCGCCGTTCCATTTCAGCTTGTAGGTTATACTTGCGTGACGGAAGCTGTGAAATACCACATCGGGTAAGTCGTTGTCCTGTATCAGCTTTTTCAAAGCACGGTTGATTACCTGACCTTCCATCGGTCTGCCTGACGAATGGCAGAATACCAAGTCATAATCCAAATACTCATCACCGAAAAGCTCTTTCATTTCGTCAATCTGCTTTTTTCTCTCTAACAGCATTTGAGCTACGGTTGACGGCAAGAAGATTTTTCTCACACTTGTTTTAGTTTTTGGCGTTTTCAAAACAAGGGAGGTATTTGTATTTGACAGAGTTCTCGGAAAGACACGGATAATGTCCTTATTATCAAGCACCTCCATTACATCTCTGTTTACTCGCTGAAGCTCTTTATCTACAAAAATGGAAGCGTTGTTTTCTTTCAGGCTTTCCTCCGAAATATCAATGCAATCCCAAGTAAGACCGAGCATTTCACCCATACGGAGTGAACAGGCAAAGGATAAATTGATGGCTAATGCGAGAATATCATCATCGCACACTTCAAGAGCGTGCATAAGAGTTTCTGCTGTCCATATTTCTCGTTTCTGATGTTCCTCTTTCGGGAGCGTTGCATTGAGAACCGGGTTTCTTGTCATCAACTCCCATTTTACCGCCTGATTAAAGGCACTCCTTAAAAACTTATGGATTTCTCTTACGGTATGTACGGTCAGATACTCATTTTTAGGCTTTTTATTCTGTACCACTTTGGTCTTAACTTTCAGAAGGCTTTGATAGAATTTATCCATAAGTCTCGGAGTCAGTTCATCAAGTTTCACATCGCCGATAAGCGGAATGATGTAATTATACATAAGCCCTTTCTTTGAACGGTAGGTTGACATTGCCCAGTTATTTACTCCGTACACGGAGCAGTATTCTTCAAGCAAATCCGCAACTGTCGTAGCATTAGGAATGATGAATGTACCGCTTTGCTGTTCAAACTCAATTTGAGTTTTTCTCTTTTTAGCGTCTGCGTTTGTATCAAAGGTTTCCCATTTTTGATGTTGGTTTCCGTCATCGTCTTTGTAGGTATAAACGACGGAATATCGATTCTTTCTCTTTACAATAGAAGCCATAGTCGTTCCTCCTTATTCATTATCCAGCCATTTATCAAAGCTGGTCTTTATTATGCGGTATCCGGTTTCGAGCATTACTGCCTGAAAACACCCCTGTTTGATGAGCTTATATACGGTCTGTCGGGTAATACCCAAGATTGACTGAACTTCCTCTACGGAATAGCTCTTTTTTGTATATGTACCGCCGTTTAATTCACGAACTCTATCCTCAATCGACATATCCCTCCACCTCCTCGATTTCCTTAACTTTAGTGTATTTACTTTGCGAAGCGTACCACTTATCAAAGCTTTCTCTTTTTATTCGGCGTTTACCGTCAACCCATATAAACTCAACAATGCCATCGTTCATAAGGTCATTTGCGGTGCTTCTCGGAATGCCGAGTACCTTTGCAACAGTAAGAGGAGAGAGCGTTTTGCCGTATTTCTTACCGGGTCTTTCGCCGTTTACTTTCTCATAATGGAATTGTCCTGCATACCAATCTTCAAAGCTATCCACATCAACTCTCATTTTGCCCAGTACCAAATAGGTCTTAAATCGGCACTGATTGATGAGTCGGTATGTAGCCGTCTTTCCAAGACCGAGTATTCTCATTACGTCGGGTACAGACATTGTCTTTTTGTCCTGATATGTAAGAACTGCCTTGACGATTTTCTTATTTTCTTCAACGCTTTTCTTTGAAGCTCTGTATTCGTTGCCGACTCGGTATGTTTTGAATAAGCCGCAATTCATCAGTTTCAGTGCTTCTTCTTCGGAAATGGAAAACAACCGAGATATTTCCTTGACAGAATAGGCTTGCCACTGTGCTTCCTCCTGAAGCTTTTCATCGCTGAACAATTCTGCCAAGCGTTCATTTTCCTCTCTGAGATTAAACTGCTCCACTCGGTCATTGAACATATTAACAAATGCCATCTTCAGAACCTCCTTTCTCGCCATTGAGCCAATTTTCAAAGCTCTTTTTAGATATTCGATATTGACCTCCGACACGAACGCTATGGAATTTCTTGCTTTTAAGCAGCTCATAGACGGTAGTTCTGCTCACTTTCAAGATGTGCTGTATATCATCTACCGTGTATGCTCGTATATCAGGTTCAGTCTGCCTGAATGTATTAGGAAGTCGAGTATCGCTCTTTTCAATTTTCTTTCGCATTACCGTTTACCCCCGATTTCTTATTTGCCACTCTGACTACCATATAGCCAAGTGACTTGGCTATATGGTACTGAAAATCGGAGTTTTTGTTAATTATGCGATTGGTTTAATCGCATAATTGACAACCGGAGCTTTCGCTGTCCATATTAACTTACTAAATACATATTCAATGAGTTCGTATGAAGAAATGTGGAAATCGTTTGATTTGTGTCTATGTTTGTTCAAAAAAATATCTA
>JAFUOD010000014.1 GCA_017472735.1 Oscillospiraceae bacterium | reverse complement strand
TCCCTATCTCAAAGAGGACTTAAAGAAACTCGATGAGATTTCCGAGCAAGTGCGGTATATGGGCAAATACCATATCGAAACCTTTGATGATCTGTATGCAGACCGAGCTAAGATTGAAAGCAATATGAATAGTCTCATAGAAGTCCGTGCCAAACTGCAAAACAAAATTCGCAGAGCAACACCCGCCGAAAAAGAAACCTTGCGGGAGGAAAAAGCAGGAGTTACTGCTCGGATAACTGAACTGCGGAAGCAGTTGAAAATGAACAAAGCCATTGAAGAACGCTCCGTTAAAATCCAAGAGAAAACGGATATGTTCTTTGCCAATGAAATAGTGGCTCAAAAAGTTAAAGAACAAAAAATCAGAGAACGACAGAAAGGAGGTTGGGAGCGATGACAAAATATGAAATCCCAATCGAAAGCAAAAAGAAAAAGTCCGCCCGTATCCCCATAGAAAAGCTACACGATTTTGACGGTCATCCGTACAAGATCACAGATAACGAGGATATGGACAAACTTGTGGAAAGTATCAAGTCACAAGGTATTATTTCTCCCTTAATCGTAAGGCTGAAAGATAATACTGCTGATGAATACGAAGTAATATCAGGACACCGAAGATTACACGCAAGTAAAAGGGCGGGACTTACAGAAGTACCCGCCTTAATTTATCCCTATACCAAAACCGAAGCGGCGATTGCCGTTGTGGACAGTAATCTACACCGAGAACGGATATTGCCGAGCGAAAAAGCCTTCGCTTACAAAATGAAGATGGAGGCTTTGAAAGAGCAAGGCAAACGAACCGATTTAACCTCGTCGCAAGTTGCGACAAAGTCGGATACCGCTACCGAGATCGGCAAAGCGGCAAATGAAAGTCGTGACCAAGTGTTTCGGTATATCCGTTTAACCAATCTTATTCCCGAACTGTTACAGCTTGTGGATGAGGAACGAATCGCACTTACTCCTGCTGTGGAGTTATCCTATCTAACTGAGCAGGAGCAGTACGATTTAATGAGTATCATTGAGAGTGAGGGCTGCACTCCGTCACTCTCGCAGGCACAAAGGCTAAAGAAATTATCCCAAGCAGGTCAGCTTAATGCGGATAAGATCTTCGCCGTTATGAGTGAAGAAAAGGCAAACCAAAAGGAACGTATCAGTTTCCCGTTTGAAGATGTCCGCCGCTTCTTCCCTAAGAGTTATACCCAAAAAGATGTATATAATGCAATCTTAAAGCTCATTGGCGAAGATTATCAGCGCCGTGAGCGAGCAAGAAAAAATCGTGATGAAAGGTAAGGAAATAATATGAAATTTATATGTGGTCTTGCACAGCAAGAAAATGAGTATGTAATAAACGGAGTCAAGTATATCGTCGGTTCGTCATTTATGGCTTCTAAAGCAGAAAACAACCCAACAATTACCGACCGTTTCAAAAGAATTGTGACAAGTGATTTCGTACCTTTGACGGATGAATCACCGCCAAGTACAATGGCAGTAGAATATGTGTGTTCGACTGCCGGAAAGGAGGACTAAATGCAGTCGAAGAAAAAAGACAATGTCGGCATAACCGCTTTATACTGCCGACTATCCCGTGATGACGGAACGGATAACGATAGTAACTCTATCGTGAATCAAAAGAAATTGTTGCAAAAATACGCAAAGGAACACGGCTTTTCCAACACCCGCAGTTATGTGGATGACGGGTATACGGGAACAAACTTTAACCGCCCCGGCTTCCAAAAACTGCTTGAGGATATTGAAATGGGATATGTATGTGTGATTATCGTTAAGGATATGTCTCGACTTGGCAGAGATTATCTGCAAGTGGGATATTACACCGACACCTACTTTCCCGACAGAAATATCCGCTTTATTGCAGTGAATGACTGTGTGGACAGTGCAGACGGCGAAAACGAACTTGCACCTTTTCGTAACGTTATGAACGAAATGTATGCAAGAGATATTAGCCGTAAGGTAAGAAGCTCCCACAGACTTCGTGGCAACGCAGGAGAGCCGTTATCTCAGCCACCGTATGGGTATCTGAAATCACCTGAAAACAAGAAGAAGTGGATTATAGATCCCGAAGCAGCACAGGTGGTACAAGATATATTCCGTATGTGCTTGGAGAGTAAAGGCAACGAAACCATTGCCCGAATCCTGCAAGAGCGAAAGGTGTTAATCCCAATGGCATATTGGAGAGACAAAGGCCTTGGTAGAGGCGGAAAGAAAGCCCAACCCGATCCGTACAAATGGTGCAAAACCACCATAGCAAAGATCCTCGCTCAACAGGAATACTGTGGGGATGTAATCAACTTCAAGACCTATTCAAAGTCATTCAAGAACAAAGCCCGTATTCCTAATCCTGAAGAAAATTGGGCGGTATTCAAGAATGTTCACGAGCCGATTATTGACCGTGAAACCTTTGAAGCGGTACAGAAGCTCACCAAGAAAACCAAACGCTGAGCACCTAAAGCGGATAATGCCCCAAAGAATATGTTTTGTGATTTGCTCTATTGTGCCGATTGCGGTAGCAAGTTATGGTCGCACGTAAACACCATAAACAAGGATATTCAGTATTTCAGTTGCTCCAACTATAAGGTGGATACAAGAGGAACTTGTGAAACACGACACTATATCCGAGCCGATGCAATAGAACAAGTGGTAATGCTTGAACTAAAACGAATGGCGAGGTTCTTACAGAGCGACGAGGAAGCCTTTGCTGACCTACTTGCTCAAAAGACACAAAAGGATATTATCAACGAGCAAAAAGCCTTACAAGGCGAACTGCAACGCTGTACGGCACGAAACCAAAAGGTTGCTGAGCTTTACGAAAAGCTCTATGAGGACAATGTTTCAGGCAAGGTAACGGATGAATGGTTTATGCAGTTATCCCACAAATACGAGGTAGAGCGTATGGAACTGAAAACCAAGATTGCATCCCTAAACGATAGGATAAGCAATCTCGGCACAATGCAGCAGAACAAAGATCGCTTTATCAACGCTATCCGAAGATTTATGGAAATGCAAAAACTGACTGCACCACTTCTTCGGGAACTCATAGACGAGATAACGGTTTATGAAACCGAAGGTGTTGGTAAAAACCGCAGTCAACGGATTATGATCCATTACAAATTCATTGGGTATATTGAGATACCCGAATGTGGAAGTAATTACAAGGCAGACACACGAAAAGGTGTAGCAGTCGAGTATATTACCAAATCCGCATAAAACAAAAGAGCAGGCTTAAAAACCTGCTCCATACATAACGAAGAAACTCGAAATTACAAAAAATCGAGTGTCCATAACTCTCAAATCCGTTATGAACACTCGATATGGTGCGGGTGACAGGACTTGAACCTGCACGGGGGTGCCACCAGAACCTAAATCTGGCGCGTCTGCCAATTCCGCCACACCCGCATACTATTGAATTGTCTTTTTACTTTTACTCACGCGGGACTCTTGCGGTGCCCAAAACCGACGGTCGCTCCTGTTCGTCGCTGTCAGTTTTGACCGCTGCGCCATTAACTGCTCGCTTCATCTGCCGCAGGCAGCGCTCGCACTTAATGCTGCCAATTCCGCCACACCCGCATACTATTAAATTGTCTTTTTACTTTTACTCACGCGGGACTCTTGCGGTGCCCAAAACCGTTGCACGAAAGCAACGGTGCCGTAGCAAAATCATTTCATATTATGAACTATTTTACCACAGCAATCCCAAATTGTCAAACCTCGAAATAAAAAATTGACTAAGTGCGTTAAAAGGTGTAAAATCAGTCTATAATATGTATATCGCTAACATCAAGGAGACAAAAACATGATTTTTTTATATATTCTTGCGGTGCTTGTTGCACTCGTTCTGATTGTTTCATTGGGTGCATTTTTAATTGCCTTTTACTGTTCAGACAAGCAAAAGGCTTATTTAAACGACCCGAAATTACCTCTTGAGGGAGCTGAATATGCCGAATTTAACGAGGTTATACTTAATAATGTTAAAAAAATCGAGGCTCACCCATGCGAGGAAGTGACAATTAAAGCTAAAGACGGTAAAAAGCTTTTTGCCAGGTATTATCACCGAGGAGACGGATACCCTGTGGAGATCTTTTTCCACGGTTACCGCGCAAACGGCGTGCGCGACGGTTCGGGCTCGTTTGGTTTATCTGAGGAAGCAGGCTTTAACCTGCTTGTTGTTGACCAGCGTTCGAGCGGCAACAGCGAAGGAAACGTAATAACCTTTGGTGTGAAAGAAAAGCTCGACGTTCTTGCGTGGGTCGATTATGTTATAAACCGTTTTGGCAAAGAGGTTAAAATCATTCTTGCAGGTATCTCGATGGGGGCATCTACTGTGCTTATGGCAAGCGAGCTCGACCTCCCCGAAAACGTGAAATGCATTACCGCCGACTGCGGATATTCCTCGCAAACCGAAATCATTAAAAAGGTCGGCAAGGAAATGAAGATGCCTATTAAGCTGCTCTTCCCGTTTTTAAAACTGGGCGCACTTGTTTTCGGCGGCTTTAACATTGATTCCCGCACTCCTCTTGACGCAGTTAAAAACGCGAGAGTGCCAATCTTTTTCATTCACGGAGACTGTGATACGTTTGTGCCATGTCATATGTGCGACGAGCTTTATGATGCTTGCACCTCGCCCAAGCGAAAACTTATTGTTAAGAATGCGGCGCACGGAATTAGCTTTTTTGTCGACCACGAGACATATAAAGACTATCTGCGCGAATTTTTCCGATCCTCGGGCGTGATTACAAATTGGGAGAGGTAAATTAAAAATAACCCTTGACAAACGCGAACACTTGTGATATTATATTAAGGCACTCTTGTGCCTAATATATCGCGGGGTAGAGCAGTTGGTAGCTCGTCGGGCTCATAACCCGGAGGTCGTTGGTTCAAGTCCTTCCCCCGCAACCAGAAAATAAAGCATAGACCCTTGTGGTCTGTGCTTTATTTTTTTATTTCGAGAATGGTCTGAGCCAACGACCGACGGGTTCCCGGAGCGAAAAATTCGACTGCCGCCGGTGGCGGAAACAAGGAGAATTTTTCGGCGAAGTGGTCAAAACTGACAGCGACGGGCAGGAGCGACTGTCAGTTTTGGGCACCACGAGAGTGGCAAACGTTGGTTCAAGTCCTTCCCCCGCAACCAGAAGCAAAACCTCATCGTTCCCAGGAATGATGAGGTTTTCTTTTTGTTTTTGGATAGTAATCAATGCCGATCTATGCCGAACTACCCGTATCTTTTTGGGCGGCTCGTGGTCGGTTGGGAGAATCGTTTGTTGCAATAAATTATATTCTAAGCTGGAATTATCAAAAACACAGTTTAATCTATTATTGAGAAAGCGGCAGAAATGTGGTATAATCTAATACGTAAGTGTAACAGCATAAAAATGGAGGAAAAGTATTGTGACAGAAAAATGGATAGTTCAAAAATCTAAAAATGATTATACATTTCTGCTTTTGGAATTTCTGCTTGAGGAGTATTGCAGAATATTCGGCTTTGATATCATGCATAACGAGTATTGCGTTGTTTTTAATGACCCTAAACCGAAATGTCCTATGATTATTACAAATACAAAGCCTATTGTAATTCGTTTATCGCAAGACGATCTCTCGTTTTGGTCTCAGACAATTTTTCAATTGTCCCATGAGCTGTGTCATTATGCTATGAGACAACGTAAGATAGACAAGGACTTCACCCTTTCCTGGTTTGAGGAAATCGTTTGCGAAGCTGTATCGTTATACGCATTGGAATATGCCTCGAAAAATTGGCATAAATGC
The DNA here is from genome assembly GCA_017472735.1 of Oscillospiraceae bacterium. GTDB lineage: Bacteria > Bacillota > Clostridia > Oscillospirales > Ruminococcaceae > Faeciplasma. The sequence continues at coordinate 117,116 of JAFUOD010000014.1, read as the reverse complement.
CAATTATCTGCAAATAGGCCTACCTTTTTTCAAAATCACAAGTCATATTTAGATGGTGAACTGCTCAAAGATTATACCGATGTGTTTAAACAATGTAACACTGTAGAAAAACTGAGAGCATACGAATTGCAAGAGTTGCCAGAAAGTCAGCGAGAAACACATAGGTTAGAACGAAATATTATTTACAGAGCAATTTCAACCAATCCAGTAGAATTAAAATGCATTCTTGATTACACAAAATATATAGAAATCAATGGAGTTACCATTGATTTTGATAAATGGTTTCAAGACAATCCTTGCAATCTCATTAAAGAATTGAAAGCAATACAGCCCGTGGTACTTGAATCGACTTTTTTATAAAATATGCTTATAAATATCCAAGGGTATGATAAAGGAATATTGACGTTTTCTTTACTTAACGATTTTACCGATTGTCTGCTCTCTTGTTTTTGTCGTATCTCATTTCTTATGCTTTCGGGATATTTTTTCATCCCCTTTTTTCCAGCCATAACAAAACCTCCTATGGTAGTTCTTTAATTCTACCATAGGAGGTGCTTTTTTACTATTGTCCGTTTTTACTGGACTTGTTCAAATGGTTAGTGCCTCTAGCTTTACTACCATTTAATTTTTGTATCTAATATCATTGAACTTGCTCTTATCCACGTACAAATCAAATGCCAAAACAGTTAATTGAATATCTACATTCATATCCTGACGATGATATTTACACTTCCAAATATTCGTCTGCGACTGAACGTAAGATATAGTGTTAGCATCAGCCCAACTTTTGATTTTAGACAAGATTGCCGGGAACGACTGATTCTCTTTGTTAAAGATAATTACCGATACTTTCAAATCCCGCCATGTCGAATAGTTGATAACCTGTTGGACTGCGCCCTGAAACAAATGCTCGCCACGCCATATTTTACATTCTCCGATGAAAGCGGCTTTGTTTTCAAATTCAATGTGAATATCGGTCTTTCCGATTTTACGGAAAGTCTCTCCGGTTGCCGCTTCATAATGCGTGTTCAGTGCGGCCAACAAATGATCTCTGAGTTCTTCTTCAGTATTAGCAAAATATGTTCTTGCCGTTTTTTCCATAGTCGTCCCACACATCGAAATAATATTGTTGATATTCTCGTAGTCGCTGTCGCTGATGTACGGTTCGGGAGTTGAAGGTTTGACCGTTGGCTTTACAGAGGGTTGACGTACAATTCGCTTCAACTGTATTGGCTTAGTATTAGGCGCATTTTTACTGGTAACATTACAAGAGGTAACCTCTGCTAACTTTAATGATTGCATTTCATTAAATCGGGATAGCTGCCTATTTGTCGGAGATGCCGAAAGCGTTTTAGCTCAAGCATACATTTATCGTAACGACTCCTTAGCCTATGCAATTTGTTTTAATGGAATCATTATTGGATTGGTAATCATTCGTGTATCCCCAACCGAGGAGTATCCCTATTCCTTTACGGAATTATTTATTGCGGACGATTTTCAAGGACAAGGTTTTGGCAGACCGGCTGTAGAGGCGATTTTAGACAAGTTTCGAAGTGAAAAGAAATCAAATCTTGTTCGGATATCGGTGCATCACTGCAACGAAATCGCAATGAAAATATATAATCAATGCGGATTTGTCAAAGTGAAAAAAGCTGATTGGGATAACGATTTTTTAATTATGGAATTGGTTTTGTGAGGGCTTACGGGTATACTACGCCATATTATTCCTTAGAAACTATATCTTCCTTTATCAGCACCGCAAGAGTGCAATGCCAATCCTTGCGTATTGCCATGGGAAGAAACTGCTTTGCAGAATTCTTCTGCAATTTTGCTTCTAAGCTCCTATTAATCACGAAGTGATTTACTTTTGTTTTTCCCGCAACCAAAAATCCTCATTCGTAAGAATGGGGATTTTACTTTTTCACTTTTCACTAATCACTACGATTTTATATAGAGGATTTTTGAAGTAATAAGTAATAGTGAATAGTGAAGATGTACTTTTCAAGGCTGCACCTTGCACTTTTTTATTTTCAATGATAGAATGGTAACAAAAGGTGAGTACAATGATGGAAAGTCCTTTAATATTAGAAGCAAAAGGAGAATATGAAATGAGAAAAATATCTATAAGTGAAGCGCGTGAGTTGTTCTTTTCTTCTGACGCTAAATATGTTTCTCAAGAACAAGCATCTATCTACTACGATAATTTTTCGGGAAGGCTTGATGTTTCTACATATATAACTTGCGGATGCCTTGTCGTAAAAAGCGATTCTGATTGGCATATCCATGCTTTAAGTAAAGAATCAGATGTTGTTTCTGCAATTAATGAAGTGAAAAATAATATGGGGCAATCCGAAAAGCTTATGGTGCTTACTTGGGATAATATTCCGAAAGAATTGGAAGAATACCGAGGTGCATACAAATTTGCACGGGGTTATAATCCGTATACCGATGATTCGATCCGCCCCTTAACTACAGACGATTGCTCCGAAATTGAAAGATGCTGTTCGCCCGATGTTGACGATAATCAGATCGGTAAAAATATAGCAGGAGAATTTTTGGCTTATCACAAAGATATGTTAAGTGATCCTTACATAATAAATCTCGGCCTATTTAAAGGCAATAGTTTAATTGGGTTCGTGCAAGCGTTCAAGCAAAAAGAACTGGATTTATCGACTATAAATATATTTGTCAATAGAGCGCATCGAAAAAACGGATATGCAAAACGATTGCTATCGACAATATGTGCTACCTCCAAAGACACTATCTATTGTTATAGTTGTGTAAAAACAAATACTGCCTCGATCAACACGGCCAAAGCGTGCGGCTTTCAGTTTATGGGGTATTATTTATTTATCTGCTGATATCTTTTTCGGTGCAACCTGCCAAAGGAAAATACCTCAGCCGTAAGGCTGGGGTATTTTTCTTGTATAACAAAAATTGAAGGCGGGACTTTTTCGGACCTGCCTTCTGTTCGATATATTGGAATTAATAGAACTATGGCTTTAATATCATTATAAGACGAGGGATTTCCCGTCCTTACATATTTCCCATTTCTGACCATCCTTAATCATGTATGCTTCTCCATACAGAGTAGACTTTCCATCATCAATCATTATGTAACTACCATCATTCAACGCAATTATCTCATGACCAACGCTATCTGCAAAAGTGATGTCTTCAATTAACCGCAGACCATCCAAGTAGTCATCTTTAAGACTTTGGAAATGTGGAAAAATATTTATGTCGGTAATCCCAAGCCCAGTTATCCACCGTTCATATAAAGGGTCGATTGCTTCACCCTCAAGTTCTGGGGCAGCATATACAATATTTGCGCAGTTCATAGAACCCGCACTCCAAGCGACGACAATTCCATTATAGTCCCTTAGCTGTTCTCTCAAACAGAGCTGTTCCATAAACTTATTTTGTGTAGGTACATGACCGCCTGCCAAAATGATAACATTAATGTTCTCCAAATTGTCAACAGCATTTGGATTTCTGTCATCACACTTGTCAATACACGAAATGCTTAACCCACTCATGGGCAAGGATTCTTTTAAGCAGGCGCAAATGCTGTCATTCTTCTCGTGGTCACTCGGGTCGGCACAAATGATGAGTACATTTGCATTCTGCGTCCAAATTGATTTAAGGTTGTCTAGCAACCCGTTGCGCTGAATCAAGACAGAGGGTACTCTGGTTCCGTTTACCTTGCTTGAACCGCCAAGGGAACTGGTCAACATCGCCTTCATAATATCCTCCTTCACAATTTCAAGTCTATTGAACTAATTATATCACAGGTGCGACATTTTTTCAACAGTTGGCAACGTGAGCGAAGCAAGCTTTGCTTGTCCGCAACCAAAGGAAAATACTTCAGCCGTAAGGCTGGGGTATTTTTCTTGTATAACAAAAATTGAAGGCGGGACTTTTTCGGCCCTGCCTTCTGTTCGATATATTGGAATTTGCTGTGTAGATAAGTTTATCGTTTCTTAAAATATAAAACGAATTGGGCAATCGCATTTCCTACACAAAGAGTCATTGTGAAGCAAGAAAGCCCCAACTGAATATCAGTCACACTATTCACTACACCCATCAACGAGCAAAACCACGATATCGTAAAACCAATTGCGGCTATCAAGTGCAGTCGTTTCTTTTTTGAAATTAAATCCTCTGTTTTCTTTGTTTCGCTCTGAACAGCAGGAATATCGCTGTCGCTTTCGTAATCATCATTCAGCAGATAATCCGTCGTAACATGGAACAGCTTGCTAATCTGCAATATATTTTGCGCATCGGGTAGTGCTGTTCCATTCTCCCAACGGCTGATTGCTTGACGAGAAACATTCAGCTTTTCTGCAAAATCCTCTTGTGACCAGCCATTTGCTTTTCGATGTTTAATTATTTTATCTGGTAATTTCATGATGAAACCCTCCTAATTGTGATGATTTCATTTTAGTCATAAGTATCTGTGAATACCACCACATCAACTTTACAATTACGCAACATGACTTTACACGCCGTCAAATTCTTATTTGTCAAACTAATTATATCACAGACGCGACATTTTTTCAACAGTTGGCAACGCAAGCGAAGCGAGCTTTGTTTTTCCCCGCAACAAGCAAAGTTCTAAGCAATAGGCTTGATTTTATTTGCTAAGCAGTTATCCTCATTAACCTGAATTATAAACTTGCAGCTGAAATGTGAAAGGAGAGGCGCACTTTTAACCTCAACCTTGCCAAAAATATCAAGCTGTGCTATACTTATAGTAGCCTTGCCAAGAATTAAGTGCCAAAGCGTTTTATTAACGCCGATATCTGTCTCTTCTTTCCATCACCTCGCTATTCATTTTGCGCCGAAAGCCTTACAAAACCTCAAAACTTGGTGTTGAAAATGGAAATAATTTATGTTATAATGTCTGTACACATAATGTGTATGAGCGAAAGTCCTCGTGCATATATTAAGTAAGGAGTGTATAAAATTATGGGTAAATTTGTTGTAAGAAAGACAAACACAGGCTTTAAGTTCGACCTTAAGGCAGGCAACGGCGAAGTTATTGCTACCAGCGAGGTTTACACAACCGAGGCTGCATGCCTTAACGGTGTTGAAAGCGTTAGAAACAACTGCGTTGGCGAAGTTGAAGACCAGACTGTTGCAGAAGTTGTTGCAGTTAAGCACCCCAAGTTCGAGCTTTATGAAGACAAGGCAGGCGAATTCCGCTTCCGTCTTAAGGCTCGCAACGGCGAAGTTATCGCTACCAGCGAAGGCTATAAGGCTAAGGCAAGCGCTTTGAACGGCATTGAAAGCGTTAAGAAGAACGCTCCCGAAGCTGAACTTGTTAACGAAGCTGAATGATCTCTTAGCACTGACACTACATATCTTTAATCAAAAGCCGGCTCCGCTTTTTGGGGGGCCGGTTTGTTTTTTGTTAAGATATGATATGAAAACTCCCCTGAAGCATCGCAACAGGGGAGTGAAAAATATTTATTGCTCGCTCATCCACTTCGATTTATTTATGCAGGCGGTTACTGCATTTTTAACAATACCTTCAAGGTCACATTCATCAAACACTTTAACAGCTTCTATTGTTGTGCCGCCGGGTGAGCAGACGTTAATTTTAAGCTGTTCGGGGCTTACATCACTTTCAAGCACCATCTTTGCGGCACCCAAAACTGTTTGCGCGGCAAATTTCTTTGCCTGCTCTTTTGTCATACCGTGCTGAACAGCGGCTTTTGCCAGGCAGTCAATAAACATAAAAGCATAAGCAGGTCCCGAACCGCTTATGCCGGTAACTGTGTGCATAAGCTCTTCTTCAACAACCTCGGCATAACCAAACGATGAGAAAATAGCAACGATTTCATCAAGCTCATCTTTTGATACATTTTTGTTTACGCATAGTGCGCTCATTCCCACACCTACCATTGCAGGGGTGTTTGGCATAACGCGCACTATTTTTTTATCCTCGCCAAAAAGTGCCTCAAGCGATGAAATAGTTTTGCCTGCACAAATTGAAACAAGCACAGCGCCGCATTTAATGCTATCCTTCATTTCGCTTGCCAAGGTTTCAAGCCCGTTGGGCTTGGTTGCTAAAATTACAATATCAGCACCGTTTGTGGCATCAGCGCTTAATTCAAATACAGCAACGCCTTTTTCTGAAAGTATATCTCGGCAAGCTTGACTTCTGTCAGCCGCAACAATGTTTTTGGCATCATACTTGCCGCTTGCAAGCATTCCCAAAACGATCGCTCTGCCCATGTTGCCCGCACCCAAAAGTGCCACTTTTTTGTTGTTCATCATCATCCGTCCTTTCGCGGCTTCGAGCGGCGCACCCTCGACGCCGGTCCCACAAGGGGGACCGGCGCCTTGCCGCACGCTGTTCGTGCGGCTCCCTCCCTGCCGCAAAGCGGCAGGGAGGGATGGGGTGCGCCCCACCAAAGCTATGCAATTTATCACTTATTGATATTTTATCACATTATGATTCACAAATAAAGCACTCTTTGTGAATTTTAGCAATTATTTTATAAAATTTGTTGATTTCCAATTCCGTTTTTAGTACAATAAGCTTGTATGGGAATATCATACTATAAACGAAAGGAACTGAATTTATGGAACTTTACAAGGATAAAACTCAATCATGTGAAGCAAGAGCTAAAGACATTGTTTCTAAAATGACTGTGCTTGAAAGATGTGAGCAGTTAAAATATAACGCTCCCGCTATCGAGCGTTTGGGCGTTCCTGCCTATAACTGGTGGAACGAGGGCCTTCACGGCGTTGCCCGTGCAGGCGTTGCAACAATGTTCCCTCAGGCAATCGGCCTTGCAGCCTCTTTTAACGAGGAACTTTTGGAAGAAGTGGCAAACGTAATCTCAATCGAGGCAAGAGCTAAGTATAACGACTATTCCGCCCACGGCGACAGAGACATTTACAAGGGACTTACCCTTTGGTCTCCCAATATCAACATCTTCCGTGACCCTCGTTGGGGCCGCGGCCACGAGACCTACGGCGAAGACCCTTATTTAACAACACGCCTTGGCTGCGCTTTTGTAAGAGGCTTGCAGGGCAACGGTGAATATTTAAGAACCGCTGCATGTGCAAAGCACTTTGCTGTTCATTCGGGACCCGAGGCTTTGCGCCACGAGTTTGACGCAGTTGCAGATAAGAAGGATCTTGAAGAAACTTATCTTCCCGCTTTCGAGGCTTTGGTTAAAGAAGCTAAGGTAGAAAGCGTTATGGGTGCATATAACCGAACAAACGGCGAACCCTGCTGCGGCTCCGAATTTTTAAGCGGCAAACTTAAGGAATGGGGATTCGATGGCTACTTCGTATCTGATTGCTGGGCAATTGCCGACTTCCATACCCGTCACCATGTAACCTCTAACGCTGTTGAATCCGTGGCACTCGCTCTTAAAAACGGCTGTGACGTTAACTGCGGCAATACATATTTGCACCTTTACAAGGCTTATGAAGAAGGCATTGTTACCGAAGAAGAGATCACCGCAGCGTGCGAACATCTCTTCAGAACAAGATTCCGCCTTGGCATGTTCGATGAAACCGAGTTCGACAGCCTCAACTATTTAGATGTTGAAACCCCCGACAATTTGGCAGTAAGCCGCAAGGCTGCTGAAAGCGCTTGTGTTCTTTTAAAGAACGACGGAATTTTGCCCTTAGATAAATCCAAGCTCAACACCATTGCCGTTATCGGCCCCAACGCACAGAATATCGGTGCACTCAACGGCAACTATCACGGCACAGCTTCCCGTTACGAGACTTTACTTATGGGTATTCAGGACGAATTTGACGGCAGAGTTCTCTTTAGCGAGGGTTGCCACAAGTTCGGTGAAAAGACCGAGGGCTTGGCACTTCCTTACGATAGAATCTCCGAAGCAGTTATCATTTCCGAACGTTCCGACGTTGTTATTTTGTGCTTAGGCCTTGATGAGAGCATGGAAGGCGAAGAAGGTGATACCGGTAACGCTTACGCTTCGGGCGACAAGGGAGATCTTCGTTTGCCTCAGTCTCAGCGCAAGCTTTTAGAAGCAGTTTTAGAAGTTGGCAAGCCTACAATCGTTATCGTTGCAAGCGGCTCGGCTCTTAATATCGAAACCGACAAGCCCAACGCTTTGTTGCAGGCATTCTATCCCGGTTGTGTGGGCGGCAAGGCAGTTGCAGATATTATCTTTGGCAAGGTTTCTCCTTCGGGCAAGCTCCCCGTAACCTTCTATAAGGATATTAACGACCTTCCCGAATTTACCGATTACTGCATGCGTGAAAGAACCTACCGTTATGACGACGCTGCGAAGGATCAGGTTCTTTACCCCTTCGGTTACGGACTTTCTTACGGCGATGTTAAAGTGACCTCTGCTTGCTGTGAGGTTTTGGGCGACACCGTTAAGGCAACCGTTACCCTTAAAAACGACGGTGCTTGCACTGCCGATGCTTTGCAGGTTTACTTCAAGTCGACCTCTAAGGACGCAGTAAGAAACCATGCACTCTGCGCTGTTAAGAGCGTGACCCTTGCAAACGGCGAGGAAAAGGTTGTAACTCTTGATATCCCCACCAAGTATTTAACCGTTGTTAACGATGACGGTGTAAGATACCTCGACAAGGACGCTAAGACCACCCTTTACTTCGGCACCTCTCAGCCCGATGAACTCTCTTGCAAATTAACCGGCAAGAGCTGTATAGCTGTTGAAGTCACACTTTAATCTTTTTAAGAGGATAAACGCTTCGCGGCGGCACGATGCCGCTGCGAAGTTTTCTATTTAGTGCAACAAAATCTCCGATTAACCGCAATAACATTGCCTCATTTATATGCTATAATACACTTGGAAACTATATTAGAAAGAAGGACGGCTTATGGACAACATTAAAAAGAACACCAACCCTATAATCAAGGGTGACTTTCCCGATATTGACGTTATAAGGGTTGACGACACCTACTACATGGTTTCAACCACCATGTACTTTATGCCCGGTGCGGTAATTTTGCGTTCTTACGACCTTGTTAACTGGGAGTATTGCACCCATGTTTATGACAAGCTTGCCGATACCGACCGTGAAAACCTAACAGGCGATAAGCATGCTTACGGCAACGGTATGTGGGCACCCTGTATTCGTTATCACGACGGCGTATTTCACGTAATTTTCGCCGCTAACGATACGAAAACTACCTATAACTTTACTGCTACCGACATTATGGGCCCATGGACAATGAACACTATCGAGGGCTTTTTCCACGATTCGTCGGTACTATTTGACGATGACGGCAGAGTATACATTGTTTCGGGCAATCGCAACATTAACATTACCGAGCTTGAGCCTGACCTCTCCAAACCCAAGGAAGGCGGACTTAACAAGGTCATCATTCGTGACCACCCCAGAGCGCCCTTAGGACTTGAAGGCTCGCATATTTACAAAATCAACGGCAAATATTATATCTTCTTCATTCACTCAAGCTGGAAGAGATGGTTCAGATGCGAAGCCTGCTATATGTGTGAAACACTTGACGGCGTTTGGGCAGGCGGCGACGTTATTGAAAGTGACGTTGGCAACCTTGGCACATCGGGCGTGGCACAGGGTGGCATTGTTGATATGCCAAACGGCAACTGGGCAGGCGTTATCTTCAGCGATATGGGCGCTGCAGGCAGAATGCCTAACTTTGTGCCCATGCATTTTGATGAAAGAAGCGGATTCCCCGTTTTCGATACACCCACCTTAGAGGTTGAAAACTATTCGACTCGCCCCGATTATGAATATGCCCCCATTTTTGTAAGCGACGATTTTGACTATACCCCCGATGAAGACGGTAAAATCAACCTTAACATGGCTTGGGAGTTTAATCACAATCCCGTTAACACTCATTGGACTGTTAAGGAAGGCAACTTTATAATTACAACCGAAAAGATTGCGCCGACTTTAGACCTTGCCAGAAACACTCTTACACAGCGCACAGCATTCCCCAAGTGTGAGGCTGTTGTAACCGTTGATGCTTCTTCGATCAACGACGGCGACTGTGCAGGCTTAAGCGTTATGCAGTTCCACTATGGCATGATAGGCGTTGCCAAGGAAGATGGTGAATATAAGCTTGTTATGCGTGCCAAGGCTACCGATGGCGAATTTAAAGAGGTCGAGCACGAATATGCTTCCATTCCTCTTGAAAACGGCGTTGTAACCCTTAAAGCAACCTGCGAGTTCGGCAGAGGAAAGGAGTTCTGCGAGTTTTGGTATTTGGCAGGTGACGAGTGGAAACAGCTCGGCACAAAGCATCGTGTACGCTTCGACTTGCGCCACTTCACAGGCTGTCGCTTCGGCCTTTACAATTACTCAACCAAGCAGGTCGGCGGAGAAGCTAAGTTCAGTCACTTCGTATTCAGCCTCGATTAACTTTAAGGAGGATACCTTAAAATGAAAAACTCGACCCTTTGCTATATCGAGCAGGATAATGCATATCTTATGCTTCACCGAGTTAAAAAGAAAAATGATGCCAACCACGACAAGTGGATAGGCATTGGCGGAGGGCTTGAGGAAGGGGAGTCGCCCCTTGACTGTATTTTACGAGAAACATTTGAAGAAACAGGCTTAACGCTTGTTAGCCCTTCATATCGCGGGCTGGTGACCTTTGTTTCAGACATTTATGAGACCGAGCAGATGCATGTTTTCACCTGCACCGATTTTTGCGGCGAGCTTACCGACTGCGACGAAGGAACCCTTGAATGGGTGCCAAAATCAGAAGTTATAAATCTTCCGATTTGGGAGGGCGATAAGATTTTTCTTGATCTTATTTCAAAACCATGCGATTTCTTTGCGCTTAAGCTTGTTTATAAAGGCGATGAACTTGTTTCGGCTGTCCTTAACGGCAACAAGATAAGATAATAAAAACTCCCCGAGCATTAACTCGGGGAGTTGATTTTTTGTTCAGTTACTGCTGTGCTTCGTTGTTGTCTCTGCCTTCAATAGCGTTTTTGGCAGTATATCTCTTAACCGACTTCTGGTTGATTACAATATCATACTCTGCCAAAGTCTCGTTAATAAGGTTTGTGTAATCGCTGTCATAAATTTCAGCAATCAATGAATTACGGTAATTTTCATAAATATCCGTTCTTTCCAAAATGTCAAGACGCTGAACCAAATAGAAGTTGATGTCGTCCTGAATAAGGCTGTATTCGCCAACCTTGCAGTTGTTGAAAACATAGCTTACAAACTTTTCCGAGGGGTAAGTGCCATCAACATGCAAAATGTTTTCATTAAGATAGGGGTCTTCTTCCGCCTCAGCTTCAACTGTCTCGTCCACGGCTTCATTGTCGGCGGCTTCGTCTGCAGCTTCCTCGGTCGTTTCTTCCTCGTCAGGCTCAAGGCTTTCAAGATATGCGTTATACTCTTCAATAAGTGCGTTCATGTCCTCGCCTGCATTAGCTCTGTCTAAATAAGACTGTGCTAAAGCCAACTGTTCATTCTTAACTGTCTCGTCAATAGCATCATCAATGCTTTCGGCAAAGTTGAAGGTCATATACTTGATTCTTGCATATTCTTCAGAAAGGTAAGCCTTAATGGTATCTTCGGTGGTGCCCTTAACTCCGCCTACTTCATAATAAGCGTCAAACACCATGTCTTCCTTAATTGTTTGGGTCACAACCTTCTTAAGTGTCGATTCCGAAATACCGATATCTTCTAATGCTTCTTTGTTATTTGTCCATGTGTTTCTAACCTGAGCCTTAATAAAAACTTCATCCTCGTCACTAAGCTCAAGTCCAAGCTCGTTAAACAAATGCTCAACAACAACATACTGCTTGCACATATCAATTGCATACTGGTTGGTATAATCCTCAACAGTTCCGTCGTTCAATGCTTCTTCAAGCAAAGGCTGACCATACATATATGCATAATAATAGTTGATATCCTGCTGTGCAAGTGTCATAACAGCTTCATAATAGCCCTGTGTCTGATAATAAATGTAAATGCCGCTGTTTAAAACAATATCGTCAGCCTTCATGATCCAGGTGGTATCGGCACAGCCTGCAAGCGAAAGAGCCATGCAAGCAATAAGCAAAACAGCCACTAACTTTCTTAAAATAGACATCTTATTTACCATTCCTTCCTTTAAGGTAAAAATCTAATCGCCGATAAATCAGCATACTAAAACAGTATACAACATTTTAATAAAAATGTCTATACCCTTTTTGAAGGAATAATTAATTATTCAGTAGGCTTTTCAGCGCCGTATGTACTTAAATATACCTTTTCAAAAATAATCTCATCAGCAGGCTGATAGGTTTCAAGCGCAGTAGCTGAGTTAATAGCTTCCCAAACTTCCCAACCGTCATAAATCTGTCCGAAAACAGTGTACTTTCGTGAGAAAGTCGGAATTCCGCCGTATTCCGAGAACACTCCGCCGAGCGCTTCACCATAAGAGCGCTTTAATGCATCCTCTGCCATATAGGGGTCGTCGAGGTCGTTAACAAAAATCACCGACGAGCCGGCATAACGCTTTTCAAAAGGCCACACTCCGCTGTCGCCGATATAAGAAACCAACGCACCTTTTATCGGCCAGAGGTTGTTAGAAATCTCAGCTTGAATACGGGTCATGTCAGCGCCTTCAACCTCGGCGTCATTGGGGTCGGGCGATTTTGTTCCGCCAAGCGAGTATGCACCGTCAACAAGCGCGCACACATATGTCCCGTCATAATATCCCGATTCAACAAGGTTTGTAAAATAAGCATAATAGTTAGGCGTTTCATCGGGATATAAAACAGCCTTCATTGTGCCAAGGTTTGTTTCAAAAACAACAACGGGTGCATCATCTGCAGGTGTTTCAAGCTGCAAGAAAAAGATCTCATCGGGAATTCCTGCAACGGGTGCGCCTGCAAGCCAAACAAAAAGCATAAATGCCAAAATTACAAAAATCGCAACCATCGAAATTCCAAAATATCTTGAAAAACTCTTCGAGTGCACCAATTCGCCGAATCTGTTAGGTTTTTTATAGCCGTCGCTCATTTTAAAGTCCTTTCTTTTAAACCGTCGGCTTATACCAATAAGAATGGAAGCCGCACATATAAATCAAGCCGCCCTTTGGCACCTGTGTAAGCGCATTGTAAATGTTAATAAAGTCGCCTGCGCCCGAACCTATGCAAAGCGCACCGAAAACTCCAAGCCAATAAAGCGAGGGGAAGATGAGTGCAATAACAAATGGGATAAATCCGAAAACAATGGTGGGCAAAAGGCTCATAAAAACAAATCTTTTCTTTGTCATATCCTCAAGCCCCAAAACAAACATTGCACCTGCCTGCAAATAAGAATACATATAAACCGTTTCTTTAAAACAGATCGCGTGCAAAAACTCGTGCGGCAAAATCGTTAACGAAGGCAATATGCAGCTTAAAACCAGCAGCCACGGCTTATCGTCAGCCAAATCCGCTTTTACATATTCAAACGAGAAAACGGCGATAACCGCAAGAAAAACAATTGTAATAATCAGCGCGACTCCGTTTGCAATAAGCATAAAATTCTTCGAGTCGGGCTCTTTGAACATCTCATATCCTTGGGGGTGTTCACGCTGGGGGAGTGTAGCTTCATCTCCCGAGTATTTTCCGTTAAATATTAGCTTCATGTTAAAAATCCTCTCTTAAATCTTCTTAATAACCGTGCCCTGTCTTGTCTCCTCAACCGAGTAGCCAAATGCAACGATCTTGTCTCTTAACTCATCTGCCAGTGCAAAGTTCTTTTCCTTTCGTGCTGCCTTTCTTTGTTCGGCAAGCGTCTTAATCTCTTCGGGGAGGTCATCGCCGGCACTTCCTGCCTGTAACTTTTTGGCTGCGGCAACAAGATTGACCTTAAGCACACTGTCAAAATCCTCAACAAGGGCAAGCTTTGTTTTAGCACTTATGTCAGCCTTTAAAACATCATACAAAGCAGTAATGCCAAGCGATGTATTAAGGTCGTTGTCCATAGCGTCGGTAAAGTTCTTTTTAAGCGAGGCAAAAGCAGCTTCATCCATCTCTCCCTCACACCCAAGCAGGGGGACGATTTTTGCAACAAGCTTGTTATAAGCGGCGGCTGCGTTGTCAAGATTGTCATAAGAGAATACCAAGCCCTTGCGATAGTGCGAGTTAAGACAGAAGAATCTGTAAACGATCGGGTCATAGCCTTTTTGTTCTAAAAGCGAAACGGTCAAAAATTCGCCCTTAGATTTACTCATCTTTCCGCCCTCGGTGTTAAGGTGGTGAACGTGGAACCAGTTGTTGCACCACTTGTGACCAAGGTAAGCCTCGCTTTGTGCGATTTCGTTGGTGTGGTGGGGGAACGCGTTGTCGATGCCGCCGCAGTGAATATCAAGATACTCGCCGTTGTTTTTCATCGAAATGCATGAGCATTCAATGTGCCAGCCCGGATATCCAACGCCCCAAGGGCTGTCCCACTTAAGCTCCTGGTCATCAAACTTCGATTTTGTGAACCACAAAACAAAGTCGGTCTTGTTCTTTTTATTGCTGTCAGCTTCAACACCCTCACGAACGCCGACAGCTAAATCCTCCTCGTCAAAGTCGTTAAAAACATAATACTTTTCAAGCTTCGAGGTATCGAAGTAGATGTTTCCGCCTGCTTCGTAAGCATAGCCCTTTTCAATAAGCGCCGAAACCACTCTTATAAACTCGTCAATATAGCTTGTTGCGGGCACAACTGTGTTCGGCTTTTTAATGTTAAGCTTTTCGCAGTCGGCAAAAAATGCATCAGTATAAAACTTTGCAATTTCCATAACTGTCTTGTGTTCGCGCTTGGCGCCCTTAAGCATCTTGTCGTCGCCCTCGTCACCGTCCGAGGTCAAATGTCCCACGTCGGTAATGTTCATAACACGGTTAACTTCATAACCCGAATATGCAAGATATCTTTCTAAAATATCTTCCATAATATAGCTTCTTAAGTTGCCGATGTGTGCATAGTGGTAAACGGTAGGCCCGCAGGTATACATCGAAACCCTTCCTGCCTCGTTAGGCACAAATTCATCTTTACTTCTTGTAAGGGTGTTATATAGCTTCATGATTTGTTACTTCTCCTCGTTTTTGATTTTAAGTTCTTTAACTTCTTTTTCAAGCTCCTCAATACGCATAAGCTGTTTGCAAAGCTCCTGAGAAACGGGGTCGGGTATATGCACCTGGTCAAGGTCTTGTGCTACCTTAACACCGTTTCGTCTTACAACTCTGGCAGGCGCGCCCACTGCTGTCGAGTTGTCGGGTATAGCCTCTAACACAACGGCGTTTGCGGCAATTTTAACATTGTCACCAATTTTAAACGGCCCCAAAACCTTTGCTCCGCAGCCAACCATAACATTGTTGCCCAAGGTGGGGTGACGCTTGCCCTTGCCTTTGCCTGTACCGCCAAGGGTAACACCCTGATATAAAATGCAGTTGTCGCCTATTTCGGCAGTCTCGCCGATAACAACACCTGTACCGTGGTCGATGAAAAGCCCCTTGCCGATTTTTGCGCCGGGGTGGATCTCGATACCTGTTAAAAATTTTGCAAGCTGAGATAAAACACGCGCACAAGTGTAATATTTATTTTTGTGAAGATTATGTGCTACTCGGTACATTAAAACAGCGTGCAAACCCGAATATGTCAGCAAAATTTCAAATGTGCTTCTTGCCGCAGGGTCACGCTCTTTAACCGATGCAACTTCTTCTTCTATCCTTTTTTTGATGTCATATAAGTTCATAATTGCCCTCCTAACGGATATAAAACAAAAACCGCACACCTGTCTCAATCAAATTTGAGAACAAGGAGGCGGCAAAAGCTGCGGTTCCACTCCGATTTATAGCTTAAATAACCTTAACGCGGCAAACGCGGCGAGATACTTTAAAAACTTCCCCCGGCCGAGCTAACGGACGCACTTCACAAACCAGCGTTTTACATCGCTTTCAGCAAGTTGCGATGCTCTCTGAAAAAACGTAGATCTGCTACTCTTCCCGATCATAGCTTTTATTTATATAATAATATATGAAGTATAGCACACATTTGTTAAAAATGCAAGAGGGTAAAGAAAGCGGCGGCGTGCCGAAAAGCGCCGCCCGTCAGGGCGAGTGCGAAAGGCGTGCCGCCGCACCCACGGGGCGCCACGCTGTATCACTCGCCTGCGGCTTCACGATACAGCACTCGCACCCTCAGCTTAAAAATCGCCGAAATAATACCCCTCTGCCTAATGCAAAGGGGTTGTTTTTTGCTATTTCGTGCCGAAAATTCTGTCACCGGCGTCTCCCAGACCGGGCAAAATGTAACAGTTTTCGTTAAGTCTGTCGTCTAAGTTGCCGCAATAAACTTCAACATCGGGGTGAGCTTCCGTCAAAGCCTTAAGTCCCTCGGGTGC
The DNA here is from genome assembly GCA_017472735.1 of Oscillospiraceae bacterium. Lineage (GTDB taxonomy): Bacteria > Bacillota > Clostridia > Oscillospirales > Ruminococcaceae > Faeciplasma. The sequence continues at coordinate 100,780 of JAFUOD010000014.1, read as the reverse complement.
TGCAATAATCGACATAAACTTGATCTGCTTGCCGCCTCGCTGCTTAATAAGGCTTATAGCGTCAACTGCCGAACCGCCTGTTGCAAGCATGGGGTCTAAAACAACAATTGTTCGTTCTTCTAAGCTATCGGGTAACTTGCAGTAGTATTCATGGGGAATATGAGTAACCTCGTCACGATACATGCCAATGTGGCCTACTTTGGCAGTAGGGTCAAGCGCCAAAATACCGTTTACCATGCCAAGACCTGCACGCAAAATGGGAACGATCGCAAGCTTTTTGCCCGAAACCATAGGTACCATAGCTTTCATTAAAGGCGTTTCAACCTCAACAAGTTCGGTGGGCAAGTCGCGCAAAGCTTCATAACCCATAAGGGTAGCAATTTCTTCAATCAAAATTCTAAAATCGCGGGTGCCGGTGTTCTTATCTCTTAAAAGAGAGATCTTGTGCTTGATCAAGGGGTGCTCTAAAATTGTTACGTTAGCCATAACCATACTCCTTTTTATATATAAATGTAGAAAAATGTCGCTATTTATATTTTATCACCGTGTAATATTATTTGCAATAGTATTTTAAGCCTTTCACAAACAAATATCGTGTTGCAAGCTTGTGCATTTTGTGGTAAACTGTTTTTATGCTATTTTAGGGAGGTCGAAACCAAACCATGAACAAAAAGCTTAAGTGGCTTATTGCGGGCGCTGTTACAGCGGCAGTTATAAGCGGTTATTGCCTTTGGCAAAACGAGGATATCGGAGTAAGCTATTATTCATATACATCAGAAAAAATAGGAGAGGACTTAAACGGCTGCAAAATCGTCCACATTTCCGATTTGCACAATAAAGAATTCGGCAGCAACAGTTCACGCCTTGTTAAGCTTATTTCAAACGAGCAGCCCGACATTATAATCATTTCGGGCGATTTGGTCGATTCAAGACGTACCGATATTGAGGCAGCGCTCAATTTTGTTTCTCAGATCGTTGAAATTGCGCCGGTTTATTATTCAACCGGCAACCACGAGGAACGCCTCGACCCCGACGCTTATGCTTATTTGCTCTCAAGCCTTGAGGAAATAGGAGCAACAGTTTTGCAAAACGAAACCGAAACTGTTTATATAAACGATGAAAGCTTTGTCATTTTCGGCTTGAAGGACGGAACCGTTGACTCTCTTGAGGACATTTACGGCGACACCGATAAACTAAAACTTATGATAGCTCATAAGCCGCATCTTATTGATAAATATTCGGCTCTTGGCGCCGACCTTGTTTTCTCGGGTCATGTTCACGGCGGTCAGGTCCGTATCCCTTTTTTGGGAGGGCTTCTTTCCTCTGAACGTGTATTCTTCCCGAAGTATTATCAAGGTGTTCATCAGGTTAACGATACCACTCTCGTAATCAGCCGAGGTCTTGGCAACAGCATCATTCCAATAAGAATTAACAACCGCCCCGAGCTTGTGGTGGTAACGCTCTCCTCAAAATAATATGTAACATTTACACAAAGTGTCGGCAAAGTTGTCGACACTTTTTTATTACCTCATTTGTTGACAAAAAGCACTTTAAAGCGTATAATTGTATCCAAGCTAAACACACTTGTGTTTTTCTCAAACACTCATTCCATCTTTTATACGAAACGGAGAAGGATATGAACGACTCAAAATTTGTGGTTGTAAGCACCGACGTACTGCCCGAGGTCATTTTAAAGGTGTTAGAGGCTAAAAGGCTGATTGCCCAAGGCATTTGCCGCACCTCGACCGAAGCCTGCAAAATGGCAGATGTTTCACGTTCGGCTTATTATAAATATAAAGACAGCGTCTACCTCCACTCCGAGAAGATTTCTCGCCGTGTGGTAACTTATCACTTTGTTCTTTTAGATCAGGCAGGCGTTTTAAGTGAGGTTCTGACTTCGCTTTACAAAAACAAGGCAAATGTTTTAACCATCAACCAAAATATGCCCATCGACTCGGCGGCAACAGTAACAATAACCGTAAGGTTCGATGAAGCAGGCGCCGACCCCGAAGCTGTAAGAGAGCTTTTGGAAAAGACCGAGGGCGTTGCAAAAGTAAGAATTTTAACCACAGCAGAAAATCAGCCTGCTGATGAATAAATCGGATTGGAGTAAATCAATATGTCATTAACAAAAATTGCCGTAATGGGCTTTGGTGTTGTAGGCTCGGGCACGGTAGAACTTTTTTATAAAAACAAGGACCTCATCGAAAAACGCTGCGGCCACGAAATGGATATTAAATATATCCTCGATCTGCGTGATTTTCCCGACAGTCCCTTTGCAGACAAGCTTACCAAAAACTTCGATGACATTTTAAATGATGACGAGGTTAAGGTCGTTTGCGAGCTTATGGGCGGCAAAACCTTTGCTTATGACTATACCAAGCGTTTGCTTGAAAAAGGCAAAAGCGTTGTAACCTCGAACAAAGAGCTTGTTGCGGCTTACGGCGATGAACTTATTGCAACCGCCAAGGCAAACGGCTGCAATTATTTCTTCGAGGCTTCTGTCGGCGGCGGTATACCGATTATCAGACCGCTTCACCAGTGTCTTGCAGGCAACAAGGTCGAAAAGATCGCAGGTATTTTAAACGGCACAACAAACTTTATTTTAACTAAGATGATCTATGACCAGCTTTCGTTTGATGATGCACTTAAAATGGCGCAAGAGCTTGGCTATGCCGAGCGCGACCCCTCTGCCGATGTTGACGGCTTCGACCCCTGCCGCAAGCTTTGCATTTTGGGCTCGCTTGCTTTCGGCAAGCACATTTACCCCGAATATATCCACTGCTCGGGCATTCGCACCATCTCGCTCGACGATGTTGAATATGCCGCAAATGCCGGCTATAACATCAAGCTTATCGGCTTAATCGAGGATACCGGCGACGGATTGGTTGCAACAGTTTGCCCTCGTTTGGTGCCTGTCAGCAACCCTCTTGCAAGTGTTAACGATGTTAACAACGCAATTTTGGTAACCTGCGACGCTTTGGGCGACGCATTGTTCATTGGCAAGGGTGCAGGCAAATTCCCCACAGCTTCGGCTGTTGTCGGCGATATTGTTGATGCCGTTAAGCACCAGAATGCCGACATTTGCTCACTTACATGGGCACCCAGCAAAGATAACAGCTTTATCAAGCATTATAAGCAAGATAAAGTTAGGGTTTATGTAAGAATTCAGGCAAATAACGCCGACGACCTTAAAAACTATATCACAAGCCTGTTTGGCTTTGTCGATTTCATTCCCAGAAAATATCGCTCGGCAGATGAGCTTGCATTCATCACTCCCGACATTGTTGAAACCGAGATCGATAAGAGCCTTGCACTTCTTGCTGAAAAGGCAACCGTTAAAAAGAAGATCCGACTCCTTTAATTAAAGTAACCCGACCGTCAGACATTGGCGATCGGGTTTTTATTTTATTCAGCACCTTGTTCAACTTCGGGTTCTTCCTCAGCCTTAACAAACGAGGAATCGTCCTCCATCAGCTTAAACTCAATTTCAAAGGTTTCATAGCTTCCGTCTTCTTTAATTCTCGAAACGTTTGCCGTTACGGTGTCACCCGGCTGAAGATCTAAAATAATGGCATAAACATCGTCCGAACTCATAACGGGCGTGCCGTTCATGTGAGTGATAATATCATCAACCGCAAGCTGGGTGTTGGCAATGTCGCAGCTTTGGTCAATTTCGGCAATGTGAAGTCCGGGGATAGTGCCGTAGTAATCGGCTGTTGCCTCGTCGAACTGATAGAAGCTTATGCCGATCTTGGGTCTGCCAAGCACCCTGCCGTGCTCGATCAGGTTTTCTATAATAGGCTTCGCCGCCGACATCTCAATCGCAAAGCCAATGTTGTCATAATCCACCGAGTCAAGCTTTGATGATGTAATGCCGATTACCTGACCCCACATATTAATTAATGCACCGCCCGAGTTGCCGGGGTTGATTGCGGCGTCGATCTGAATGCAGGACATGTTAATGTTATCGTCGTTTACCTTAATCATTCTGTCGAGCCCCGAAACACAGCCCGAGGTGACAGTCTGCTCAAGCCCTGCAGGGGTACCTATCGCAACGACCTGTTCGCCCAAAACCAAAGCGTCCGAATCTCCGAACTGCGCTGCAAAAAGCTTCTCGGTCGAATTGATTTTAAGTACAGCTATATCGCTTTTATAATCACTGCCAATAACCAATGCGTCATATTCGTTGCCGTTATGAAGTCTCACCTTAACACCAAGGGTAGCTCCGTCAATAACGTGTGCATTTGTGATTACATATCCGTCATCCGACATTATTATGCCCGAGCCTTGTCCATAGGGTGCAAATGCATAACCCTCAATAAAAGCTTCAACTGTCACTATCGAGGGAGAAACTGCCTTTGCAACGCCCTCGGTCGTATATCTCCCGTCTGCCTGATAAAACTGATCCTCAAGCTCGGGCAATTCGGCAATGGGCAAAGTAAAGTTCATGCCTTCAGGTTCGCCGTTAATAAGGTTGGTTATCCAACCCTTGCCGAAAACAAATCTTGCGGTTATAAAGAACAGCGCAATGAAAACTATCAGCATTAACGTAAATGCCTTTAAAAAGCTGTGGTCACGCTTTTTGACCTTGCCAACAGGTCTTGGCAGATAGTCATAAGCGTCAGCCTCCATCGCGGCAAGCGCTTTAATGTCTTCTAAAGCTTCGGCATCGTTACTTTTTTTGTCTTCCTCGGCTTTTTCAAGGCGTGCCTTTAAAGAATCTATCTCCGCCAAAAGCTCCTCAACGGTTTTCAAAGTCTTCTCGCTTTCAACCTGTTCAACAGCAGTTTCCGAAACTGCTTCTTCGGTTATTACTTTTTCGTTATCTAAATTATCCATAGGGTATTACCTTTCATTAACAAGAGGGGATGTGCGCGTGTTTATTTCTTGTTGCCGCCGCCCAAAAGCTTTGCTGCGGCAACAGCTGCGGCAACAGCCGCACCAACACCAACAAGAGTTTTAACGTTAAGCGTCAGCTCGCCGTTTTTAGAGGCTTTCTTTTTTGCTTTGGGTTTAGTTTTGGCAGGCTGCTTTTTGTAAAGCTCGGGGTGCTTATAAGCAGGCGTTTCTTCTTCGGCAAAGTAACGCTCGTCATATTCATAACTAAAGTCTTTCGGCTCTTCGTCACAAGCTTCTTCGCAAACCTCATCGGGCAGATTGTCAACCTTCATTTCAACGCTGTCAAGCTGTTCGCCAAGACTTTTGATCTCGCGCTGAAGCTGCTCTTCGATCTCGTTCATCTGTCTTAGCTTTGCCAAATACTCATCGTGCGAAACGGCAGGGGCTTTTTCTTGTTCATCTGCAACAGCTTCTTCAGCCTTTTCTTCCTCTACAGGTTCATCAAAGAAATCAAAAGCCAAAGTCTCGGGCGAATCTTCCTCGCTTATGTCTTCAAGCAATGGTTCTTCGATTTTTTCATCGGCTGCAGCTTCACTTGCTTCCTCTGCTGCATTTTCAACATCCTCGTCATCTGTTTCTTTCGCAATCTTTTCAGCGGTTTCTTCCAAAGCTTCTTCCTCGTCTTCGGGAGGAGTATAAGAAAACGCCTCATCAATAGGCTCATCTTCGTCAAGGGGGATGTATGAGAATCTATCGTTATCAGGGTCATAAGCCGGAGGATTTGGATTTTCGCTTTCCTCAACGATCGGCTCTTCTAAAGTTTTCGGGGTAAGCGCTCGCTTGTTAAGCTCTTCCTCTTGCTTTTTGCTTAAAGGGAAATCTTCATCAAAAAAGTCTTTCATTTTAACTATCCTTTCTTTAAAGACGAAAATCAGTTGCTTGTGTCGTTAAGCTCGAACTTATATCCAACGCTCCAGACAGTTCTTAAGGTCCATTGCTTTGAAACGCCGTCAAGCTTTTCACGAAGGCGCTTAATGTGAACGTCGATAGTTCTTGAACCGCCGTAATATTCAAATCCCCACACTTCGTCCAAAAGCTTATCTCGGTTAAAAACTGTGTTGGGGTGAGATGCCAAATGGAATAAAAGCTCAAGCTCTTTTGGGGGAGTGTCTAATATCTTGCCGTCAACCTTAAGCTCATATCTTGTCATGTTAATGTCAAGCTTGTCGTAATGGACCTCTTTCAAATCGTGGTCGGATTTAACAAGGCTGACCCTGCGCATAACAGCTTTCATTCTCGCCAAAACTTCCTTAACGTCAAAAGGTTTTACTATGTAATCATCAGCACCAAGCTCTAATCCTAACACTTTATCGAATACCTCAGCCTTTGATGTTATATATATGAGAGGTATATTCGATTTTTTCCTTATCTCTCGGCATATCTGCCAGCCGTCAATTCCGGGAAGAACAACATCTAAAAGTACCATATCGGGCTTAAGGGCACTGAATTTTACCAAGCCCTCCTCACCGTCGTTAGAAATAAGAACGCTGTACCCCTCTTTTTCGAGGCACATTCTTAAAAGCTCGCAAATGTTCTTGTCACTGTCAATGATAAGAACCTTACCCGTCAGCATTTAAGGTCACTTCCTTTCGTAAAAAACAAAATTCGTCATAATAATTATATAGTAAACCAACCGCCTTTGCAATAGATTTTTGCGTTTTTTATTGCAAAAGAGTTAATAAAGTGTTAAAAACAGAATGCGTGTTAACTGTTTGGAAATATTATTGCATAAATTATATTAATATGCACACTCACATCTTGCAACCAAAGTTAAAGTTTGTTATAATGCACAAAAATGAAATCAACACACAATTATCGCTTGATTTTCACAATGGTAGTGATATAATATATTTAGCACTCGACGTGCGAGAGTGCTAAAAGCAGTCGATCAATGAGTCATCTCATATTTAGTTAAATGTATATTATTTAAGGAGGTATTTTTATCATGACACTTAAACCACTTTTTGACCGTGTAGTTGTTAAAATGGTCGAGGCAGAGGAAACCACCAAGGGTGGTATTATCTTAACAGGCTCGGCAAAGGAAAAACCCCAGTTTGCTGAAGTAGTTGCAGTCGGTGACGGCAGTGCAAGAGAAGGCAAATCGACCGCCATGAAGGTGAACGTGGGCGACAAGGTGCTTTTAAGCAAATATGCAGGCACCGAAGTTAAGCTTGACGGCGAGGAATACATTATTGTTAACATGAGCGATATTTTAGCAATTGCAGAGTAATATTGAATCAATTACCGGCAAAACTCAAAACGGTTTGGCGTTTTGCAGAAAAAATGATTTATCGTTTTTTCTTAGGCTCGCCACGACACGCCACAGCACTAACGTGCGCGGCGCGCCACGGCTCGCCCGCCCAACATCATTCGAATTGATATTATAATAAGGAGAATACTTATGGCAAAAGAGATACTTTATGGAGAAGAAGCAAGAAAAGCCTTGCAGGCAGGCATCAACAAGCTTGCCGATACAGTTAAAATAACCCTTGGCCCCAAGGGCAGAAACGTAGTTTTAGACCGCACCTTCGGTTTGCCGCTTATCACAAACGACGGTGTTACCATCGCTAAAGAGATCGAGCTTGAAGACACTTTTGAAAACATGGGCGCTCAGCTTATCCGCGAGGTTGCAACCAAAACCAACGACGCCGCAGGCGACGGCACCACAACCGCAACACTTTTGGCACAGGCTCTTGTAAGAGAGGGTATGAAGAACATTGCCGCCGGTGCAAACCCCGTTGTGTTAAGAAAAGGTATTCAAAAGGCAGTTGATGCTGCGGTCGAAGCTGTTAAGGCAAACTCGCAGGTGATCAAGGGCAGCGAGGATATTGCACGTGTTGCAACCGTTTCCTCGGGCGATGAAGCAATAGGCAAACTTATTGCCGAGGCTATGGAAAAAGTGACCTCGGACGGTGTTATCACTATCGAAGAATCCAAAACTGCCGAAACCTACAGCGAGGTTGTCGAGGGTATGCAGTTCGACCGTGGTTACATCACTCCCTACATGGTAACCGATACCGACAAGATGGAAGCAGTCCTCGACGACGCTTATATTCTTGTTACCGATAAGAAGATTTCCAATATTCAAGAGATCTTGCCCTTGCTTGAAGACATTGTTAAAACAGGCAGAAAGCTTTTGATAATTGCCGAGGATTTAGAGGGTGAAGCTCTTTCCACAATCCTCATTAACAAGTTAAGAGGAACATTTACTTGTGTTGCAGTTAAGGCACCCGGCTTTGGCGACAGAAGAAAAGAAATGCTCCGTGACATTGCAGCCCTCACAGGCACCGATGTTATCTCCGAGGAGCTTGGTTACGAGCTTAAAGACACCACAGTTAACGATTTGGGCAGAGCAAGACAGGTCGTTGTTCAAAAGGAAAACACCATAATCGTCGGCGGTATGGGCGATGCTGATGAAATTGCCGCAAGAGTTGCTCAAATTCGTGTAGAGATTGAAAACACCACCTCTGATTACGACAGAGAAAAGCTTCAGGAAAGACTTGCCAAGCTTGCAGGCGGCGTTGCAGTTTTGCGCGTAGGTGCCGCTACCGAAGCTGAAATGAAGGAAAAGAAGCTTAGGGTTGAAGACGCTTTGGCAGCAACTAAGGCCGCTGTTGAAGAAGGCATTGTTGCAGGCGGCGGCACAGCGCTCATCAATGCAATCCCTGCAGTTGAAAAGCTTGTTCCCACCCTCGACGGTGACGAAAAAACAGGCGCTAAAATCGTTCTTAAGTCTTTGGAAGAGCCTGTAAGACAGATCGCAACAAACGCAGGTCTCGATGGTAGCGTTATCATTGATAAGATTCGCCGTGCACGCAAGGTCGGCTATGGCTTCGACGCTTATAACGAAACCTATGTTGACATGATAGAAAAGGGAATAGTTGACCCCACCAAGGTTACAAGAAGTGCTTTGCAGAACGCAGCTTCTGCTGCTGCAATGGTCCTCACCACCGAAAGCCTTGTAGGTAACAAGAAAGAAGATAATCCTCCTGCACCTGCCGGCGGCGCCGCAGGAATGGGCGGAATGTACTAAATTGATGCTTTACAGCCCTGTCATGTTCCGGCAGGGCTGTTTTTTTGTGCAAACAAAATGAAAAGGCATTTTTGACTGATTCTTATTTGATATTGATAAAAAATACGTTAATGCAACGGATAAATCCTACTTAACGCAACATTTTCATATATATAAAGCAAACAATGCGCAATAATGCGGCTTAACACAGTAAAATGTACAATTTCCAAAATTAATTTTTGTTTATTACGTTAATGGAAACAATGTGAACAAGATGATATAATATAAATACCAAATTTTTTAATTGGAGGTTAATTTATATGAAAAGAATTTTAAGTGTTCTTGTTGCTGCAGTTATGCTTTGCACTGCATTTACTGTTGTAGCAAGCGCTAAGACAGCTGATATTGTTCATCAGTCTGTTGAAGGTACCGCTACTATCGATGGCGTTAAGGACGATGCTTATGCTTCCGGTTTGATCCTTCCTATGGTTCAGAAGGGTAACAACAACGGCGGCGGCGAAGTTCTTGATGAACCCATTGGTAATGCTTATTACCTTAACGACGCTGAATACGTTTACGTTTTCGTAGAAGTATTCGACACCACCTTGGACAACACTTCTGCTAACAACTACGAGCAGGACTCTGTAGAACTCTTCTACATGGCTGACAACTCTAAGGTTCAGCTCAGATTCTGCTACGATGGCAATGTATCTGCTGACACAGGTTCTGTTCCTGCTGAAGAAGACTACGAAATCGTCGCTACTGAAGGCACCGGTTACGTAGTAGAATTCAAAATGCCCATCACCGACGTTTTGAACAACCAGATCGAAACCACCGTTCAGATCAACTACTGTGCAGACGGCGTAAGATCTCACACCACTTACATTTTGGGCAACGGCGACGCTGACGATGCTTACCAGAGATCTACTCGTCAGGCTGACTACGACGTTTGGTGGACTCTTGCACTTGCAGGCGACCATGCTGACACTCGTGTAGACCCCGTTCCTGAACCGATGGAACTTAAGCCCAACAACTATAACGACGTTTTGAACAACACTATCTTTGTTCAGCTTTACACTCAGAACAGAGTTGACTGGTCCGGTTGGGCAAGCATCGGTACCGGTTCTGCAACTAACTGGAACACTTCCACGGATTATCTCTGGGAAGGTCTTGCAATGCTCATGAACTATGACGGTTCTACCACTGCTGAATACACTGTTGACCCTGTATTCTCTATGCAGATCAACGACAATGGCTGGCTCAAGCTTCCCGAAGGCGCTGAAGTTGGTACAACCGGCGACAAGGCTGATTACGTAATCACCTACACCGACATTACCATCAAGGCTGAAGGTTATGCTGACGTTATCGTTCCCGGCGGAACTATTGACACCACTTGGGAAATCAAGGAAGAGGGCGGATGGACTTCCGGCAACAACTCTGCTGTTGACCTCGTAGCTCCTATCAAGGCTCAGCTCGGTCTCGATACTGCCGGCCTTTGCGAATACCTCAAGAACTTGACAAGCGTTTCTACTAACGTTACATACGTTTCCTACAACCTCGTAGACGGCGCTGTTATGGATGCTTACCTCGTACAGCTCGATGCTGAAGACGAAGCTAAGATCACTGAACTCCAGGAATACGCTGACAAGGTTAACGCTGCTTTGGATGCTGCTAACGCTGCTAACGGCGACGTTGCTGCTTTGGAAGCTGCTGCTGACGATGCTCAGAAGGCTGTTAACCGTGCAATTAAGGAAGCTGAAGGTTACACCAAGGCTACCGAATGGGCTAACGGCTTGCAGGCAACTGTTGATCAGATCAACACCATGATCGAAGACGCTAAGGCTGCTGCTGAAGCTCCCGCTGAAGATGAAGCTCCTGCTGATGACGAAGCTCCTGCTGATGACGCTACAACCGAAGCTCCTGCTACTGAAGAAGGCGGCTCCGCTACCGGTATCATCATTGCTATCGTAGCTGTAGTAGTTGTTGCAGTAGTTGCAGTTGTTGCTTTCCTTTCCAAGAAGAAAAAGTAATTCGATAACTGAACTTACATAACTTCAAAAAGATTCAAGCCCTGCGCATTAGCGCAGGGCTTTTCTTTTGCCGCGCGCCTCCACCTGCTCGCCGGCCCCCTTTTCAAAGGGGCGCCCTCGCAGACGTCGGCGCCAAGCTCAACATCACGCAAAAAAGCCTCCCCGTTTTTTGGGGAGGCTTGTCCGTTTTATAAAATTAATCAATAAAATCCTTAACTTTGTTCGAACGGTTGGGATGACGAAGCTTTCTTAAAGCCTTAGCCTCTATCTGACGAATACGCTCGCGGGTAACGTTAAACATCTGACCCACTTCCTCTAAGGTGCGGCTTCTGCCGTCCTCTAAACCAAAACGAAGGCGCAAAACCTTCTCTTCACGCTCGGTGAGGGTGGAAAGCACCTGATTGATCTGCTCTTTCAAGAGGACTAAGGATGCTGCCTCGGTCGGTTCGGGTGCATTTTCATCGGGAATAAAGTCGCCCAAGTGGCTGTCTTCCTCTTCACCAATGGGTGTTTCCAAAGAAACAGGGTCCTGAGCTATTCGCATGATCTCTCTTACTCTTTCAACAGGCATATCCAAAGCCTGTGCAATTTCATCTGCCGAGGGGTCGCGTCCGTTCTGGTGCAAAAGCTGGCTCGAAACCTTTTTAACCTTGGTAATAGTCTCAACCATGTGAACAGGAATACGAATAGTTCTTGCCTGATCGGCAATTGCACGGGTGATCGACTGGCGGATCCACCATGTAGCATAGGTCGAGAACTTGAAGCCCTTAGTGTAGTCGAACTTTTCAACTGCCTTAATAAGACCTAAGTTACCCTCTTGAATGAGATCTAAAAAGCTCATGCCTCTGCCGCCGTATCTTTTTGCAATTGATACTACCAAACGAAGGTTGGCCTCTGCCAAGCGCTTTTTCGCTGCCGAGTCTCCGTCATGCATACGCTGTGCCAGCTCAATTTCTTCCTCGGGTGTTAAAAGAGGCACTCTGCCTATCTCTTTAAGGTAGATCTTAACAGGGTCGTCAATTGCAATGCTGTCTGCAATTGCGGCGTCGATCTCCTCGTCGGTCGCTTCCATTTCAGATTCAAGCGGTTCTTCAATGCCGTTCAAATCAAAAGCGTCAGCATCGGGCACAATGTCGTCAATTATCGCAATGCCGTTTGCAGCGCAAGCGTCATAAAAACTGTCAATAAGCTCAACATCTTCAAGCTCATCCACAGCCTCGCTGATCGCTTTTGTTGTAAGCGATCCTGTTGCCTTGCCAATTTCGAGCAGGCTTTCAAGGGTTACTTTTTTCTCACTCATGTTTTTTTGCCTCCGTTATATTGTCATTACTTTTTAGACTTACTTAAACTATTTACATACGCCAAAAATTCGTCGTCTGACATATCGTTGACGTCAGTATTTACATTATTGTTTCGTTTTATCAGCACGTTAATATAATCGTCAAGTGTAGCTTCATCTATTGTTATTTCCCTGCTTGACGCTAAAATATACGAAATTCTTCCCATTTCATCGGTATTAAATTCGCTTCCCAATGTTGTAAGGGTAATTTCCTCCAAATTTCCAAGCTGATTCTCAATCGCTTCATAAACACGCCGATTAAAGCTTGTTACAAATTTATTAGGAGAGATCTTAGCCAAAACCTTGCTAACCCCATCGGGGTGTGTTAAGCAATAGGCAATAATGCCTTCCTCGGCTTTGGCCTCACGAGGGAATTTCAGCGCATCGGGGTTAATGTCATCGCGCTTGCCAATTCCTGTCGAAATCCGCTTCCACTCTTTTGTTTCGCTTGTGCGTCTGCGCTTTCTAAGCAAAGCGTCAACCTCGGCAGTAATAAGCTCTTTTGTAAGGGCTTGCTCTTTAGCGACTCTTAAAATATAAACCTCACGCTCAATTTTGCTTTCAATGCCTGCCAAAACCTCAACAGCACGTTTTAAATATTCAACCTTGCCAAGGTCGCTGTCTAAATCAAGCCCTTGCTTACACTTGTTAAGCTCAAAGATTATTGCTCCTTCCGAACCCTCCATCAAAAGCTTGAATCTTTCGGGCCCGTAACGCTTTATGTAATCATCAACATCTTTAACTCCGTCGCCGTTTATTTTTATCACTTTCGAGGTTAATCCTGCCGCCGCCAAAAGGTTAATTGCAGCCTGTGTTGCCTTTTGTCCCGCAGCGTCCGAGTCGTAACACAAATAAACCTCATCGCAATACTGCGACATAAGCCGTGCGTGCTCGGGCGTAATTGCCGTGCCGCAGGTGGCAACAGCGGTGTCAAACCCTGCCTGATGCAACGAGATAACATCAACATTGCCCTCGCACAAAATAAGCGACTTTGTTTTAACCGATGAGTTTTTTGCAAAGTTCAACGCAAAAAGCGTTCGGCTTTTTTTATATTGGCTTGTTTCGCGCGAGTTTAAATATTTCATTCCCTTCGATTCGGGGTCCAACGTTCTGCCCGAAAAGGCAATCACATTGCCTCTTAAATCAAAAATAGGGAAGATTATGCGGTTAACAAAAAAGTCGAATGTTCTGCCGTTTTTCTCATTCAAAAGGCTCGCCTTAACCAGCTCACGTTCGCTGTAACCCAAAGCAAGCATATGATTTTTCAGTGCAGTCCAGTGATTAGTTGCAACACCCAACCCGAATTTTTTGATTGTTTCGGGCTTAAGACCTCGCTTTTCAATCAAATATTTCAAGCCCTCTTTACCGTCGGGCGTTTTAAGGTTCGAGTAAAAGAACTTTGCGGCAACCTTGTTCATCTCCAAAAGCCGCTTTTTCTCATTTGCCGAGGAATCGTCATAATCATTTTCGGGCATCGCAATTCCTGCGCGGTCAGCCAAAAATCTTATAGCCTCAATATAATCAAGGTTTTCGATCTTCATTATAAATGTAATAACGTCGCCGCCTGCGCCGCAGCCAAAGCAGTAAAAACTGCCGTTGTCCTGATAAATCACGCAAGAGGGCGTTTTTTCCGAGTGAAAAGGGCAGGAGCATTTTAAGTTTCTGCCCGTTCTTTGAAGTGTAACATATGACCGCATTACATCGTCAATTCGGTTGGCATCCTTAATTCGCTCTAAAAAATCAGCGGGCAACGGCATATGTTCACTTCCTTTCAAATTAGTTTAAATCAATATATATTCCAGCCCTTAGGCACATAAAGTTCAATAAACAAATTGGTGCAATATTTATCTGTCATGCCGGCAACATAATCGCACACGGCGGTCTCTTTATCAAATCTGTCAGCCAGTGCGAGGTAATCATGCGGCAGCTTTTCGGGGTTTTCCAAGAAGTATCGGTAAAGCTTTTCAATCATCACCTTCGCCCTTGCTTCTTCCGACTTGCAAACAGGGTTTTTATAAACGTTTGCATACATAAAATCAACTAAGATCTGTCTTGCTTTGTCAACCTCGGGCGAGTATGCAATATTCTCAGCACCGTTTTTAACAAGGTCTGTAACAAAGCTTGTTATTCTTTGCGATTTTGTTTCGCCCAGAATTTCAAGTGCTTCTTTGGGCAAATCGTTTTGTGAAATAACCCCTGCACGAATTGCGTCTTCAATGTCGTGGTTTAAAAACGCAATAACGTCTGCAAGGCGCACAACATAACCTTCACGGGTGTCGGCAATCGCATCGGTGTGCTTTAAAATTCCGTCTCGCACTTCATGCGTGAGGTTTAATCCCTTACCGTCCTTTTCAATAAAGTCAACCACTCTTAAGCTCTGCCGATAGTGTTTAAATCCATTTGGCGCAATCTCATCTAAAATTGCCTCACCTGCGTGGCCAAAGGGCGTGTGCCCAAGGTCGTGACCCAAAGCAATTGCTTCGGTCAAATCTTCATTTAAGCGTAATGCACGGGCAATAGTTCTTGCAATCTGGCTTACTTCTAAGGTGTGTGTTAAACGTGTGCGATAATGGTCGCCCGTCGGGTTTAAAAACACCTGAGTTTTTTGCTTAAGCCTTACAAAAGCATTCGAATGAATGATCCTGTCCCTGTCTCGCTGAAATTCAGTTCTTAAGGGGCATTTTTCTTCTTCACGCTGTCTGCCCTTTGTTTCGCTCGATAAACAAGCAAAAGGGGATAGTATCGTATTTTCTGAAACTAAAGTGTATTCTCTCGGTGTCAGCTCAGACATTTAAAAGCGCTCCTTTCGATTCTTTTGCACAGCTATATACAAAATTAAAAACAAATCTCCTCTTTTTTCTTTCAAAAAAATCAGAGATTTGTATATTTGCACAGTTATTCAAGCAAAATCAGCATATATTTTGTTCGATTTGCTTATTTCAATATTCCCGTTGGTTATGTCAACTAACTTTTCGTGAAGGCTTTCAGCCAATTCCTCTTTAACCAAAAGCTTAAGTGTAATTCTCTCGGCATAATCTGTTGCCAGAATCTTAATCTCAAAATCAGGCAGAACATAATTTATCTTGTCATAAAGCGAATAATCAAGCGTCATTGTCACTTCATAAGCTTCGCACATAATCATAAGCCGTGCGGCGTTTACAGCAAGTGAAGCTCCGGTCGAATACGCCCTTGTAAGCCCACCCTTGCCCAAAAGAATACCGCCGAAGTAACGTGTTACAACAATGCACACATCAGTCAGCCCCGACTTTTGAATAACATCCAAAATCGGCGGTCCTGCAGTGCCCTGGGGTTCTCCGTCGTCAGAATAGCGGCTTATCATTCCGTCACGCAAAACATAAGCATAGCAGTTGTGCCTTGCCTTGCGGTTTTCCGACCTCACCGATTCGATAAAAGCCACCGCTTCCTCATTTGTTTTAACAGGCGCAATGTAGCCGATAAATTCAGATTTCTGCTCAACAAAGCTTGCCTGTGCCGGGTCGTAAATTGTTTTGTAAGCCACTTCTTACGCCTCCTTAAAAATTACGAAAAAAGAGGGCAGAAAAACTCGCCCTCTTTCACGTTCTTTTGAATTACTTCTTGTCAAGACCGAAACGCTTGTTGAATCTGTCAACACGTCCGCCGGTGTCAACAAGCTTCTGCTTACCGGTGTAGAACGGGTGGCACTTAGAGCAAATTTCAACTCTGATGTTGCCCTTGGTAGACTTGGTTTCGATTACGTTACCGCAAGCACAAGTGATGGTGCAAGCTTCATACTTAGGATGGATACCTTCCTTAGCCATGATTTATTTCCTCCTTTCCGAACCGATTATATGACTCACATAGTAGCCCATCATCCTCAGTTCAGACAGTAGTACTATGGAATAATCATTAATTTTAAGTGTAAATTACACGCGCATATGGTATTATATCATACCAAAATTAAAATTGCAAGTGCTTTTTTAATTAATTAAACGAAATATTAAACCATTCAAGGTTTACGCCGTCAAGGTCACTTTTTGCTACGGCAGTTGCCAAAACATAACATTCGGTATTGTCAGATACAACAGCAGGTGAGGTGTTTTCAACCGACATATAAATTTCGAGGTTATAAATAAACAGCTCGTCAACCGAAATCCCTTCGCCCATATTTTTCGAGGGTACGATTATTGCCAGCAGTACATATTCGTTAAAGAATGATTTCTCGTCATAAAGCGTGCCAACGTGCTTTTTGAACTTATATTCAAGGTCATATTCGTCGTTATACTGTTCATAAAAGCTTATTAGCTCGGCATAGCTGTTAATCGTGTCAACAACCGTTTCGGCTTCGCCCTTGGCATCTGCTCGATAAACAAACGGATAAAACTCGGGGTAAATCATTCTGTATCTTTCAGCGTCAAAGGTCTGGTCGTCGGCTTTATCAATAATATCGGTCATGTTAATGTCAAAACTTAAGTCCTCAACACCGTCAAATGTGCCTTTAGGAGCTGTAAAAATCAAATGATACTGCGTATTGCTTTTTGGTGCCTCCAACGGCATATGCCTTTCAATCTCAAACTTCACACCGTCGGCGGTCACAGCGACTTGCGTTACCTTGTGGTTTATGTATGAGCTGTCCTCGCTTAAAACAAGCATCATAACATCGTTTTCTTTTAAGAAACTGTCATTAAACGAGGCACATGCGAGAGTGAACTTTCTGCCAAACAAAAAGCTTTCGCTGTTCGATTCATAGTATTCCGATACTTCGCCATAGTTTTCAAACACCTTTATATATGGGTATTCAATGCTTTCATCCGAGCACATAGTTAAATAGCTTCCGTAAAGCTTGGCAGAGGTATTTATTACAACAGTTTCATCGTCAGGCTGCGGCAGTGTTTGAGAAACGACGTTGTCAGGCACGTTTTCGGTTGTGCTGTCTGTCACACTGCTTATATCTGTCTTGTCGTGTTTGTCATCCTTGCACGAGCAAAGCGTTATGCAAACCAAAACGGCAAGCAGCAAAGCCAATATTCTTTTCACCGGCGCAACCTCCTTTCAATTTCCTAAAACTGAATAAATATTATATCATATTTTAGCTTATAATGCAATCTCAGCGTTCATTTTGTCAATCACTTCTTGGGGTTTCACTGTAAGATGCACCCATGCGGGCTTAAACCCTGCTTTAATTGCTGTTCTTGCCGAGGGGATATTTGACCACGCACAGCAATAAAACGGCACCTTGCCTCGCTTAATAATTTCGCACGCAAGGTGGCTTACAAGGCTCGAAGCTATACCCTGTTTTCTATGTTCGGGCAAAACGTCAATTCCAATCTGCCACATATCAAGCCCATCAGCGCTACAGCCTGCAAGCCCGATCAATTCGCCATTGAAATAGGCTCCAACGCCCAGAACGTCAAGGTGCCTGCGCTTTTCACACAAGGCGTTAGACCATTCGGGCTTATAAAGCAATGCAAAATCATCGGGTGTTAAAACCCTAAGCTCATATTCACAGTCGAGCGGCTTTAAAACGTCAACGTCGGGCAGAAAATACTCCGCCATAAAGCAAGCCCCCAGCCCCATCGGCTCCAAAGCCTTTTGCAAAACGTTCATGTTCGGCGTTTCAAAACAGTGGTAATATGTATACTTGTTGATATACTCGCTGATAACCCCCTCAACCTCGGGCATAACCGAAGCGACAATGTTGTGCCCATAAGAGCAAAGGTCGGCGTAATGCGGCAGGTCTAAATATTTTCTTGCGTCAGGGTGCTTGCGCGAATGCACAATAACGTTCTCGCTTTTCAAAAAATCCTCGGACTCACAGCCTGTATCTATTGCCGATTGCTTAAGCGCAATGTTTAAAATGTCTTTGTTTGTCATCTTCGTTCCTTTCACAAAAAACGGCGGGATACCCCCGCCGTTAATCTTTTTTGGTTTAGAAGCCAAGCATTGCCTTAAAGGCGTCTGCAATCTTTTTGCCCAAAGCAACTGCTTCTTCTCTTTCAGGTGCAATGGTTGTGTAATAAGCCTTGATCTTCGGCTCTGTTCCCGAAGGACGCAAGATAACGGTTGCACCGTTTTCAAGTTTAAAGGTAATAACATCCGACTTAGGCAAGTCAATAGGCGTAACCTCGCCGCTGATAAGGTCGGTTTCGGTTCTCTTTAAATAGTCGCTTAAGCCAACTACCTTAAAGCCTGCAATTTCGGCAGGGGTGTTTGCATGAAGGTTAGACATGATGCTTGCCATCTGTTCCATACCCGATGCACCCTCGCAAGTGAAGCTTGCAACGGTGTGAACATAGTTGCCGTATTTTTTATACATTGCTTCTCTTGCATCTAAGAGGGAGATACCCTTTGAACGGTAAAATGCTGCCATTTCGCAAATAAGCATAGATGCAACAACAGCGTCCTTATCTCTTACATAAGAGCCTGCAAGGTAGCCGTATGATTCCTCGAATCCAAATATACATCTGTGTGCTTCGCCCTTGGCTTCTAAGAAACCGATCTGCTCGCCGATGAACTTAAAGCCTGTTAAAACGTTTCTAAGCTCAACGCCGTATTCCTTAGCAATTGCCATCGCAATATCGGTAGATACGATCGACTTAACTGCAACAGGATTTTCGGGCATTGTGCCCAAAGCAATTCTTTCCTTGCATATGTATTCCAAAAGCATTGCGCCTACTTCGTTACCGCTGAAGAGAACGTAGTTGCCGTCGCCATCGGGCACAGCAATGCCAACGCGGTCACAGTCGGGGTCGGTAGCCAAAAGAAGGTCGGGCTTAACGGTCTTGCAAAGCTCAAGACCCAAGTGCAAAGCTTCGGTAATCTCGGGGTTGGGGAAGGGGCAGGTGGGGAAGTTACCGTCGGGATATTCCTGTTCGGGAACAACGGTAACATCAGTAATACCGACTCTCTTTAAAATAGCTCTAACCGGTTTGTTGCCTGTGCCGTTTAAAGGAGTATAAACGACCTTTAAGCCTGCTGTCTTCGAAGCCTCGGGGTGAACCTGCTGCTTTTCAACCTCGTCAAGATATGCCTCAATAACATCGTTTGAAATAAGCTCGATCATGCCCGACTTTACGCCTTCATCAAAGTCAACAAGCTTTGCGCCGCCAAACATGGGCACATCATTTATCTTAGCCAGAACAATATCGGCAGCTTCAATGGTCATCTGACAGCCGTCTTCGCCGTATGCCTTATAGCCGTTATATTTTGCAGGGTTGTGCGAGGCTGTGCAAACAATGCCTGCCTTACAGCCCAAGGTTCTTACAGCCCACGAAAGCATGGGTGTAGGCATAAGCTCGGGGTAAATATAAGCCTTGATTCCGTTGCCTGCTAAAACCTTAGCAGCCTCTTTAGCAAAAACATCAGATTTAATTCTCGAGTCGTAAGCAATTGCAACCGAAGCGTTTTCAAAAGCGCCGTTTACATAGTCGGCAAGGCCCTGTGTTGCACGGCGAATGGTGTAAATGTTAAGTCTGTAACAGCCTGCGCCGATAACGCCTCTTAATCCGCCGGTACCAAATTCAAGGTCACGGTAGAACCTGTCCTTAATAGCTTCTTCGTCCCCCTCGATAGCCTTAAGCTCATTAACAAGATCCTCATCCTCGGTCGCGTTTTCAAGCCAAAGCTTGTAAAGCTCTAATTCTCTCATAAAGTTGTGTCTCCCTTCAAGTAAATAATTTCGCTATGGTATCATTAATAGTATATAACTTTTGCATATCAAGTTCAAGTGATTTTGGCGTTTTTGCAAAGAAAAGTTTGTGTTTTGCTTTCTGCTCACTAAAAAACCGCAGTTTGCGCCGGCGCCGCCGACCCCGCGCCCGTGGGCGCGGGGTCTTCTCCGTGCCTCACCAACTCAGCAATTTGCGCAAAAGTGGTTGAAAAAAGCTGCAATATGGTGTAAAATGGATAAAAACACGAAAGGCGGTTTATAACAATGTTTTGTAAGGTTCAAAGCTTAGGCTTAATGGGAATGAACGCTTTTTCTGTCGATGTCGAGATTGAAATGAGCAAGGGTATCGAACGGTTTGATATCGTCGGTCTCGCCGATGTTGCAGTAAAAGAATCTCGTGAAAGAATAAAAGCAGCATTCCGATCAACAAATTTAAAGTTTCCTGCTGCAAACATTGTTGTAAATTTAGCCCCTGCCGATGTTAAAAAAGGCGGCTCAAGCCACGATGTTGCAATTGCGGTCGCTGTTTTGTGCGCCATGTCCCGAATCCCCGATGAAGCTGTCGAAGACAGCGTTTTCATCGGTGAGCTTTCGTTAGGAGGCGACCTTCGACCTGTAAACGGCGTTTTGCCAATGGTTATCCTTGCTAAAAAACAAGGCGTTAAAAGAGTATATGTCCCTAAAGAGAATGCTTATGAAGCTTCTGTTATTGATGGGGTAGAGGTTTACGGTGTTGAGACCCTTGCACGACTTTTAGACCACTTAATTGGTTATAGCTTTATCGATAAAATGCCGCCTTATGTTCCCAAGGTCAACGATTATGCCGAGACTTTAGACTTTTGCGACGTCAAGGGTCAGCAGTCAGCCAAAAAGGCTTTAGAGGTTGCCGCTTGCGGCGGTCACAATGTTATAATGATAGGTGCGCCGGGCTCGGGCAAAAGCATGCTTGCAAAGCGTCTGCCCTCAATTCTTCCTACAATGACCTTTGAAGAAGCGATTGAAACCACAAATGTTTACTCGATCGCAGGGCAAATAGATAAAAACTCGCCGCTTGTAACCACACGCCCTTTCCGTTCTCCGCATCACACAGTTTCAGCTGCCGGCTTAACAGGCGGAGGCAGTATCCCTCGCCCCGGTGAAATCTCGCTTGCACACAACGGTCTTCTGTTCTTAGACGAGCTTGCCGAGTTTGCACGCCCCACGCTTGAAATACTCCGCCAGCCGATAGAGGATAAAAAGGTTACCATCTCCCGTGCGTCGGGCACAATAACTTATCCCTGTGATATAATGCTTGTTGCCGCCATGAATCCTTGCCCCTGCGGATATTACGGCCACCCCACCAAAAAGTGCATCTGTTCGCAAAAGCAGGTAGCACAGTATCTTTCAAAAATCTCAGGCCCATTGCTCGATAGATTCGATTTACATATCGAAGTTGCCCCTGTTGAATATGATTCTATTTCCTCGGTTAAAAAAGAGGAATCGAGTGCCATGGTGCGTGAACGTGTTCAGCGTGCCCGCGAGATTCAGCAAGAGCGCTTTAAGGGCACAGGCATAAGCTGCAACGCACGCATAACCTCTGATATTTTGCACGAGGTTTGCCCCGTTACCGATGAAGCCAACCGCCAGCTTAAAGAGGTTTTTGAGCGCCTTGGCTTAAGCGCCCGTGCTTATGACAAGATTTTAAAGGTTGCACGCACCGTTGCCGATATGGACGGTGCATCAGTTATCGACCGCAAGCACATAGCACAGGCTGTTCGTTACCGAACATTAGACCGAAAATATTGGGCAAACGGTTGACGGATAATAACTTTTGAGTTACAATTATTCTCATCACTTATAAGGAGACACACGATCCATGAAAAGAATTATTAGCGCACTTATTGTTTTATTGATGTTGCTTTCGCTTACTGCCTGCAATGTAAGCGATCACACGATCGACATCACACCTGCAGAATACCTTGAAGAAGCAAAGCCCAAAATAGTAGAGCATTGCCCAACCGAATATACCGAGGACAGATTTGATGTTCTTTACGGCACCCTCACCAAGGTCAAGTATTATTCCGATACCTGCGGACGTGAGCGCAACGTAAACATTTTGCTCCCTGCAGGCTATACCGAAGAAAAATCCTACCCTGTGCTTTATGTTTTGCATGGCTACTGGGGCAACGAGGATTCGATGTGCAACCCTACCGACGAAACCTTAACAACTGTAGAAATAGTCGGCAACCTTATTGCCGAGGGTGAGGCTGAGGAAATGATAGTTGTTTTCCCTTACATTTTCTGCAGCAAAGAGCTTGAATACTGCACAGGTATGGATGCTACCAACAATGCAGCATATGATAACTTTATCAACGAGCTTTATGATGACCTTATGCCCTTCATCGAGGATACCTATTCCGTAGCAAGAGGAAGAGAGAACACCGCCATCACCGGCTTCTCAATGGGCGGCAGAGAATCGCTTTACATCGGTTTCTCTAACCCCGAAAAGTTTGGCTATATCGGTGCTATCTGCCCGGCACCCGGCGTTACCGAGCTTATTCCCGAGGAAGAGCTTGTTTTCGAGTCGGAAGAGGTGACACCTTATGTTTTGCTTATCACAGCAGGCTCTAACGACACTGTTGTTTACAACGTCCCCGAAACTTATCATTATGCACTTAAAAACAACGGCGTAGACCACATTTGGTCATATGTTGAAGGCGGCTATCACGGAGGCAACTGCATCCGTTCCAATATGTATAACTTCTGCCGCACTATATTTAAGCACCGCACCGAGAAGTAATCTCACGGCTCGCCACGGCTCATCACAGCGCCTGATTTTTAAGTTTCGCTGTCGCTCAACTTAAAACAGCGCGCGACCTCGCCACGGCTCGCTTGTTGTAAATAAAAAAACACCGACCGTCCTCTTAATTAAAAGAGGGCGGTCGTTTTCTATACTTTATTAATTACAGCAAGCCTTAACTGCCTTGTGATTTTTAAAAGGCACCAAATGAGTTTTGTGAAGCAAAAGCATAATTGCGGGAATAAGCAAAAGCTGCAAAACAATTCCCGGCACAGCATTTAAAAATGCTCCTGCCAAAAATGCCGCAAAGGTGAACCCCTCGCCCCAAATGCCCAGCAGGATCGCACTCACCACACCCCATACGGCACGGCCGGCAAGCATTGCAACTATCATGCAGCGATATAGCGATTTTATGCATTGCCACTTGGCTGTTTTAAAAAGCAAACCTATAACAAAACCATAGGCCGCAAGCTCAAATGCCATTGTTATTGCCGAGGGAAACATTGGGGGCATGCCCAAAATCACCGAGCGCATGATCGGTGCCACGGCACCCACTGCCAAGCCATATTTCCAACCGCAAATAAGTCCGCAAAGCAACACCGGAATGTGCATGGGCAAGAGCATACTGCCTATTTCGGGTATCTGACCTGTTAAAAACGGCAAAACCAAACAAAGTGCCAAAAACATTGCCGCAAGTGTAAGGTTCTTTAAAGTATCTCTCATAGCTGCCTCCAAAAAAGGTGAAAAAGGGTTACATATTTTCTACATATTCAATTGCCAAAACATCAAGATGCTTTGTCAAAAGATATCTTGTAATAAGCGAAAGTGCCAGCCAGCTCTTTTTCTTTTCCTCGTCAGCCTCGTTAAGAATGTGGTTATCGTGATAGAAGCGCGAGAAGGCGGTTGCAATGTTATAAGCGTTATCACAAATGGTCGAGGGTGTCATTTCTTCAAATGCACGCTGGAACACTTCGCCCGTAAGTGCCAATGTAAGGGCGAGCTCACGCTCAACATCGGTGTAAATGCCGTTTATCGTGCGCTTTTCGTTATAAGCTATATCAGCCTTTTTAAGAATTGAGTTGATTCGGGTAACGGTATATAAAAGATAAGTCCCTGTCTTACCGTCAAACGATAAGAACTTGTCAAGGTCAAAAACATAGTCCTTTGTGGGGTGGTTCGAAAGGTCGCCGAACTTGATCGCAGCAACGCCGATCTTCTGTGCGATCTCAGCCTTGTCACCGCTGATATATTCCGAATCCTTAAGCTTTTCAAGCGCACCCTCGGTTGCAATGTCAATAAGGTCGCTCAATCGCATAACACCGCCGTCACGGGTCTTAAAGGGCTTGCCGTCAGCGCCGTTCATTGTGCCGAAGCCCAAGAACTTGAATTCCACATTATCGCCAACTATTCCTGCCTTCTTTGCACAACGGAACACCTGAGTGAAGTGAAGCGCCTGACGCTTGTCTGTCAAATACCAAATGCGGTCGGGGTCAAAGTCTTTTCTTCTTTGAATTATGGTTGCAAGGTCGGTGGTGGCATAAATGTTTGATCCGTCTGCTTTTTTGATGATCGCAGGAGGCATGGTGATCTTGTCCGATTCTTCGGCAACATCAACGACCATTGCACCGTCCGATTCATACAAAAGCCCCTTGTCTGTTAGGGTCTCAACCAGCTCGTCGATGTAATCATAAGCGTCGCTTTCGCCGTACCAAAGGTCAAATTCAACGTCAAGCTTGTCATAGCTACGCTTTGCGTCCTGTACCGAGATCTTAACGATCTCTTTTCGGAGCGCTTCATATCCCAGATGTTTTTTCTGGAACAGCGAGGTTATCTCGTGAGCCTTTTCCTTAAAGTCGGGGTCTTCCTTGCTCTTGGCACTTGCATATGGATAGATCTCATTTAGCTCCTTGGCATCAAGCTCGGGTACGGAGTCCTTTTCGGGGTCAAAATCAGGCTTAAAGCAATCCCATTCGGGGTGACGCTCCATATACTCTGCAATGCAAAGACCTATCGGTGTTCCCCAGTCGCCAAGGTGAACGTCGCCGATAACTTTGCGGCCTGTTGCACGTGCAATGCGCTTTATAGCCTCGCCGATGATAGCCGAACGCAGATGACCGATGTGCAAAGGCTTTGCAACGTTGGGTCCGCCGTAATCGAGGACTATGGTTTCCTCACTTTCGGCCTGAGGCACACCGAGATTTGCATCAAGTGCCATCTCGTTTACATAGCCGGCTAAAAATTCATCGGTTAATGTAAGGTTTAAAAATCCGGGGTTTGCAACCTCAACCTTACCAAAAATCTCGCTTGTTTCAAGTGCTGTTTTAACATCGTTTGCAATCATAAACGGAGCTTTTTTATAAAGCTTTGCGCCTGCAAACGCGCCGTTGCACTGGAACTGGCAAAGGTCCATTCTGTCCGAAACGGTAACAACGCCGAGTTTGGGGTCGTATCCGCACTTTTCAAAGGCGCAAGCCACCACTTCAGAAAGAAGCGAAGTAATCTTTTTCATATTTTATCCTACTTTCAATTATAAATAGTGCTGTTAATCACATATAATACCACATTGTTTTGAAATTTGCAAGCGCTGTTCCAATTTGCCCAAATGTGCTCGCCCTTCGGGCGAGGGATGCGGCACTCGTTGCCACTTCGGGCAACCACGCCGCCCCCTCTCCCTTGCCGCTGTTTCTTTTCGGAAACGGCGGTTTATTTTTATTGAATTTTCCTAAAATCTGTAATCAACTGTCCAAAAAAATGTACTCCGTAAGGGGGCTGAAAAATTTTTCCTGCAACTTGTACGTTTTGGTACAAGTCGAGGCCGTTTTGTAGGTATAGGTGAAAGGGGTTGAACGAATGAAAAAAGCAACCACGGGCAACAACTTAAACCTGCCCAAAGAAAAGTTAGAAGAATTCTGCATCTACTATCACACCCTCTGCGACCCGAAAGAGGCGGCACGCAAAATCGGCATAACCGATAACCCCGAACTTGCGGGCTTAAAGCTTCTTTATTCAAAAAGGGTTCAAAAAATGCTTGCTCGGCTTACACGCCCTGCGGCATACGAGTCGGTGCGCTCCGGTCTTGAACGTCTTGCTTTTGGCAACATCTTGGACGCCGTTAAGCTTATTCGCGATGAGGGTGAGCTCGATATCTCCTCGCTCGATCTGTTTAACGTGTCTGAGGTTAAAAAGGTAAAGGGCGGGGGAGTGGAGATCAAATTCTTCAACAGGCTTGAAGCACTTGAAAAGCTTTTGCAGATTGAAGAAAGCTTTGGCAGATCCGCCACTGCCGAAAGCTTCTTTAATGCGCTGGGCGCAAGTGCCAAAGCCGAAACCTCGTTTAAAGAGGCAGGCGACGAGCCATGAGTTTGTTCAAGACCTTTTCAAAAAAGCAGCTTACTGTTTTAAGCTGGTGGCAAAAGCCCGAGTATTCGCAGTTTGACGCTATTATCTGTGACGGAGCGATAAGAAGCGGCAAAACAAGCTGCATGAGCATTTCGTTTGCGGCTTGGGCAATGCAAAATTTCTCGGGCACCGATTTTGCCATCTGCGGCAAAACCATCACCTCGGTTAAAAGAAATTTGACAAACGGTCTTATTAAAGACCTGAAAGAGCTTGGCTTTAGTGTCAGCGAAAAAACTTCCCGCAATTATTTTGATGTTTCGTTTCGCTCGGTCACTAACCGCTTTTATGTTTTCGGAGGTAAAGACGAATCAAGCGCCTCTCTCATCCAGGGTATGACCCTGGGCGGCGTGCTGTTGGATGAAGTAGTCCTTATGCCTCGCTCGTTTGTCGAGCAGGCAATAGCACGCTGTTCTAAAGAGGGTTCGCGGCTTTGGTTCAACTGCAACCCCGAAAACCCCTCGCACTGGTTTTATACCGAGTGGATCAAAAAAGCAGCCCTTAAAAACGCATTATACATTCACTTTGAAATGAGCGATAATCCCTCGCTTTCAAAAAGGGTGCTAAAGCGGTATGAATCTCTTTACAGCGGTGCGTTTTATGAGCGCTATGTTTTGGGCAAGTGGACAGCAGTCAGCGGCGTAGTTTATCCCATGTTCTCGCCCGATGTTCATGTTACCGAAACTCCGCCCGACTGTTCACGCTTTGCCGTAAGCTGTGACTACGGTACTGTCAATCCTGCCTCGTTTGGCTTGTGGGGCGAGGCGCAGGGCAGATGGTACCGCATAAGTGAGTATTACTATTCTTCCAAAATCGAAGGTTCAATGCGAACTGATGAAGAGCATTACTGTGCGCTTGAAAAGCTTTGCATGGGAAGAAAAATCGAAGCTATAGTCTGCGATCCGTCGGCAGCAAGCTTCATCGAATGTATCCGCAGGCATGGTAAATTTAAGGTTTTGCCTGCAAAAAACGATGTCATAAGCGGAATTCGCCGTGTAAGCGATGCTTTAAGAGCTAAGAAGATTATGTTCACGCCCGAATGTAAGGATTCTTTGCGAGAGTTTACACTTTACCGTTGGGACGAACGAAGCGGAAATGACAGCGTAATTAAAGAAAACGACCATGCGATGGACGACATTCGCTATTTTGTCAGCGAGTTTATTGATAGGGGCGAGGATGATTGCTTCTTCGCCTCGGTAAGTCGCTGAAAACATTGAAAGGATGTGAAAAATTGGCATTATTCAGCAAGAAAAACAAAGAATGTGCCCCCGAAAACAGCGCAGTAATGCCTGCTCGTGTGGGCGATAAGGAGCTTTTTAGGCTTTCGGGTATGCCGCAGGTTTGCGAGCGCGAGCTTTATTCAAAGCTGCGTGAGCAGGTGCCGATAATTGATGCCTGTATCGGCAAAATAATCCGTCTTGCAGGCGGCTTTGAGGTCGTGGCAGAGGACGAGCGCTTTCAGCCAATGCTCGACGAATTCTCGAAAAGCGTGAGAATCGGTGCATCGGGTCAGTCGCTTCAAACCTTTGTCGACAGCTATTTAGACTCGCTTTTAACCTATGGCTGCGCCTTGGGCGAAATCGTATACGACACCGATATGCGAGGAATTTGCGGTGTTTATTTAGCACCTGTTAAAAGCCTCGAGGTTAAAGAGGGCAAAAAGCCCTTTACCCGTGAATATTTCGTCGGCAGAGGGGCGCAGGCTACAAAAATCAAGCACAGGGAAAACCTTGTGTTTACAGCTCTCAACCCCTCGCCCGATAACCCTTGCGGCACCTCTGTTTTAAGAGGCTTGCCCGGACTTAGCTCAATTCTTTTAAGAATTTACGAGTCGATAGGTCAGAACTTCGACCGTGTCGGTAATGTTAGGTATGCAGTTACCTATAAGCCCTCGGGCGATGGTGCCGACAAAGCCTTTGCCCGTGAGCGTGCAATGCAGATAGCGCGCGAATGGAGTGCCGGCATGAGTGCCGCCAAAAACGGCGAGATAAGAGACTTTGTTGCAGTGGGCGATGTTGCCATTAAGGTAATTGGTGCCGATAATCAGATTATCGATACCGAAATTCCTGTAAAGCAGATTTTGGAACAGCTTGTTGCAAAGCTTGGCATTCCGCCGTTTCTTTTGGGGCTTAGTTGGTCAACGACCGAAAGAATGTCGAGCCAGCAGACAGATATTTTAACCAGCGAGCTTGAATACTACCGCAGGCTTTTAGCCCCTGCAATTGAAAAGATATGCACAGCATTTTTACGCCTTGTGGGCTGTGCCGAGGGCGTACATATCCGGTGGGACAACATTAATCTGCAGGACGAGTCGGAGCTGGCAAATGCACGACTTAACAACGCCAAAGCTCGTGCTATTGAGCTTGAAAACGCCCGAAATGAGATCGGTGCATAAAAAGGAGGTTTAAACTTGGCTATTGAAATCAACAGCGAAACATTAGCAAAAATCAACAAGTTCACCCGCCGTGAGCTCTCGGCTGACGAGGTTTATTGCTTCAACGTTATCTTGTGCGACAACGAGATCGACCGTGACAACGAGAAGTTTTCTAAAGAAGCTTTAAAAAAGCTCGCTGAGCTTTATGTGGGTAAAACAGGTATATTCAATCACGACCCTAAGGGAGAGAATCAGACAGCACGCATTTTTGATGCAAGTGTTATCGAGGATCCCTCGCGCAAAACGACCGACGGCGAAACTTATGCTTATTTGTCGGCGAAGGCTTACATGGTTAAAACAGACAAAAACGCCGATTTGATCAAAGAGATCGACGCAGGCATTAAAAAGGAGGTTTCTGTTGGCTGCTCGGTTGCGGGAAGAGTTTGCTCGGTTTGCAAAAAGGATTCGGCAAACGGTATGTGTGCCCATAAAAAGGGCAGAAGTTATGCGGGCAAAAAGTGCTATCACATTTTAAATAACCCCACCGATGCTTACGAATGGTCGTTTGTGGCAGTGCCTGCACAGCGAAACGCAGGTGTTACCAAGCGCTTCGGCGAGGGTGAAGCTGTGTCGAAGGCACATTCCTCGCAGGCTGAACTTTTAGAAATGCTGACCGAAGAATTAAAGAAGGACATTTTGCGTTTATCATTCCTCGAAGGCGATACAATTCCCGTAAGCTTAACAAAAGCGGCAATCGAAAGAATGGATACTTATGAACTGATCGAGCTTAAAAAGGCGTTATCGTCAGAGGCTTTTAAGCCGGCAGAAAGCGAGCTTGAGGCAGCAGTTGCAAGCCGCACCGAATTAAACGAAAACGCAAGCTTTAAGCTTTAGTCGGATAGGCAAGTGTGTGCGGGGCGCCGCAAATCCTGTTCGGGCGCAGCCCGAACAGGATTGAGCTCACAGGCAGGCTGCGTCTGCCTGTGAGCAGCCAAGCCGCCCGAGGGGCGGCTTGGCTATGCGGCGCCTTCGCCAACCTGCCGCCATTTGCAAACAATAAAACAAATAACAAACTAAATCTTACACAAAAAGAAAGGACAATGAAAATGTATAATAATATCACACTTGAAAAGGGACTTTATAACATCAGCGGCAAGACCTTCACCGAGGCACTTGCAGAACTCGACAACGACGAAAACTACGCAGGCACAGAGCTTGAAGGCTTGGATGCTTATGAAAGACAGCTTAAGCGCTTCGACATTAAGGTAAGCGGCGCAAACTCCGACAGAGTTGAAAAGTTCTTTAAAACCACTCAGTCAGCAGTTTTGTTCCCCGAATTTGTAAGACGCTACATTAAGCAGGGCATGGACGAAGCATCTGTTTTACCCAATGTTGTCGCCGCAACCACTTATGCTGACGGTGTTGATTACAGAGGTCTTTCCATCGTTAAGTCGGGCGAGGATACAATTATCCCTGCAGGCTCCGAGTTCCCTACAACCACCGTTAACTATGCCGATTCAACTGTTGCGATCGCTAAGTATGGCAGACAGATCGAAACCTCTTACGAGGTTATAAGAAAACAGCGCCTCGATCTGTTTGCAGTCGTGCTTAAAAGTATCGGCGCTCAGATCTCAAGAGCAATTAACAATCAGGCAGCAAACGTTCTTAAGTCCGGCGCTTCCGCTGTTGCAATTGCAGGCGACACTCTTACTTATGCCGACCTTGCAACATTCTGGGCATCTTTGAACGAATATAACATGACTACAATGCTCGTTTCTCCTGCTGTAATGGCTAAGATTTTGGCATTTGAAGAAATGAAGTATTGCGGCGGCGAATATGTAACAAACGGAACAGTTAAGACCCCTTACGGTGTTACTTTGGTTAAGTGTGCAGGCATGAGCGATGACTATGCAATCGGCCTCGACAGCGGATGTGCCCTCGAAATGGTCTTGGGCACCGACATAGTTGTGGATAACGACAAGCTTATCTCCACTCAGATCGACTGCATCACCTTCAGCATCAGCGTTGGCTTCACCAAGGTTTATGCCGATGCTGTTAAGGTGCTTTCTATCTGATAGCTTTGCGCCCTGACCTGCGGCGATAGGCGAGTGCTGATTTATAAAATATCCTAAACCGCCCCACAAAGCGGTGCGCGCCGCCCGTTCGCTAACGCGAACTCCCCCCACCCCCGCCGGGCGGGGGTGGGGGTGCGCCCGACCCCAAAGGGGTCGGGCAGGCGGCGCCTTGCACTAACCTATCCGCCGCAGAAACCTACCAAATCACAATTAAAGGAGGAACCCAATGAGACTTAATATTAACGCAGTCACCGAGAATTTTAAGACCCTTTCCGCCCTTACAGACGACGAGCTTGACCGTTACATGGGCATGATCCGGTCTGCACAAGGCTATTTCGAGCGCCTTTTAATGCGAGATTTCATAAGCGATGATGAATGTCACCTTTGCGAGCACGCTTGTGCCGCCAAGGCATATTACGATTACACAGTTTTCATGGCTGCCACTTCAAAAACCTATTCATCTCAGTCAGGCTCGGTGTTTGCCAAGGTCAGCGATAACCGATCCGTAAAAAATGCCGAAACCTTAATGTATAACGCCCTTGCGGCATTGCCCGAGGGCTTAGTCAGAGATAACGGCTTTATGTTTGAAAGAACTAACGGGTGAGTGCTGTGTTCGAGTCGACTGTTTTAGCAATTAAATCATCAATTTCACAGCTTTGCACAACGCTTGACAGCTTTGAACATATTAACATGCAGGAGCATTTAAACGAGGTGCTTTCATTTGTCGGCGTTCAAAGCTATAAAACGCGTGACAGCTACACTGCTGTCAGCGGCGAACGTTTTTACGAGGCAGAAGTAAAGATATGCGTCGATATTCTTGCCGATAGAAGCATGACTGCCGCCGAACTCAAAAGCTTTGCCGATAACGCAATTCTTCCCATGATTTCAAACCTTGGTCTTGATGTTATATCGCTGGAAAGAAAAAACTGCGAATTTTCAAAAGCTCACTCACGTTATGCCGCAGCTGTCGAACTTGAATACCGCGATAAAATTCCAATGCCTACTCGCACAGCGTCTGCTGTCATAATTAACGGCACATTAGAACCAATGCTGACCGCTTATCGAATAATCAAGGACACAAAAACCTCGCAGACGCCGCTTGTAAACAAAACAATGCTTTCAAACCTCGTTTCACCAATGCCTACCAAGCTCGTTTTAAGCGGCAAGCTTCCTTTTGCCGAGGCTGATGCCGCCATTTCACATTATTCAGCGATCTCGGGTTTGCAGATTCCCGTCAACATCGGCGCAAACACCTTTAGCAACATGGTGCTCACAAGCCTCGACCTTAAACAGATAAGCACAAACGGCTGTGAAATCACCCTCGAGCTTACGGAGGTGAACGAATAGTGGCATCAGTTCCAAGCCTTATCGTTCAGCTCACGCACGACACCTACATTCTTAACGAATGTTTAAGCTTCCGATTTGAAAAAGAACGCTACAGCCCAAGCACTGTTCTTACAGGTAAATGGTATTGTAAACAAGACGAGTTTGACGACGTAATTTCCTTAAGCTTAATGATCGATGGCAAAATGCTTCATGTTGGTTATCCAACTTCCGGCTGCGAGGTGATGTATGAAAACGGCAGACGCGTTTTAAAGGTCAATTCGCGAGGCTACACGCAGGCACTTGCATTAAACCAGCCAACACCGGGGCTTCAGTTCGATATTGACCTCGAAACCCTTGCGACCTCGGCGGTTGTTTGCCCGGGTGTCAGCTATCAGCAAAACACCCCGGTTGTCAAATACGTCAATTATTACGACGGCACCAGCATTTGGGATGCTATCGTTTGCTACTCTATCCGTGCCACAGGCACTTACCCTTATATTCGAGGGGCGAATACCGTAAGCATCAGCACCACTCCGTCCGATATAGGCGTTGTAAACGTTTTCCCAACAAATCTTATCTCCTTCGGTTCCGGCAGCGATTATTCAAGCCTTATCTCCGAGATCTCCGAGTCGGATGCTGACGGCACATATGCCACCTTTGTTGCCCAAAACGAGGAGGCTATTTCAAAAAACATCATTCGCAAAAAAGAGATTCCCTTTAATTACGAATGGATAATGGATTCTGAGCTTGGTCTGCAGTCAATGCTGAATTATTCCATGAGAGGAATGTGTTATGACAAAATAAAGTTTTTTGGCTATTCGGGCGGAGACCTGCTCGATTACGTCGCCATTAATTACACTAACAGACTTCCTTACATCGGCAAAATATCAAGGCTGGTGTTAGAGGGTTCACAGGGTAACATTATAACCACAGTTCATTGCTACCGTGACGCTTACTGCGATAACTAAACAAAATCCACTCCGAAGTTTTTTCGGAGTGGATTTTTTATATTCTTATAATCCTGTCGCAAAGGGCGTTAGCTTCTTCCTCACTGTGGGTGATCAAAATAAACGTTTTACCCTTGGTTTTATTGTTAATCAGCTCAGTCACCGATTTTAACGTAATTTCGTCAATTCCTTTTAGCGGTTCATCAAAAACGTAAGCATCGCACTGCGATAAAAGCGCGCGTGCAATTGCAACACGCCTTTTCTCTCCGCCCGAAAGCTCTTTTACAGGCTTCTCGGTAATCTCATCGTCAAGCATAAGCTCTTTAAACACATAATCAAGCTCACCGCTGTCAATCTCTTCTTTCGATGCCACACGCACATTAGCCCTTGCACTTAGTGCGTCGATCAGCCTGTTTTCCTGAAAAACCGCACCAAACTGCGAGATCCCGTTTATTACAACCTTGCCCGAGGTAGGTTTAATTAGCCCCAGAATAAGGTTTATAACCGTTGTCTTACCTGCACCCGAGCGACCCATAAGCGCTACTCTCTCGCCCTCTTTTATTTCAAGCGAGAAGTCCTCTAAAACGCTTTGCTTACCATAACTTTTAAAGACGTTTATAAGCTTAATCATCTTTTGTACCGCCTTTCCAAAGCGCCCCATGCTTTTTTAAGTGCCAGCATAAAAAGCTTTTCAAACACGGTGCTAACAGCAATAATAACCGCTGTCCATGCCAAAAGCTCGCCTGTTTCAAAATAAAGCTTTGCTCTATATAGGTTTTCACCTATCGAGCCTGTCGTAATGCCGATTACCTCGGCGGCAACACCGCTTTTCCAGCAAAGACCCAATGCAATCGAGCACGCCGAAACAAAAAACGGCATTACCTCGGGCAAGTAGATGTATAAAAGCACCCTTAAGGGCGAGAATCTATATACCCTTGCCATCTCCAAAAGCTTCACATCTGTCGATTCAATTCCCTTAAGTACGTTTAAATAAATAACAGGGAAGACCATCAAAAACGATATAAATATCGCTAAGTTCTTCGAGCCAAACCAGATTATCGCCAAAATTATAAACGAGGCTACAGGTGTTGCTTTAATTACCGAGGTTATAGGCTCAAGCAGGCTTCTTACAACTAAAACCCTGCTCGATACCGCCGCCAATGCAACACCAATTAAAAGAGCCATCAAAAAGCCGCCTAAAATACGCAAGGTCGAATACAAAAGCGAGCTCCAAAACGAAGCTGTAACCACAAGCGAAAACAGTGTTTTAACGACCTGAACCGGCGATGCTATTATCAGCTCAGAACCTATAGCAAGCGCCAAAGCCTCCCAGACAATAATCCAGAAGGCAATAGCAAGTATTTTATAAAAAGGTTTTTTAAACTTAGCCAATATAGTAGAAGCTGTCATCAGGTAAAGCTCCTCCAACAGATGTAGGGTCACTGTTCAAAAGAACATTCAAATAAGTTTCGATGTTTGTTTTCATTTCATCGCCTGTAATGTAAACTATGTTGCACATGGGCAAAGCCTTTTTTGCAACACCTTCGGCAACAATGTCATACTTTCCAACCAAAGCAGCGGCTTCGTCAACGTTTGCATTTACATATTCAACCGATGCATTATAATCGGCCATGAAAAGCTTAAGAGCGTCAGGGTTAGCTTCAATAAATTCATTTCTTGCAATTGTTACACCTGTAACCATCTGCGAGCCGTCGATAGCGGCATATTCTTCAACCAAATTAAGTGCAATTCTGATGTTTGCGTTCTTTGTCATTGCAACAGTTACATAAGGCTGAGGCAAAACGGCAACTGCGTTTTCTGCTCCCTCAAGCATTGCGGCAACCTCGGTTGCTTCCGATTTGAACTCGATCGTAACATCTGTTGCAGGGTCAATTCCGTTGCTCTTTAAAATATAGTTAAGGGTATATTCGGGTGTTGTGCCCTTGCCGGTCGAGTAAATTGTCTTGCCCTTAAGGTCTGCAACCGAGTTAATAGTTTCGCCGGTTTCAACAACATACAAAACGCCCAAGGTGTTAATGTCAATCACCGAGATCTTGCCCTCTGTTTTCTTATACAGGATAGAAGCAAGGTTTGCAGGCACGTTTGCAATGTCAATTTCACCGTTTACGATCTTGGGAACGATCTCATCGGCAGTACCGTAAATAGCGACGTTGTAATTGTTTGCAGTCAAGCCGTTATCGCTGTCGTCCATAAGCTTAACCATGCCCATCGTGGTAGGACCTTTAAGTGAAGCAATGTTAATTGTAATAGGCTCGGTGGTGTCGGCATTGTCTGCTTCATCAAGCGTGCCGCCGACGTTTTCATCACCGTTTGCATTGTCGGTGTTGCCGCAAGCCGCAAACAAAGTTAAAACAAGTGTAAGTGAGAGTAAAAGTGCTAAAAGTTTTTTCATTTCAAATTTTCCTTTCAATTGTGTGCTATGTATTTTTATTTTAATAAATACCGTCAGTTATTGCCGATCACAGCTTCAAGCGCCTCGTTGTTGCTAATAATTATCCTCTCGCCCGAGGTCGTAATTATTCCTTGCGCCTCAAGCCTTGCGATCGCTCTGAAAAGGCTTGCCCGTGAAATGCAAAGCTGTCTTGCAAGCTCGTCCTTCGAGACGATCCTTGCTTCTTTTTCTTTAGCGTTCATTTCCAACCATACTGCCAATCTTGCCAAACTGCCCGTTACCGAAAACAGCCTTAGCTTTTTTGCCAAATAAACCATCTTTTCGTTGCACAGCTTAACATATCTATACATCAGCGAGCTGTCAGCCGCCAAAAGTGCGGCAAACTCGTCTTTGGGAATAAACAAAACCTTTGTTTGAACCCTTGCTTTAAGAATGGTCGGCATGCTTTCCGAAACGAAAATATTGCAAATGCCAAACTCGGTGCCTGCCCGTGAAATCGAAACCGTACCGCCGCCCTCCGACGAAACGCTTGCCGAACCCGAAAGTATAACACCCACGCAGTCAAAGCCGTTTTGCACTTCGCTTATTTCCTCACCCCGTTTAAATGCCTTAATCATTCTTCCCGTGCACGAGGAAATATCAGCGCCCGCAAAAAGCTCCGATTCTTTTAATGCGCTTAAAACAAGCTCACGGTCTGTCATTTGGGTTATCCGCCTTTCTGCCCTTATTATAATTCATATATAATTACAATTTATATCGCTTTAAAGAATAAATTGTTAATAACCGTCTCAAATGATACTATATTTTCACTAAAAAATCAAGCTATTGAAATAATTTAATTGCTGTGGTATAATATAATTTATATTGATATTTTTAACCGAAAGGAAGATGTTTGATGAAAAAATCAACCATTAAAAAATATGCCAAATTAATCGTCAGAGTAGGCGCAAATGTTCAAAAGGGTCAGTCGGTCGTTATCAGCTGCAGTGTTGAACAGGCAGAGTTCTGTGCGCTTGTTGTTGACGAAGCCTATAAAGCAGGAGCTAAATATGTCACCGTTAACTGGAGCTATGACCCTCTTGTAAAGCTTGCTTACCGCCACGAAAGCGTTAAGACGCTCTCGACCGTTTTAAAATGGCAGGAGGAAAAGCTTGCATGGCAGGCAGATGAGCTTCCCTGCATGATCCACATCGTTTCTGACGACCCCGACGGACTTAAGGGCATCAACCCTGCGAAAATGCAGAAGGTAAGTCAGGCAAGATACCCCATCATCAAGCCCTACCGTGA
This sequence comes from Oscillospiraceae bacterium, assembly GCA_017472735.1. Taxonomy (GTDB): domain Bacteria; phylum Bacillota; class Clostridia; order Oscillospirales; family Ruminococcaceae; genus Faeciplasma. The sequence goes on along the minus strand of JAFUOD010000014.1, from coordinate 64,252 downwards.
CAAGATGGAATCAAGATATCAGTGGACGATTGCCGCTGTTCCCGGCGAAGCATGGGCTAAAAAGGTATTCCCCGACTTAAGAAAGAACGTCGCTATCGAAGCTTTATGGAAGCTTATTTTAGAAGCTGTTTATGTTACCGATGATAACGACCCTATCGAGGTTTGGGCAAAGGTGAACGAGGACTTTAAGACCAAGTGCGCTAAGCTTAATAAATATCACTTCGATTATTTGCACTACACCTCTTCAAACGGCACCGATTTCAAATGCTGGCTCATGCCTAAGTCACGCTGGTGCGGCGGAGGAGAAACAGATTTAAGAGGTCACTATTTCAATCCCAACCTTCCCACTATCGAAGTGTTCACCTCACCCTGCAAGGGTAAGGCCGAGGGCAAGGTGGTATCCACCAAGCCTTTGTCCTATCAGGGTCAGCTTATTGAAAACTTTTCTATCACCTTCGAGGGCGGTAAGGCTGTTTCCTGCACTGCCGAAAAGGGGCAGGAGCTGTTGGAAAAGATGATAACAATGGACGAAGGTGCCGCAATGATAGGCGAATTGGCACTTGTTCCCGTTGATTCTCCCATCAGCAACCAGAATGTTCTTTATTACGAAACCCTCTTTGATGAAAATGCAAGCTGCCACATCGCTTTGGGCAGAGGATTCAGAGACTGCGTTGAAGATTACGAAAACCTTTCCGATGAAGACTTTAAAGAAATGGGTCTTAACGAATCCATGATCCACGTTGATTTTATGATTGGCGCGCCCGATATGTCAATTGTCGGCTACACCAAGGACGGCGAAGCTGTTAAGATCTTTGAAAACGGCAACTTTGTTATCTGATAATTAAAATGTGATATTCTGACGCAATTTTGTTTGTTTTTAAAACACTGTCACAAGTTTATCACATATTAAAGTTATAATCGAGAACGCACTTTAAGTGCAAAATTATTTTAGAAATTTGGAGATTAAAATGAACAGTTTAAAAAAGCTTTTTGCGCTTATGCTTGTTTTGGTTATGGCGCTTACCGTTTTTACCGCCTGCGGCGATTCTGATGCCGACAATGATGGCGTTAACAATGAAAATGTTGAGAACAACGACAGTGCAGAGCCTGTTGAACTCGGACTTTACATCAACGGTGAAAAGGTTTTGGGCGCGTCCGACACGATTATGACTATCAACGGTTTCGAGATTCCGTTTGATGAATACAGATATATGTATAAATATATCGACTCTGTTTCCTTCTCGGGCGGCGATGCCACCTACTGGGCAGGCAACGAAGCAGCTTTACCCGCACTTAAAAGCTATGCCGAACAGTACATTTTAGAGGCTAACTGGGGCAACCTTATGGCAAAAGAATACGGCGTGACCCTTACCGACGAGGACCTTTCAACTATTGAAACCTACATGGCTGAACAGGTAGCTTCCTTCGCTTCCGAAGAGGAATATCAGGCGACTCTTGAAGAAACCGGCTTTACCGAGGAACTTCTAAGACGCCTTATCACTCAAGAAATTGTGTGCTACCGTGTATATCAAGACCTTTACGCTTCCGAGGGCGCACCTTTAGCTCCTACCGATGACGAGATAAGAGAAACTCTTTTAAACGATTACAGAAGAGTTCACCACGTTTTGATTTCGTTTGACCATTTTGCAAATCTCGAAGGTTACGAGGAAGCAACCGAGGAAGAACTTAAACAGGCGGCACTTGATTATGCTAACGAGATTCTGACCCAGATTCAGAACGGCGAGGCTGATGTTTTCGAGCTTTCACAGACCGTGGGCGACGACCCCGGCATGCTTGAAAACGAAGAGGGCTACTTCTTTACCTATGGTACCATGGTTAAGGAATTTGAAGACTCGTCCTTCTCGCTTGAGGTTGGCGAGATAAGCGGTCTTGTCGAGACTTCTTACGGCTACCACATCATCCAGCGTTTGGAGCATGACGCTTATATCGTGGCAAATTCAGAAACCTGCAAAGAAACTGTGATAAGTGACAAGTTTAACAGCGACATCAACGAGCTTTTGGAAAACGCTGAAATTACTTTCAACGAAAACTATGAGCTTATGACCGTTGACAGCGTAAGATAATTTAACATTTGCCTTGCAGTGCGGCTGCTGCGGATTTCCGTTGGCAGCCGTTTTTATTTCATTTATGAAAGGGGAGAGTGATTTGAAAAAAGCTTTGGCGTTTGCACTTGTCTGCGTCGTGCTGCTTACTGCTTGTAACATAAACATCAGTGTCGATAACGAAGTAAGCGTAACTACCCCTCAAAGCGAGGTTACATTCCCCTCGACCACACAGCCAAGTGAGACAACCACACAAGACCCTGTCGGCACCCCCGATGTTACGACCGCTACCGAAGCCACAACGCCCGAGCCTGTTATCACCACGCCCGAGCCGACAACTACACCAGAACCGGAAACGAAACCCGTTGTGACCGAGTCTGCGGTTCCCCTCTTTGAATTCCCCGAGGAGTTTTACACTCGCCTTAACGATATTTTTGCAAGATATAGCCTTAACCTTAACTGCAACGGAGATCCTACCAAATGCACCTGCAACCCGGAGTTTGAGGAGATTGCCGAGGACGGAACAATTATCACCCCCCGTGACAGAGTTATGTCGATTTACTTTTACGATATCGAAACAGGTTACGAAGCATGGATCAACCAAGGCGTTCATTACCCTGTTGCAAGCATTGTAAAAATTCCTTACTGCGTTTATATTTATGAAAAGCTTACCTCTGGTGAGATATCTCCCGACCTTGTCCTTACTTACGAAAAGCGCCATTACTTCCACGGCACAGGCTTAATTGTCAAGGGTAATTTCGGCGACCGATACACCGTCTTGCAGCTTTTAAAGCTAGCTATTACCGAAAGCGACAATGTCGCGTTTGAAATGCTTAAAGATTTGTCAACTTGGGAGGATTTCGAGGCTTATTGCAAAGAGCGAGGATATACCCACGAAACCGATACAAGAAAAAGAAAGCAAAAGCTTTGCTTAGAGTCAGCAGGGGTGTCGGGCAGAATGCTTGCACAGTTTTTGCGAAGCGACAGCCCGTTTGTCGATGATTTTAAATATGACCTGACGCACACCAAAAACCGCATGATAACCTCGACCTATACCGTTTACCGAAAATACGGTTGGGCAAACTTCGCATTCCACGACGTTGCTTACATAGAAGCACCGTACCCTTATGTTTTGGCTGTTTTAACAAATATCGAGGGTGAAGAAAAACCGGACTATGCGTTATATCATGAGGTATCAATGCTTGTTGAAGAGTTTTCGCAGGCAAGAGGAGAAAATCAGTCAACCGAGAATAATGGTTGACATATTGATTAAATTATAGTAAAATACAGCTTGCGAGTAAGCTATACGGCAGCGGACGCCGATTGATTTCGGCGGATGAGGAAAGTCCGAGCATCGCAGAGCAGGGTAGCTGCTAACGGCAGCCGAGGGCGACCTTAGGGAAAGTGCAACAGAAATATACCGCCGCGCAAGCGGTAAGGATGGAAAGGCGAGGTAAGAGCTCACCGGGGTGCAGGAGACTGCACTGCCATGTAAACCCTACCCGATGCAACACCGTTTGGTTCAGTAAATTATTAACGTCGGCTCGGCGGATTTGCTGTTAAAGGTGGCTTGATCTGTGCGGCGACGCACAGGCTAGATAGATTGCCGTACACGACAAAACTCGGCTTATCGGCTTAGTCGCATTTTTTGGATTTGTTCTCTTTAAGGGAGATAAATATATTACTGCATATTGCAGTGAAACGGAGATATGAACAGAATGAAAATTTTCAATAAAATCTTGTGCATACTTTTGCTTTTGGCGGTTGTCTTTACACTTTCATCTTGCGGAAAAACAGAAACAGATAATGAAGATTTGGGCAATGTTGAAGGTTATTATTCTGCCCTTGCTTATGAAGTTAAGGGTGAAAATGATGTGACAACCGAGCTTGTTTACCTTCTTTATGAAACAGAAGAGCTTGTTGACCCGATAGGACAGAAGAGTATTAACCTTGATACTGACGGCAATGTAGAAAAGTATACCGTTGTTATAGGCGTTGAAATACTTGAACAGCTTATTTCTTACACAAAGAATGAAAACGGCGAGTTTTACAGCGATATCGTATTCTCGGACTCGGGAAAGATGGTTTCTTCCTCGTGGGAAAACATTACGACCAACGCCGAAACAGGTGAAGTAACAAAGGATATCGGCTCGCAGGAATTTTATGAAAACGGAAACAAGAAGTTAGAGACCATCGAGCTTTACACAGGCGAAAAGCTAACCTCGAAAACCGTAAGAGAATATAACGAAGCAGGCGAGCTTGTTAACGAAACATTGAGCTAAAAATCACCCCCGACTGATAACAGCCGGGGGCTTTGTTGACATTATCGGGCTTTAATGCTAAAATCTCAATGAATAAAAATTACCGTATCGGAGAACGGACATGAAAAAGTGGTATGACGAGGAATATGAATTTGAGATAGAAGTAATTGGCTTTTTGCGAGGTGAGCACACCGAACGTTATTGTCGCAACGGTGAAGAGGTCGGTGATAAGTATACCTGTACTTATGGCTGCCCTGTTAACAGCGATGGTCATGGAATATGCAGCAAGACCATGATGATGCTCTATCCGCTTATGGAAGCTGTTAGAAGCGGCGGCGATTTGTGCAATATTGGCGGAGATACCAAGTACAGTAAAACTATCGTTTGCCCGGATGGATGCGTGATGTTTCGCTTAACTGCAAACCCGCTTGGCAACGAAAACTTTTATAAAGGCGAGTTTTATAAATAATTTAATATTATTGCAAAAAACCTGAGAAGAAATATAACTTCTCAGGTTTTTTATCGGTTATTACATCTTAAGCCATTTTAGTGCCGCCTTTGGCTCCCTTTGTTCCTCCGCCGAACTTCACACCTTCTAAAACGTTGGTGTCAAATGCATAGGTTATCTTCGACTGCTCTCTTGATGCCTCAAGCGCAAGCAAAACAAGTCTGTCCAAAAGGTCAGAATATTTCACACCCTTCGGCTCCCACAAATAGAATGAAAGCGAGCCGGGAATAGTGTTTATCTCGTTTAAATAAATCTCGTTCGAGTCGTTGTCTATCATAAAGTCAATTCTCGAAACACCGCTGCAGCCAAGCACCTTAAACGCCTTAACTGCATACTCCTGAATTCTTGCAGTGCTTTCGCTCGAAATATCGGCAGGAATAATTCTCTTTGTGCTTGCCATGCCCTTCGAGGATTTTGAGCCGCCAAGATACTTTTCTTCATAGCTCAAAATTTCGTCCGAGCTGATGGGACGCTCACAAACCGAAGCTTCGGCGCTTCTGTCGTTGCCCAAAACCGAGCAGTTGATTTCGGTGAGGTTTGTAATCGCTCTTTCAACAAGCACTTTTTTAGAGTACATAAAAGCATCTGCTAAAGCATCTTCTAAAGAGGTTTTATCGTTTGCTTTTGAAATTCCCACGCTCGAACCCAAGTTTACCGGCTTAACGATAACAGGGTAGCCAAACTTACATTCAATGTCGTTAATAACCTTGATCTCATCGGTATCAAACTCGTCAGCTCTGAATACAAGGCAATCCAGAACGGGTATACCGTTGTCCTTAAACATCGCTTTCATTGCATATTTATCCATGCCCAAAGCCGAGGATAAGATGTCGCAGCCCACAAACGGAATACCAAGCATGTTAAGGTAACCTGCAATAGTGCCGTCCTCAACATTAGTGCCGTGAACAACAGGAAAGGCTACATCTATGTAATCAACAAACGGCTTTTCAAAAAGCTTGGTCTTAAGCTTAATGATCTCCGCACGCTCGCCGTTTTTAATAATCGTTACCTTGTCACTTTCAGCAAGAAGCTTTTTAATGTTTTTATAAGCTTCAATATTACCGATGTTTTCGCCCACATACATCTCGCTGTTTTTAGAAATGTAAATGGGAATAACGTCGTATTTTTCTTTATCTAAGCTGGCATAAGCCTGAAGCGCCGAGATTATTGAGATCTCGTGCTCAACGCTTTTGCCGCCAAACATCAGTGCCAGTTTGATCTTCATTGTCTATCAAGTCCTTTCAAGGGTGTTACCTAATTTTCATTTGCCTCGTTCCTGAACGCCTCCACCGCCCGCCGCTTCTCGCACGCCTCGCTTCGCTCGGCGGCTCGCCTGCGCCGTTCGACGTCGGCTGAGACATATGCAGCGTAACGTTACTTAATAATTGTCCGGCAGATCGTTTTCTAAAAGTATTATCTTCCTTTTGCCGTCAGTTGTCAAGCCATAAACGTTTGCCATTGCATCGTTAAGGCTGTCTGCAACATATATTTTCGAGGTTTCAAAGCCTGCCGAAACAAGCCCCTCATAAATCGCTTCGGTCTGCTTTTTGCCCACAAGTGCCACATAGTCGCACACGCTTGCGGCATTTACACCAAATTCTCGGTTAAGCTCAAATTCCATTTCTCCAAGCTCAACCATGCCCGGTGTAACAAGGATCTTGCAGCCATCAGCCATCGAAAGCGCTTCAAGCGCCGCCTTTGTGCCCGAGGGGTTCGAGTTATACGCATCGTCAATTACAGTATACGCCCCTTTGTTTATAAGCTCTAATCGGTGAGGCACGCTCTCGAGCTTTCTTACAGCAGGGCGGAGCTCTTCTAGGCTAATACCCAACCGGTTTGCTACAGCCACAGCACCTGCAATGTTCAAAACATTGTGCCTGCCAATAAGCTTGGTGCGATATTCGCAAGCCTCGCCTTTAGGCGAGGTTATTTTAAACTCCGAACCTTTCTCGGAAATATGCAGATCGCTCACATAATATCCCTCGGTGTTGTCAATGCCGTAAGCCACATACTGCCTGCCGTTTGTCATGTCGCAAATGTTTTCGTTATCCATATTAAGGAATAACATTCCGTCACTCGGTAAGGCATCAGCAAGCTCAAACTTTGTTTTCTTCACGTTGTCTAAGGTCTTAAAGCTTTCAAGGTGCATCGGTCCTACTGAAGTGATGATTCCGTGCTTCGGATGAACTATATCACAGATCTCTTTAATGTCGCCCACATTTTTAGCGCCCATTTCGCAAAGAAAAATGTCGTGTGTCGCTCTCAGTGAGCCTCTTATTGTTTTAACAACACCCAAAGGCGTGTTGAAGTTGCCGGGCGTTTTTAAAACGTTGAACTTAACGCTCAAAAGCGTATCCAAAAAGTATTTTACACTTGTTTTGCCAAAGCTGCCCGTAATTCCGATAACAGTGAGGTTACGGCAACCCGAAAGGATCTTCTTTGCATCGTTAATGTAGTGGCGGTTGATAGCAAGCTCAATCGGGCGGTTGATGAGGTTGGCGAGGAGAATGGTAAATGGCTCAAGCAAAAGCATCAATGCAAAAGCTGTCGGCTGACCGATAAACAGTTGCCTTGCATTTATCAACAGCAAAAACGGCAAAAGGTGCAAAACAGAAAGAGTGCAAATCAGACGCTTAATGCGTGCCGTAAAAACAAGAGGAGTTTTGTGCTTCTTTTTTTGGGGGTTCATTATAACAACCGTTGCAATAAAAACCATAATAAGCTCGGATGCGAAGTGAATTGTGCCTTTAGACAGCCAAAGCAAAATGCACAACACAAATACAGCTAAGTATGATAAAAGATACTTTTTGGAATTTGTGAGCACCCATTTCATCTGCACCTTAGGTTTATAAGAATTCAGCTGGAACATATGAATGAAATGCCGTGCAGAAATGCACGCAGCTAAAATATATGTAAAAGCAAGAACTCCGTAAATTAAGCTGTAAACTATAAGATTGACTAATTCGTAAAAATCCATCGTTACCTCCGAATATGTTTATATTTAACTGCCTGCGTGGGGCGAAGCCCCACCGCACGCTTTTGCGTGCGGCTTGCCCCAATCACCCGCAACGGGTGATTGGGATGCCTGCCCCAAGGGGCAGGCAGGGCTTCGCCCAATCAGCAGGTTACGATATTTTAAGAAAAGATGCCACGACCCTTGCCGCCAAATCGGGAGCTTCAAGGAATGAGTAGTGCCCTGCACCGTTTACCTTAACCAATCCTGCATCGGGAATAAGCTTCTCCATCATCTCACCGTCCGACAGGGGAGTAGCGGTATCCGCAGTGCCCCAAATCAAAAGGCTCGATGCTTTTATAGAGGGCAAAAGGCAAGTTAAATCCTCGTTCACGACCTTAACAAGCGTTTCGCGCATAATGGGCGTTGCACTGTTATAATCAGCCGAGCCACGCTTTTTGCGCATATTCTCAACTGCATCAGGAAAGAGCACCTTCAAAGGCTTCAGGCTCATAACACGTCTTCCAACTTTATAAGCCGCTAAGCTTGCTTTTTGCTTTAAGGTTTTCTTAGGCTTAATGCCGGCAGCATCAATAAGAATTATCTTTCTAACCTCGAACGGAAGCTCTCTTGCAAGCATTTTAATTATAACTCTGCCGCCAAAGCTGTGCCCCACAAGCACAAGGCTCTTTGGCTTAAAGAGGTCAACAAACTTCAACACAAAATCAACGTAGTTATCCACATTCCATGCCTCTTTTGGCTCGTCGCTTTTTCCAAAGCCTGGCATATCAAGTGCCAGCGCTGTATATTTCTGCGAAACGACATTCATCAACCCTTCAAACAGGGTCATGTTTGCACCCCAGCCATGCAGGAACAAAACAAAGTCGCCCTCTCCTCGCATTTCATAATTTATATTCAATCCGTCAATTACAGTATTCATCTCATTCTCCGATACATTCAAATTGCCGCGCACTTACCGCCGCCACCGGCCGCCGTTCCTCGCACGCCTCGCTCCGCTCGGCGGCTCGTCTGCGCCTACCGACGGCGGCTGCGCCCAAATCGTTACTGCGCATACCAATACACAATATATTATATCACCAAATAATAAAAATTTCTACCTCTTTTTATCAATAATATATCAAAAATAGTGTTAATATTTTGAAGCAAATGTCAATAAGTTTTTACAAAATTTCTGTAACATAATATCAACTTTTTGTAAAGTGACTTTCACGGCATAAACATTGCTGTAAATACAGCAATGTTATTCCATGTTCACTTGACAACAGTTGATATTATGAAGATAATCAAACAAGGTAACGACGGTGTACCGTCGTTACCGATTTTTTATATTATGGAGGGGAATATGAAAAAGCAACATTACATAACCTATGATGAAAGGTTGAAGCTTGAAAGCTACCTACGAGCCGGAATGAAAGTAGCCTGGATTGCAGAACAAATGAAATTTTGTAAAAAGACAATATACAATGAAATAAAGCGTGGACAATACATACACACAACAGATTTAGAAGACCAGGTAAGATACTCAGCTGATGTTGCACAGAAAAAAACTACATACAATCAAAGTGCAAAAGGAAGACCTTTGAAAATAGGTAATAACTTTAAATATGCTGAATACTTAGAAGAATTAATGTTAAAAAAGAAGTTCTCACCTGCAGCAGCCTTAGCAGAAGCACGAAAGAAAAACTTTGATATATCAATTTGTGTAACAACTTTATATACGTACATCGAAAAGCGAGTTTTTGCGACTATAACAAAAAAAGACCTTTGGGAGAAAGGTCTGCGTAAAAAGCGAAGTTATTCACAAGTTAAAAGGATTGCTCACCCTTTATTACCCTCAATTAATGACCGCCCACAATCAGCTAACGACCGTTCAGAGCTTGGACATTGGGAAATGGATTTAATTATATCAGCGGGTAATAGTCGCACCGTATTACTTACTTTAACAGAACGAGCGAGCCGAAAAGAATTAATTTTTAAGCTGCCAAACCGAAAGGCATCTACCGTGCGTGGCATTTTTGATAAACTTGAAGCAACAGATCCACAGTTCCGGCAGAAGTTTAAATCTATAACAACCGACAATGGTGTAGAGTTTTTACAACATGACAAGCTTACTACTTCAATCTTTGGCGGTAAACGCTTCGATGTTTTTTACTGTCATTCTTATGCTGCATGGGAAAAAGGCACAAACGAAAACCACAATAAAATTATCCGCCGATTCTTCCCTAAAGGTACCGACTTTAGGGATATATCAGCGGATAAAATAAAGGAGGTTGAGGATTGGCTTAATAACTATCCTCGACTTACTCTAAATTGGTTAACACCAAATGAGCAATTTAATTATTTTTTAGGTACAGCTTCGTAAGGTTTATAGCAATCAGGCAAAGGCGGTAAGTCCTTAATCTCCCAAGAATCAAAGTATTCGTAGTACTTTGGTCTAAAAAGTTTTTGAGCAAATAACTTTACAAGGAAACTCGGCTTACCATAGCCTTGAACGATGTCACCATATCGTCTGCCGTCATGTTTTTGAGAAACAAAATCAATACCGTAAGGGATTCTGTAAATATAGCTGAACCAATGACCGAGCAGAAGCGGTTTATACACATAATATACATTATCAGTAATGGTTCTTATTTTTAGATCTACAGCATCCCACTTTTGAACGAATAATATGATATCAGCACTATAATGCCTATGCGTCATAAAAAAATCCAAACGGTTTCCTTTAAAGGCTTTAAAGTCTCTACTATCTGCATATAATGTGGCTTCATCGATTAAAATTAAGCAATCTGTAAGCATATAGTTACCTATACACTCATTATCAATGTACGTATAACCAGGCAATGCTAAATGAACATTACCATATACATGCTTATAAGGTGAACGTTTGTTATTAATCGCATTATAAGCAATAGACGTTAATGCAGTTGTTTTGCCACAACCGGGTAGTCCAAAATAAAGAGAAACAGACATACAAAAAACCTTTCAAAATGGAATCACGCACCGCGCGCGGTTCATAATGAACCGCAGGCGGTGCTGAAGATATTGCTTAATATTATTTAGCACCCCAAATGAATTTTTTGATTATTTTTACTGAAATAAACAAAACACAAATACAAATAGGAACAAAAATAATAAAAAAATTAATAAAACGAGAATCAGATTCAGTAATTAACTCAGCTAATGAAGAATACCAATTACGCATTATATATTTTAAAATTTGATTAACATAATCAAGCATTATGACCCCCAAATAAATTTACGAATTAATTTCACACATACAAATATAAAACTAATCGCAATTGTTACAAAAAATAAAGGAGCTATAGGAGCTAAAGCACCAAAATAAGACCCATCAATATCTTCAAAGGAAAAAAGACCTAATATAACAATATAAGTCCATTCATAAATAGCTTGAATACAATCAGTAACAATATCAAGCAATGATGTATCTAAAATCATAAAATACACCTCTTAAAAGAATATGCCCCGATATAAATCGGGGCACGCAAAGGTTAAGCACCCCAAATAAACGAACGAATGATTTTAACACCAAGCAAGAGAGCAGAAATTGCAACACCTACAAGGAACAAGGGAAGAAGCTCTGAAAGAGCGCCATCAGTTCCGACAAGACCAGTAACAACTGTCTTAACCCAGTTCATAACCTCCGTCAAAGCAGAGGTAATATCAGTTAACTGCATAAATTAAAAATCTCCTTTTCTAAAAATTGAACGAAATAAACGATAAAACATGTCAACAAATAGGACAGGCAACACGATACACAAGACTCCGGAAATCGCATATATGTACTGCTGTTCACCACTTGATGTGACCCAAGAATGATTAATTATCTGAGATACTAAATCATATAAGCTCATAATTTTTTACCTCCGAATAGAAAAAACAATTAATGACTTGATAATTTTAACTAAAGCAATCAAAAGAAAAAAACAAAATATAGGAATCATGAACGTTTGCCAAAATGCAGATTTGACAAATATCTGCAACATCCATATAGGCCAATAAAACCATGCAAGCATTATTTCTCAAGACCCCCTAATCGAACCCAAATTAAACACAAAAGACTGATTACTGCTATGTAATAAAAGAAAGTCATTAAAATCACTCCTCACCAAAAATTCCACGCAAAACAAACAAAATAATATTTAGCAAAATATAAACAAAACCAAGAACTAATAATAAAATTTTAAGCATCTATATCACTCCAAATGATTAAGTAAATCTAAAACTATATAAAAAGCATTGAATTCGCCATCATAGAAAGCCAATTTATAATTATTAGCATCTTTCTTGTCAAATTCTCTGTAATATTCATCAAATACATCTTTTTTTAATTCATAAACAATTTTGCACAATATATTTGCATTTATTTTATAAGTTTCATTATCAAGAATTTTGTGTAGTTGTTCAAATGTCATTTAATTACCTACTTTACAAATTTTATTTTTTATGTTAAACTCCAATTAAAGGAGATGATATTGTGACGATTTTTGTTAATGATGTAATAGGAATGACCGCCTTAGAGGTAGAAATGTACAGATACAACCGTAAAGAAATGATTGGAGAATTTGTTACAATAAACGGTAGAAAAGGCTACATAACATCTATAGAAAAGAAAGAAAAGAAAATAATAACAGCGTTATACACGCCATTTTATGACCCAAATAGAGAGGTCAGATTCAACACAATAGTTGGTAATATTCATTGGGAATAAATAATAGAAAGGAAATAATGTGATGATACTTTACGTAATAAATGATAAAATCGGAAAAGAAACTGCTGTACTTATTGAATCAATCGAATGGGAAGAAAAAACAAATATATGCAAATTTATTACCATAACAGGCAAAAAAGGCAAAGTAGAAACAGACTACAAAAAATTAAAGAACAATATAGCAATAAGTTCTGCAGTAAAAAATGAATATGTGTACGGTGAAATAATTTGGGAAGAATAGTTATCTATTCTTCTTATTTTTTTGAGCTCGAATAGCTTTACGGTTACGTGAACGTGTATCATACTTTTTATCGTACTCTTGCTGAGACAAACGACCAGTTTTCAAATCTACTCGATCCGCCATGCCGGAAGGCAACGTACCACCAAGAATAGGAAGTATAAGCCTTGATACAACCGTTAGTATGAGGAATCCAACAAGAGCTATACCGATTATAGGTGCAACCGAATTTAAGTCCGTAAGGACATCTACAGCACCGTTAAGACCCTTAAGAACAAAATCTATAGCTTGTTCAAACACGCTTATCCCTCTCCTTTAGTTTTAGATATAAGTTGACAATCAGAGTATAAACCATCTTTATAATGAAACTCACAATTCCAGATACGGCATTTAGTACGATTGCAAACAGGACAAATGACGGGCTTAAAATGGAAAGGAGCAATAAAAGAAGCAAACAGCCAAAAACAAATATATCGTATTTTTTCAATCATTAACCCTCACGTCCTAAAATCTTATAAATCACTACAACTGCAAATGCAGCCAAAAGCATTCCTATAAGCGCAGGATTGACCCACTCTAATAGCTGAGGTATCTGTGCTACTGCTTGTCCTGTATATTTCACAACGCTTACAATGTCATTGACAAATCCAACTACAAAATCATAAATCGTGACAAAGAAATCACCGATATTAAACAGTATCTCTTTAATTGATTCAAGCATTTTATCAGCTCTTTCCGTAAATTATGTATTTGATAATACCGACCGTAACACTAATTAGAATCATGGTTAGAATCCACGTAATTGACTGAAGACTTTCTAGAATAGAGAAAATGTAAGGCTGTCCCTCAGATACATCTTCATTATCTAAGATATCTGATACAGAATCCTCGGGGATAACTTCTTCAGCTTCGGGTGTTTCTACAGAATCCATCACTTCATTATATTCATCAGCTTTATTTTGAACGTCTTGCATATCCTGTTCAAGTTCATCCAACTTAGAATTATCTTCTTCTGTAGACTTAGTGATAGAATCTTGATATTCTTTATCTTGCGAGGCTTGCTTTTCAATAGCGTTAGTAATTCCCTCTAATATTATGTTTTGTTTTTCGATGGCATTTACAATCTCATCAAAGGAATCTTGTGTATATGTACACGATAACGAGAGCAAACCAAAATACACACCCTGATTAGGATTAATTACATAATCATTGACGCTACAATATAATTTGTTTGCGTCATAATCACCGGTCCACGTAAAGGAAGTCGCATTACAACTGAAACCCGATGTAAAATAATATGTACTTGTATTAACATAATTCCAAACACTTAAACTATTAAGCGAGTTCTCCCACGCTATATTCATTGAACCTGGACTATAACTAATACCTGTTAATATCGTTACATCAGAAGACAATGCTTGAACATCGAACGGAAATTTAAATTCTACCGCAACATTAATTAATTCGCCATGGTCTACTTGCGGATTAAAGCTGTACAATGGATAACCATCACTATAGTCGAAGTTTTCAAAAATGCCAAATTCTGCAGAAGTCATTGGAAATTCAGTACCTTGGTATATATAATAAAACTCTGCCGACTCCATCAGCTGAATTAAATCTTCTTTTGTATAAATAACTGTTACAGTAGAATCAGCATGAACTAGCACAGAACCGCTCAACACCGCAACAATAAATACTACACCACATAGCAAAATTAGAAAACTTTTCTTAATAGATTCTAAAAAAGTCATTATTACCTCCGACAGATCCATACACTAAACAGTATTACTACACATACTGCCCAAATAACGTATACTATACTTACTAAAGCATTACACAAAGTAAAAACGTAAATAGAAGTTATAGCTAAAACTATACAAAAGACTATACAAAGCCAAAATTCCATATCAATAAGTAGGTATATTATGCGACATATCAATTACAGAAGCTTCGACTGCTTCGCCTAAACGAGTTGTAAAATCTTCAATAACTGTATATACATTTTCCTTGAATTTTAAATCCTTGTTAGCAAGTGCATTATCAAGATTGATTTTATCTATCGCACCTAAAATGGTTGCGAGTAACAATTCATCATTATTAAATTTTATTTTCATTAGTTATACACTCCCAATCATTTAATCTCAATAATATCATCGAACTTACAATCAAGAGCGATACATATTTTTTCGAGAACATTAATATTAACAACAGTATCATCAACACGCATTTTTGTAATAGTTGCAATACTTATGCCTGCAGTTTTTGCAAGGTCTTTTTTCTTGATATTTCGGTTAATAAGAAGTTTAAAAAGTGGCTTATAACTCACACTCATTATTAAAATCAAGCTCCTCACTAATATGTAAAATATAAGAAATAATATAAATAAACGCACCAGTCAATAACAAAATCGAAAATAATGCTTTAATCATTTTTATAACTTCCTTTATACTGATTTATCAATTGTATATATTTAGGATTTGGTTTAGTGTCACGTTCTTTAAGACGTTGTAAGAAGTTATCAACGCCTATAAGCTCTAACTCAGTAGCAATAGCATTACCAGCTTGACCGAAAACAAAGCTATCTAAATTATCTATGTTATACTCCATGCCGGGAGCTGTATATATTTTTATTGGAGATATGTTAGCGACAAGTTCAAACCAATAATCAGTCATGCTCCAACGCCATTTATTAGTATCAGATTCTTCGGGTTCTATGTAACGCAAATAATTTAAAAGAACACCTGCAAATGCATCACCTATATTTATAAGAGGATTTTCAAAAAGTTTAGTGAATGCAATTGCTCGTTCATTTCTTAACTGCATTTCTACTCTTACCCAATGAATGCCAGCTTCGCAGTTTCGCTCCCTTGCCTTATCATATATTCTGAAACGTATAAGACTTTGCGGTGAGCCATGATAGATAGAAGAGCCTTTACTAGACTTTACAACTTCCCAAAATTCAGAACGACAAACATAACAACCGTTAATACAATCATTACAAATAGTATCAATATCAAGTAAACCAATATGGTCATCAAAAGCAACATCTAAACGAGTGATTTTTAAATAATTGTCAGTTATCCATTTAAAAAGATTATCCCAACCTACAGCAGATAGCGATTCAAATGCTCGGCAGCCTTGACCAGACATTTCACACCATATACCCATATCTGGGCGACCGTTATAATGAATTGATATACTAGAAAAAAATTTACGGTCTCTATAACCGTGAGCGCCTTTTGTCTGCTCAAAGCTACAACCGTCTAAACCTAAAGCTGTAATTATATCATCAACGCTGTGAGTTTTGCTGGTAAAACTCAACCAGTCGTATAAAACAATGTTCTCTTTTAAATCCTGCAAAACACTATAACCCCTTTATGTATTGTAGGTAGTAACCCCCTGTTAGCGGAGGGGGTTACCGCAGGGAGCTACCCTGCGGTTTATAAAGTTATGGAAAAACTTAGACAGGCTGAATAAAGGTTACAACCTTATTACTGTCAAAATAAATACGAATCTTACTATTAACAGGAATGTCCTTGAACAAGTCAGGACTTGCACAATTATATTTGACGGCCTTCATGCCCTCAAAATGATAATCAGCATTCTGTTCTCCCTTATAAGGCTCAAGCACAGAAATGTTGCAAAAGTCAATAATTCGACCAGTACTACGGTCTGTAAATCTGCCATAGCTATTACCTACATAAATTCTTTCTTCCATGTTTTTTACTCCTTCCTTAACGGATAATTTTCAACTTTTAAGTTGTAAATTTATTATATAATACACAGTGTTAATATTTTGACGATTTTTACTTGCAAAATTCTCTATAATATGCTATGATAATTTTGATTGGATTATTTGAAAGGAGGCAATCTCAAATGTCATTATTCACTCGCACAATCATGGCTGCCGAGCCCGTTACATCTTACGACGGTTTGGTAATCATCATGGGTCTGGGTTTGGTATTCGTCGGACTTATCTGTTTAATAGCAATTTGCTACCTTTTGGGCGCAATTTTAAAGCGCTTCAATAAGAATGAAGAAGTCAAGCCTGCTCCTGCAGCTCCTGTTGCAGCACCTGCAGCACCCATCGAAAACAGACAGGAACTTATTGCTGCTATCTCCTGCGTAATTGCAGAAGAACTCGGCACATCGGTTTCAGCAATCAGAATCAAATCTATCAAGAAAATATAATTAAGGAAGGTAACTTATTATGAAGCACTATCGCGTAAATTTAAACGGCACCAATTATGAAGTAGCAATCGAAGAGATCTCCGCAGCCGAGGCTCAGTCTGCAGCAAAGGCACCCGCAGCAGCACCTGCAGCAGCACCTGTTTCTGCACCCGCAGGCGCTACCACAGTTTCTGCTCCTATGCCCGGCACTATTTTATCTGTTAATGTAACCGCCGGTCAGACTGTAAACGAAGGCGACATTTTGATGATCCTTGAAGCAATGAAGATGGAAAACGAAATCATGGCACCCAAGTCCGGCAAGATTGTATCTGTTGGCACAACCAAGGGCGCATCTGTTAAGACCGGCGACGTTCTGTGCGTAATCGAATAATCGCTCGGTGCAAACTGATTTAATAAATATTTCTGGAGGACGCTAATGGACGCAATAATTGAATTTGCCAAAACAACAGGCTTTGCGCTTATCGCTGATAATCCGCTTTCGCTTGTTATGATTGCAGTTTCATGTGTTTTGATGTATCTTGCAATCGTTAAAAAATTCGAACCGATGCTTTTGCTTCCCATCGCATTCGGTATGTTACTTACAAACCTTCCCGGAGCTGAAATGTATCACGAAATTCTTTTCTGCGGCGGTCATGTTCACTGGGATCTTTTCGGCGGCGCCGAGATCACTCAGGAATTCATTGATATGTATTCGGGTACATATTCCTATGTAACTCAGGACTTACTCGGCACAACCGTACAGGTCGGACTTATTGATATTTTATACCTTGGCGTTAAGCTTGGCATTTATCCCTGTCTCATTTTCATGGGCGTAGGCGCAATGACCGACTTCGGCCCCTTGATCGCAAACCCCAAGAGCTTGCTTTTGGGCGCTGCTGCTCAGCTTGGTATCTTTGTCACATACATCGGTGCAAGATTAATGGGCTTCTTGCCTAACGAGGCTGGCTCCATCGGCATCATCGGCGGCGCTGACGGACCTACTGCTATCTACACTACTTCGCTCTTGGCTCCCGAGCTTTTGGGTCCCATTGCAGTAGCGGCTTATTCTTACATGGCTTTGGTTCCCGTAATCCAGCCCCCGATAATGAAGCTTCTTACAACAAAGGAAGAACGCAAGATCGTTATGCGCGAGCTTCGCCCCGTTTCTCAGACCGAGAAGATCGTATTCCCCATTGTTGTAACTATATTTGTTTCAATGCTCGTTCCTTCCGCTGCTCCTTTGGTTGGCTGCTTAATGCTTGGTAACCTCTTCAAAGAATGCGGTGTTGTTGAAAGACTTAATAAGACTGCTCAGAACGAGCTTATGAATATTGTAACCATCTTCTTGGGCGTATCCGTAGGTGCTACCGCAACTGCTTCCACATTCCTTGCTCCCAAAACACTCGGAATCATCGCTTTGGGCGTTGTTGCATTCGGCATGGGTACAGCAGGCGGCGTATTGTTGGCTAAGCTTATGAACCTCTTCTTAAAGGAAAAGATCAATCCTCTCATCGGCTCTGCAGGCGTATCCGCAGTTCCCATGGCAGCAAGAGTTTCTCAGGTAGTAGGTCAAAAATACAACCCCGGTAACTTCCTTCTTATGCACGCAATGGGCCCCAATGTTGCAGGCGTAATCGGCTCTGCAATCGCTGCAGGCGTACTTATCTCCATGTTGAGATAATCCTGAAAGGAGTTTAAAATGGCTAAAAATCCTTTAAAAATAACAGATACCATCTTGCGTGACGCTCATCAGTCTCAGGCAGCAACCAGAATGAGACTTGAAGATATGCTTCCCGCATGTGAAAAGCTTGATAAAATGGGCTACTGGTCGCTTGAATGCTGGGGCGGCGCAACCTTCGACTCTTGCATGAGATTTTTGGACGAAGACCCTTGGGAAAGACTTCGCGCATTAAAGAAGGCACTTCCCAACACCAAGCTTCAGATGCTCTTCCGCGGTCAGAACATTTTGGGCTATAAGCACTACTCTGACGACGTTGTAGACGCTTTTGTTAAAAAGTCCATCGAAAACGGTATCGACGTTATCCGAATCTTCGACGCTTTGAACGACACCCGTAACCTTAAGGCTGCAATAACCGCAACCAAAAAGTACGGCGGAATCTGCGAGGCAGCAATCAGCTATACCACTTCTCCCGTTCACAACGAGGAATACTTTGTAAACCTCGCTAAAGAGCTTGAGGCTATGGGGGCTGATACTATTTGCATCAAGGATATGGCAAACCTTCTTTTGCCTTACGAAGCTTATTCCTTGGTTAAAAAGCTTAAGGAAAACGTAAAGATCCCGATCCATATTCACACTCACAACACCACAGGCACAGGCGATATGGTTAACCTTAAGGCTGCAGAAGCAGGCGTTGATATTGTTGACACTGCACTTTCTCCTTTGGCTAACGGTACTGCTCAGCCTGCTACCGAAGCTATGGTTGCAACCATGGCAGGTACCGACAGAGACACAGGCCTCGACCTTACCGCATTAAGCGAAGCTGCAGCTCACTTCAGAAATGTTGCAAACAAGCTTAAGGCTGACGGCATTTTAGACCCCAAGGTTTTAAATGTCGACACCAAGACTCTTATCTATCAGGTACCCGGCGGTATGCTTTCAAACCTTCTTTCTCAGCTTAAGCAGGCAGATGCCGAGGATAAGTTCTATGACGTTTTGGCTGAGATCCCCAACGTAAGAAAAGACTTCGGTTATCCTCCTTTGGTAACTCCCACCAGCCAGATAGTTGGAACTCAGGCAGTGTTCAATGTCCTCTTTGGAAGATATAAGAACATCACCAAGGAATCTAAGGGTCTTTTAAGAGGTGAATACGGCAGACTTCCCGGCGAGGTTAACGAGGAAGTAAGAAAGCTCGCTATCGGCGATGCTGAGGTCATCACCTGCCGACCTGCCGACCTTATCGAGCCTGAGCTTGAAAAGTACCGTGAAGAGGTTAAGAGCGTTCCCGGCTTCAACGGCTCCGAGGAAGACGTTTTAAGCTACGCTTTGTTCCCGGCTGTTGCAACAAAGTTCTTTGCAACACGTCTTAAGGCTAAAGCAGAAGAACCCAAGGCAGAAACCGATGAAAACGGTGTACGAATCCTTTACGTTGACGACTGCTCTATTGCATAATAATTTATTTATAAAACACCTCCGTTCGTTCGGAGGTGTTTTTACGTTGTTTTCCAATCGCGTAGTTTAATATTTTAATATTATTTGAAAAAGATTATATAGACGTATATAAAATGGTGTGTTACACTTAGCTTAATGGTATTTTAATATTTTGAAATACGGAGGGGAATTATGGATATAAACAACAAAAAAGAATTTGAACAACGCACAAAAGAGCTTGTTTCAAAACTTACATTAGATGAAAAGATCTCAATGCTTACAGGCGGTCACATGCCCGTTGAGCGTCTGGGAATGAAGGAGTATCACATTGGTGCCGAGGTTGCACGCGGCTTTGTAGGAAGAAGTGCTGACCGTGTTTCAACAGTTTTTCCTCAGCCTGTCGGGCTTGCAAGCACTTTTGATAAAGACTTGATGTATTCATTGGGCGAAATTGCCGCCGATGAAGCCAGAGCTTATTATAACATCAACCAAAAGGGCGGAATCGCACTTTGGGGCCCCACGGTTGATATGGCTCGCGACCCTCGCTGGGGAAGAAACGAAGAAGCTTACGGCGAGGATGTTTGCTTAACCGGTGAGCTTTCGGCTCAGTATACCAAGGGCATGGCAGGGGACAACGGCAGATTTTTAAAGTCGATTCCCACGCTTAAACACTTTTGTGCCAATAATAACGAGGAAGACCGTGGAAGCTGTGACGCTTACCTACCGTTAAGACTTAAATACGACTATTACTACGCCGCTTTTGAAAACGCAATTGTTAACGGCGGTGCCAAAAGCCTTATGACCGCATATAACGAGATTAACGGCTGTCCTGCAATTTTGAACCCCGAGATCAAGAGCATTTTAAAGGATAAATGGGGGCTTTGGTACACCGTATCCGACGGCGGCGACTTTTCTCAGACAGTTGTTTCACACCGCTTCTGCGATACTCACAGCGAATCTATCGCCCTCACAATAAAAGCAGGCTCCGACAGTATGACCGATAACGGAATTCTCGTCAAAGATGCGGCACGCAAAGCAATTGAAGAGGGCAGGCTGACAGAAGCTGACATCGACGAGACTCTTTGCAACACCATCTTTTCTCGCTTTGCTTTGGGTCAGTTCGACGAGTGCGAATATAACACCATCGGGCTTGATGTTATCGACTGCGACGACCACAAAAAAACCAACCTTAAAGCTACCCTTAAGCAGATAACCTTGCTGAAAAACAACGGCATTCTTCCCTTGAAATCTGCGCCCCAAAAGCTTGCGGTTTTGGGCGCAATGGCAGATGAAAACCTAATGGACTGGTATACAGGTGTTTCGTCTTATGATATTTCCGTTCTGGAAGGTATTAAAGAAGAATTTAAAACCAGCGAAGTTATTCACGACAGTCTTTGGGACCATGTCAGCATTAAAGCCCCTAACGGCAAATACTTAAGTGTTAACGAGGATGGATTGTTAACCGCTGCCGCCGAAACTGTCGGCGAAAGCGAAATCTTCGAGCTTCAGGACTGGGGCGAAAACTGGATAAACTTCTTCTCGGCTAAATATAAAAAATATATCAAGCTTTCTGACGGTGACGTATTCCGCCTTAATTCAAGACGTGTTTACGATTGGTACACCCGCGAGACCGTAAATCTTAAAAGGTTCGGCGATAAATATTTGATCGAGGAATTTTTGCACCACCGCAGAATGTTCTGCGATGATAACGGCAACATCAGCGTTAAGTCAATCAATAACGCTCTTTCAGACCAGCTTTTTGAAATTAATGTTGTTAAAAGCGGCCGTGAACGTGCAAGTGAGATCGCAAAGGCGGCAGACTTTGTTCTTTATTGTGTGGGCAACCACCCTGTTCAGGTTGCTAAAGAATGTTACGACAGAAAGACATTGGCGCTTAACATTCAGCCCGGCATGGCAACCCACCTTGTAAACCAAAACAAGAATACCGTAATGGCAATCATCTCAAGCTATCCTTATTCTGTTAACGAGGAAAACGCCGTTCTTCCTGCAATTATCTACTCCTCTCATGCCGGAATGTTCCTTGGCACAGCCGTTGCCAAAACTCTTAGCGGCGAAAACAACCCCGCAGGCAGAACTCCTCAAACATGGTATAAGTCCGAATATGAACTGCCCGACATTTTAAACTATGACATCGAGACCTCGGGCACTACATATATGTACTTCAAGGGCGACGCTCTTTACCCCTTCGGTCATGGCTTGTCTTATTCGAAATTCGAGTATAAAGATTTCAATATCAATGTAACCGACAATGAAATTTGGGCAGATGTAACTGTCAAAAACATTTCAGACCGTGACGGCGAAGAAGTTGTTCAGATCTATTACACCGTTACCGATTCAAAGGTTATACGCCCCATTAAAAAGCTTTGCGGCTTTGCCCGCGTTAACATTAAAGCAGGCGAGGAAGAAAAAATCCGTGTCGATATCTCTCGCCGTATGCTCGAAATCTTCAATGTTCGCAACCGCAAAAATATCTTGGAAAGCGGCGAATAT
This sequence comes from Oscillospiraceae bacterium, assembly GCA_017472735.1. GTDB lineage: Bacteria > Bacillota > Clostridia > Oscillospirales > Ruminococcaceae > Faeciplasma. The sequence continues at coordinate 41,686 of JAFUOD010000014.1, read as the reverse complement.
AAGTTCATGGCTGCCGCTTCCTCTGCCGATGTAAGACTTGAAAAAACATTACTCTTAAGCGGCGAGGAGCTTGGCAAAAGGCCTTGCGAGTTTGACGCCGAAACTTATGATTATTCCAAGGAAATGAGAATCCTTTATTCAAAGAACGCAGGTCATTACATCAAAGGCACGGGCTGGTCGCCGGTTGCCGGATATGACGGCATTGACTTTGCAGGTAAAAAGACATTGACGGTGTATGCTGCCTCGGCAAACGGCAGGGCAAGAATAACCGTTGACCTTGGTGCTAAAGGCAAAACCGACATTATGATTGAAGCGGGCAACAGCCTCGATGATTTCAGGCCCTACACCATCAATATCCCCGAGGGCAAGGCAAATGCCTTTACCGTTTACTCCTCGGAAAACGCTACCATTCAAAAATACGTTATTAAGTGACGCTAGAATTCTTTTCAAGCCAAACCGTCGGACCTTCCGGCGGTTTTGGCTTTTTAAGTGTCCAAAAAAATGCCTTGACAAATCCTTTTTTTGTATATATCATTAAAAACACATCTTGCTTATTTGGGCGAGGTGTTTTTATATGGCGGAATTTTACTATGAAAGGAAAATGCTAAAATGACCGAAAAGCAGACATATGCTGCAAGCTGGCTTAACAGCGCTTACATGCTCTCGCAAAAAATTGAAGCTTTAAAAGAGGAAAAGCTCAGAGTATCAACATACTTTAACGGCATTGTATTTACACGCGTGAATGACCCCTCACCAAAAACCTGGGCAAGACTTTCGCAAATTAACAGCCAAATCGAAAAAGAAGCCGAGGCGCTTGATAGAAAATGGCTAAGCGTTAAGCAGGTTATTGAAAGCGTGCCGCAAAAGCATTATGCACTGTTAAGCTATCGCTATTTAAGCATGCTAAGCTGGCAAACGATCGAGGATATGTTATACATTTCCACCAGTACACGAAAAAGACAGCACCTTGCGGCGTTAGATGCCGTTTCTCAAATTCTGGACTTGCATGACCCCTTACAGCCTCGTTAGAATTAAAATTAAGAACGAATCCATATTATAAAACGCCGCCCCAAGGCTTAAGTTCTTGCTTTCGGGGCGGCAATCCTTTCGGCTTTTAATTGAGGCGGACAATTATTTGCAAATATATTTTAAAGGATGATAAAAAGTGAAAAACAACTTTTTTGTTATAGGCGCACGTTGTCGGTGTTTTGCTTGCAAGGCGCACTAACTTATCTTGTGCCGATTTTTAGCATTCTGGGAACGATCTCGGCGATAATTCTCGGCTGGGTAGCCTTCAGCCGTACCTCCAAAACCGATTTTGAAAGCGAGGGTAAAAACAACGGCGTTATTTTAACCGAGCTTGGCTATGTAAAGTCGGGTATCGATGATATAAAACGCAAGCAGGAACGTCAGGAAGACGCAAGACTTAACGATGTTTCACGCATTTCAGCCGTCGAATCTTCCTCGAAGCAGGCACACAAGCGGATCGACTCGTTAGAGGAAAGAGTCAACAGCCTTCATCAAAACCATCACGAACAGGCTTAAGAAAGGAGCAAAGCTTATGAATATCAACTGGAAGCAAAAACTGACATCTCGAAAGTTCTGGGCGGCAGTTGTCGGCTTTATCTCGGCAATTATGACAGTGCTTGGCTATAACAAGCTTACAACCGAGCAGGTGGTTGCAGTTGTTTCGGCGGTTGCAACCTTAATCGCTTACATAATCGGCGAGGGAATGGTAGACACAGCACGCATTAAAAACGCAGGGAATGACCAAAATGCCGAAAATTAAAATTTGTCTTGATGCCGGTCACAGCGGAAAATATAACCAAAGTCCCGCAAACAAGGCTTATTACGAGTCGGATATGAGCTGGAAACTGCACCTTTTGCTAAAAAAGTACCTCGAAAGCTACGGCATGGAGGTTATAACAACGCGCAAAACCCAATCGCAGGAGCTTTCTGTTACAAACCGAGGCAAAAAGGCAAAAGGGTGCGATTTGTTTATCTCGCTTCACTCTAACGCTTACCCAAACGGCAGCGTAAACGAAGAAACCGACTATCCCATTGTTTATGTGCCGTTAAGCGGCAAAGGAGATGATATTGGTAAAAGCCTTGTCGAATGTATTGCAAAAACAATGTGCACACGCCAAACAGGCAAGTGCACATCAAAAAAAGGCGCAAATGGCGACTATTACGGTGTTATCCGAGGTGCTGAAAGTGTCGGCACAACAGGCCTTCTTATCGAGCACAGCTTTCACACCAACACACGCTCGACCAACTGGCTTTTAAATGATGACAATCTTAACGCCCTTGCCAAAGCCGAGGCAGATGTAATTGCAAAATACTTTGCATTAACTCAAAGCTCCAAGCTTTACCGTGTGCAGGTGGGTGCGTTTTCACAAAAAGACGGTGCCGAGCAACTGCTTTCAAATCTTAACGAGGCAGGCTTTAGCGGCTTTATCACCTCAAACTAAAATTAAAAGCGGACAGGAAGTGCAGTCTTCCTGTCCGTTTTTTATAGCTGCAATATAAAATCGCACCGTGCGGCAATGTCATATGCCTTAAAATAGCTCTCTTCAAGCGGTATCCACTTGCTTTCAAACACTTTAGAATATTCCTTGCCGTCTCGCAAAACAATGCGCTTCATCTGCTCCTCGGGCGATACTGTCAAAAACAGTCGCAGGTCATAATAATCCCAAAGTGCCTTGTTGCAAGAATACGAGCCCTCAATAACTGTAATTTTATTTTTCGGCACAAAAACAGGCTCATCAAGCACCAGCGTGCTACAGTTAAACGGCCTGTAATAAAACTCCTCGCCCTTTTTAAGAGGCTTTAGAACCTCGCTTAAAAACCTCTCGTGGTCAATGTTCTCTCCCGGTGTTTCAAGCCGCCCTTTTGTCCGCTGTTCAGGCCGCAAAAAGAAATCATCCATGTGCAAAACGTTGCAGCCCAAAGCGCTTTTTAATGCGTATGCAAGCGTTGTTTTGCCCGAGGCACATCTGCCGTCAATCGCAATAATAACACGCTCTTTTTCTTCAAGAAGCCCATTTATCGCTTCAATTATTCTATCAACCATATATTCCACCGTTATTCTCCCATAAGCCCGCTTTCAACCAGCTTTGCAGGCCACGAGCCGTACCACGAGTATCCTTCACGCCTTTCCTGGCTTATATTCATCATGTCATAATGAACAGAACCGTCACGGTCGCCAAAAACAGGCTTATTCGTCCCGATCTGATAAAATCTTGCCCAAATCGGCCCGGCATCGGGGTCCTCAACGACAATTCTGTCATCATCTGTTTTAACAACCTTTATTCCGTAAATCTTAACCTCGTCCATCCACCTTATTGCCGAGTTAATGCTTTCAATTATCTCATCGCTCTTATTCGGCAGAGATTTTAAAAAGTTCACAATTCCCACACTTTCCGAAGCACTTATAGCCGCAGGCTCAAACGCTCTTGCGTTTGTCGGCTTAAGATTAAACTCATCGTGCTGCTGGCACCATGCAGTCTTAACTCCGTCAACAACAATTTGTGTGTTTAAAATACATTCAATGCCCTTTGCAACGGCAACTGCCGCCTTTTCGGCATATTCATCGCTTACAAAGCTAAAGTCGCCCGATTTCTCCGAAACCTCTTTTAAAATATAAAGCACATGAACCATTGCACCGTCGTTATAAGTAATGTGTGCGTGATATGTTCCCGCATCGTCAAACACCTGCGGCCAACCGCCGTTTGTATATTGCCCGTTAAGCAAAAGGTCAATACCTTTTAAACACGCCTTTAAATATTTCTTTTTGCCCGTGTTTTCATAAAGCTTGGCCAAAACCCTTATCTGAGAGGTCGTGGTGTCGTTATCCAGCGTCGATTTCGCCCACGAGCCATCGGTAAGCTCTTCGTTAGCCATGTCCTTTCGCCAGCCGCCGTCGTTAAGCTGATATTTCAAAATATCGTCGCCGATCGCTTTAGCCTCATTCGAAGTGTACCATTCATCATCCCTGTCCAAATATCCATTCCAGTCATATTCGGTAATAACCCCTCCGTTAGGCGAGAGCTTAAGCGCACAAGCAAAAATAACCGCCCCGATTATTAAAAGGACTGTCCCTATAGATATCAAAAGAACTGTACGCTTTTTCATAACACGCCTCCCGCAATTTTTCTAAAACCATTCTATATCATTTCATACCAAAAAGCAACAGGTTGTAAAGCTTGCTTAATTATGCTAAACTGAATAAAAAAGTTTTAAGGAGGGCTTAAATGCTAAAAATCATGTTCGTCTGCCACGGCAACATTTGCCGCAGCCCCATGGCAGAATTTATTTTTAAGAAAATGGTTGCAGATAAGGGCATAGCCGATCGCTTTGTAATCGCCTCCTGCGCCACCAGCACTGAGGAGATATGGGGCGACACAGGTAACCCTGTTTATCCTCCTGCCAAAGCCGAGCTTAAAAAGCACGGCATAATCTGCGAGGGTAAGCGTGCCGTTCAGCTTAAAAAGAGCGATTACGAAAACTACGACCTCTTTATCGGCATGGACAGCTATAACATTCGCAATATGCATAGAATTTTAGGCGGCGACCCCAAAGGCAAGATCCGCAAGCTTATGGATTATACCCAAATGGGCGGCGATGTTGCCGACCCGTGGTATTCCGACCGCTTTGACATTGCTTACCGTGACATTTACGACGGCTGCAAAGGTCTGCTCGAATCTCTTGAATAGAAAAACAGCCCTCTTGTCTAATTTGGCAAGAGGGCTTTGCGCTTTGCTACAGTCCAAGTCTGCTTTTAACATATTTTAAGCTGTTTAAATACTGCTCGTCAGTGTGCAAATGCTCAATAATCACAGGCATATCCGGGTTTTCAAGGTCACAAAGGCGTGCAAATGCTTCAAGGTCAAGGTTGCCTTCACCCGGCGCACATTCCTGCAACTGGAATGTAAATTCCTCTTTAAGTCTTACGTCTTTTAAGTGACAACTGCAAATTCTGCCTTTAAGCAGGCTAAAGCATTCTTTCAAAAATTCATCATTAAAGAAATATCTCTTGGGCGAGGTTATCATGTTTATAGCATCCAAATGTGCCGCAAACTGTGGGTGGTCAACCGCTTCAATAAGCCTTAAATACTCCTTCGGGCTCGAGGGTATCATCCACGGCATTGATTCAATGCTGAAATATGCCCGTTTTGGGTCTGCCTGTTTAATTATATATTTTACAGCTTCAACCGTCATTGCAAATGTCTCATCACTGAAGTTTTCTTTATATCCGCCGTCCCATCTCGGCCCGTGAGGGGTACCTGCCACGTTAACGGCGCACACGGCACCGATTTCATCTGCCAAAATAAGCTGGCGTATGTTATAATCAAGTGCCGACTTTTTCTTTTCGGGGTCACGGTCGAGCATGTTGTTCCACACGCCAACCTCGGCAATAACAAGGTCGTTTTCGCGCGCTTCATCGGCATAAGCTTTAATCAAGCTTTTATCAGCATTGCAGTTCAGCGGAAAGTTGACCGCACCGCAGCCAAGCTCTTTCATTCTTTTTGCCCATTGCCTTGGGCTGTCATGCTTAAGGGGTGAGGATAAACCAAGTCTCATGTGTTACCTCCTAAAAGTTTCTGTAATGAATAATGCTTGGGTCAAATTCTTTAAGGCTTTTTACTCCGGTTCTCGCCATTGTTGCTTTAAGCTCGTTGTTAAGCTCATTTATCCGCCTTGTAACTCCCTTTGCGCCCTCGGTCAAGGGTCCCATCAGGTTTCTGCCCACGCAAACAGCATCGGCGCCCAACGCCATAGCCTTATAAACGTCCATGCCGCTTTCAAAGCCGCAGTCGGCAAAAATCTTCATGCTGTCGCCAACTGCTTTTTTAATATCAGGCAAAACCATCAACGGAGGCACAGCATAGTTCATAATTCCGTGGTGGTGCGAGACAACAATACCCTTAACGCCTGCTTCAGCACATTTTACAGCGTCCTTAACACTTAAAACGCCCTTGATAATAAACGGCACCTTAGCGGCTTTAACAAACATTTTAATCTCATCAAACGATTTCGGCTTCATCGGCAAACCAAGCACGTTGTCATAATTTCCGTCCCACGAAAAAGCGTGGTCAATATCCATACCAACGGCAAAAGCACCGTTGTTAACAGCGTGCTCAATTCGCCATAAAACATCATCGTTATTTGCATGAGGTTTAATTATTCTCACTGTCTTTGCACTCGCAAAAATAGCTTTCATTTCGTCATATTCACCCATGCCCACCCAATGAACAGCGCCGGCATCACTTGCGCCCTTTGCGATCTCAACCATTGCGTTATCGCAAATTTTATGCAAGTGCGAAAGCGCCGCAGTCATGATAGGGGTATTAAAGGTCTCACCGAAAAGCTCAAAGCTAAGGTCGGGCAAGTCCGAATCAATATAGCGTGCCTCTAAAAGAAGTGAATCAAAATATTCTCTTGTAATTCTGTTCGAGTCGTGTGTCATATAAGCCCTCCTTCAAACACTAAAATTATCACTTTCATTTTACAACATATAAAAAACATTTGCAACACCTTGCCACACTTATTTGTCTATGATATAATGCTTTTGACATGAATTTTCTTTAAATGCAGGAGGTGCATTTATTTGTATCGCAATTTAGGAATCCTTGCCCATGTTGACGCAGGCAAGACCACACTAACCGAACAGCTTTTATATACCTCCGGCGTTATTCGTGACCTCGGCTCGGTCGATGACGGCACCGCCCGCACCGATTCACTTTTGGTCGAGCGTCAGCGTGGAATCTCGGTGCGCTCTGCCACAGCCTCTTTAAAATGGAACGGAGAGACTGTAAACATTATAGACACTCCCGGCCACGTCGATTTTGCCGGCGAGGTCGAAAGATGCCTTGAAGCTTTGGACTTTGCTATCCTTGTCATATCCTCGCCCGACGGCATAAAGGCGCACACTGAAAATCTTCTTAATGCGCTCACACAGATCGGCTTGCCGAGAATGATCTTTATTAACAAGCTCGACCGTGCAGGCTCCGATTTTAAAGGAATCATATCCGAGCTTAACCGCTTATCAGGCGGCAAAACCGTATATATGCCGATTAATGAGCCGACAGGCGAGGGCACAGACCAATGCGATATCAAAGCACCCAGCTTTTCTTATGCCGTTACCGAAGCTCTGGCCGAAATTAACGACTTCGCCGCCGAGCTTTTCTTAATTGATGAGACTCTGCCGCCTGACAGAATTGAAGAAATGCTGCCAAAAGCAATTCACCAAAACAAAATCACTCCTGTTATGTGCGGCTGTGCTAAAAAGGGAATAGGTGTTAAAGAACTTCTTGATTTTATTACCAAATATATGCCTCATGCCGAGTATAAGCGGACGGAGGAGACCTCGGGTATTATTTTCAAAATCGACCACGACAAGGCAATGGGTAAAATAGCCCATGTGCGAATGTTCGGCGGCAAGATTCAGAACCGTGATTCCGTCGCTGTCCTCTCGCCCAATTATGTGTCTCAAAACACCGTCGCCGATGATAACTCGGCTATCCCTGTCGAGGAGGATGTTTCAGCCAAGGATAAAGTTTCGCAAATACGCAAGGCACAGGGCGGCAGATATAGCGATGCCGGCATCGTAAACGCCGGCGACATTGCCGCACTTTGCGGTCTAACAAAAGCCAAAGTCGGCAGATTTGTAGGCTCTGTTACTCCTTCAAAAAAATATGCGCTGGCGCACCCTCTTTTGCGTGTGCGCGCAACCCCTGTCAGCGACCACCCCGAAGCCTTGCCCAAGCTCGCCCTTGCACTTAAAGAGCTTTCGGACGAAGAGCCTTACATCGACGCCAAGTGGGAAAACGGCCAGTCCGAAATTGTAATCAATCTTACAGGCAGCATCCAGTCCGAGATTTTAAAATCTCTCTTAGAGGAAAGATACGGCTTACAGGCAAACTTCTCGGCGCCAACTGTTATCTACCGTGAAACGCCCACAAACAAAGGTACAGGTCTTGGCGTTTACACTATGCCAAAGCCCTGTTGGGCAATAGTTAACTTTATGTTCGAACCAATGCCGCGCGGTTACGGTGTAAGCTACCACGGCAGACTGCCAAATAACCAATGCTTTTATAAATATCAAAGCCATATTCACCGTTCCTTCAATTCCTGCCTCGAGCAGGGTCTCCACGGGTGGGAGGTCACAGACTTTAAGTGCACTCTCATCGGCGGTGAGCACCACACAGTTCACACTCATCCGCTCGATTTCTTTGTTGCCACCCCCATGGCGTTTATGAACGCACTTGTTAACTGCGGTTCAACGCTGTTAGAGCCTCTTTTAAAAATGAGGATAATAGCCCCTGCAGAGCTTTCGGGCAAGCTTATTACCGAAATTGTGCGCGGCGGCGGTGAATACGACGCTCCCTTCGTGCGTGACGATACGGTCACTATCGACAGCATTGTGCCGTTTGCAAACTTCATGGATTTCCCCACACGCTTAGCGTCCTTCTCATCGGGCAGAGGGGTATGCTCAACGCAGTTTTACGGCTACCGTGAATGTCCCAAAGGCACAGGCGAAGATGCTCCGCGCCGCGGTGTTAATCCGCTTGACCGTTCAAAATGGATTTTGTGGGCGCGCGGCGCATTAAACGAATCGCAGATATAGAATAAACCCTCTTGCTTTAGCCGGCAAGAGGGTTTAATGTTAACTGAACTGCGAATTATAAAGCGTGCTGTAAAATCCGCCTTTTTGTAAAAGCTCATCGTGCGTTCCCGATTCTGTTATCCGTCCGTCCTGAATAACCAAAATCTTGTCAGCATTCTGAATCGTCGAAAGTCTGTGTGCAATAATAAAGCAGGTTCTGCCCTTCATCAGCTCTGTCATAGCCTCCTGAATCTTAATCTCTGTTCGAGAGTCTACATTCGATGTCGCTTCGTCCAAAATCAGCATGTGCGAGTTCGATATCATAGCTCGTGCAATGGTAATAAGCTGTCGCTGACCTTTCGAGATGTTAATGCCGTCATCAGTCAAAACGGTATCATAACCGTCGGGCAACGATTCAATATAGCTGTCGATTCGTGCCGCCTTTGCTGCCGCTTTCACTTCGTCGGGGGTCGCACCCTCACGACCATAGGCAATGTTTTCATAAATCGTTCCGCAAAATAGCCATGTATCCTGCAAAACCATTGTGTAAGCCTGCCTCAGCGACTTTCTTGTGATCTTCCTTATGTCAACTCCGTCAACCGAGGTGCTTCCGTTTGTAACATCATAAAAACGCATCAAAAGGTTAATTATAGTTGTCTTTCCGGCACCCGTGGGTCCAACGATCGCAATAGTTTTTCCGGGCTCAGCCACAAACGAAATATCCTTCAAAATCGTCTTTTGCGGGGTGTATCCAAACACTACGTTTTCAAATTCGACCTCGCCCTCAACGTCGTCCAAGACTAAAGCGTTCGGAATGTCAGCGCTTTCGGGCTCTTCGTCCAAAATTTTAAACACTCTTTCTGCCGCCGAAAAAGCCGACTGCAATTCGCTTAAAATGTTAGCGAATTCGTTAATAGGTCCTGCAAATTTGCGCGAATACTGCACAAACTGTGCCACACCGCCAAGGGTAATAAAGAACAGCGTGCCTTCTTTTACAATGCCGTTTTGCGAATATAAATAAAGTATGCCGCCCAAGATCATTACCAACGATATCGACAGGTTGTTAATAAAGTTTACCGAGGGTCCCATTGCCGCACCGTAATAATCCGCTTTGTAATAAGCATCCATCGAATCCTTGTTTCTTAGGTTGAATCTGCCGCCGATCGTGTCCTCACGGGCATATGCTTGAATCGAACGGCAACCCGAAAGCATCTCCTCGGCATAGCCGTTAAGCTCACCAAGCTTTTTAGAACGCTTCGAGAACAAAGGACGCACGCGTTTTGAACGGTATCTTGTAAAGATGATAGCCGCGGGTACGGTTATGGCAAACACAGCAATCAAAGGCTTCGAAATATTCCACATAAACACCAGTGAGCCTAAAACCGTGTAAATACTTGTCATTATCTGCACCAAATCGTGCGAGAGCGTGCTGTTAATGGTGTCGATGTCATAAGAAATATGGCTTATAATATCTCCTGTCGGGTGTGTGTCGAAATAACCGACAGGCAGCGATGTGAGCTTTTCAAAAAGCTGCTTACGCATGGTAAAAACAATCTTTTGGCTAATGTGAATCATCAGCACAGCTAAAAGATATGACATCACAGCCGATACTGCATAGCAAATAAGCATTTTACCAACATTATACCACACCGATTCAAAATCCACTCCGCCAACTGCCGCCAAGGCGTCAATTGCCTCGCCCGAATATTTCGGGCCCAAAAGCGAAAGCTGATTTGAAAACAGCGTTAAAACAACCGCAGGTAAAAACAGATACCAATATCCCAAAACATACCTGCACAGCCGCAAAAAGATGCTTTTGGCTGTTTTGCGGTCCATTTTTTTCTTTTCCGGCTTAGTCAACAAAAGCACCTCCCATCTGTGACTCGCTAATCTCACGGTATTCCTCGCAATTTTCAAGCAAATGTTCGTGGTCGCCAATGCCGATAATTCTTCCCTCATCCAAAACAATTATCAGTCCGCAATCTTTAACCGAGCTTACACGCTGTGCAACGGTCACAACAGTAGTTCCCGACATATTTTCGTTTAACGCTTTTCTAAGTGCGGCATCTGTTTTATAGTCAAGTGCCGATGAGCTGTCGTCTAAAATGAGGATTTCGGGACGAGCCGCAATCGCACGTGAAATCAAAACCCTTTGCTTCTGTCCGCCCGAAATATTAGTTCCGTGAGGAGAGAGAACATGGCTATATCCGTCTGCAAAGCCTTCAATAAAATCGCTTGCCTGCGCAATATCTGTCGCACGCTTAACATCGTCAAACGAAATATCTCTGCCAAACTTTATGTTTTCTTCAATTGTGTCGGCATACAAAAAGTCGTGCTGAAGCGCCGAACCGAACATGGCGTAAAATTCAGCCTTTTCAAGGGTTTTTATATTCTCGCCGTTTATGTAAATGCCGCCCTTGTCGGCATCGTAAAACCTAAGCAGAAGCTTGATAACCGTTGATTTACCCGAGCCTGTTGCACCGATAATTCCAAGCGAACCGCCTCTCGGTATCTCAAAGCTTATGTTTTCAAGGTTGTTTTTCTTGCCGTTATACGAGAAAGACACGTTGTCAAAAACAATGTGTGCGTCTGTCTTTTTGTTCGGATATTCTTCCTTGGTTTTAACCGTTATATCCTCGGGAGAGTTAAGCACTTCGGCAATTCTTCTTGCAGAGGCGGCGCACTTAGTATACATTACAAACATTCTTGTAACCGACATCATTGCCATCGAAATAAGCGTGAAATACTGCATAAATGCGATAACCGTTTCGGGGCTCGAGCTTCCTCCCGAAATGAGGTTTGCACCCAACGCAATAACCGCAATGCTTCCCATGTTCATTAAAACTGTCATAATGGGGTTAACCGTGCCCATAATAACGCCTGCACGGGTCTCATCCTTAATCAAGGCGCGGTTTACGGTCTCGTAACGGCGGTGCTCATAATCTGTTTTCGAGAGCGCCTTAATAACTCTTATACCCTGTGCGTCCTCGCGAACAACTCGCACCATGTTATCCACCGAGCGCTGAACCTTTGTATAAAGCGGCACGCCCTTTTTCGATATGAAGTATACCGTCACAAAAATCAATGGCAGCATGGCGATCATTACAAGCGATAGGTTAAAGTCCATAAACAAGGTTATGGCAATTCCGCCCAAAAGCATAATGGGCGCACGCACGCCAAGCCTTTGCATCATGTTAATAAATCCGTGTACGTTATATGTATCCGTTGTTATACGAGATTCCAACGAGGGGATAGTAAACTTATCCGTCTGCGCCGCCGAAAGCCTGAGCGTTTTAATAAACAGGTCTTTTCGCATACTTTCGGCAAAATTACGCGAGACCTTTGCTGCCATTCTGTTTGCAATAACGTTAAAAACGCACGCAACACCCGAGAACAAGATCATCAGTCCGCCCCAGAATATAACCTCGCTTATCTCCTTACCTATTACGTTTTCTAAAATGTGGCTTAAAATATAGGGCAGCATAAGCTCGGCAAGCGTGCCAAGTGTTTTAATAACAAACCCCAACGACATTCGCCCTACATACTGTTTTAAATATCCAATTACCGTTCTCACTCTGCACTGTCTCCCGAATAAATAATTTTCATAGATTTTTCAAGCATCCTGTCCATAATGCTGTTAAATAAAGCAAGCTCTTCCTCGCTAATACCCTCGGCAACCAAAGCGTTCCAGTCGCTCGTAATTTTTACAACCTCGGGCAAAATGTCAAGCATTTTCTGCGTCGGATACACCAGCGTTTCGCGCTTGTCGCTTTCGCTCACACGGCGCTCAACATATCCGTCCTTTTCAAGTGCACTCAAGTGCCGTGTAACGCTGCTTTTGTTAATGCACAAATATTTCGCCAGCTTATCCTGCGAGGCGCCAGGATTTTTGCAAATTGCAAAAACATAGCTGTGATATATTCCCAAAAGCTGCTCGCTCGAACGCTGCGTGCGATATATCGCTTCGCAACGGCTTATAACGTTCATTTTTCTCATTATCGTAGCCATAATTACCTCCCGCAAAATTAGTTTCATTTAAAACAGTTTTACCTGCAACTATTTTAACACAAGTGTTACTATGTGTCAATATAACAGCTTTAAATTGATATATCATGCTTAATCGGGTTGACCCTCTTGACTTTAACAGCCAACAAGGGTAAATTAAAATCAACATCAAAAGTTGTTTTAAAAGGGGAGGACGTATCAATGCGTATAAAACGATTTACAGCTTTAACCATTTGCATTACATTGATTATTTCGCTGCTGCTTTCTTCATGCACGGCTGCCTTAAACCAAACTGACGCGACAACAACGCTTATTGCCTGTTCCGATTTTCAGCACCCCGACGGCAACGAGCCGGGACAGGAGATCCTTGAAAGCTTTGTGCAAACGCTTAATGCAAACGATATAACAAGTGCCGACGGATTATTCTTCTGCGGCGACTATGCCCATCACACCTACGGCGTTACCGAAGAAACGGTCGAGGGTATAAAAGCAATCAAAGAATCGTTCAGTCCTCTTGTTACGCAGAACATGGTTTTCGTTCAGGGCAACCATGATGCTTCACTTGGCACCGAGGGGTTAAGCCCGAGCGGAGATAACGACCCCGAAAACGATGAATACGGCGTCTTTGTTCTGCACAACAGTGATTATATGTGGCACAACGACAACGAAGCCACCATCAAGCGCACGGCTCAAAGGCTTATTGAATACCTTAACGAAAAAATCGTTATCGCTTATGACAAGCCCATTTTCATTCTGTCACATCTGCCGCTTAACTACTCCATGCGCACCTATCACGACGGCGACGCTATGCACGCAAATTACATTTTTAATGTTTTAAACGAGGCAGGCGCCAAAGGCTTAAACATTTTTTATCTTTTCGGTCACGACCACTCGAACGGCTGGGATGACTATCTTGGCGGCTCAACCGTTTACCTCGCAAAGGGCGATGAAATATTGATTGCCCAGAACAGCCGGACCGAATTTAAAACCGAAACCCTAAACTTTACCTACCTAAACCCCGGCTATATCGGATATTATACCAACGTAAACGGTGCCGATGACACCCTCACTGTGTCGGTGTTTACCATAACCGACGGTACCGTAACCGTTTCAAGATACAGCCGAGAGGGGATACATAACCTTAAAACTCAGGGAGTGAGAAACAATTATCAGGGCGAAAAAGCTTACGAGCCGAATACAACCGTTTATAGTTCTCCGCAAACAGTTCAACTTACCAAGGTAACCGATTCCTCGCTTATAAAAAACCTCATAAATGAGCCGACCGAGGGCGAAGGCGGCAAATACATTCGTGTAACCAACCCCTCAAAGCTTAAAGACGGCGCACGCTGTCTGCTGATTTATAACGCAAACCTCTTCATGCTTCCCAAGGTAGTTACAAAAGAAAATTCCAACGGCGTTAAGCGTATCGGCTTTGCAATTGAAAAAGCCGCCGATTTCGGCACAGATACGGTTTACGGCAGATACTCCGATAAAGAATGGGTTTTAACCAAATCGGGCGATGGCTGGCTTTTGGGCAACGGCGAGGGCTATGCGAAGTTCACATCAACCGCTGACAGTGCGATCACCGCAACCTTTGAAAGTGCCGGCGACACCTTTGTAATTGACGGAAGTGCCGATGCATTCACATTTGCCTGCGGCGAAAATGTCCTTAACTACAATTCACGAGGCTTGATAAACGGATATGCAGGCAACCCTGCAGCGTTTTCAATTTATGAATTTGCAGGCTATACCGTAAACGTAACCTATGGCAAGGCAAACAAAACCGATGCACTTGCAGGCGAGACTGTTAAGCTTACTGCCGACAAAGCTCCGAACGGCAAGGTGTTCAGCAAATGGGTAGTCGTTGCGGGCAACGTCGTTTTAGAGGACGAGACCGACACCTCAACAAGCTTTATAATGCCCGAGGGCGAGGTCAGGATCGTTGCCTCTTATACCGATAAATAGCATTAAGATAAAAACAGATAACTTAACAAAAGCACCCTTTGCCAATGCTGCGGCAAAAGGTGCTTTTTATATTAAAACTGCATTTTTCTGAACTTTCTCGGCGATATTCCCACATTTGCGGTAAAGAAATAAATAAAGTTTGATTCGCTGTTAAAGCCTGTCTCGTCAGCAATTTGAGCCACCGACATATCAGTTTTTTTAAGCAGGTCTTTGGCTCGGTTAAGGCGGCAGATCAAAACAAAATCATAAGGCGAAAAGCCTGTTTGCTGTTTAAAAACTCTCGAAAAATGCGATGCGCTCATGTGCACGTTCTCGGCAAGCCGTGCAACACTTAAGTTCTCATCCAAATGAGAGAAAATATATGCTTTAACACTTTCAATGTTTTCTTCGTTCGAGCTTTCCGACTTGCTTTTAATGCTCATTGTGTTCAAAAGCTCTAAAAACACCTTGTAAATATCAAGTGACATCGCAAGCTCTGTCGAAGGGTTGTTTTGGCTTATCCCGTCATGAATTCTAAACAAAATGCGCTTTACATGCTCGGCGTCACGGCACTTCACCAAATTTCCGCTTACGCTTTCGATCTCCTTAAAAAGCTCAAAGCTGTTCGCACCGCTTACATGAATCCAAATCGACTCGAAGCTGTCGTTCGTGTAATACTCATGAGGCTTAAAGCAGTCTAAAATCACAGTGTCGCCCTCACGGGCAGTTATGTGCCTGCCCTCGCCGTTAACAAAGGTAAACGTCCCCTTAATGATGTGTGTAATAAGCAGGCTGTCATAATTGTTTCGCACAAGATGATACCCCTGCTCACAGAAAAAATGTCCGGCGCTGATAACGTAGTAAAACAGTCTTTTTGACGTTTGCGAGGGCGAGGAGAAATAAAGGTCTGATTTCGATAAAACGCCCGTTTCGGTTGACTTCATACACTTCACATCTTTCATGATAGGATTTCTAAACTTTATGGTCGATTTTCGCAAGAAGATTAGTTTAATTCATTATATAATCAAATTGTTGCTTAGTCAATCAATTATCAAAAAAAGATAAATTAAAGAGAGGTTGGTCTTATGCTTAAAAACATTCCAAAAGTTATTTCACCCCAGCTGTTAAAGGTTCTTTGCGAAATGGGCCACGGCGATGAGATCGTCATTGCCGACGGCAATTTTCCTGCTGCCTCTAACGCAAACATCTTAGTCCGTGCCGACGGTATCGGTGCAAGCGACATGCTTAACGCAATTCTGTCCCTTTTCCCGCTTGACCAGTATGACGACAACAACTTTGTCTTAATGCAAAAGTGCGAAGGCGACCCTGCCGACACCTCGATTTGGGAAGAATACAAGGCTATTCTTAAAGAATACGAGCCAAACGCCAAGGTGAGCTTTGAAGAACGCTTTGCCTATTACGAAAGAGCTAAAAAAGCATATGCTGTCATCGCCACAGGCGAGGGTAAGCAGTATGCAAACATAATTTTAAAGAAAGGATGCGTGCTTTAATGAAAACTTACGCAACTTATTTTCAGAACGACAGCGCGAAGCCTCTTTGTTATGGAGAGATAAATCTTATCAATCCCAAGCGCAAAAAGCTAAGAGGTCTTGAAGAAAAAGAGGGAATCCCTGCAACTCCTGTATTCTGCGGCTTCTGCGGCACCGATATGGAGCTTATGCGAATGGGCGAGAGGGGAGATCTTACCCCCAAATTTCCTGATGGTGAAAAAAGGCTCATCAACGGTCACGAGGGTGTTGTTTGGGTGCCAAGCGAAAACCGCTTTGCAATTGTTTTAATTCGCGGCGGCGACAGCTATGACCCCACCCGCTATACCGAGGACGAAACCTACTTTGAATACGGCTGTGACCGGGCAGACGGCATCTTCTGTGATAAGGGCTATTTCCACCCCGATATGCTTTTGCACCTTCCCAAGGAGTATGACGGTATAACCAAGCTTCCTTTATCGCTTGCAAAAAAGCTTGTTTTTTCTGATCCTTATGCCTGCGCTGTTTTCCAGCACGAGCGTATGTGCGACATAGGCGAGGCTCAGAACTGGCGTGTTGTTATGGCAAGAGAAAAGTGTGACGAAGCTTCCGCCCGCAAAACTGCCATCAGCGAGACCTTCAGCCGCACTGTTATCTTCGGCCTTGGCACAACAGGCCTTTTCATCGGCGACCAGATAAGACGCAACCACCCCGAAGCTAAAATTCTCTTTGTTGCACGAAGCAGCGAGGACAGCGACAAGGCGATCTTTGTTAAGCAAAAGCTTAACGCCGATTATCTTTCCTCGGGAGGAATGAACGAAGAAGAAACAGCGTCGGCGATCATTGCCCGAATCGGCGGCACAGCCACCGTATTTGTCGGTACATCGGGCGCAAACGTCGAGCACAGAATTGCGTTTGATAACTGCGTTTTAGGCTGTAACGGCATTTATAACAGCTTCTCGTTAGGCCCCAAGGTAGCCTTCGACACCATGCCCTTCGGATTTAAAAACCATGTTATCTTTGCTTCGATCAACTTTACCGAAAAGCACATGAAGGAAGCTATCGAGATATTGGCAAAAAGCTGCTTCGACGAGCTTGTTGAGCTTATCGACAAGGATGAATTCACCGCCGACCCGATTGACGCTTATGTAAATAAGATCTATGCAAAGGGCGCACCCTTAAAAACAGCAGTTGTTTGGAACAAAAACTTTATTGATATGGAGAGATGATTTATATGAAAGCAGTAGAAATTACAACCGTTGGCGAAATTAAAATTGTCGAAAAAGAAATGCCTGCTCCCAAGGCAAACGAGGCATTGTTAAAGGTGAAATATTGCGGTATCTGCGGTGCCGATGTAGCCTCTTACACAGGCAACCAGCCCTTTACTACCTACCCCAGAATCCCCGGTCACGAGTTCTCGGCAGAGATCGTTTCCATTCCCGAAAACTCCAAAAACCTCAAAGCAGGCGATATAATCACCTGCAACCCTTATTTCAACTGCGGCGAGTGCTATGCCTGCAAGCGCGGCATTGTAAATGCCTGCCACGACAATCAGACCATGGGCGTTCAGCGTGACGGCAGCTTCTGCGAATACATAACTATGCCTGTTGAAAGAATTATCGACGGCAAGGGTCTTTCTGCAAAACAGTTAGCGTTGATCGAACCTTTTTCCATTTCCGCACACGCTCTTTCAAGGGCAGAAGTTAAACCGGGCGACAACCTTTTGATCATGGGCGCAGGCCCCATCGGCTTGTTCGCTCTCTTAAAAGCAAAGGCAATGGGCGCAAGAGTATTGATTGCCGATATGCTCGATTCCCGTCTTGATCTTGCCAAAGAATACGGTGCCGACTGCGTTGTAAATGTTAAACAGGCTGACCTGCACGAAAAGTGTGCCGAGTTCACTTCCTCCTGCGGCTTTGACGTTTGTGTCGAGGCTTGCGGCGCTCCCGAAACCTTCTTAAACTGCATTAATGAAGCCGCACACGGAGCAAACATCATCTTGATCGGCAACGGCAAGCGTGAAACTACATTCCTGCATTCAATAATTCTTAAAAAAGAGCTTAACATCTTTGGCAGCCGCAACGCTTTCACCAAAGATTTTGAAGAGCTTATCGACCTCGTTGCAAGCGGCAAGGTTGATGTGCTAAAAATGGTAAGCGGCATTTATGCTAAGGAGGACGCTAAGACCGCCTTTGAAAGCCTTAAAAATAACGACGGAAGCTTAGCAAAGCTTTTAATCGAGTTCTAAGGTAGGTGAACGCGATGACAGAAAGAATAATTCAATTTGGTTCCGGCGGCTTTTTGCGAAGCTTTGCCGACGTATTTGTTCATCAGATGAACGAAAAAGGCTTGTTTAACGGCAGTGTTGTTGTCGTTCAGCCCACTCCAAACGGTAAAGCCTCTCTCTTTAACGAACAAAACGGCGAATTCCACCAGATTTTAAGAGGCATTGAAAACGGCGAGGTTAAGGCTGAGTGTATTAAAGTCAAATCCATTTCACGAGGGGTTGACCCGTTTACCGATTATCAGGGTTATTTAAGTCTTGCACGCCAACCCGAAATGCGCTTTATAATCTCTAATACCACCGAAGCAGGCATTGAATACCTTGGCACCGAGAGCTTAACAGATGCTCCGCCCAAGTCATTCCCTGCAAAGCTTACAGCACTCCTTTACGAGCGCTTCAAAGCAGGGCTTCCGGGTTTTGTGATACTTGCCTGCGAGCTTATTGATAACAACGGCAAAAAGCTTTTAGAATGTGTTTTAAAATATGCCGAGCTTTGGAACTTGGGTGATGACTTCATCAACTGGCTTAAAAACGATAACCATTTCTGTTCCACCCTTGTCGACAGGATCTGCACAGGCTATCCTGCTGACGAAGCTGAAAAGATTTTTAATGATATCGGCACCACCGACAAGCTTTTAAACACTGCCGAGCTTTTCCACCTTTGGGTCATCGAAGGCGACTTCGAAGAAGAATTCCCTCTTAAAAAAGCCGGCGTAAACGTAATCTGGACAAACGACGTTACCCCTTATAAAAAGATGAAGGTGCGAATTTTAAACGGCGCTCACACATCGCTTGTTTTCCCCTCACTTTTAGCAGGAATTGAAACCGTCGGCGACAGCTTAAAGGATGAACTTGCCAAGTCGTTCTTAGATACCTGCCTTTCAAAATACATAATGCCCACCCTTGGTGAGACCGAAGAGCACAAGGCGTTTGCATCTGCAGTCCTCGAGCGCTTTGCAAACCCCTACATAAAGCATTTGTGGAAGTCTATTTCATTAAATTCCGTCAGCAAATATACCGCCCGTGTTCTGCCCACGGTCTTAGACTACATCAAAGCAAATAACTCTCTTCCCAAGCCCTTGGTGTTCTCGCTCGCTTGCTTAATCGAGTATTACAAGACCTGCGACCCCACCGACAGCGAAGACGCAGTTGCTTTCATTAAACAAAACGATGTTTCTGCAATCCTTTCAAACTCAACCCTTTGGGGAGAGAATTTAGGCTTTATGACCGAGCTTATTAATGATTGCCTTGAAAAAATTCACACCCTTGGCATAAGGGAGGCTATTAAATGGGCTATAAGCTGATTCACCCGAACGACAACGTTAAAGTTAATTTAAGCGACGGTCACAAATATGCTAACCGTGATATTAAATCAGGCGAAAGGATTATAAAATACGGTTTTCCCATCGGTGTTGCTGTTGCTGATATTAAAGCAGGCGAAAAGGTTCATTCTCACAATTTAAAAACCGCACTTTCGGGCGCACAGAATTATACTTATGCTCCCGAGATCTCACCTCTTGCAAACGAGGAGCCTGCAACCATAAACGCTTATTTAAGGGCAAACGGCGATATCGGTATAAGAAACGATATCTGGATAATCCCCACAGTAGGCTGTGTTAACAAAACCGCCGAAAAGCTGGCTTCGATTACAGGCGCATTCGCTTTTACCCACCCTTACGGCTGCAGTCAGCTTGGCGATGACCACCAAACCACCCAAAAGGTTTTAAAAGGCTTAATAACCCACCCAAACGCAGGGGGCGTACTGGTTTTGGGCTTGGGGTGCGAAAACAACAACATTGACGAGTTCAAAAAAGTTCTCGGCGAGGTAGACCCCGAAAGAATCCGTTTTATGAACACACAGGAATGTCAGGACGAAATTGCCGAGGGCATTGCCGTAATCAGCGAGCTTAAAGCCCTCGCCCAAAATGACGAGCGCGTAAGCGTACCCATCAGCCGGCTTCGTTTAGGTCTTAAGTGCGGCGGGAGCGACGGCTTTTCGGGCATAACCGCAAACCCTGCCTGCGGCAGAGTGACAGATAAGCTCGTTTCAATGGGCGGCATTGCAGTTTTAACCGAGGTTCCCGAAATGTTCGGTGCCGAGGAAGTCCTTTTCAAACGCTGCGTTAATAAACAGGTCTTTAACAGAGCCGTTGACCTTATTAACAACTATAAGAATTATTTCATCGCTCACGGTCAGCCTGTCAGCGAGAACCCCTCGCCCGGTAATAAAGAGGGCGGCATAACCACACTCGAAGAAAAATCCTTGGGTTGTGTTCAAAAAGGCGGTAGCGCCCCCATTACCGATGTTTTAGATTATGGCGACACCGCAAAAACCGCAGGCTTGAATCTTTTAAACGGCCCCGGCAACGATATTGTTGCTGTCACCAATTTAACGGCGGCAGGCTGTCACCTTGTTTTGTTCACAACGGGCAGAGGAACGCCGCTGGGTGCACCTGTGCCAACACTTAAAATAGCAACAAACTCAAAGCTTGCACAAAACAAACCCCACTGGATAGATTTTGATGCTCAGTCAAACGAGTCGGATAGGCTTTTCGATTTAATCATCGAAACCGCAAACGGCAAGTCTGCAAAAAACGAGCTTGGCGGCTACCGAGAAATTGCAATCTTTAAGGACGGTGTTACATTATGACAATTATTGATGCTCATGCCCACCTGTGGCAAAAGCAAAACGGCTTGGTAAACGGCAAACCCGTTTACCCTGTCGGCAACGGCAAAAGCAGCTTCGGCGGCGAAATAAGACAGATGATGCCCCCTTATATGTGTGACGATGTCAACTCGGCAGAACGCTTTATTGCCAACATGGATTATGCAGGCGTTTCAGCGGCAGTCATCACGCAAGAGGAGATCGACGGAAATCAGGACGCTTACCTTCTTCAGGCCAAGGCAAAATTCCCTGAAAGGCTTAAAATCTGTTCTTTATATGAAGAGGGCAAGCCCTTTTTGACCGACGGGTTTGACGGAATAAAGCTTTGTGCAGGCAGATTGCCCACGCAGGACTTGACCAAGCACTACAAGGTGTTTGAAAAAGCAGATCAAGCAGGCAAGTTCATATCAATCGACCTTGCCGACGGTGACGCTCAAACCGCCTCATTGCGTGAGCTTATTGTGCAGTACCCCGATTTAAAAATCGCAATCGGTCACTTTGGCATGGTAACCCGCAGCGGCTGGCTCGAGCAGATAAAGCTTGCTCAAAATAAAAACGTCCGCATCGAAAGCGGCGGCATAACGTGGCTGTTTAATTACGAGTTCTACCCTTATCCATCGGCAATAACCGCAATTAAACAAGCTCGTGACACCTGCGGAATGGATAAACTTATGTGGGGAAGCGACTACCCCAGAACAATGGTTGAAGTAACCTATAAAATGAGCTTTGATTTCATTTTGAAGTCGAAAGAGCTTACGGCTGACGAAAAGGATGCTTTTCTTT
The DNA here is from genome assembly GCA_017472735.1 of Oscillospiraceae bacterium. Taxonomy (GTDB): domain Bacteria; phylum Bacillota; class Clostridia; order Oscillospirales; family Ruminococcaceae; genus Faeciplasma. The sequence goes on along the minus strand of JAFUOD010000014.1, from coordinate 19,910 downwards.
TCAAGAATGCCAAAAGCTTCTATGGCTTTGAAAACTTGATCGACTGCGGAAACATACCTAATATGCTTTAATTTTGAATGCGAGGTGAATGAATTTGATTTACCAAAAAACATTTCAGTCCGATGAGCTTCCCTCGAAAGCACACATAAGTTGTTTTAAATATTCCTCACGAGATTTTGATTATTACCCGATCCACTCCCACTCTTATTACGAGATTTCCTTTGTTGTAAAAGGCGAAAGATATATTTATCACAACGGCAACGAAATTAAAATTCCCCACAACACCATCTCCTTTGTCCCGCCGCTTGCAACTCACGGCAGTAAAAATATTACTCCTGTCGAGGATATCGTTTTGCAGATTTCAACCAATCTCTTCGCCTGCATTTCCGAGCGCTTCGACTCGAAAATGTTCTTTGCTCTTGAAGACGAATCTAAACCGTTTGTTGTGCTTGATAATGACAGCGAGATAGTGAAAACTGTGCTTAAGCTTTATGAGCTTTGCGACAGAGCTGACGGCAGAACTATTGCAGGCGATGACAAAAACGCCGTTGCTCTCGAGCTTAGCCGAAACTCATTGATTCTAAAGCTCATTTCGCAAATGATAGAAATCGGCCTTATAACCGTTAAAATGGGCATCTCAAGTTTATCAAAGCTTAAGCTTATCGACGAGCTTATTAACCGCTTGATTGTAAATCCGCAGGAAAAGGTTGACATGGCACAGGCGGCAAGATATGTCGGCATGAGCTACAGCCACTTCAGCCGCTTGTTTAAAGAGCTTACAGGCACGAATTATGCCGAATATTGCAACATCTTAAGGATTCGCCACGCCGAGGAGCTTTTAAGAAACACAAACATGTCAATAGCACAGGTTGCGTTTGAAATCGGTATCGAAACTCCCAGCTACTTTACACGCCTTTTCAGAAACGTCAACGGCATGACCCCTGCCGAGTATCGCAAACAAAGGTAGATGATTTTTGATTAGCAAAAAAGGATAAAAACACGGCAAAATGCTAAGTTGAGATTATGACGGATTTATTGTATTCTATAATAGAAATATCGTTTATTTTGCACAATTCACTTGCGTGTTAAAGGAGGAATTTCCGTGAAAAGATTTATTTCGTTATTATGTGCGCTGGTTTTGGCGCTTATCGCTCTTTGTGCTTGCTCAAATAACGTCGTCTCGGGCGAAATGCGAGAAATTACAACCATGCGTCTTGTTCGTGAAATGGGCGTCGGAATCAATCTGGGAAACACCTTCGACTGCAGCGGTGACTGGATAAGCAAAAAAGTAGAATCAGTTGAAACAGCGTGGGGCAGCCCCGTTATCACCGAGGATATGATCAAATGCTGTGCCGAAGCAGGCTTTGGCGTAATGCGTCTGCCTGTCAGCTGGCAAACCATGTCCGACGAAGATTTTAACGTCAGCAAAGAGTTTATGGACCGCATTGAAGAGGTTGTCGGCTGGATTTTAGACAGCGGAATGTACTGCATTTTAAACACTCATCACGATAGCTGGCCCGAAAGATTTACCGAAGATTTTGACGGTGCTCTTAAAAAATACACCAACCTTTGGAAACAGATTTCAAAAAGATTCAAAAACTACGGCGACAAGCTCATGTTCGAATCCATGAACGAAGTAGGCTTTGATGAAATATGGAATTCCTATGCCGGCGACGACGGCAAGCAGGAAGCATTTGATATGTTCAACACCATCAATCAGGCTTTTGTTGATATTGTCAGAGGCTCGGGCGGCAACAATGCCTCTCGCCATCTGTTGATCGCCTCTTACTGGACCTCGATTGAAAGAGCTTGCGACGATATGTTCATCATTCCCAACGACCCTGCAGGCAGACTTGCGGTGTCGGTTCATTATTACGGTCCCTCAACGCTTACCCTTATAAGCGAGGATGTAAGCTGGGGCAAGGCAAAGACCACATGGGGAAGCGACGAGGATTATGCCGAGCTTGAAATGTGGCTTAACATGGTTGAAGATGAGCTTATCGAAAAGGATATTCCCGTAATTATCGGAGAATACGGCTGCTTTGGCAACAATAAGACAAGAGAAGTAAGAACTCAATATATGTACGACGTTGCAAGCTATGCTTACGATAGGGGAATATGCCCCATTTTGTGGGATACCCCCGGCGGAGAGCTTGAGCGCGACCTTGTGAAGTTTAAATACCCCGATTTCATTCAAAGAATCACAGGAATCCCTTATTAACCTTTTACTATCCGAGAGGAGACAGCTATGACTTTAACCGAACGTTTAACAAGTGTTGTTCCCCATAAACGCCAGCTCGATTTTCAAGAGCTTGAATTTTATGCATTCGTTCACTTTACCGTTAACACCTTTACAGGCAACGAATGGGGCGACGGACACGAGGACGAAGCTATCTTCAACCCCGTTTTGTTCAATGCCGAACAATGGCTTGAAGCAATTAAATCGGCAGGCATGAAGGGTCTTATCTTAACCTGCAAGCACCACGACGGCTTCTGCCTCTGGCCCAGCAAGGTTACGACCCACACTGTTGAACACAGCCCGTTTAAAAGGGATATTGTCGGTGAGGTTGCCGCCGCCTGCAAAAAACACGGCATCAAGTTTGGCGTTTACCTCTCACCTTGGGACAGAAACGCAAGCGTTTACGGTCAGGGCAAGGCATATGATGATTTCTTTGTTGCTCAGCTTACCGAGCTTTTGACCGGTTACGGCGATGTTTTCAGCGTTTGGTTTGACGGTGCCTGCGGCGAAGGCCCCAACGGCAAAAAACAATATTACGATTGGGATAGATATTACAGCGTTATCCGTCAGCTTCAGCCAAACGCCTGCATTAACGTTTGCGGACCCGATATAAGATGGTGCGGCAACGAAGCAGGCTACACCCGTGAAGCTGAGTGGAGCGTTGTTCCCGCAAGAACAAGAGATACCGAAAAAATAATGGAAAACAGCCAGCAGGAGGATAATGAAGAATTCCGTCAGCGCAAGATCCATGCTTGGGACAGCGATCTTGGCAGCCGCGAGATATTAAAAGATGAAACGGACCTTGTTTGGTACCCTGCCGAGGTCAACACTTCCATCCGCCCGGGCTGGTTCTATCACGATTACGAGGACGACAAGGTTCGCACCCTCGATGATTTGATGCACGTTTATTATAATTCAGTAGGCGGAAACGCAACCTTCCTTTTAAACATTCCGCCCATGCCCACAGGTCTTTTCCACGAAAACGACGTCAAACGTCTTGCCGAAATCGGCGAATACCTTAACAAGGCATTCGCAAATAACATTGCATCCGATGCTGAAATTTCTGCCGATTCGTTTAAAGAGGGCAACGAGCCCGACAAGCTTTTGACCGACACTTACGACACCTGCTATTTTGCCGAAAACAAAACTGCCGCTTTAACCTTTAAGTGGGCTGAGGCAAAGAGCATAGGCCACATTGTAATTAAAGAAAACATACTTTACAGCCAGCGTGTAGAACGCTATGTTATCGAGGCTGAAATCGACGGTGAATATACAGAAATCGCCAAAGGCACGGTTATCGGTCATAAAAAAATCATCAAGACCGACGACCTTGTTACAAGCTCCTTAAGAATTAAATTTATCGAAACACGAGCTCAGCCTGCAATCTCATTTGTTGGTATCTACACAGCATAACAGATTGGAGCATTATTTATGAACATTTCAAAAATTGCAGCTCAAGGTTCTCCCAAAAGCAAAATGATTTATCACGAGGACCCTCAGAGCCTGCACATTAACACTTTAAGCGAGCACGCTTATTTTGTACCCTTTGCAAAAAGCCAGAACCCCTTTGCACCCCGTTATGATTCGAAGCTTTTCGAGCTTTTGAACGGTGACTGGGGATTTAGATATTTTGACAGCATTATCGACCTTGAGGATGACTTTGTTTCCGTCAAGGCAGAAAAAACTATTCCCGTGCCCGCTAACTGGCAAATGCACGGTTATGACAGACATCAGTACACAAACGTGGTATATCCCATTCCCTTCGACCCGCCCTTTGTGCCCGATGATATCCCTGTCGGTGTTTACTCAAAAACCTATAATTACAAAAACGACGGCTTAGACAGAACACTTGTTTTCGAGGGTGTCGACTCCTGCCTCTACCTTTACATAAACGGCGTTTTTGCGGGCTACACTCAGGTCTCTCACTCCACTTCCGAATTCGACATTACCCCTTATTTGGTCGAGGGTGAAAACGAGCTTACCGTTGCGGTATTAAAGTGGTGCGACGGTACTTATCTCGAAGACCAGGATAAATTCAGAATGTCGGGTATCTTCCGCGATGTTTATGTTCTCTCGCGTTCCAAAAAGAGAATTAACGACTACCATGTTACCCCCGTTGTCGCTAAAGACACAAAGACTGCAACCCTGACAGTCGAGCTTTGGGGCGATGATGCCGATATCACACTTACTTCTCCCTGCGGCGAGGTTGTTTACACAGGCAAAGCATATGATAACAAGGCGCTTGTTATCAATATCAGCAACCCTGTTTTGTGGAACGCTGAAACCCCCAACCTCTACCGTCTTACCATTTCTACCGAAACCGAGCTTATTGGTGAGGAAGTAGGTTTAAGAACCGTTTACATCGAAAACGGATGTGTATATTTTAACGGCAAGCTTATTAAAATCAACGGCGTAAACCGTCACGACAGCTATTTCGATACAGGTTACTACTGCACCTACGAGCAGATGGAAGCTGACGTTATTTTAATGAAACAGCACAACGTTAACTGCGTGCGTACTTCTCATTATCCCAACTCGCCCATGTTCACGCAGATCTGCGACAGATACGGCTTATATGTTGTTGATGAAGCAGATTTTGAATCTCACGGCTGTATCGACGCTTATCAGGACTTCCGCTGGAGCAAGCCCAACGGATACGGCGGCATAGCGGTTATTGCGTGCGACGAACGCTTTGAAAACGCAATCGTTGACAGAGCAAAGCGCCTTGTAACCCGCGATTATAACCGTCCCAGCGTAATTATGTGGAGCTTAGGAAACGAAGGCGGCTGGGGCAGATGTACTCTTAAGGCAGGCGAGTTCGTCAAGGCTTATGACAATACACGAATCCTCCACTACGAAAGCACCCACCGTCTTGACGACACGCCTACCGACATTTTAGATGTTGTTTCCTGTATGTACCCCGGTCTTGACCTCTTTGAGCATTACCACAAGGACGAAAACAACAAAAAGCCTCTCTTCCTGTGCGAATATTGCCATGCAATGGGCAACGGCCCCGGCGACCTTGAAGATTACCACAACGCATTCTATTCAAGCGACCGTTATTTGGGCGGCTGCATTTGGGAATTTACAGACCACTCCTGCTCTTTAGGCAAAACCGAAGACGGCAAGGATAAATACGGTTACGGCGGCGACTTCGGAGAAAGACATAACGATGGCAACTTCTGTGTTGACGGCCTTATTTACCCAAACCGCAAGCCTCACACCGGCTTAATGGAGGCTAAGCAGGTCTACCGCCCTGTTCGTGTTTACAAGACCGACAAGTGCGGAGAATTTGAAGTTAAGAGCTTGCTTAACTTTGCAAACCCTGCCGATAGCTTAGATTGCGAATACGAGATCACTGATAACGGTAATGTTGTAAAGTCGGGCAAGTGCGAGCTTAGCTTTGCTAACGGCTCAGCAATCGTTTCCGTGCCCGAGGTTTCAGGCATCAATTCCGACAGCCTTGCGATCCGCTTCCTCTTTAAAGCAAACAAAAACACCGCTTGGTGCGAAAAGGGCTTTTTAGTCTGCCACGACCAGCTCATTCTTAAAGACGAGCAGGTTTATTGCAGCATCGTTCCCGCTTCGGGTGCAGTAAGCTTCACCGAAGAACCTCTTAAATACACCCTTTGTGCAAACGGCACCAAGGTCGTCATCAACCGCCGCACCGCAAAAATCGACAGCATTAGTGTTAACGGCACCGAGCTTATTGAAAAGCCTGTCGAGTTCAACCTCTTCCGCGCACCTATTGATAACGACGGCCCAAGAGGGGACTGGTTCCGTGCACATCTTAACGACTATGATACCAAGGTTTACGATATCAGCCTTGAAACCACGGCTGACGGTGTTAAGGTTACTGCCGATATCTCCTTTGGCTGGAATATTCATCCGCCTGTCGCAAAAGGCAAGGCCGAATATACTCTCACTCCTTCGGGCCAGCTTATAATTGGCTGCGAGATGGAAATTACCGAAAAGGTAAAAATGCTTCCTCGTTTCGGTGTTCGCTTGCATATGCCCAAGGAATTCAAGAATGTTGAATACTTCGGCTACGGCCCTACCGAAAGCTACATCGACAAGCACCATGCATGCTGGCTTGCACGCTTCAGCGATGATATCAACAACATGCACGAGGATTACGTTAAGCCTCAGGAAAACTCCTCGCACTATGACTGCCGTGAAGCAAGCGTATCAAACGGCAAGGTTACATTAACAGCAACCGCACCCAAAAACTTCTCGTTCAACGCGTCAAGGTACACTCAGGAAGAGCTTTCAGCCAAGCGCCATCATTTCGAGCTTGAAAAGAGCCCTTACAGTGTTATTTGCCTCGACTCCGGTATGGCAGGCGTAGGCTCAAACTCCTGCGGTCCCGCACTTGCCCAAAAGTATAGAATCGAGCTTCCCAATATCAAGCTTGGATTTGTACTCACTTTTACAGCAAAATAAGCCCCGTGCTTTTTTGAAATAATTATATCAGGAGGACTTTATGAAGAAAGTATTAGCATTGGCTCTCACATTGCTTTTGGTATTTTCTCTTGTAGGCTGTGGTAAAGCTCAACGAGAAATCGTTAATATCACCCTCTCAACCGAAGATGCTGAAGCAATCCTTGCAGCTGCAGGTATCACCCTTCCCGACGCAAGTCTGGTTGAGGCCGCAGGCAAAAACATCAAGTGGTTTGCATGGTGGGACGCATTCCATAACTACTCTGAGGACGAAGTCGTAAACACCGGTTTCTGGACCTTTAAGGAAAAGTATGGTTGCGATATTGAATGGTATGAATGTGAATGGCAGTACCGTTTTGACGATCTTGCCAACCTCATTCTCGGCGGTACACCACCGGATTTCTATCCCGGACACACCGAAACCTTCCCTTCGCAGTGCATTAAGGGTATGTTCCAGGCCGTTAACGACTACATCGATTATGATGACCCTCTTTGGGCAGGCGTGAAGGAATATGTTGATACATACTTCGCACTCGGCGATCAGCGCTATATGATCGTTACCGACGCTTCGTTTGACCGTGTTTGCGGCTATAACAGACGTGTTATGGAAGAATGGGGCTTCGATGATCCTGCTGAGCTTTACTATAACGACGAATGGACATGGGATGTTTTCTATGAAATGTGCTTAGACTTCTCCGATCCCGACGAAGACAGATACGCTTTGGACGGCTGGAGCTATGACGCTTCCATCATGCGTTCCTGCGGTCAGACTGTTGTAAGAAAGAACCCCGAAACAGGTTTGTTTGAAAGCAACATTGATGACCCCTCTATCGAACGTGCCGCAACCCTTATTTACGATCTCTCCAAGAATGAATGTATGTATCCTTGGTGGAACAATGGCTGGTCGATCAGAAACGGCGGCGAAGGTCAGGGCCTTAAGGATGGCTTGCTGCTCTTTGCAATTGCAGGTACTTATGTATTCACCGGTACTCCCGAATCTAACCGCACCTTCTGGGGCGAGATCACCGAAAACGAGCTTATGTTCGTTCCTATGCCTCGTGACCCCAACGGCGATGGCAACTATTACATGGAAAGTGCCCCTGCAGGTTATGTAATGGTTAAGGGTGCCGAGAATCCCGAGGGTGTTGCTTTATTTGCTGCATGTGAAAGATTCAAGGTCTTAGACCCCACCGTTGTATCGTTTGACCGCCGTCAGCTCGAAGAAAAGTATTTATGGACTGAAGAAATGCTTGCTATGTGGGATACCTGCTACGAAATCGCTAATTCGGGCGAGGCAATGGTATCTTATGGCGACGGTTTGGGCGCACAGCTTGCTTCAACCGTAAGCGCTCTCGAATCTAACGGTCACTCTCAGGATGCTGCTACATGGGCACAGCTTAAGGAATCGCATACAGAATCCTTGATATACTACATTGATGAGCTTAACAGCACCATGCAAGAGCTTTCATAATAACCTACTAAAAGACAAACAGGCGACGCTAAAACGTCGCCTGTTTGTTTTTTATTCAATTTGTAGGCAATAATAAGTGTAAACTTTTAAAGAGGAGAACTGAAATGGATTTTTATAAGCGCGCTTTTGAATTGAAAGAGGAAACAATAAATCATCGCAGATTCTTTCACCAAAATGCCGAGGCAGGGCTTGATATGCCCAACGCTGTATCTTATGTGACCAAAGCTTTGAAACAATGCGGAATTCTGCCGTATCCTTGCGGCAAAGGCATAGGTGCAACTGTTGGCAGAGGGGACAGGGTAATCCTTCTTCGTGCCGATATGGATGCTTTGCCGGGGATTGAAGAAAGCGGTGAGGAGTTTTCCTCGAAAACAAACTGTGCACACACCTGCGGCCACGATTTGCATGCTGCCATGCTGCTGACTGCCGCAAAAATGCTTAAAGAGAACGAGCCGTCACTTAAAGGCACGGTTAAGCTAATGTTTCAGCCTGCCGAGGAAAGCCTGCAGGGCTGCAAAAACATGATTGAAAACGGAATTCTTGAAAACCCAAAGGTAAATGCGGCGCTTGCGTTTCATGTCACATCCGGCAGACTTCCGATTGGAAGTTTTATGTATAACAGCACAGGTGCAATGATGAATTCGGCTGATGTGTTTAAAATCGAGGTCACAGGCAAGGGCGGGCACGGTGCTTACCCAAATTTAACAATTGACCCTATAAACATAGCGGTTAAAATCTATTCTGCACTTCAGGCACTCATCCCGTGTGAGGCTGACCCCCAAAAGTCATCTACCCTTACTTTCGGCAGATTAGCCGCCGGCGAAACCGCAAATGTAATTCCAAACAGCGCCGTGTTAGAGGGCTCACTGCGTACAAATGACTTTAGCGAGCGTAACCGCCTTTTTAAACGAATCTCAGAAATTTCGCAGACTGTTGCAAATGCTTTCAACGGCAAAGCCGAGCTTAAAGTGTCAGCGTCTGTGCCTGTGCTTATCTGTGACAGCTCCTTTACCGAAAAAACCGTAGAATATCTTAACAGCCTTAATTTAATAAACCTTACTTCAATACCGAATATGCACGCTCAAGCGTCAGAGGATTTTGCTCTTGTTGCTCAAAAGGTTCCATCAGCCTTTATTTATCTCTCGGCAGGCTTTAATGATGAAAAAGGAGATTACCCCGCGCACAATTCCAAAGTTCGTTTTAACGAGGCTGTTTTGCCCCTTGGTTCGGCTGCATTTGCACATATTGCCTTATTATGGTTGGCAAAAAAATAATTTTTTTGTTAAAGTATTGCAAAAAGTAACTTGATGTGGTATAATTTTCTTGGAAATCAGCAACTTATTGCGTGAGATAACTGCAAGGAGGTGCTAAATGACCATGCCTGAAAAATTGTTTGACCCGATAATTCACCCGTATTTATGTTATCGTAACAGAACCAAACAAACCAGAGATTCTCTTTCACCGTCTTATCATCGTCACGACGCTTACGAAATTTACCTTTTCTTAGGCGGCAACATCAAAATGTATATCGAGCAGTCATGCTTTGACTGCGAACCCGGTGACATGCTGCTGATAAGTCCCGAGCAATTTCATACCCACTCATGCAATGGTGACTGTGAGTACGACCGAATCGTTCTTAACATTAAGCAGGACCTTTTGGATAAGCTCTCTTATGAAGATGTGAGCTTGGACGAGTGCTTCCGGATTGACAACATCAATCAAGTTAAGCGAGTAAAACTTACCCCCCGTGAACGTGAAGAGTTTATAGAACTTTTTGATAAATTCCAGTATGCACGCGGGCATGTCGGCTTTGGATACAGTCTTTTGTCCAACTCATATTTAACTCAAATCCTCATTTATATAAACCGTCTGTTCCTCTCCGGTCAGGATGATGACACAAAGAACCTGATGCCCGAACTTATTCAAAATGTAATGACTTACATTCAAGAGCACCTTAGTGAACAGATAACGTTAGAGGATCTTTCCGAGAAGTTCTTCTTCAACGGAAAGTACATAAGCCGTCGATTCAAGAAATATACAGGTCTCACTATAAGAACTTATATACTTGACCAGCGCATTGCACTTGCCAAAAAGCTTTTAAATAACGGCTGCAATGTGTCCGAGGCATGTTATCAGTCCGGCTTCTCGGATTATGCCAACTTCATACGAAGCTTTACAAATTTTGTCGGTGTGTCTCCCGGTAAGTATTCAAAACAAGTTAACCCAAATTAAACATCAAAGCTAAGCGTCCGATTTTCATCGGGCGCTTTTTCACCGCCGCCACGCCTTGGCACTCGCCGCACCTGCAGTGCGCCACGCCTCGGCACGGCGGTTTTTTACCAATCAAAAACCCTCTGCAAAGCTTAACTTCACAGAGGGTTGCAGGTATTTACTTACTTATTTATTCTTAACGTGGTCAATAAGAAATCTTACAAACTCAGAGTTTTCGCTTGTCGGCACACATCCGTCGGGAGTGAATACCATTCCGTTAGGTGCTTCCTCAGAGTAAGCGCCCCACTTGGGCATCTCAGTGCCGTCAAAGTCTTCGCCGTTGGGGTCGCCGCACTTAATAAAGTTGCAGTAATAGTTGCACATATGGCGTGCAAGGTCGTAATACTTGCCGGTCAAAGGTCTCCAGCACTTTGCAAGTGATTCAAAGAAGAACCAAAGCTCCGAAGAGTGGAAACTGCCGGGGTTATCCCATCCGGGCATCGGAACGTCGAACATGTAGTAATAGTTGTTGTGACCCTTCTTGTCAATTTCCATAAGCTTCTTAGCCGCAATTTCAATGCCGTTAACGGTTGCATATCCGCCTCTGCCATCGGTGGTGTTAGCCTCCTCAAACTTAAGGAACTCGTCAGCCTTGTCACCAAAGATATCTTTAACCTTAGCCTTAAAATCTGCTTCGTCTTTTGCTCTTATCGAGCTTAAGAACTCATCATGTGTGCAGCCGAACATAACCTGAACATCAGCACGCTTGCCCTCGGCAAACAAGGTCTGAGGGTCGCCGTAGCAGAACTTGTTATCCAGCGAGGTATAGAATCTCGGGTTTCCTGCTGCAGCATATTCTCCGTATTTATTTCTGATGTAGAATGCGTCAAGCTTTCTTGCTTCTTCAATGTTTTCAACACCCAAGAACTTTAAGAAGTTCTCGCCGTTCTTTTCAGCCATCGAAAGGTCTAAACCTCTGCCAAAGCCGCCTGCGCTGTAAGGGGAGCTGATAAGCGCACTCTGAACGATTGCTCTTTTAAACAAACCAAAGTTGTGAGGACAGGTCATCTGGCTCATAACGCTTCCGCCGCCTGCCGACTGACCTGCAATGGTAATGTTGTCGGGGTCGCCGCCAAATGCCGCAATGTTTCGCTTAACCCACTTAAGTCCTGCCTGCTGGTCGAGGCTTGCAAAGTTTGTGGGTGCATCGGGCTGTGCTGCTGTTAACTCAGGGTGTGCCATAAAGCCAAACACGCCCAAACGGTAGTTGACTGAAACAACAACAATTCCGCGTCTTGCAATTCTTTCACCGTCAAATTCCATTTCTGCGGTATAGCCCCACTGAAGTCCGCCGCCAAAGTACCAAACCAAAACAGGAAGCTTTTCGTCGGCACTCTTTGCATTTGTCCAGATGTTAAGATACAAGCTGTCCTCGCTCATCGGAATCTCAGGGTCAACGTGCCACTCGCGGTTATAAAGGTTGTCGCCGATACCGGGCGTATCCTGCATTCCAATGGGTGCAAAGCGTGAGCAGTCAAGGTCGCCTTCCCAGTCAGCGCAAGGCTGAGGTGCTCTCCAGCGGTTTTCACCAATCGGAGGTGCCGCAAAAGGTACGCCCTTAAATGCAGTTACTCTGGGGTCGGCGGCTTCAATGCCTCTAACCCAACCGTTTTCGGTTTTTGCTCGTCTAATCATAATGTGTTCCTCCTTAATATAATATTCCGTTTCTATTATACATCATCTTCTAAAGTTTGGCAATAATTTTTTACTGCCATCGCATCAGCGCTCGGCACGAAACGCCACAGTGCTCCGCACGTGGCGTTCCACGCCGAGCTAATTTTCAAAACAAATCAAAATTTGCTATAAAAAATTAAATTTTCCACTCATATCGACATTTTATCTGCCCATAATAGTTTTGCAAGCCCGATATGAATTAAAAAGCGTGACCGACACGCAGGTGTTTGCAATCGCAAACGGAATCATTCTAAAATTTAAATTATTAAGGAGAAATAAACATGAAGGGTATTACAACTGAACAGGGCAGACAGACTCTTGAAAAGTTCAAGATCGAAGCTGCAAACGAAGTAGGAGTTAATCTTAAGAACGGTTACAACGGTGACCTCACCTCCCGTGAAGCTGGTTCTGTAGGCGGTCAGATGGTTAAGAAGATGATCGACGCTTATAAGACCGGTTCTAACCAGTAATTAAACCAATAAATGTCCGGGGCAACAGTCTCGGACATTTTTCTTAATATTTTGCATTTGCCCTTTATTTTTTTTGCACTTTGTGTTATTATATATGTGTATAATAATTTCATAAGAAAGGACGATGCAAATGAGCCCAACTACATACAGAAAAAAACGCCGCCGCAAGATAAAATATAAAAACGTTGCACTTGCGCTTGCTGTTTTATTGATTATAATTCTGCTTTTTGTTTGGATATTTTCACCCAAGGATAAAGATGACGAGGACAAGCCCGAAACACCTTTAAACACGGGCGACATAGTTTATGACGAGCCTCCTGTTGAGGAGGACGACGGCGAAGTTCAATTAACTACCGACCCCACACTTCAGTCGTCTTATTACTTCACTTACATCACCTTGGGCGAGGAAGACCTCGGCAAGGGCGAATTGGTGCTTGTTAACAACAACATCGAATTTACAGGCACAGTTAACGAGGATGACCTTTTAGTTATCCGCGAGCATAAAAACAAATCTTATTCCGTTAAGGATTACAGCGTTAAAGTTTTGCCCGAGGTTATGGAAGCGCTTAATAACATGATGCTTTCCTTCTATACCGAAAAGCAGAATGACAATGTTATGGTAATCAGCGGTCACAGAACCATAGAATATCAGCAGGGACTTTATGACAAAGAGCTTGAAGAGACAGGTCAGCTTTCATCAAGCCTTGTTGCAAAAGCAGGCTACAGCGAACACCACACCGGCTATGTAGTTGACTTCTCGGTTTATGATGACGGCGCTTACGACGATTTTGACGGTACAGGCGACTATGCGTGGATAAACGAAAACTGTTACAAGTTCGGCTTTATCAACCGTTATCCCGCAGGCAAAGAAAAGCTTACCTTAATTGATAACGAGCCTTGGCACTTCCGCTATGTCGGCCCCTTGCACGCAAAAATCATCACCGATTATGACTATTGCTTAGAGGAGTATATTTCATTCCTTAAAAACTACACTATCGAAACAGGTTTCCTTGCAGCAACCGGTCTTGACGGCAGCTCTTACATTATTTACTTTGTACCCAAGAGCAATGCCGAAACCACAGCGGTTTATTTGCCCTTAATGCCTAACAGCGAAACGCCTTATCCTTACACCATTTCGGGTAACAATGTCGATGGCTGGATTGTTACCGTTAAGTTGAGCGAAGGCACATTAGATAACACAGTTACCCCTGAAGCAGGCGACGAAACTGCTGACGTGGCCGAATAATTAAAGCACCACTCACGAAAGGAAATGTAATTTAAAATGTCAGAATGCACACACAATTGTTCTACATGCGGTAAAAACTGTTCTTCCAGAACAACACCGCAGGATATGCATATTGCCCCCCACGAGCTTTCAAACATTAAAAAGGTAATTGGTATTGTAAGCGGTAAGGGCGGCGTCGGTAAGTCGCTTGTAACCTCTTTAATGGCAGTTGAGGCTAAGCGCCGCGACTTTAAAACCGCAATTTTAGATGCCGATATAACAGGCCCATCAATTCCCAAGGCTTTCGGCTTAAAAGAAAAAGCTTCGACCGACGGTGACGCTTTATACCCCGTTAAAACAAAAACAGGCATCGAGGTTATGAGTATCAACCTTCTTTTAGACGACGAAACACAGCCTGTTGTTTGGCGAGGCCCTGTTATTGCAGGCGTTGTTAAGCAGTTCTGGAACGAGGTTATTTGGAACGATGTTGATTATATGTTTGTCGATATGCCTCCCGGAACAGGCGATGTTCCTTTAACCGTTTACCAGTCGATTCGCTTAGACGGAATTATCGTTGTAACCAGCCCGCAGGAGCTTGTTTCGATGATAGTTGCAAAGGCTGTAAACATGGCTAAAAAGATGAATATCCCGATTTTGGGTATTGTTGAAAATATGAGCTATCTTAAGTGCCCCTGCTGCAATGAGAAAATCGAGATCTACGGCGAAAGCCATGTTGATGAAATAGCTGCACAGCACGAAACCGTTGTTTTGGGCAAGATCCCATTTGACAGAGAGCTTTCCAAACTCAGCGATAACGGCTGTATCGAGCTGTTCGAGGGCGACTGGTTAAGCACCGCCGCCGACAAGCTTTTTGAGTAAACCCACCGCCCCACCTGCGCCCGACTCACACACTTTCAGCGTGCGAGCCACGTTCGCAGACGGGGCTGTTTTCTTGTATTATCGCACATAGCGCAAGCGAAGCCCGCAAGGCGCCCCTTTAGGGGCGCCTTGCTTTTTTGTTTTGCCGCCGTTTCACGGCGCAAAACAAAACCCCTGCGGCGCATTCAGCGCCGCAGGGGCAGGGCTTCGCCCACCTCACACTATAGATCACCGCGATTATTGATCTTAACATCGCTTAGCCTGTCAATACTTTGCTTTATCGGCCCGTATACTCTGTCGATCTCGATGTCGCACGGCCCACTTGCAGTGATGTCGGCTTCATTTGCTGTCAGATCGGAGCCGTCAAAACTACAGCTTCCCGATAGCGACAGGATAAGATTATCTACGTTTCCACCAACGGCTACATCACTCGAACCCGAAAGCTTAACTGTCAAATCACCACTTGCTTCGTCGACATCAGCGTTTCCGCTTCCTGAGATTTGAATATAAGCGTTATGCAAATGACCCGAGCCAATGTCGCCCGCACCGCTTATAACAGCTCTGAAGGAGTCGCTTACATCGCCAATTCCGATATCGCATGCTCCCAAACCAATAAATTCAGCATCAAGTGCGTGTTCCATTTCGAAATCGCAAGCACCCGAAAGCTTGGCAACGATCTGATCGAAATTGCCTGCACTCACATCGCAAGCCCCGCTTGTATTAAAGCTTGCTACCTCAAAGTCAGGCTCGATTTCCAGATCTACAGCTCCCGATGTCGTCACATCAAGCATTTCACCCTTGTCAAAATCAACATAGATCTCAATGTTGTTGTCGCTTTCGTTATTAGCATTATAGCTTTGCATAATAACACTCAGCTTGCCGTTTGCAACATCAAAGCTCAGCGACTGAATAAACTTTTCCGTGCCCCAAGCTTTAATTTCAAACCTGTCAGCTTCAATGATCTTTGCGTTGCATGCATTGCAAAGCCTTGCATATATACTGTTAAAATTTTCGAGCACACGATCCACAGAGCCGTTTTCTGATGATGAGCTACTCCAATTAAATCCCGCATTCTTAACGCTCGTCTTAACATCGGATTTCAGCCCCTTAAGACCGTCTGCAATTTCTTTGCCGATATTCTTTAAAAATGACAGATCAATTGTTATCTTGTCATTATCAGACGATGAGGTGTGTGCTTCTTCCGCGGTAACTTCTTCAGCCTCGCAATATTCATATTCCTCAGCTTCGTCGGCGATCACATCGCCTTGCAAAATGTCATCCTCGTTGGCTGCCTTTTCTCTTGTTGCAGGCTCTCTTCCAAACAACTCGTCAATGCTCATCCCAAACACATCCGCAATGGCAGGGAACAGAGTAATGTCGGGATATCCTATCCCCGTTTCCCGTACTTAAAGATATTGGTTATGTATGAGTGCCTACGCCTACTTGCATAGGCACTCATATCTTTGTTTTTACTCAATTTTGCCGATTAAGCGGTAGTAGATGTCAATATTCTGCTCACGCACCCCATCCTCCGTGGTTGCTTCGTGAATGACGATTTTTTCAATCAGTCCATTCAGAAGCTCTGCTGTCAGTTCGGTGGGATAGGAATACTGTCTGAGAAGTGAAATCCAAGTTTCCGCATCGACAGTTGTTTGTTTTTCAGATTCAAGCTCGGCAGACAGCCTTTCGATCTTCTCGACAAGCTCCTGCTGCTCGGTCTGATATTTCTGAGACATCATGTTGAAGTTGTACTCCGTGATACGACCGTCCGACCAGTCCTCATACAGCTTCGCAAACTTGCGATCAACCTCTGTTCTGCGCTTCTCGGCTCTTGTAAGCTCTGCGCTCTGCCTTTTGGCATTGGCGGCAAGCTCCTGTTCGCTCCCTTTCAATAAACGATGCAGAAGCTCCGTTTCATCCACCTGCGCCTGTCTCCACAAATCCTGTATTCTTGTCAGAACATAGTGACAGAGGATGTCATAGCGGATATAGTGGGAAGAACATCGTTTTAATCCCTGTCCGTATTGACTGCAAGTGTAGTGGCTGTAAGGCTTGCTGTTCTGCCTGTTCGTACCGAAGCGCATCGACCATCCGCAGTCCGCACACTTCACCAGACCGGAGAAGATCTGCGTGGTAGCGTCCTTTTGCTGTCTGCGGCGATTGGCGGCCTGTTCCTGCACCTGTTCAAAGACTTGCTTGGAGATAATGGCTTCGTGGGTATTCTCCACTCTGAACCATTCCTCCTGCGGCTTGCGTACCTTTTTCTTGTTCTTGTAAGAAATGTTGGTCTGCTTGTTGTGTACGCTGTTGCCGATATAGGTTTCGTCTTTTAAGATGCTCTTGACCTGTGCCAGCGTCCATGCGTAGGACTTTTCTTCTGGTGCGCCCTCGTAGATATGAGCGAACTTCCCATATCGCTGATAGTTCAGCCATCCGGCAGTAGGAACGTGTTCATCCACCAATACTCTTGCGATTTTGGCAGCACCCGCACCGTTATAGGCAAGGTCGAAGATTTTCTCGATAATCCAGCGTGTCTCTGCATCAACCATAATGGCGTTCTTGATTTCGGGATGTCGGACATATCCAAGGGGTGCATAGGCGAAGGTACGTTCTCCTGCGGCAAACTTGGCATGAAGTGCGGTCTTGACCTTGCGGCTGGTGTCCTTGGCAAACCATTCGTTGAACAGATTTTTGAAAGGAACGAAATCGGACAAGCCTTTCTTGGTGTCCTCGTTCTCGGACACGGCGATATATCGTACCTGTTTCTCCGGGAACTCGTATTCCAGATATTGTCCGACCATGATATAATCACGTCCGAAGCGGCTAAGGTCTTTTGTGACGATGCAGTTTACTCGTCCTGCATCCACATCATCCATCATACGCTTGAAATTCGGTCTTTCAAAGGTAGTGCCACTCCATCCGTCGTCGATGTACTCACCGACCACATGAAGATCGTTGTCCTTTGCGAACTGCTGTAAAATGGTACGCTGGGTCTCGATGGATACGCTGTCGCCATAATTTTCGTCATCACGGCTCAGTCTCATATACAGTGCTGTATTGTACGGTTGTTTCATTAAAAATCCTCCTGTTCGTGAAACAACCCACGCTTACAATACTTTCCTATGATATATTATACCATAAGCCTGGGCTGTGATTCAATGCGATTCTGTTAACAATTCATCGGATTATTTGCGGATACGGTGCTTCCTGCGGCGAAGCGGACAAGGTTTTCGATTACCTTATCCAAGGTCTGTCCGTTGGGAGAAAAGAACTCCGTTACCTTGGTACGGGTATTGCCGCAATAAAAATACTTCGTTCCGTCAGGCTCGGTGACATAGAACGAAGTGTTTTCAAGAGTAGGCTCCGGCTCATATTCTCCACGCAGCCTGCGCCATTCGTCCTCCTGCTCCTTGGGAGGGTTCTCTGTCGGCTCATAACAGGAGCAGATGTCGATAAAGGTACAGGCATCAATGATTTCCCATAGCGCGAGGTCTTCACGCATCATCATTTTGTTAAGCTGAGTTACAGTATAGGTTTTGTTTTTCTTCTTCATAGGCAAAAATTCCTTTCTTATCGGTTAATATCGTGTTTCTGAGTGCTTCGATGGGTGTATGCCTTGATAATCTCCGGCGGGATGCGGTCAAGAACACCCTTGATACGCTCATAGTCGTTCAAAAGTCTGGCTTCCTGCAACTTTTTGAGCGTACTCTGCTGTTCACTCTTTTCTAGAGCTTCCGTCAGCTCGGCGTTTTCTTTCTCCAAGGCTTTTTGCTTACCGCTTGCAGCCTTGAAGAACTTTTCGTATTTCTTCATCTGCGTTTCCATAGCGGCAACGTCGGGGATATACTTTTCAAGGAACGCAACGATCTGTGCGGTCTTGTCCTTGTAGTTGGTGAATTTCACATCCGAGAGCATTTCAACGAGTTTGTCATGCTGCTTGTTCAGACGTGCCATCTGCTTAAATACCCTTGTAGGAATGTGCTTACGCCCGGTTTCGCTGGCAGTTTCGCCACGCTCCAATGTGGGATATTTCTTGACCATGTGTTCCCAATACTTGTCCTGCCACTGGGTCAGTTTTTTCTTATTTCCTGCAATATCCTTGGCGCTCAGCCTTTTATCCTCGGTCAGAGGGACAAAACAAAGGTGCATATGGGGAGTTTCCTCGTCCAGATGCACCACAGCGGATATAATGGTTTCGGGAGCTTGGTTCTGCTTGATGAACTCTAAGGCTTCACCAAAGAACTCTTTCAGCTCAGAACGCTTTTTACCTTTGAAAAACTCCGGTGTTGCCGTAAACAGAGCTTCCATGACACGGATGCTGTCAGAACGGGTACGGCATCCGGCTTCCTTGATCTGACGGTTAGACTCGGCTCTGTATTTGTCCTGCGGTTTAATCAAGTGGAAATTGAGGTGTGTGTGGGTCGGGTCAATATCGGGATTACTGGCGTAGGTTTCTTTGGTGCGCTCGTTATGAGCTTCGATCTGACTGATCTCCGGCCCCTTATACTTGGCAAAGCGCATAATTGCGTAATGAGGTACTTGTGCTGCCATTATTTGTCACCCCTCTTTCTCCATACGATTTCAAAGCCCAGCACTTCCGCAAGTTGTACCGCTTCGGTATAGCGGAGCGATTCACGCTGCAGCTTGTTGGATAGGTTAGAAACGCTGTCGCTCCATCCGTACTCGTCTGCCAAGAGGTCAACGACCTCCTGCATGGTCATCCCTTGCCGTACAATGTACGACTTGATTTCATTTCTCAGATTGGATTTCATACTGTTTTTACCTCCATAAATTCGTGATATTGGTTTTCTGTGCGGTGAAACGCTGTCACCGACAAGTGATGATTTTGATGATGGTGTTTTCCTCTCAGATTTCGCTCTGTGTAGTCCTGTTCATGACAACACCCTATCGGGTTTACTGTTTTGTGGGAGAGCAGACCGAATAGGAAGAAACACCACGATTTCGTGAATGTGCTTTACTGTTCCGTAAATCACCATAGGATGAAGTTGATACTTCCTGCGGTGTAAATCTTCACGGATTACACAAGGCTTGATTTTGAGCATTGATTTTTGCCCTCGATTTCGATGCTCATATTAGCAGTAGAGTTGAAAACTGCCGTACGTACTGTACGGTACGTACAGCACTTTTTCACTTCGCTCACCATTTCAGAAAAGGCATCTTTGCCAAGACCTCAATGCCAATAAAGCCACGGACACGCTTGCCGTTTACATGGATGTTGTT
>JAFUOD010000001.1 GCA_017472735.1 Oscillospiraceae bacterium | reverse complement strand
ACGGGGCTTCGTAAAACAGTTATTTTGAAAAATGCTTGAAAACGACTGTTTTCAAGGGACGGCGTGACTTCGGTCACGCCGTTTCCTTTTTCGCAAGTTCTTCCAAAGGGATAAAGCCGATGCCGTCATACTGGATGTGGATCTTCTGCCTGCGCTTGCCGCTGGACTTGTCCGGTGCTTCCACATAGATCGCCTTTATCAGCTCTCGCAGCATACACGGGTCGATTTCCTCGATGCCCACGTATTTGTCTGACGTTCGGATAAACCTTTCAATATTTTCGTTCTGTCTTTCCTGTACTTCAATTTCCTGTCGCAGAGAGACAACCTCTGCTTCAAGCTGCTTCTGTTCCGCTTCGTAGTTTTGGCTCATCATCTCAAAGCGTTCATCACTCAGAATGCCCTTGGCATTATCCTCGTAAATCTTAATGAAAAGCCTTTTCAGCTCTGCTATGCGGCGTTCGTTGCGTTCAAGCTGTTTACGGCTTGTCTGCAGCTTTTCTGCCGACTCCAACTGGAGCTGTTGTTCCATCACAGAGATAAAATGCTGACGGTATCTGAGAATATACCCCATGACCAACTGGATGTGTTTCAGCACCATTCGTTCCAACACGGACTCACGAATGAAGTGTGTACCACACTTGTCTTTGTGCTTCCAATGAAGCGAACAATCGAAGAACGCTCCCTCACGCTTGCCGTTGTTGGTGGCTCCGTAGTACAGCTTCTCACCGCAATCGGCGCAGTACACCAAACCGGAAAAGGTACTCGTACATCCCGACTTGGTTTTGCGCTGTCGCTGTTGGCGGATAATCTGCACTTTCTCAAAGATGTCCGGCTCAACGATGGCTTCGTGAGTGTCCTCGAAGATTGCCTGCTTTTCAATGGGGTTGTCCCTTTGCTTCTTGTCCCAAATGGAATTGGTGTAGGTCTTGAAGTTGACCGTACAGCCTGTGTACTCTCTGCGTTCCAGAATGGCAACAACCGTGCTGCCATGCCATCCACAAGGATTTTCGGGTGCTGTGTTGGGACTTTTAATACCTAAGCTGTCCTTATAGGCGGTAGGAGTGAGAACACCATCTGCCTTTAGCTGATTGGCAATCTGCGACGGGCCTCGTCCGTTCATACACATATCAAAGATGCGTTTCACGACGGATGCCGCTTCGGGGTCAATCAGCCAGGTCTGTGGATTCTCTTTGTCCTTGATGTAGCCGTAAGGAACATTGGTGGTCAGCGGTACGCCACGTTCGCCCTTTGCTTTCTGCACAGCACGAATTTTGCGGCTGGTATCTTTGGCGAAAAACTCGTTGAACCAGTTTTTGATACCCGCCATGTCGCATTCGGTACTGTTCATGTCGATGGAATCGAAGTGGTCATTGATGGCGATATATCGAACACCGCTTTTCGGAAATACAATGTTGATATACAGGCTGGTCATCGCAGAGTTTCGTCCAAGTCTCGACAGGTCTTTGGTGATGATCGTACCAACACGACCTGTTTTGACCTCTGCGAGCATCTGCTGAAAACCGGGACGGTTATCGAAGTCAACGCCGCTGTATCCGTCATCCACGAAAAACGTGGGATTCGGGAAATGATTCTGCTTTGCATATTGAAGCAGGATCATTTTTTGCGTCTGTATCGAATTCGACTCGTCAGTTTTTTCGCCGTTTTTACCTTCCTTCATATCCTCCACGGACAAGCGGCAGTAAAGGGCGGTAATTTTGTCTGTTGCTCCTAACAATTCTGTTTCCTCCTTACTCGGAGCAACTGTCAGTACAGGATTGGCTGTCTCTATTATATCAAATTTCTGAATATCTGTCATTGATGCCCCCTAACTCATTTGTAAACTTTCTCGATGCGATACGCTCCAACTTGCGGATGAAACTATCCGTACCCTCATAGCTGCCGGTCACGGTGTAGGTCGTTCCGCTGATTTTTTCAGTAACGGTCAGCTCCGGTATCCAATAGGCAGAGGTGTTTTTGACGTGGATATTTCCGTCATCATCAAAGGAAATGTCACGCAGCACCTTGTTCGGCTCAAAGGGTTCGTGCTTCAAATACGGGTCGGAGTCTGAAAATTGAACGCAAGAGGAATTGTCCTCCGATGCGGACAACGAGTTTAGCAGCTCTTTCAATTCCTCCCGTGTCATATCTATCGCTTTCTTTTGCTCGTTCATAAAAATTGTCCTTTCTTTTGCTTGATGGCGGTAAAGTGCCAAGTTGGCACTTTACCGGAAGTGAATCGAAGAGAATGAATTAGCGCTCTTCCTGCTTTCGATTATCTTTCTTCTGCTGGCTCTGCTCTGCGTTGCCACGCCCTTGGTTCACATGGGACTGGATATGCCAAATGCGCTGGTATTCCTCACGTATGGCAACGAACTTGGCGTAGGTGTCCTTATGCTGCTGTTCAAGCTGTGCGTACTCCTTATCGAGCACACGGCTGTCGTACTTGCCGCCGGGGAACTCGTCCAAAATCTTGCGACGTGCGGCGTAATACTGACGAAGCTCGGCGGCGTGTTCTGCCTTGTACTTTTCTTTTGCCTTGGTGAATTTGATTTTCTGCAATTCATCGACTATCGGTTTGAGTGCTTTGAAAGCGGCAGAGTATTCGGACATCTTGCGGATTTCTTTCATACGGGCGGTTTCCTTATCCATAGCTGCCTTCAATTCGTCAACGGTGTCACGCAACGTAGATACTCGGCTTTCCAAATCGTCTATGGTGTAGATCTCATTGGCTTTGAGATAGTTCGCCATTTCGTTCATCTCTTTCAGATTGCTGACTCTTGCCTTCTGAGAATAGGCTTTAGCGTTGCGCATATCGAAGTATCTTTGCAGTGGAACGATGACCGACTCTGCCTGCGGCTTGTCCATTTCTGCCTTGATTTCCTTGATGGCTTCAAGCAGAGTAGACAGATTTTTGCGAAGATTACGGATAAAGGCGTTGGTGGCTTTGATCCATCGGTTGAACTCGCCCTTTTCGGTCTTGATGCCTTTCTTCTCCATGGCTCGGACGGTGGGACCTTCGTGAACAGTAGGCAGCTGTTCAACGCCCTGTCGTTCATAACTGCGGTGGTCGATGCGGACATCCAAACCTTTTTCTTCAAACTTGGCGTTGCACATCACCGCCCATTGTTCACGCCAGAACTCCAAGGTTTCAGCTGAACCCCAATCGGTGGTGGGAACGGCATTGAACACATAATCGCCTTTGCCGTCGGGGATGTGGTTGCCATTTTCATCAAGCACATATTCTCGTTTCTGTTTTAATCCCCATTTTCCTTTTTGGTCGATAGGACGGATGGGACATAGGAAATGAAAGTGAGGATTATTGATGCCGCCTTCTTCTTTCTCTGGCTCGTGAACGGCGAAGTCCACCACCATGCCACGGCTGACAAAATGTTTCGTCAGAAACTCTTTTGCCAGAGCGATGTTTTCTTCCTGGGTAAATTCGTTTTGAAAGGCAATGTCGAAGCTGTAAGCAAGCTGCGCTTTCTTGCCTTTCTCAACTTTTTCAACGGCGTTCCATAAGGTTTCTCGGTCCGCATACTCTCTTGGAGCATGGGGCGGCAGAAAGATTTCTGTATAAATCACGCCGCCCTTGTTAGTGTAGTCGCTGTCCTCGCTGTAATACTCGCTGTGCAGTTTTTC
Organism: Oscillospiraceae bacterium; assembly: GCA_017472735.1. Taxonomy (GTDB): domain Bacteria; phylum Bacillota; class Clostridia; order Oscillospirales; family Ruminococcaceae; genus Faeciplasma. The sequence continues at coordinate 42,633 of JAFUOD010000001.1, read as the reverse complement.
TCCTACTCGGTAGGCAGCGGATGCCACAACAGATTGTCCTGCACTGCGTTTGATTTGGTCAACGTGAAAATGATATAGTGCGATACTTAGCCCTCCTTTGCTCGTCTAAGCCTTGAATCGTGGTTGATCTTCATGCGGTGAACCAACTTCTGAATTTCTTCCTTGTGGAAGATGTGTTCAAGTAATTCCATCACTTCGGTAATGTCCAGTTCCTTGATCTCGGGGGCGATGCTTTCCAAAGTTCCTGCGATGGTGCAGAGTCGGTGAGTGCGGCGTTTGCGCTCGCCATCCTCATAATACTTCTGGCGGTTTTTCAATCGGGTGATTTTGTGGGAGAGCTGTTCGATCTCTTTCTCGTTTTTCTCTTTTTCAGCTCGGAGCTTTTCGAGTTCAGGGTTAGGTGTGTATTCCATAAAACCTCCTTTGTGTGTTGTTTTCAGCCTTGTGGGTGCGGAATGATTTGTAAAGTCGTTTCGTACCCACAAGGGCGCAGGGATAGCTGTGAAACAGCGCAAGGGGGTACAACTCCTTGTTCGGAACGGAGTGACGCAAACAGCACCAACTCGTTGTTAGGTGCTGTCGCCTCGCAGAGCGCACATACGAGGTGTGAAACACACCCGTATAGAAGTGCGCCCTTAGTAAACTAAGGGTTAAAAATGCTTTCGCCGTTCTACCCGAATGTCGTTCCTGCCCGGGAGTCTCACCCCAGCGTTGCTTCGCTCATATCGTCGCAAAGTCATATCTCATTCGGACGGTCATTCAGTTGTCGGATGTAGAAGAAAACAAAAAGAGCCGATTACACAGAGCACCAAGAATCGGCGGGAGCGTGGCTCTCGCTTCAAAATGATGTTCTATGTAATCGGCTCTGAAGATCAAAGTCGGGTTCTGCTTCATACAGCTCCCGCCAACAGAACCAAAGACGTGGTGGAGCAGTTCAGCACTTTTCGGAGCACCGAATCCGTGTCGGGTAGACCCGACATTTCTCAATATGGTCGAACAGTTTATTCAGTTGTTTATGTAGCGGCGAACCGCTGTGCCATTATTATACGAGTAATGTGTTATGCCGTCAAGGTTGCGAGCCCTCTCACTATATTCGGAATTTCAAAAGGCAAATTTCAACGGTTGCAGAAAATTTCTCTCTACCTGTTAGGACATTTTCAAGAGAAATATCAACGGGCAAAAAATAATTCTGTCCAACCTGGGCAAAATTTTCAAAATCCACTTCCGACCAAGTTGGTTGGAAGTCTAAATCCGCACTTCTGTTCAAGTTGGACAGAAGTTGAAAAGCTAACTTCGACACAAGTTGTGTCGAAGTCAAAAATCACTTCTATGCAACTTGCAGGAAGGTTAGACTGTAACTTCTACCCAGATTGTGTAGAAGTTAATGGTGTTGCAAAAGAAACAGCGACCAACTTTTACGGTTGATCGCTGCTTGCCAAAATAGTAACGTAGACTGTCTGGATATTTATATTTCCCCGTTTCGAGCCTGTTCAAGGATATTCTCAATACGTGCTTTCACGGATGTTTTTATTTCCGCAGAATCCACAATCGGAACATAGTTTAAGTGACTAACATCAAACGGAACAGAGGGACATTTATCCGATGCCTGAAAATAGAACAGCATTCTGGCAGTCTTAACATGCTTTAGTGCATATCCTACTTCAATCATAACGTTGTGTCGAGCCCCCGAAAGGTCAGCAATGAAAATATCACATTCTCTTATGTCATGATACATAACATCTCTGATATCGAATGTACCGGTTTCCCTTGTGCCTAAATCGGTCAGCTCCAGATTCAGTTGCTGAACAACTTCTTTTATAGCGCTGATGCGGCTTTCTGCTTTTCTGTATTCGTTGTCACCATCATGTTCCGCAGATGGATACCACCTTGCAAGAAAAACCTTTTTGGGTACATGTTCGTAGATTTCATCGTACAAATTGATAACATCGTCAATCAATGTCATTAAGTTAACCAAATAATTCCAGCGCCAAAAATGCCCACGTCAATTTTTTGAAAATCGACGTGGGCATTTTTACTTGTTTTATTATGAACTTGCAGTAATATATATCTTCTTGGTGAAAATAGCATCTGATTCAGAAACGATAACTTCACTTGCAGAATAGCCTTGCTTTCGGTAAAACTCTTCTGTTCCCGGTAAGGCATTGAGAGCCATTTGCGGTATCTTCCTACCAACAAAATATTGTTCCGCTAAATGCATCAAATGACTTCCGTGCCCTGTGCGGCGATACGAACGATCAACCCATAATTCGCGAATGTACCCGAATTTTTCCGAAAAGAATATACATTGCAGCTCTATCTCGCAAAACATAATAAATCCAACCACGGTATTCCCATCCAGTCTCATAATCGCCTTCGTAGTATCCTTTTCATCGTTCATTTGCCGAAATAACATCTCCCAATTCCGTGACGATGTACTGATTTCGCAGAAATATTTCTTGAAAGCCGCAGTAAATAATTCAGATTCAAAATCTTCAACAAAAATATCTCGCATAATAATCCCCTTTCGTTTCACATATTCATCACTTAAAAGCGATACTCTTCAACCGATACAGAATTGACAGAATATCTTCGGGTCGAACATATTCAATGACACCCGACGCACCTCTGAATCCCGTTTGATGAATCATATCCAATCCGCAGGAATCAAGCTTCTTGTACAACGACACGACAGATTCCTTTATGTTCCCGCTTTTCCTCTGCTCAATAACTGTCAAATAGTAGATAAACGAGCAAATGAAATCAAGCTGACCGCGTGTTGCGTGTGGAACGCACTCTGTAATATCGACCGTTTCATTTCCGATTTTGATTGTTGAATCATCCTTGATTTCAATGTTTCTTGTAAGACAAATTCTGCCGAGATTTGCAAAATCGACCTGTCGTGGCATCGGCGAAAAGCTTGGTACAACATTCGTACAATCGTTGGAATAATCTTTATATTCCGAAACAACAAAGTTTTCGACCAAAATCACTTTATCTGCAATACGAAAGTATTCTCCCGAAGCGCCTACAACAATGACGGATGAAATACCGTACTTCTCATAAAACATTCGAGCATTGTCAAGAAACGGAACGGTAGACGCGTTTTTTATAACCGAACGCATCTTTTCGTCTTTATACATGAAATTATTCGCACTTCGGTCTTCGTCGAACAGCATCAAACGACATCCTGCCTCAAAAGCTTCTGCAATTGCCGCAGCCTGTGAAGTCGAACCGCTGGCATTATCGGTCGAAAAGTTTTTTGGCAGAATTGATTTTACCGGAAGTTTTTGCAGAAAGAATGATATATCGGTATTCCTGATACTTCTTCCGTCCTCTGCTTGAATGGTCATAGCGCTTTTATCGGTTATAACATATTCCCGACCATCCCCGAGGACGTGGTTGTACACGCCCTCCTTTAACGCTTCCAAAATGGTGCTTTTTCCGTGGTAAGCATCACCTGTGATCAGCGTTATGCCTTTCGGGATACCCATTCCGCCAACCGTATCACCGTTTGGCAATGTTATATTGATCTCCATTGACTCAGGTGCAGTGAACGGAACAGCTCCTTTGGCATCCTTGTAATCGGTTTTCCCCTTTCTCGGAAGAACCGCACCGTTTGCCACAAAAGAAACATATCCGTTATTTTTCAGAAATCGGCGTATATACTCCTGATTGTGCCAAAGTGCAACCGCTTCGCTTAGAGTATCAATATCAAAGTCTGCCACGAAATTCTCAATCAATTGGGGCAGATTCTTTGTAAGCAGAATTTTCAGAGCTTTTGCGGAAATGACACCTTTTTTGCGGCTGCCTAAAGATTCTCTATGCGCTTCTGCAGTCTGAGCCATAACGCTTCCGCCGCTATAGGATGAACTGTTATATGGCAATTTGATTGTCAGGGACAGGGCTATAGTCTCACCGTTCCATTGTACGACGGAATTTGACAGAACCCTCGTTCCAAACGGATAAACAAGGAAGAATCCCTTTTGAACATTGCTTTCCGATTGCTGCATGGCATCATTCGCCATGTGTGCCGCCGCCGAAAATTCTCGCATGATGTAGGATGTCAATGCGATATTGTCTGAAGAATCAAACGCATCGTTACCGAAAATCTGACAGCAAGGGAGTTCAATCGTTACCGCCGCATATTTGAATTGTCCGCCATATACATTCCGGATATGATAGGCAATTCCGTTCCGCTCGTATCTTCCACACAGTTTGGTATAGGAAGATACGGCTTTTCCATCAAGTGATTTAATGATTTCGTTTAATTTTTGCAAAAAAATACCTCCGTAAAAATGGTTGAAGCGTGCTTCTCAATGGGAAGATTCAGAATACATTGCCAAACCATTTTTCGAAGGAAAACAAAAACGGCATATCGTCAGATATGCCGTGAAATATGAGCCGATTATTTAAGCATACTCAAAAAGCGTCATGCTGCATTCGGCGACACATGGCATCCGACAATGTATTCAATTGCAGTTTTCATAATGGTCGCCTCCTTTGGCATGATTGTTATTTTATAAGTATATTATAGCATATTAGAGTTGATCTGTCAAGTGATTCTATAAAAATACCACCGCCCCACAATGTTTGGTGACACTTTTTGATTGCAGCAATCAGATCTTCTCTCGATACAGGCTTTATATCGTTGTCCGTGCCTTTGTAAAAACGGAATTCTTGAGGTTTACCATATGCACGAGGAAGGTCTGCAAGAATATTTTGCTCACGCTCAAATGCTCCGTATTTATCAGAAACATCTAAAACACGGCGAGTACCGCCAGCAATGATAACAACATAATCTGCTCTGAGTTTTACCCACGTTGCATTTCCAACACCCTGTTCAATCGCCTGGTTAAACTCGGCATCCGTAACGCCTTCTTTTTTACACTCTACAATTGCATACGGGCGTTTACAGTCATCATCGCTAAAGACAACAATATCAGCACGGTCAGTAGGCAATCTGTCCGGAACAACCACTTCAACTTTGATGCGGTTTGCAGGGTATTCGTATTTGTAAATCAGCTCGGCAAAGAATTCAGCACGAACTTTTTCCTCGGGATCCTCATAATTCTCTACATGCTTTTCCGAGGTAATATACTCGATTTTCTTTTTGCCTTTAGCCCCAGTAATATTGACATATCCATCTTTTTGGGCTCTTTGTAGCGGTGTGGACATAATTGGCTCAAATGCCGTTTTAGCCATATCGTTAATATCAAACATTTTTATTCTCCTTCAACGGGGTAATTGTTCCATCCTTGATGTGATATGCTCTGTGGTGTTCCGTGCAAAACTCAATCACTTTTTGAGCGCACTCATTATAGAACCGTTTGTGTTCTTTATAGGAACTGGTTTCCTTGCTATAATTCATTCGCCCGAAGATGATTTTATCCACAAAGCTTACAGCTTCCAAAATAGCCTCTAAGTCTTGCTGTATGATGTTTGGAGTAGGATAGGGTTCAATGCTGACCCATGTTTTGCAACCTGCTTCATGCAAAGCTTTTAACGCTGATAATCTTTCTGCAATAGGTGCAGCACCTGGTTCCATTCTTTCTCTAAAGCCATCGTCCAAGGATACAAGGGTTACACCATATTCGTTGTCTTTTGAAAGATCAGCTAAAGCAATGGGCAGGATGCCTTTTGTCAGTACAGAGCATTTAATTCCTGCGTCATTAACTTTCTTAATGGCTGAAAGACTCATTTTCTGTATTTCATCGTACTCATACATAAACGGATCAGTGGTAAAACACAAATGCAATATTTTGATTTTGTTCTTAAATTTGGGTAGCTCACGATCAAGAAGCTCTAATGTGTTTTTTACAAGTGCCGGAGCGCACCAATCTTCATAGGATGTAACATTACCAAATCTTTTTTTCTGCAGATATGCATAACAGGGATATTTGCAACCGTGAGAGCATCCCAAAACATGATTCATCGTGTAATCGCCATACTCTACATCAGTTTTGTAGATCAGCGTTTTACGACTTATGTATTTTGTAACCTTTTTCACTGAGCCCACCTCACATAAACCTTTTTGCCCTTTTCTTCGGACATATAGGTCGCTTTTTTTCCTTTGCCCGTTGTGCTGGGCTCACGGGTAACTATAATTCGACCATTACTTTCAAGTTTTTTCAAATCTTTTTTAACCGTGCCTGTCGAACAGATCGGTCCATATTCCATGAAGAACCCTGCGAGAGCCTCGTGAAGTGATGTATTGGCACTATACCGAGCAAAATACGCAGATACTTTGTTTGCAATATCTGTGTCATCCACAATCTGATTGTCATAGTTTTCCTCAAAGAGTGATAACTGTCCACCAGACTGTATTTCTTGAAGAGCCTCCCAGCGGTTACAGATATTGTCTACCATGAGTAAGCAGCCATCTCGATGATTTGTTGCATGAATCAATCTATATTTCGGACGTTGGCCCTTTTTAATGCGCAGAGGCATGTTTAGTACATACGTGTAGCTTTGTCTCAGCCGTTGACAATACTGTTCCGAGAATCTTGCCTCTGCCTCATATCCATCAATAGTTCCGGTTTTATATTGGTTAATAATGTCTTGCCAATAATCACCATCGGCAATAGCATTCAACTCATCTATTGATTCAGAAGATTTGTCCATTTTAGAAGGATCGTATTCAACCAGATCATCAAATATTGCCTTGTCATTAAACGATGTCCCTAATGCATGGCAAGCTTCTCTAATGAACCCAAAAGAGTTCATGTTGATAAGAAGCTCAATAGAATTAAAATGTTTCTTTGACAATTCATCGAATATTGAGCACCTCAATGCTTTTATGCCATAAGGATCAATGTACAAAAACACATTGCAACGTTCTTTGCCTTGCAAAACATTTGCGAGATTATCCTCATATTTTCCAGAGATAATATTGACCCAAGGATATTTCTGTAAATTGTTCCGTAGATCGTCCGCATAGTTCAAATCAATAAAAGTAGCCTCTATCTGCGTAGATTCCATACTTGTGCTCTCTTGGCATTTATCGATTACTTCGAGTGCGATTAGAGGTGAGCCGGGGTTTCCATCATCAAATTTTCCTTTTCCAGCAAAACAATCTACATATACAAGTGGTCTATATGTGTGAAGGATTTTGGAAACATACGGCATAAAATAACATCCGAGCAACTCATCCTTAACAACCGACCAAGCTTTCTTTTCAACGAAAAAATCGTTATTTTTCTTTGCCATATAATCCTCCACAATCAGAACAACCGTCCTTATATTTGCATATTGGGTTAGGTTTTGATGAACGGTTTTCAACGCTCACAGGTCAACCTGTTATTATTCTTCCGAGTTATAAAACTCCTCCAAAACATAGGTCTTAACCGGTGTTATATACAACTCATATTTGATAACCAATTTAACAAGGTCATTCCCGTCAATCAAGGTAATGGGGGAGCCTTCTCTTGCAGCCTGCCTTGCTGAATTCGTAAATCTGCCGTTGGTGATAAACACACCATAATCGGCCTGGTACTTGTTCATGGCACCTAAGAATTGGTTAATTTCCGGTTCTCTTACGGGTGCAACATTATAACGTTTGCATTGAATAACAACTCTGGTTGTGCGGAAATCATTAGTATCGGTATGATAACCATAACCGTCAATTCCGCCATCATTACTGATCTGAACGCCCTTTTCTGTAAATTCAACACCCATACGATTTAACAACGCCCTTGAAAAAGCCTCAAACTTTTTAGGGGTCATTTTCGCAATCGCAGCAAGCAGTTTTTCTTTGAAATCATCCTTGATTTTTTCTTCTTCCTGCATTTCTTCCTCGTTGTCAGAAATGTCGGCAACCTTGTTCTTCTTGTTGTTTTGACTCAACTGCTCCCAATGCTTTTTAGATGCTTCAATAACATCTTTTTCGACATCAAGAGTATCTACATCAAGATATAGTCCTTTTTCGGTCAGCGTAATAGGAGAAGTATCCGTATAAGTCAATAATCCAATAAAGAATAAATCTTTTATTGCAAAATTGAACTTGAAGTTGAATTCCTTATATGTGTTTCCAGTTTTCTTGGACTTCTTTTCAATTTCTGCAAATTCCGCAATTTGATCATCCATGTCAGCGATGCGTGCTTTTATTTCAGAACGCTCTAACTGACCGCCAGCTTCCTGTAGTACTTTCAATATCGGCTTAATTAAATAAGCAATCTTGCCGTCGGAAGATAATTGTTTAATATTCATAACTGCTGCCTCCGATTATATTTGAGTGATCTGGTCTATCGCATACAGCGGCAGATTAACGAGCCAATCTTCTTTCTTGAAGTCCGCCATGGATGTGCGAACGGAAACTTCGGGAGAGAATTTTTCTTGGTAAGTCTTAAGACTCTTTGCTCTGAGATTTACCTCTGCCTTTACTTCAACAGGAACTATCAATTCACCCGTATCAACAACAAAGTCAACTTCACAGGAACCTCTGTCGTTGGTATAGTAATAAATGTCCAAGTCTTGGATGGTCTTTAACTGCTGGCAAACGTACTGTTCTGTGAGTGCACCCTTGAATTCAACAAAAAGATCATTGCCGTCAAGCAGAGTACGCTGACGAAGTCCAGCCATACAGCCGAGAAGACCAACGTCAACTACAAATAGCTTAAACGCTTTCAAGTCCTCATATGCCCGCAAGGGGATGCCTGCCGCATTGACACGGCTAACCTTATGAACAAGACCACAATCGCTCAACCACATAATTGCAGTTTCATAGTCTTTCGCCCGAGCGCCTTCACGAACAAGACCGTAGATAAACTTCTTGTTTTCTTTCGCCAACTGAGAAGGGATACTGTTCCACAACATACGGAGTCTCGGCACAATTTCGTTAGGAGCGTGTTTAGAGAAATCTTGTTCATATGCAGCAAGGATTCGCTTTTGAATTTCACGAACCTCGTTAAAGTCCTTATTCTCTGCAAAGCTTTGCACAGCCTCAGGCATGCCGCCAACAAAGTAATAGTGTTTCAAGGCATCAATATACGTTTGCTTAAAGCTTGTGATCATCTGAAAATCTCGCTTATCAAGCAGTTCGGCAAATCGTTCTTTATCTGTTGCCATCAAAAATTCCTTGAAAGAAAGGGGATACAGTTTCAAGAAATCCACCTTACCCACGGGGAAAGACGTGCCTTGATGCAAGGCAATACCAAGCAACGAACCGGCGCATACAATGTGATACTGAGGCGCATTTTCGTAGAAATATTTAAGAGACGACAACGCTCTCGGAACTTCCTGCACTTCGTCAAAAATCAGCAAAGAGTTGTCGGGATCAATTTTGCGACCTACATACAGTTCCAATCCCATAATCAAGCGTTCCGTATCCAGATCAGAGGCAAACAACTCTGCCATTCTGGAATTGGAGTCAAAATTGATATATACGGTATCCGCATATGCCTGTCTGCCAAATTCTTTCATCAGCCAAGTCTTACCAACTTGACGAGCTCCTTCGATAATCAAAGGCTTACGGCGTTTACTTTGTTTCCATTTTAATAGCTTTTCAATAGCAATTCGGTACATACACGCACCTCCGTCATTATAATGCAAGTATAGTATATCACACAATCGCAAAAAATACAACGAGTTTTAGAAAAATAATTACACTTTTTACGGCGAATAAAGTGCGTAGGCTTCAAATGTTCTTTGAAAACAAAAAAGCAGACCCGGATCACCTTAAAGGCAGTCCAAGTCTGCTTCGCCTATTATTCTTCCATTACCCCCAACATCATTCTCGCACCCAGCTTAAAGCCGTTCTGGAAGATCAAGCAGTCTGTAATTGTTTGATGCTCTCGCACACAATCAGTATATTTCTCAAACAGCTCCTTTTGCTCATCCGTCATGGTGGCTCTGAGCTTTTCTTCATTTCTGCAAATCAGCTCCAACAGTTTCCTATACTCTTTGCAAGAGGATGTATCATATTCAGTTGGCTCGATGTTGCCGTACCATAATTCTTCAAGGATTCTCATACCGCATCCTCCTCATAGATCATCTCACGCATAATAATCTCCTCTGCACGATTGCGGATGCTGTTCATAGCTCCAACCCACGCCATCTGATCGTGTTGCTTCATGCCCTCTGTCACGCCTTCAGATGCCTTTATCTGTTCGACGATAAGTTCAAGGCGGTTCTGTGCCTGCTCATTCAAATCAGCCAGATATGTCCACAATTCACCGCTGAGACAAAGCTCATTGAAGCGAATGGGGTTGTGTTCCTTGAGATAATCTCTGTGCATACGTCCCCACCGACGAATAGGTCTGTTTTCCTCCGGTAAGCGAATATCGGGAATATAGTAATCACCACAACGAATATAGTTCAGTTCCTGCATAATATGTTCCTCCATAATATCGAAAGTATAAGCGTTAAGATAAAAAATGAGTGATGCTCGGTCTTTCGACCTGGCATCACTCATTTTTCGTTGTTGATTACCAACCCCGTCTGACAGATGCCGTAAAATAGTTAAATTTTAGGTTTAACTGTTTTACGAACACCCATCATTTCTTCGGGCTTTGATTTTTTGTATTCAATAATAACATCAAAACCGAGCAGATGAATATAATTATTTTAACGGGGACAATGGCGGGTTTTACAATATTTTCGCCGCAAAAATGGCAATAGTGCCAATTGATTTTAGTTGGATAAAGTGTTATAATCAATTCATATACTTGGAATATGCATAAGCATATTTTGTTTAAGAACGGAGGAATTGTTATGAAAAGAATTATTGCGTTGCTTTTAGTTCTCCTCATGGTCTTTGCAACCTTCGCTTTAGCCGGATGTAAGGATAAAAAGCGTCAGGTAGTTAAGGTTACTCTTTCGACTGAGGACTCGGAAGCAATCTTGGCAGCAGCAGGTATCAGATTGCCTGATGCAGCCGAAACTCTCGCATCCGGTACGGTTGTTGACTGGCTTTGCTGGTATGACCCCTTCCAGAACTACAGCCAGGACGAAATCGTTAACACCGGTTACTTCACCTTTACCGAAAAGTATGGCTCATCCATCAACTGGATCGAGTGTGACTACTCGGGAAGACTTGACACCTTGGCTAACCTTGTGCTTGCAGGTACTGCGCCCGACTGTTTCCCTGCAGGTACTGCTGCAACCGCTACATACCCCATGAGCTGCATTAAGGGCATGTTCACTTATGTTGATGATTACATCGACTACACATCTCCTTTGTGGCAGGGTGTTGCTGACGCTGCCGAATACTTCGTACTTGGCGACAAGCACTACTCGATCATCACCGACATCACATTCCGTGACGTTTGCGTTTATAACAGACGTGTAATGCAGGAATGGGGCTTCGATGACCCCGCTGAGCTTTATGCAAATGACGAGTGGACATGGGATGTATTCTATAACATGTGCATGGACTTCTCGGACGGAGACGAAAACCGTTACGCTTTGGATGGCTACGCTTATCAGGGCGGCTTGGTACAGTCTACCGGCCAGCAGGTATTGCAGATAGATGAAAACGGCATATTCTACTCCAATATCGACTCTCCCGAGATTGAAAGAGCACAGAACCTTGTATATGACCTCGTTAAGAACGACTGCTGCTATCACGAGGGTAACAACCGCTGGGCTTTAAGAAACAACGGTACCTTCGGCGCAGGACTTAAAGAAGGCCTTTGCTTGTTCTATGTAATCGAAACCTCTTACTTCACCGGCCCTGTTGAAGAGATCTCCAACATCTGGGGCGACGTATCTCAGGGCGAAGTTATGTTCGCTCCCATGCCCCGCGACCCTAACGGCGACGGTAAATATTACCTTAACACTGCAATTTCCGGCTTGTGCATGGTTTCGGGCGGCGACAACCTTGACGGTGTAGCACTCTTGGCATCCTGCGAAAGATTCAAGAAGCTCGACCCCACTGTTATCGACATTGACAAGAAGCAGCTTAAGGAAAAATACTTGTGGACCAACGAAATGCTTGATATGTATGACCACTGTGAAGAGCTTGCAGCACGTGATCCTATCATCATCTTAGAGGGTGACGTTCCTCAGAATCTTAACAATGCCATTAACAACCTTGGCAACAGCATCACCCGTGCAGCCGAGCCTACATCTTGGGCACAGCTTAAGGAACAGAACAAGGAAACTATTGAATATTACATTGAAGAACTCAATGCAATGATCGCTGAATACGACTGATAAAATCTAACTTTAAAGCCGCCTTTTTTGGGCGGCTTTTTTCTTGCTTGCACAAATGAATTGATGAAAAATAATCAGAGCTGTCCCAAAATTGATAATTAATGCACAAAATCGCAAGAGCTAAATTGGCTATTTAGAGAATTGATTTAAATGGAAATAAAGGGTAGAATTATATTATAAATTTATATTGGGGTGAGAAAATTGAGAATTAAAAGATTTTTGGCTTTAGCATTGGCGATTATTCTTATTTTGGCGCTTGTAGGCTGCGGCGGAAACAAGAGAAAGATTGTTGAAGTAACGCTTTCGACTGAAGACGCAGAAGCAATTCTGGCAGCAGCAGGCATTTCCCTGCCCTCTGCCGAGGAGACATTGGTAGCAGGCACCACCATTAAATGGTTTTGCTGGTATGATGATTTCCACAATTACAGCCAGGCAGAGGTAGTAAACACCGGTTACTGGACTTTTAAAGAAAAGTACGGATGCGAAATTGACTGGATAGAAACCACATGGGCAACGAGAAATGATGATTTGGCAAATCTTATTTTGGGCGGAACACCGCCGGACTTCTTCCCCTCGGGCTCTGACTGCAACGACACCTTCCCTACTTATGCAATCAAAGGAATGTTCCAGGCGGTCGATGATTATATCGACTATAACGACCCCCTTTGGTCGGGCGTTAAAGATTTTGTTGACAAGTACTTCTCTTTGGGAGGAAAGCACTACATAATCTGCACCGAGAACAGTTTTGAAAGCGTTGTGCCTTATAACAGACGAGTTATGGAAGAATGGGGCTTTGACGACCCTGCCGAGCTTTATTATAATGATGAATGGACTTGGGACGTATTCTATGAAATGTGTCTTGACTTCTCGGACCCTGATTATGACCGTTATGCACTTGACGGCTGGGCATATTCCGGCGCATTTATGGATTCGTGCGGAACTCAGATAGTTACGTTTGACACCGAAACCGGCAAATATGTATCGAATCTTGACGACCCAAGACTTGAAAGAGCATCAAATGTTCTTTATGACCTTTCCAAAAACGAGTGCATATACCCCGTTTGGAACCATAACTGGAATACAAGAAACGGCACCGACAGCGAGGGCGCAGGCATGAAGGAAGGCCTTTGCCTGTTCTATATCAGAGGACCTTGGGCATTTACAGGCCCTGTCGAGGAAATATCCAACGTTTGGGGCGATGTTTTGGCTAACGAGCTTATGTTTGTTCCTTTGCCTCGTGACCCCAACGGCGACGGAAAGTATTACATGCAGGTTAAGGCAGCAGGTTATTGCATTGTTTCGGGTGCCGAAAACCCCGAAGGTGTTGCACTGTTTGCCTCTTGCGAAAGATTTAAGATTTTAGACCCGACTGTTGTATCCATCGACAGACGCCAGCTTGAAGAAAAGTATCTTTGGACTCAGGAGATGCTTGCAATGTATGACACCTGTAAGGCCTTGGCACAGGATGGTGCAACCGCAACCGTTTATTACGGCAACGGCATGGGCGATAACTTGTGGCAGACTACCGAAACCCTGAAGTGCTCATCAAGACAAAGTGCGAACAACGCTCAAAGCTGGGCACAAACCAAGTCGAGCAACAGCGAAACTTTAGAGTATTACATTGAAGAGCTTAACTTAAATGTTGAGGAGTTCATTGCAAACGGCAGTCCTATCGGATAATGTCAAATAATTAAAATATTCATATTTTTGGAATGACTGCACAGCCCCGAGCTAATATTTTCGGGGCTGTGTATTGTTTTGTACAAAAACAAATATATAAATTCTTGTGTTTTGCTAATAGATTTTTATGGCAGGATATTGTAATATTAAAGATGGCAAATGCTAATTTATTTATATGGAGGACAATTATGAAAAAGATTCTTGCTTTGGTTCTTGTGCTGGTCTTGGTTTTCGCTCTTGTAGGTTGCGGAAACAAGAAAAGAGAGATCGTTCAGGTAACTCTTTCCACCGAAGATTCGGAAGCTATTTTGGCAGCAGCAGGTATCACCTTGCCTGACGCAGCTGATGCAGTCGGCGCTAACTCGGTTATCAAGTGGTATGCGTGGTATGACCCCTTCCACAACTATTCCGAGACAGAGGTCGTTAACACCGGTTTCTTCACCTTTACCGAAAAGTACGGCGGTGAGGTAGAGTGGTTGGAATGTGTATGGGATCAGAGATATGACGGACTTGCAACTCTTGTTTTGGCAGGTACTTCTCCCGACTTCTTCCCCGGTGACGATATCGACTACTTCCCTACCTACGCAATAAAGGGTGTTTATCAGCCTGTTGATGATTACATCGACTATGATGACCCTCTTTGGGTAGGCACAAAGAACTTTGTAGATACATATTTATCTCTTGCAGGCAAGCGCTATGCAATGGTTTACGAGCTTAAGTTCGATGACGTTTGCGCTTATAACAGACGTGTTATGGACGAATGGGGCTTTGACGACCCTGCCGAGCTTTATGCTAACGACGAATGGACCTGGGATGAATTCTATGACATGTGCTTAGACTTCTCTGACCCTGATGAGGACAGATACGCCTTGGACGGTTGGTACTATGATACCTCACTTATGGAAATGTCGGGCGGCACAACAGTTATGTATAACAAGGAAACCGGTCTTTATGAGGCTAACCTTGACAGCCCCGGACTTGAAAGAGCAGCCGAGCTTATTTACAACCTTAAAAAGAACGAATGTATTTACCCTGTTTGGAACAAGGGCTGGGTAATCAGAAACGACGTTGAAGGCGGCGGCGTTAAGGAAGGCCTTTGCTTGTTCTATGTTGTAGGTACATGGGGCTTCACTGCTCCCGTTGAAGAGGTAAATGCAGTTTGGGGCGACATTACACAGAACGAAATTATGTTCGTTCCGTTGCCTCGCGACCCTAACGGCGACGGCAACTATTACATTGGCTCCAAGATTACTGCATTCCTTTTGGTAAACGGCGCGCAAAACCCCGAAGGTGTAGCTTTGTTTGCCGCATGCGAAAGATTCAAGATCTTGGATCCTACCGTTATCTCCATCGACCGTAAACAGCTTGTGGAAAAGTATTACTGGACTGAAGAAATGCTTGATATGTATGACCACTGCATGGAGCTTTCTGCGTCTGAAAATACCGTTTTGAACTATGGTCACGGCCTTGGCGACCAGCTTTATGACATTGCCATTGAAAAGACCATGACCCTCGGCAGATCCGGCTTGGGCGCACAGACATGGGCACAGGTTAGAGAAGCTAACCAAGAATCGATCCTGTTCTATGTTGATGAACTCAACGCCAATGTGAAGGAATTCGTCGATTCTCAAGGATAAGGTTTAATATTTTAACATGATGCACTCTGCCTTGCAGGGTGCATTTCATTTTTTACGGAACAAAAAGTTTGTAAACGCACTTAAACATTAACATATTATACAAAATTCATCGAAAAATTTGACCAAAAAGCATATTGATATTATGGCTAATATTATGATAATATAATAAGGTAAAATAACGTTAGGTTATTTTGTTTGAGGGAAATTGTTTTTTAAGAAAGGATTGATTTAATGGCTAAGAAGCTGTTTGCGCTGGCTTTGGTAGTTATAATGCTATTTACCCTTGTCGGTTGCGGAAAGAAAAAACGTGAAATAGTTAAGCTTACTCTTTCGACTGAAGACTCGGAAGCTATTTTGGCAGCAGCAGGTATCACTCTGCCCGATGCTGAAACAACTGCGGCAGCAGGCTCTATCGTAAAGTGGTTCTCGTGGTATGACGGTTTCCACAACTATTCCGATGACGAAGTTATAAACACCGGTTTCTGGACCTTCCAGGAAAAGTACGGCTGTGATGTTGAATGGATCGAATGTACATACGACAGTTACAGCGATGACCTTGCCAACTTGATTTTGGCAGGCACCTCGCCTGACTTTACACATTCCGGCTCGGGTGTTTATCCCGGCTTGACTCTTCAGGGCTTCTTTGCCCCTGTTAACGACTATATCGACTATGACGATGCTCTTTGGGCAAGCGTTAAAGACTTTGTATATGATTATTGTGCGATCGGCGATAAGGTGTATGCTATGTGCACAGATATCGCATTCGGTCAGGTAGTAGCTTATAACAGACGTGTTATGGACGAATGGGGCTTTGACGACCCTGCCGAGCTTTACTATAACGACGAATGGACATGGGACGTATTCTATGAAATGTGCTTAGACTTCTCTGACCCTGACGAAGACAGATATGCTTTGGACGGTTGGAGCTTCACCAGCGGTATCATGGATTCCTCGGGAGCAGAGCTTGTTTATTACAACACCGAAACCGATTTGTTTGAAACAAACGTTGACGACCCCAGACTTGAAAGAGCTGCAAGCGTGCTTTACGACCTTGCCAAGAACGAGTGCGTATTCCCCTGGTGGAACAACGGCTGGTCGTTGAGAAACGGCGTTGAAGGCGGCGGCATAAAGGAAGGCCTTTGCCTCTTCCATATCAGAGGTACATACGTATTCACAGGCCCTGTTGAAGATATTTCAAACGTTTGGGGCGATGTTGCAGAAGGCGAATTGATGTTCTGCCCTGTTCCTCGTGACCCCAACGGCGACGGCAAATATTACATCAACTGCTCACCTAACGGATATGCTCTTATCAAGGGCGGCGAAAACCACGAAGGTGCTGCACTTTTGGCAGCCTGCGACAGATTTAAGATATTAGACCCGACTGTAATTTCTATCGACAGACGTAACCTTGAAGAAGTTTACCTTTGGACCGATGAAATGCTTCAGATGTGGGATATCTGCTACGAGATCGCTAACAATTCCGACGGCGTTATCTTCTCTTACAACTTCGGCGACAGAATCAACAGCTACGTTTCTAACTTCTATGATTCTGCACACGGCGCAGAGGCTTCTACCTGGGCACAGCTTAAGGAAGCTAACCAGGAAGCTTTGGATTATTATGTTGCTGAACTGAATGTTACCATTCAAGAGTTTATCGACAAGGAAGCATAATATAAACTTTGGGCACCCCGATTTTTCGGGGTGCTTTTTATTGCTCAAAAGGGCACAGTGTTTAAAAACGTCAAAAAGATTAACATATTATACAAAAACAGCATGAATTTTTTGACTAAAACGCATATTGAGGTTGTACTTGCCAATATGATAGAATAATAAAGCGATATTATATCAACTGTTATTGAGGCGCTTATTACAGCCTCAGAAAGGAATTATCTAATGGCTAAAAAATTATTTGCATTGGCTTTGGTAGTACTTATGGTATTCACCCTTGTGGGATGCGGAAAATCCAACAAGCGTGAGATTATTAAGCTTACCCTTTCTACCGAAGACTCTGAAGCTATTTTGGCAGCAGCAGGCATCACATTGCCCGACGCTGAAACAACCCTCGCTTCCGGCTCAACCATTAAGTGGCACAGCTGGTATGACGATTTCCACAACTATTCCGAAGATGAGATAGTTAACACCGGTTACTGGACCTTCCAGGAAAAGTATGGCTGTGAAATCGAATGGATCGAAACTACATACGGCTCACGTTTTGACGACCTTGCAAACCTTGTTTTGGGCGGCACTTCCCCCGACTTCACCTCTTGCTCGGTAACGACCTTCCCTTATCAGTGCATTAAGGGCATGTTCCAGCCCGTAACCGATTACATTGATTACACTGATGCGTTGTGGGCAGGCAGCAAGGACTTTGTTGATAATTATTTCTCGATGGGCGGCGAGCCTTACATCATTCTTGTTGACGTTAAGGCAACAAACGTTGTTGCTTATAACAGAAGAGTTGTTGAAGAATGGGGCTTTGACGACCCTGCCGAGCTTTATTACAACGATGAGTGGACATGGGACATCTTCTATGAAATGTGTGTAGACTTCTCGGACGGCGACGAAGACAGATACGCTTTGGACGGTTGGTACTGGCAGCAGGCTTTGGTTGACTCTGCAGGTACAACCATCATCGAAATTGAGGACGGACAGTTCAAATCAAACATTGATGACCCCGTTTTGGAAGCTGTTCAGACCCTTATTTATGACCTCAACAAGAACGAAACCAACTATCCCATGTGGTCCAAGGGCTATACTCCCAGAAACGACACCGTAGGCGCAGGCATTAAGGAAGGCCTTTGCTTGTTCTATCTTGTTGAAAAGTGGGGCTTCACTGATACCGTTGAAACTATCAATAGTATCTGGGGTGATATCGAAGCAGGCGAAGTTATGTTTGCTCCCTTGCCCAGAAACGCTGACGGCGACGGCACTTATTACCTTGCTTCTCAGCCTGTTGGCTATCACATTATAACCGGTGCCGAAAATGCTGAGGCTGTTGTGCTCTTCTCAATGTGCGAACGCTTCAAGATTTTGGACCCCACCGTTATTTCTATTGACATTAAGCAGCTTAAGGAAACCTATAAGTGGACTGACGAAATGCTTGAAATGAACGATGTTTGCTATAAGCTTGCAGCAGCTAACCCCATTGTTAACTTCGCTTCGGGTTGCCAGCCTAATCTCTCAACCGCAGTAAGCAACTGCATCGGCGGTACTGCAGGCAACAATCCTTCCTCTTGGGCACAGCTTAAGGAACAGTATAAGGAAACTATTGATTATTATGTTGAAGAGCTCAACTCGTTGTTCCAGGAGTCTTTAACCGAATAACAGTTAATTGAGCCGCAATTAACAATGCAAAAACGCCACCTGTTGGGTGGCGTTTTTTATGTTTAACAAAATAATAAGCAAGCGAATAAACAAAGGCTTAACAAATGTGAGTTTTTGTTATTTCACAAGGTTTTAAAGCATAAGCATTTACTATAACAAAAGGAGGCGGTAGTAAATGTCGGAGCAGATACAGTCTAAGCATAATTTAATTTTAGAGGGCAGAAGCCATCTTTCGCTCTCGGGTGTGACCGATGCCGAAAGCTTTGACGAGAACTGTATTTCGGTATATACCGAAATGGGTGAGCTTGTTATTCGGGGTAAGGGCTTAAAGGTTGGCGAAATGAGCGTTGAAACAGGCAACATGACGGTTGACGGCGATATAAAATCAATTGTTTACGGAGATAAGCACCGCAAGCGCAAGCTTACGCTTTGGGGGAAGATAACACAATGAACGATGTTACCGAACTGCGTGCCTTTTTCGGCACGGCATATGAGCTTAAGCTTTTGGGATTAAGCGTGCTTTTGGGCGCGGTGTTAGGCTCGGCTTTTGATTTGTTTCGTGCCGCAAGGCTTGCAATTAAGCATAGCGATATAGCTGTCTTTTTCGAGGATGCGGTTTTCTTCTTTGTCTTCGGAATGTCGTTTTACGGCTTTTGTGTTTCGTTGTGCGGCGGCGCTTTAAGGGCGTTTGTTTTGGTGGGAATGATAATAGGATTTACAGCATATATCCTGTTGCCGGGCAAATTAATATCGCGTATTTTGGCGGTGGCGCTCAAGACTCTTGTGAAAATACTCAAAAAAATAATGTCGGTTTTGTGCGGGCTGCTGTTTTTTGGCAAGAGGAAGAATTTTGAGTAAAATCACCTTGCGCTTTAAGTATTGTTTGTAGTATAATACATTGTGTGTTATTATTTTTGCAAGGAGGCGTTAAAATGGCAAGAACCGAAAGAAAAAAGCGTTCGCATTTTGCGGATTTATGCAAGCTTGCTGTTTTTACGCTTGTGCTTGTTTACGCTGTGGGAACAATAATTTCCACCCAGGCAGATATTGCCGAGCAGAAGGAGCAGATCGCTAAACTTCAGGCAGAAATTATTGAGACCAGACAGGAAAACGATGAATATTTAAGAATTTTGAACGAGACAGACGAGCGTGAATATATGCTCACTGTTGCGGTTGAACGTCTTGGATACGCCTACCCCAGAGAGACAAGATTTTACGTTAAGCCCTCGGGAAAATAATTGCACAAACAAGTTAGGGAAAGAGGAATAATAAATTCATATGCAATTCGAAGTCGGAAGCATCTTAGAAGGAAAAGTAACAGGTATTTTAAAATTCGGCGCATTTGTCGATTTAGGCGGAGGAAAAAGCGGAATGGTCCACATTTCCGAGGTTTCTAACACCTATGTTAACGACATTAAGGACGTTTTGACGGTTGGTCAGGCGGTTAAGGTAAAGGTTTTAACCATTGGTGAGGACGGTAAGATAAGCCTCTCGATAAAAAAAGCCCAACCGGCACCCGAAAAACCGGCAAGGGGCGATTATCAGAAGAAAGGCGATTTTAAGCCCAAGGCAGATAATCAGAGCCGTGTGCCCGATAAAGACAAGGATTCGGCACCCTCATATCGCAAGCCTGCACCCAAAAAGCCTGTTAAAAAGGAAACCGTTAACGTGGCTGATTTGCAGTTTGCCGAATATGCTTACGAGCCTAAGTCAACCGTGACAGATGCAAACTTCGAGGATATGCTTTCAAAGTTCAAGGCGTCGAGCGAGGACAGAATGTCTGACCTTAAGCGCACAATGGACGTTAAAAAGCGCGGAAGAAGAGGCAAGTAAATTTACATACTTAACGCCCCTTGGCAAAAGGGGTGTTTTTGTTAAAAGCGAGGTTTAAAAATGAAGATCAAAAAAGCCATATATATTATAATAGTATCTGTTTTGTCGGCAGTATTGCTTTGCGGCTGTCAGGCCGAACCCGTTGCGGGCGAGGAACTGATTTTGGCGGCTCGCGAGGAATATGTACAGCTTAACTCGGCAAGAGTTGACGTTATTAACGATGAAACCGGCGAATCGGAGCAGATTTTTATTTTTAAATATGATGAAAAGGATATGATGACATATTCTTACCTTGGTAAAGGCGAGGGTGTATACATCGCTCAGTATAACAACGGCTACGAGCAGTTTACCGAAGAAAACGGCGTTTACAGCTTTGCACAGCCGGGGGATGACAATTTTGCGGCATATTCGCGCGATGTGCCCTACCCTTATGCCGATGAAGGGCTTATACTGTTTTATAAGAGCGCTGTTATTGACGAGTTATCTTACATAGCCTCGAATGAGCAGGCAACCGAAATTTGCCATTATTATGATATTTCCAAGCTTGGCGAGACCGAAACCGTTGGAGAAATGACAGGTTTTTCGGTTAAATATTACTTTGATGGCGAGGGAAATCTGCTTTATTTAAAAGAGATAACCGATGTTAAGCTTGATGACGGCTCGACCAAGATATATTCTTACTCGATTTACATTACCGAGCGAAACGCTGTTGATAGTGTGCCCAATTATGTTAACATACCACAGGTTGATCCTGACACATTGGTGTAAGAACCGTTTGTGAAAAATGCACAAATTTTTCGACTGATTTAAGCGAAAATTCTACACACGAAAATAATTAAATAATGCACAAAAGCTTGCAATCAGCCCGCCCATGTGGTATTATAAGCCTTGCGTGACTGCAAAAGATATGCGATGAAGCTGAAGGTTGCTGACGGTATGTCAGGTAATTTCGGCCGAGTATGTCCGATTTTAAACCGGGCGACTGTAAGAATGAACACGGTATGTGCTTTTGGCATCTTGCGGACAGATGTAAAATTCTGTGGCGAAGAGTGCATAAAAACTGCTGTGTCGTGCTGCGTCGAACCGAAAAACGCTGAGTTTTTCGGTTTTTTGTATGACAAAGTGCGAAACACACGGAAGCGTGTTAAAAAGACAGAGAGAGTTCGGAAGCACCGAACTCAGCCCCTAAAAATCAACCAAAATTTTAAGGAGGCGTAAAAATGGCAGTCAATGAAAAAATCAGAATCAAGATCAAGGGCTATGAGCACTCTAACGTAGACGCTGCAGCTGCTAAGATCGTTGAAGCAGCAAAGAGAAGCGGCGCTAAGGTATCGGGTCCCATCCCGTTGCCCACCGACAGAGAGATCGTAACGATCCTTCGTGCAGTTCATAAGTATAAGGACAGCCGTGAGCAGTTCGAACTTAGAACCCACAAGAGACTTGTAGATGTTTTGCATCCTACAAACGACACTACCGCAGCTCTCCAGAATCTTGAACTTCCTGCTGGTGTAGACATCGTAATGGAAATCAAGTAATTTCCTAAAGAAATCGCAAAAGCAGATTTCTCAGCGAAATAAGTCACACGACAGGTCATGTTGGAGAAATCCAACCAATAACCATTAGGAGGAAAACGTAATGAAGAAAGGTTTAATCGGTAAGAAGATCGGCATGACCCAGATCTTCGACGAAACCGGCAAGGTAATTCCGGTTTCTGTAATCGAGGCAGGTCCTTGCGTAGTAGTTCAGAAGAAGACTGTTGAAAACGACGGTTACGAAGCTGTTCAGCTCGGCTTCGGAGATGCTACCGCTAAGAGCTTAAAGAAGCCTCTTACAGGTCATTTCAAGAAGGCAGACGTTGCCTTGAAGAAGACTCTTAAAGAGTTCAGACTTGAAGACATTTCAGCACTTAATGTCGGCGACATCGTTAAGGCAGATATCTTTGCCGAGGGCGACTATGTTGACGTAAGCGGTATCAGCAAGGGTAAAGGTTTTGCAGGTACCATCAAGCGCTGGAACAACTCCAGAATTAAGGAAACCCACGGTTCGGGTCCTGTTCACCGCCATGCAGGTTCTATGGGCGCATGTTCTTCGCCTTCCAGAATCTATAAGGGCAAGGGAATGCCCGGTCACTTGGGTGCTGAAAAGGTAACGATTCAGAACTTAACAGTTGTCAAGGTTGACGCAGAAAATAATCTTATCGCAGTTAAGGGCGCTATTCCCGGCCCTAAGCACGGTGTTGTAACCGTTGTAAACAGCGTTAAGAAGGCTTAGTGGAAGGAGGAAGCACAATGTCAAAGATTTCCGTTTATGATATTAAAGGCAATGTAGTTGCCGACACTGAGCTTAACGATGCAATTTGGGGTATTGAACCCAATGTTCCCGTAATGCACGCAATGGTAGTTAACTACCTCGCAAATCAGAGACAGGGCACACAGTCCACTCTTACAAGAACTGAAGTTTCCGGCGGCGGCAGAAAGCCCTGGAGACAGAAGGGCACCGGCCATGCAAGACAGGGCTCGACCAGATCTCCCCAGTGGACTCACGGCGGCGTAGCTTTAGGCCCCAAGCCCCGCGACTACAGATATTCACTCAACAAGAAGGTTAGAAGACTTGCAATGAAGTCTGCACTTTCTTCCAAGCTCGCTGACAACAACGTAGTAGTTCTCAACTCCATCGAGTTCGAAGCTATCAAGACCAAGAGCGTTTGCGAAATGCTTAAGGCTTTAGGCGTTGAAGGTAAGGCACTCATCGTAATGCCTGAAGTTAACGAGACCGTTATTAAGAGCGCAAGAAACATTCCCGGCGTTAAGGCAACTTTGGTTAACACCTTGAATGTTTACGACATCCTCAACTATGACAAGTTCATTGTTGTAACCGATGCCGTTGCTAAGATTGAGGAGGTTTATTGCTAATGGTAAAGACTGCTCAAGATATTATCATCAAGCCCATCATCACCGAAGCTTCTATGGAAGACTTGAGAAACGGTAAGTACACCTTCCAGGTTGCTAAGACCGCTAACAAGATCGAAGTTAAGGACGCTGTTGAAGAGATCTTCGGCGTTAAGGTTGCAAAGGTTAACACCATTCACATGAGAGGCCGTAAGCGCCGCATGGGCAAATACGAAGGCACAACTCCCGAGTGGAAGAAGGCAATCGTTACTCTTGCTGAGGGCTCCAAGACCATCGCATTCTTCGATGGTTTGATCTAATCGATTAAATTATAATCGAGCCTGCGGACACAATTATTAAATAATAAGAGCCGCACATTCCGGCAAGAAATTGAAGACTTCCGAAATAACGAGAAGTCACTGTATGGGAGAATAAACTCCCGCTAAAACAAAACAAGGAGTGAAACACACATGGCTATAAAGAGCTATAAGCCGACCACAAACGGCCGTAGAGGTATGACAGTTACCGACTACAGCACTTTGTCCAAGGTCGCTCCGGAAAGAAGCCTTCTTGAACCTCTTAAGAAGACCTCCGGCAGAAACAGCTATGGCAGAATCACCGTTCGTCATCACGGCGGCGGCGAAAGAAGAAAATACCGTGTAATCGACTTCAAGAGAAACAAGCTTGACATGAACGCAACCGTTCTCACCTTAGAGTACGATCCTAACCGTTCTGCTCACATCGCTCTTGTACAGTACGAAGACGGTGAAAAGCGCTACATCATCGCACCCAACGGCCTTAAGGTCGGCGACGTTATCAGCGCAGGTGCTAATGCCGACATCAAGCCCGGCAACGCACTTCCCTTAATCAACATCCCTGTTGGTACATTCATTCACAATATCGAGCTTTATCCCGGCAAGGGCGCTCAGCTTGTAAGAAGTGCCGGCAACATGGCACAGCTCATGGGTCGTGAAGATGATTACGTTTTGGTAAGACTTCCTTCCGGCGAAATGAGATATATCCCTTCCAACTGCATGGCAACCATCGGTCAGGTCGGTAACATCGACCACGAAAACGTTCACATCGGTAAGGCCGGCCGTAAGCGTCACATGGGTTGGAGACCCACTGTAAGAGGTTCTGTAATGAACCCCTGCGATCACCCTCACGGTGGTGGTGAAGGTAAGTCACCTGTTGGCCGTCCTTCTCCTGTTACTCCTTGGGGTAAGCCTACAATGGGTTACAAGACCAGAGCTAAGCATCATCGCTCCGATAAGTTTATCGTAAAGCGCCGCAATGCTAAGTAATGTCGAAAGGAGGCAGATGAATAATGGGTAGAAGTATTAAAAAGGGACCTTATGTACAGGAATCTCTTTACAAAAAAGTTATTGCTATGAACGAAGCAGGAGAAAAGAAGGCTATCAAGACCTGGAGCCGTGCTTCTGTAATCTTCCCTGATTTCGTTGGTCATACATTTGCCGTCCACGACGGACGCAAGCACGTACCGGTATATGTCACAGAGGATATGGTTGGTCACAAGCTCGGAGAGTTTGCTCCCACCAGAACCTTCAAGGGCCACGCAGGTTCCAAGACATCTAACAACGGTAAGTAAGCCGGAAGGAGGATATTTAAATGGAAAGTAGAGCAATACTCAAAACTGCACGTATTGCACCTCGTAAGGTTGAAATCGTTTTAAACCTTATCAGAGGAAAGGACTTGGAAACAGCTTTAGCATATGTTAAGCACACTCCTAAGGCTGCTTGCGAGTATATTGAAAAGCTCCTCAATTCGGCTGCCGCAAACGCAGAACACAACCACAACATGGATAAGACAAACCTTTATGTTGCAGAGTGCTACGTTTGCCCGGGACCGATTATGAAGAGAATCATGCCCAGAGCACAGGGCAGAGCATTTAGAATTCTCAAGAGAACATCTCACATCACAGTTGTTCTTAAGGAAAAGGAATAAGTCGGAGGAGGTAAACTATGGGCCAGAAAGTAAATCCGCACGGTTTACGTGTCGGAGTAATCAAGAATTGGGATTCCCGCTGGTTTGCAGATAAGAGCACTTTCGGCGATACCCTTGTTGAGGATTACAACATTCGTAATTACATCAAGAAGAACTTGTACGCTGCAGGTGTACCGAAGATTGAAATCGAAAGATTTGCAGACAAGGTTAAAATCCACATTCACTGCGCTAAGCCCGGTCTTGTAATCGGCAGAGGCGGTGAAGCTATCGAAAAGCTCAGACTCGACATCGAAAAGCAGATCGGCAAGACAGTTGCACTTAACATCTTTGAAGTTAAGTCTCCTGACCTTGACGCTACCTTGGTAGCAGAAAAGATCGCTCTCGACCTCGAGAACAGAGTTGCATTCAGAAGAGCAATGAAGGGTGCGATCGGCAGAGCAATGAAGCTCGGCGCTAAGGGTATCAAGATCAAGGCTTCCGGCCGTTTGGCAGGCGCTGAAATCGCAAGAAGTGAGACCTATCACGAAGGTACCATTCCGTTGCAGACCATCAGAGCTGACATCGACTACGGTACTGCAGAAGCTGCAACTACCTACGGTAGAATCGGTGTTAAGGTTTGGATCTATAAGGGCGAAGTTTTGAAGGGTGAAGCAACTGCTCAGCAGGAAAGACCCGAAAGAAAGCGTCGCAACAATAACGACAGACGTCCCCGCAACAACGACAGACGTCCTCGTACAGAACGTAAAGAAGGAGGCAACAAGTAATGTTACTTCCAAAGAGAGTTAAATATCGTAAGCAGCAGCGCGGTCGTATGACCGGCAAGGCTACCAGAGGTAACAAGGTTACTGACGGTCAGTACGGTTTGCAGGCACTTCAGCCTGCTTGGATCACCTCCAACCAGATTGAAGCAGCCCGTATCGCAATGACCCGTTACATCAAGCGTGGCGGTCAGGTTTGGATCAAGATCTTCCCCGACAAGCCCGTTACAGGCAAGGCCTTGGGTACTCGTATGGGTTCCGGTAAAGGTACCCCTGAATATTGGGTAGCAGTAGTTAAGCCCGGCAGAGTAATGTTTGAGATCGCCGGCGTAAGCGAAGAAGTTGCACGCGAAGCAATGCGTTTGGCTATGCACAAGCTTCCTATCAAGTGCAAGTTCGTAGTTAAAGAAGAAACGGGTGGTGAGCAATAATGAAAGCAAGTGAAATCAAAGATATGACTCTTGTTGAATTAAACAACAAGCTTGTTGACCTTCAGAAAGAGCTTTTTAACCTTCGTTTTCAGCATGCTGTAAACCAGCTTGACAATCCCATGAGAATCAAGGCTGTTAAGAAGGATATTGCTCGTATCAAGACCTTCATTCGTGCGCAAGAGTCCAAGTAATATTGTAAAGGAGGATTTACTGTGAGCGAAAGAAATCTTAGAAAAACAAGAGTGGGCAAGGTTGTTTCCAACAAGATGGACAAGACCATTGTCGTTGCAATCGAAGACAATGTAATGCACCCTCTTTACAAGAAGATCATTAAGAGAACAGTCAAGTTCAAGGCTCATGATGAACTTAACACCTGCAACATTGGTGATAAGGTAGAAATCATGGAAACCCGTCCTTTGTCTAAGGATAAGAGATGGCGTTTAGTAAGAGTTATTGAACAGGCTAAGTAATTTAAAAGTAGGGTGAGACCGACAAAAATCGGTACTCAGATTTCTTAAAAACTGAAAGGAGGAACTTGCTGTGATACAAATGCAGACAAGACTCAAATCTGCTGACAATACAGGTGCTAAAGAGCTCCAGTGCATCAGAGTTTTGGGCGGTACACGCAGACGCTATGCTAACATCGGCGACGTTGTTGTTGCTTCTGTAAAGAAGGCAGCTCCCGGCGGCGTAGTTAAGAAGGGCGACGTTGTAAAAGCAGTAATCGTTCGTTCAGCTAAGGGTCTTCGTCGTGAGGATGGAACCTACATCCGTTTCGATGAAAACGCAGCTGTAATTATAAAAGAAGATAAAACACCCAGAGGAACCCGTATCTTTGGCCCAGTAGCCAGAGAACTCAGAGACAATGATTTTGTAAAGATCATGTCCTTGGCTCCCGAGGTACTTTAATTCGGAGGTGTCGATATTATGAATAAAGTTCACGTTAAAACAGGCGACACCGTAGTTATCCTCAGCGGCAGAGATAACGGCAAGACCGGTAAGGTTTTGGCTGTTTCCCCCAAGGAGGGTAAGGTCATCGTTGAAGGCAGAAACATTGTAACCAAGCATGTTAAGCCCCGCAGACAGGGCGAAGCAGGCGGCATCGTAAAGGCTGAGGCTGCAATGTATGCTTCTAAGGTTCAGCTTGTTTGCCCCAAGTGCGACAAGGGAACCAGAGTTGGTCACAAGATCGACGATGAAGGAAACAAGGTAAGAATTTGCAAGCACTGCGGTGCTGAAATTAAGTAGGAGGAGAAACATGGCTAGATTAAAAGAAAAATATGTCAGCGAAGTAGCTCCTGCACTTATGAAGAAGTTCGGCTATAAGAACGTTATGCAGATTCCCAAGCTCGACAAGGTAGTCATTAACGTTGGCTGCGGCGAAGCTAAGGAAAACGCTAAGGTTGTAGAAGCTGTATGCAATGACCTCGCTGCTATCACAGGCCAGAAGCCCATTGTATGTAAAGCAAAGAAGTCAGTCGCTAACTTCAAGCTCCGTGAAGGTATGCCCATTGGCGTAAAGGTTACTTTGCGCGCTGACAAAATGTACGAATTCGTTGACAGACTCTTCAACGTTGCGTTCCCCCGTGTTCGTGACTTCAAGGGCATCAACCCCAACTCGTTCGATGGCAGAGGCAACTATTCGACCGGTCTCAAGGAACAGCTTATTTTCCCTGAAATCGAGTTCGACAAGGTAGACAAGGTTCGTGGTATGGATATCAACTTCATCACCACTGCAAAGACTGACGAAGAAGCTAAGGAGCTGCTCGCATTGCTCGGCGCTCCCTTCGCAAAGTAATGAGGAGGAATACACATGGCTAAGAAGGCAATGGTTTTAAAACAGCAGGCAGAGCCCAAGTACTCCACTCGTGCTTACAACAGATGTAAGATCTGCGGAAGACCCCATGCTTATCTCAGAAAGTTCGGCGTTTGCCGTATCTGCTTCAGAGAATTAGCACACGACGGTCAGATCCCAGGAGTCAAGAAGGCTAGCTGGTAAAATTTCAGCAAAGGAGGCAAAACGGTATGCAGATTACTGATACAATAGCTGACTTGTTGACCAGAATTCGCAACGCGAGTTCGGCAAAGCATGCTACAGTAGACATTCCTGCTTCTAACGTCAAAAAGGCTATTACTGAGATCCTTCTTAACGAAGGTTACATTAAAAGCTATCAGATAGTTGAAGACGGCAAGCAGGGTATTATAAGAATCACTCTCAAATATGACGAGAACAGAACACCCGTAATCTCCGGCATCAGAAGAGTTTCTAAGCCCGGTCTTAGAATCTATTCCAGCTGTGAGGATATGCCTAAGGTTATGAAAGGTCTTGGCGTTGCGATCGTGTCCACTTCTAAGGGCATTGTGACCGACAAGAAGGCAAGAGAACTCGGCGTCGGCGGTGAAATTCTCGCATTCGTCTGGTAAGGAGGCTAATTATGTCCAGAATTGGTTTAAAATCCATTAGCGTTCCTGCAGGCGTAGAAGTTACAGTTGCCGATGGCAACTTGGTAACAGTTAAGGGCCCTAAGGGAACTCTTACAAAGAAGTTCAACGAGAACTTGACAATTGCTCAGGAAGGTGCGGTTATCAAGGTTAGCCGTCCTAACGATGAGCCCCAGAATAAAGCACTTCACGGTTTAACCAGAACCCTTGTTGCCAACATGGTAGAGGGTGTAACAAACGGTTATTCCAAGACCCTTATCATTGAAGGTGTTGGTTACAGAGCTGCAAAGCAGGGTAAGGAAGTTGTTCTTAACCTTGGCTATTCTCATCAGGTATTCGTATCTGAGGTTGAGGGTATCACCCTTGCAGTTCCTCAGCCCAACCAGATCGTGGTAAGCGGTATTGATAAGCAGCAGGTTGGTCAGTTTGCTTGCGAGATCAGATCTCATCGTCCTCCCGAACCCTATAAGGGCAAGGGTATCCGTTACGACGGCGAAGTTATCATCCGCAAGGAAGGTAAGGCCGGCAAGGGCGGCAAGAAGTAATTAAAGGAGTGTAACAACTATGGTAAAATTAGTTGACAGAGCAGCTGCACGCGCTCGCAGACATGCAAGAGTTCGTGCAAAGGTTAGCGGCACTGCTCAGTGCCCCCGTCTTAACGTTTTCCGCTCTGCAAAGCACATCTATGCACAGGTGATCGACGATGTTACCGGTACTACTCTCTGTGCCGCATCCAGCATGTCCGAAGGATTTGACGGAAACGGCGGTAACGTCGAAGGCGCAAAGAAGGTTGGCGCAATGATCGCTGAGCTTTGCAAGGAAAAGGGAATCGAAGAAGTCGTATTCGACAGAGGCGGTTATGTATATCACGGTCGTGTTCAGGCACTTGCTGACGGCGCACGTGAAGGCGGACTTAAGTTCTAAAGGAGGATAAAACAATGGCAAGAATTGATGCTACATCCATGGAACTTACAGAAAAGGTTGTTGCGATTAACCGTGTATCTAAAACGGTTAAGGGCGGCCGTATCATGAAGTTCGCTGCACTCGTTGTAGTAGGTGACGGAAACGGCACAGTAGGCTTCGGTATCGGCAAGTCGGGCGAAGTTCCGGATGCTATCAGAAAGGCTATCGAAGACGCAAAGAAGAACCTTATCAAAGTTTCACTTAAGGGAACAACCATTCCCCACGAAATCGTCGGTGCTTACGGCGCAGGCAGAGTTTTAATGAGACCTGCTGCAAAGGGTACCGGTACCATCGCAGGCGGCCCTGTACGTGTAGTGTTGGAAGCTGCAGGCGTTAAGGATATCAGAACGAAGTGCCTTCGTTCCAACAATCCTTACAATGTTGTAAGAGCTACATTTAACGGCCTTGCAAACCTCAAGTCTGCTGAAGAAGTAGCAGCTAAGAGAGGCAAGACTGTAAAGGAAATCTTGGGAGAAGGAGGAGATAAGTAATGGCTTCTGTAAAGATTCAGCTCGTTAAGAGCCTTAACGGCAGACTCAAGGATCAGATCGCTACTGCTAACTCCCTTGGTCTTCGCAAGATCGGTGACGTTACGGTTCAGCCCGATAACGCTTGCACCAAAGGTAAGATTAACAAGATCGTACACCTGATCAAAGTTACCGAAGCATAAGACAAGGAGGTGCGAATAAATGAAATTGCACGATTTAGCACCTGTTGAGGGTTCCAACAAGGAAGCTCGTAGAGTTGGCAGAGGCCACGGCTCGGGTTGGGGCAAAACCGCAGGTAAAGGACACAAAGGTCAGAACGCTCGTTCAGGCGGCGGCGTAAAGCCCGGCTTTGAAGGCGGTCAGACCAGACTCGCTAGAAGAATCCCTAAGAGAGGATTCAACAATATCTTCGCAACCAATTATACCGCTATCAACGTTTCCTCTTTGGAAAAGTTTGTTGACGGCACAGTAGTTGATACCGAACTTCTTATGGCAGCTGGTATCGTTAAGGATCCCGCTGACGGTATTAAGATTTTAGGTAACGGTGAACTCACTAAAAAGCTTACTGTTAAGGCAGCTGCATTCTCTAATTCCGCTAAGGAAAAGATTGAGAAAGCAGGCGGAGAGGCACAGGTGATCTAATGTTTGCTACATTAAAGAACGCCTTTAAAAATGCTGATATAAGAAAAAAGCTTCTCTTTACCTTTATAATTGTTGTAATCTACAGATTGGGCGGTTACATTCCTGTTCCGTTCATTAACGTTGCAGCGCTTGATGTTGTAGGCAACAGCAACAACATTTTCGCTTATCTTAACGTTTTGTCTGGTGGCACTTTCTCTAAGGCAACACTTTTGTGCCTTTCGATCTCACCTTACATTAACGCACAGATCATCATTCAGCTCTTGTGCTACGCTATTCCCGCACTCGAAAGAATTGCTAAGGAAGGCGAATCAGGCAGAGCTAAGATCGACATGATCACAAAGTGGTCCACTTTGGCTATCGCTTTGTTCCAGTCGTTCGCATATTTCTTAACAATTAAGAATCAGGGCGCGTTGATCTACCCCACCGGTGCAAGCATGGTGCTTTCCGGCGTAGTAATCGTTTCCTGTATGACCGCAGGTTCAATGCTTGTTATCTGGCTTGGTTCCAAAATTGACAAGAACGGCATTGGTAACGGCATCTCGATTTTGTTGTTTGCCGGTATCGTTGCAAACTTGCCTGTTTCCTTTGGTTCAACCTTTGGTGTTCTCCTTGGTTCGGGCAGCATCGGTCAGATTCTTTTAGTTCCCGTAATCATCATCATCTTTATATTGATGATCGGTTTCATCATCTTCATGGATAATGCTGAAAGAAGAATCCCTGTTCAGTACGCTAAGCGCGTAGTTGGCCGTAAGATCTACGGTGGTCAGAGCACTTATTTGCCCATCAAGATCGCTATGGCAGGCGTTTTGCCCATCATCTTCGCAATGAGCTTTATGTCTATTCCTCAGACAATTGTAATGTTCACAGGCGAACCCGAAGCAGGAACCTTCTGGTACGGATTTATGAACATCTTCAGCTTTACACATCCTGTGTATATTATCCTTTACTTCCTTCTCATCATTGCATTCAGCTACTTCTACGTATCTATGCAGTACAACCCTGTTGAGATCGCTAACAATTTGCGTCAGAACAACGGCGGTATTCCCGGACTTCGTCCCGGCAAGCCCACCTCTGACTACATTACAAGAATTCTTTCCAAGCTCATTCTTGTAGGCGCTCTCTTCCTTGGCATTGTCGCAATACTTCCTAACATCTTTGCTGCACTTACCGGTATCGGTTCGTTGGCATTGGGCGGTACATCGATCCTCATCGTTGTAAACGTTGCACTTGATACTGTACGTCAGATTGAATCGCAGCTTATGATGCGTCATCACAAGGGCTTCCTTGAATAATTCAAGAAAAGCTTTATAAAGCAACGGACATTTGTTCGGCTTTGCGGTTTTGACCGCTTAGCCGGACCCTGAAAAGGAGTGGAATTTATGAACCTGATTTTGTTAGGAGCTCCCGGTGCCGGCAAGGGCACTCAGGCAGAGGTTATCTGCAACGCAAAGGGAATCCCCGCTATCTCAACAGGCAACATCTTGCGTGAGGCTGTTAAGAACGGTACCCCCTGCGGATTAGAAGCAAAGAGCTATATGGAATCCGGCGCACTTGTTCCCGATGAAGTCGTAATCGGCATTTTAAAGGACAGAATCGCGCAGGACGACTGCAAAAACGGATTTATTTTAGATGGTTTCCCCAGAACAGTCCCTCAGGCAGAGGCTTTGGACAAAATGGGCATTACCATTGACAAGGTTATCGAGATCTACGTTCCCGATAAAAAGATTGCTCAGCGCCTTTCGGGCAGAAGAGTTTGTGAAGGCTGCGGCAACTCCTACCATGTAGACTTTAAGCCTACAAAGGTTGAGGGTGTGTGCGATGCTTGCGGTGCTAAAGTTGTTATCCGCAAGGACGATGAACCTGCTACTGTTTTGGATAGACTTAAGGTTTATCACGAAAAAACAGCTCCCTTAAGGGATTTCTACTCGGCACAGGGTAAGCTTACCACTGTTATCGGTCAGGAGGAAGTGAGTGATACTTCTCGCTTAACTCTTGAGGCGTTAGAGGCATAAGCTTAATGATTGTAATAAAAACATCTAACGAACTTCTGAAAATGCGTAAAGCGGGGCTTATAACAGGCGGCGCATTAATGGCGGCTAAACAAGCTATTCGCCCCGGAATGAGCACCTTGGAGCTTGATAAGATCATCAAAAACTACATTGTGTCTCATGGAGCAAAGCCTTCATTCTTAGGATATAACGGCTTCCCCGCAAGTGCGTGCATCTCGGTAAACGACACCGTGATCCACGGTATTCCTTCGGCAAGCGAAAAGCTTAAAGAAGGCGACATCGTTTCGGTAGACGTCGGTGCTTACATTGACGGCTATCACGGCGACTCTGCCAAGACCTTTGCAGTCGGTGAAATATCCGACGAAGCTAAAAGGCTTATGGCTTCGACTGAGGAAAGCTTAATGCTTGCAATCGAAATTGCAAAGCCAGGTGTGCGAATCGGAGATATTTCGGCAGCAATTCAGAAGTATAATGAAGACAGAGGATTTTCAGTCGTAAGAGAATTTGTTGGCCACGGCGTCGGAGCGAAGCTCCATGAAGACCCCGAGGTTCCAAACTTCGGACGTGCAGGTCACGGTCCGCGCCTCATGCCCGGCATGGTCATTGCAATTGAACCGATGATAAATGCAGGCGGCAGAGGAGTTAAGATCCTTAACGACGGCTGGACGGTTAAAACAACCGATAAGTCGCTGTCAGCTCATTTCGAGCACACAATAGCAATTACGTCCGGCGGTGCGGTCATCCTCACCCAGCCCGAATAAGGAGGACGTTTTGTGAATATTGTAAAAGGCTCTGTTGTCAAATCGCTTGCAGGCCGAGATCAAGACCGAATTTACGTTGCAGTTTCGGTCGAGGACCGCTTCATTCTGATTGCGGACGGCAAGCTTCACAAGCTTGAAGCACCTAAGCGAAAGAATGTAAAACACATTTCACCGACAGGCAATGTGATTTGCGACCGGGAACTTACAAACAAAAAACTCAGAAAGCTTCTTTTTGAGCTTAAAACCCAAGGCCCAAACTGAAGTCGGCTCGACCCGACGAGATATGTAACACCCAAGAAAGAGGGATTATCTAATGTCAAAGGAAGATGTAATCGAACTCGAAGGCACCGTTTTAGAAGCTTTGCCTAACGCAATGTTCCAGGTAGAACTCGCAAACGGACACAAAATTCTCGCCCACGTTTCCGGCAAGCTTAGAATGAACTACATTCGAATCGTACCCGGAGATAAGGTAACGGTCGAGATGTCACCATATGATTTGACAAAGGGAAGAATTACTTGGAGATCCAAGTAAAAGCCTCCCACCAAAAAAAGTAAACCAACAGCCGAAGCGAAAGCTTCATGTAATCGAGGAGGTATTTCAATGAAAGTAAGACCTTCAGTTAAACCGATGTGCGAAAAGTGTAAGGTTATTAAGCGTAAGGGCAAGGTTATGGTCATTTGCGCAAACCCCAAGCACAAGCAGCGTCAGGGATAAAAACACTTAATGGAGGTGCAGCTAATTTATGGCTCGTATAGCAAGTATTGACCTGCCCAGAGATAAGAGAATCGAAGTTGCTCTCACTTATATCTACGGCATTGGTCAGCCGACCGCAACTAAAATCTGCAAGGAAACAGGCGTAAACCCTGATATCAGAGTTAAGGACCTTTCTGATGAAGATGAGACCAAGTTGCGTGAATATATTGATAAGAACCTTTTGGTAGAAGGCGACAAGAGAAGAGAAGTTCAGCTTAACATCAAGAGACTTATCGAAGTAGGTTGCTACCGTGGTGTTCGTCACCGCAGAGGCTTGCCTGTAAGAGGTCAGAGAACAAAGACCAACGCAAGAACTCGTAAGGGACCTGCAAAGACTATCGCTAATAAGAAGAAGTAAGGAGGGATATAGAACATGGCTCAGAAGAACGCTAAGAAGACGGTTATCCGTCGTCGTAGAGAAAGAAAGAACATCGAACAGGGACAGGTTCATATCCAGTCCACTTTCAACAACACCATTGTTACCATTACTGACATGCAGGGTAACGCAATTTCTTGGGCTTCTGCCGGTGAACTCGGCTTCCGCGGCTCCAAGAAGTCCACTCCTTTCGCAGCTCAGACCGCAGCAGAAACTGCAGCAAGAGCAGCTAAGGAACACGGTCTTAAGATCGTTGAAGTTTATGTTAAGGGCCCCGGCCAGGGAAGAGAAGCAGCTATCCGTGCTTTGCAGTCTGAAGAACTTGAAGTAAGACTCATCAAGGACGTTACTCCCATTCCTCACAACGGTTGCCGCCCTCCCAAGCGCCGCAGAGTTTAATCTCTTAGCTTGGAAAGACAAACACCCGAGTTTACCAATGTTTACTCGGCGTCAGTTAAAAACTGATACTTATATTAAAAACGGAGGATTATTATAATGGCAGTTAACAGAGAACCTATACTCAAGAGATGTAAGGAATTAGGCATCAGCCCCATGGTTATGGGCGTTGCCAAGGAAACCAAGCGTGATCCTAAGGCTAATTCCAGAAAGAAAGTTTCTGAATACGGCAGACAGCTCAAGGAAAAGCAGAAGCTCAAGTTCATTTACGGTGTACTCGAAAAGCAGTTCTACCACATTTATGAAAGAGCTGAAAAGATGGAAGGTCAGGCAGGTCAGAACTTGCTCACTCTTCTCGAATGCAGACTTGACAATGTAGCTTTCAGAATGGGTCTTTCTATGACCAGACGTGAATCCAGACAGCTCGTTACTCACGGCCACTTTAACGTTAACGGTTCAAGAGTTGACATCCCCTCTTACAGAATTAAGGTTGGCGATGTTATCTCGTTAAGAGAAAACTCGAAGAAGAGCGTTAAGTTTAAAGAGATCGTTGAAGCAACTAACGGCAGAGTTGTTCCTACTTGGCTTGAACTTGACAAGGAAAACCTCAGCGCTAAGGTAGTCAGACTTCCCGTTAAGGAAGATCTTGATTATGAAGTTGAAGAGCAGATGATCGTTGAGTTGTACTCTAAGTAATAATTTCTTTGAGTTTTACAAATTGTTATTTAGACATTCGTCTTATCTTGAGTTTTGGCGGGGCTTCTCGCCAAAACATCAGGGTTTGAACATAAGCGGGAGGGTGGCGTAAGGCACTCGCTTTGCGCAACTAATCTGATATGCGGCACAAAACTTATCTGCCGGTGTATTAAGTGTTAAAAGCTTGGTGCATAATGTATTAGATTACCACAAAAGAAATGGAGGCTAAAATGCTTGAAAAAATCGAAAAGCCGGATATAGAAGCAGTCGAGCTCAAAAGTAACGGAACTTACGGTAAGTTTGTTTTAGAACCTTTAGAGCGTGGCTACGGCACGACCATTGGCAACAGTCTTAGACGTGTATTGCTTTCATCTCTCCCCGGTGTAGCCGTTACATCTATTAAGATCGACGGTGTTCACCATGAATTATCCACCATTCCGGGAGTCAAGGAAGACGTATCGGAAATAGTTTTAAACCTTAAGGGCTTGACCGCTAAGCTTTATTGCGACGGCCCCAAGACAGTTTACATTGAAGCTGACGGTGAATGTGAAGTTACCGCAGGCGACATTAAGACTGATTCCGAGGTTGAGATATTAGTTCCCGATATGCACATTGCAACCCTTGACACCGACGCAAAGCTGTATATGGAGATCGTTCTTGATAAGGGCAGAGGCTATGTTTCTGCTGAAAAGAACAAGTCTCTTATGCAGAATGCTCCCATCGGCATCATCGCCGTAGACAGTATCTACACCCCTGTTTTAAAGGTTAATTACACCGTTGAAAACACCCGTGTAGGTCAGATCACCGACTATGATAAACTCTCGTTAGAGGTATGGACAGATGGCGTTATTTCCGCTAAAGAAGCTGTTTCCATGGCAGCCAAACTCCTCAACGAGCATCTGAACCTGTTCATCAACTTGTCTGACGACACCAGCGTTGATGAAATTTTGGCTGAAAAGGACACCAAGAGCAAGGAGAAGGTCCTTGAGATGACCATTGAGGAACTTGACTTGTCGGTAAGATCGTTCAACTGCTTGAAGAGAGCAGGCATCAATACTGTCAACGACTTGATTGAAAAGTCTGAGGAAGAAATGATGAAGGTAAGAAACCTCGGTAAGAAGTCATTTGACGAAGTGAAGGAAAAGTTAAGATCCTTGGGCTACGAAATGTCTTCGAGCGAGGAATAACGAAAGTAAGGAGTGAATATCTATGCCAGGCACTAGAAAGTTAGGCAGAACCAGTGACCAGAGAAAAGCAATGCTTAGAGCTATGGTTACCTATCTGCTCGAAAATGGTAAGATTGAAACCACTGTAACAAGAGCTAAGGAAGTTTCCGCTATGGCTGAGAAGATGATTACTCTCGGCAAGGTTGGCGACCTCCACTCCAAGCGTCAGATCTTTGCTTACATCACAAAGGAAGACGTTGCTAAGAAGCTCGTTGATGAGATCGCACCTAAGTATGCTGACCGTAAGGGCGGCTACACCAAGGTTGTTAAGATCGGCCCTCGCCGCGGCGACGCAGCAGAGATGGCTATCATCCAGTTGGTATAATAAGCTTATACAAATAAAACCTCGCTTACCGGCGAGGTTTTTTATTTTTTTGTAGCGAAAAGTGAATAGTGAAGAAGTAATGTATCGCACCTCGTGCAATGCATCTGACAATTGTAATCAATTCAATCACGCATATTCTTAAAGAATAAGCAAAAACTACCCTTAATGAAAGGGTGGTTTTATCAATGAATATATCTGATAAACAATATAACACGATGGTCGAAAAAGCCTCGCACAATTCAAAGCTGTGGTTAAACGTTTTAAAAGCGTTTATAATCGGGGGGCTTATCTGCGTTGTCGGGCAGGGCTTGCACGACATTTTTGCAACGACCGACATGGATGAAAAATCGGTGGGCACATGCGTTTCGGTGGCGCTGGTGTTCTTCTCGGCGGTGCTTACTGGCACGGGGTTATATCCCAAAATAGCCAAACACGGAGGCGCAGGCACGCTGGTGCCTATTACAGGGTTTGCAAACGCAGTTGTATCGCCTGCTGTTGAATTTAAAACCGAGGGCTGGATCTTGGGCGTAGGCGCAAAGATATTCACCATTGCAGGGCCTGTTATTTTATATGGCACGATTGCCAGCGTGGTTTATGGTGTAATATACTGGGCGATGCAGATGTTTATGTAGCCTCCCTAACAAGGCAGGCTTGCCCTACTTGACAACTTGCCATTTAATAGCTATAATATTATTTTAGTATATTAGGCGCAATAGCGCTCGAATTTATAAAACGGAGGATTTGACCATGGCTATTAAGGCAACAACAATGTCAAGAGACGGCTTTAACAAGCTTCAGGAGGAGCTTGAATATCTTGTTACGATAAGACGTAAAGAGGTTGCAGATAAACTTAAAGAGGCTCGTTCTTACGGTGACCTTTCTGAAAACGCAGAATATGATGAAGCTAAAAACGAACAGGGTATGCTTGAAGCTCAGATTGCAGACCTTGAAATGGTAATTGCAAACGCAATTATTGTTGATGACGACAGTCTTTCTTTGGATGAAGTGGGCGTTGGCTCGTTTGTTAAGCTTAAGGACTTTGACCTTGACGATATTATGGAAGTTCAGATCGTTGGTTCTACCGAATCCGACCCCGATAACAACAAGATCTCTGATGAATCTCCCATTGGCAAGGCTTGCCTTAAAAAGAAGGTTGGCGACGTGTTCGAGGTTGAGGTGCCCATGGGTACCCTTAAGTTCGAGGTTTTGGATATCAACAAGTAATCAAACAGTTTTAAACCTCTATTAAAAAGGAAGAAATAAAGATGACAGAAGAAATTTTGACTAACGCCCCCTTAGACGAAGAAGTCGAGGATTTAGCGGCGGTTAACGAGTTAAAGAGAATAAGACTTGAAAAGCTCGATGCCTTAAAGGCTGAGGGCCGCAACCCTTTCGAGATCACCAAGTATGATTTTAACACAACAAATGCACAGCTTCGAGAGTATTACGAGGCTGAAGAAGCGCGCGTTATTGCCGAAGCAGGCGAAGACCAAGACGCTTTGAACGCAGGTTTAGAAAAGATCAAAGAGGGTGTTTGGCGTATTGCAGGCCGTGTTATGTCGTGGCGCGACATGGGCAAGGCTAACTTTATTGATGTTCGTGACACCTCGGACCGTATGCAGGTTTATGTTAGAATGAACGACATAGGCGAGGAAGAATTTAAGGAATTTAAAAAGTGGGATATTGGCGACATTATTGGTGTTGAGGGCTTTGTTTTCAGAACCCGCAAGGGCGAGATTTCCCTCCATGCTAAAAAGGTAACGCTTTTGTCCAAGTCCTTGGCTCCTTTGCCTGAAAAGTGGCACGGATTAAAGGACAGAGACACCCGTTACCGCCAGAGATATACCGACCTTATTGTTAATCCCGAGGTTAAGAAGACCTTTATTGCACGTTCTAAGATTATCGCATCTATCAGACGTTACCTTGACAATCAGGGCTTTATCGAGGTTGAGACACCCATGCTTGTTTCTAATGCAGGCGGTGCCGCTGCAAGACCTTTTGAGACTCACTACAACGCTCTTAACGAAGACGTTAAGCTTAGAATCTCGCTTGAATTATACCTCAAGAGACTTATTGTTGGAGGACTTGACAGAGTTTACGAAATTGGCAGAGTTTTCAGAAACGAGGGTGTTGACACCCGCCACAACCCCGAATTCACCCTTATGGAATTGTATCAGGCTTACACTGATTATTACGGCATGATGGAGCTTACTGAAAACATGTTCCGCCATGTAGCGCAGGAAGTTTGCGGCACAACCGTTATCCCTTATAACGAAGCTGTAATCGACCTTGGCAAGCCTTTTGAGCGCTTAACCATGATCGAAGCTGTTAAGAAGTATGCAGGCGTTGACTTTGACGAGGTCAAGGACACTGAAGAAGCCAAGAAGATCGCAGA
Organism: Oscillospiraceae bacterium; assembly: GCA_017472735.1. Taxonomy (GTDB): domain Bacteria; phylum Bacillota; class Clostridia; order Oscillospirales; family Ruminococcaceae; genus Faeciplasma. The sequence continues at coordinate 2,494 of JAFUOD010000001.1, read as the reverse complement.
TGAAAAGGGCGTACATTACGAAGCTCGTCACACAAAGGGCGACATTTTAAACCTCTTCTTCGAGGAATTTGTTGAAGAGCATCTCATTCAGCCCACATTTGTTATGGATCATCCGGTTGAGATCTCGCCCCTCACCAAGAGAAAGCCCGACAAGCCGGATTATGTTGAACGTTTTGAGCTTTTCATCTATGGCAGAGAGATGTGCAACGCTTACTCTGAGCTGAATGACCCCATTGACCAGCGCGAAAGATTCGAGGAGCAGGAGAAGCAGTTTGCCAGCGGCAACGACGAAGCAAACCATACAGATGAAGACTTCTTGCATGCACTCGAGCTTGGCATGCCCCCCACGGGCGGCATCGGCTATGGCATTGACAGACTTGTTATGCTACTCACCAACTCCCCTGCAATAAGAGACGTTTTGCTCTTCCCGACAATGAAGCCTCTGGACTAAAAAACCCAGTAAAATCAAGGGTTTTCGGCATCCCAAATCCGAGTTGACAACAAATTGACAACAATTTTTCGTATCAATTTGAAGAATTGTAACGCAGTATGAATAGTTGACAGGATAAAACACAATATAGCACTTGCTATGTAGAGAACACTTTTTTGAAAGAAATTTCAAGAGGTGTTCTCTTTTTTTCGTTGGGTTTGCTTTTGTCATGACAGCCAATATTATCTGAAAGGGACTGAATACCATGATTAGTGATGAGACAAGAGCATACTACGACCTCAAGAAGAGAAACGACGTTAGAGAGAGCGCCAAACGACTCCGCAGGCAGTTTTTGCGTTATAAGGATGCGGAGATCGTCTATAGTTTGCAGCACAAGAAACTGTTAGAACTTGCCAGTGAAGCCGGTGCAATCTACCGTATGGATGGTACGGTTTTGATTAACCGTGATATTTTCGATGAATACCTGGAGAGATTTCACGAGCCGAGTACCCTTCTTTCAAAGGAGGACCAAGAATGAGTGGAAATCTATGGATGTTTTCTGATATGCTCGACGATGAAGATATCGAAATGCAGAAACACGATTTTATCACGCTATATCAAGGTGCCGATTATTATGGGCTTGGGCTGAAGGTGTTTACCCGTATGGCACGTGAAGCAGGTTCGGTTTATAAAATTGGAAAGAAGGTTTTGATTCGCAGAACCATCTTTGACGAGTATCTTAGGAAAGTATACAAAAAGGAGTTAGAGAAAAACTCCCGAGACGATTCCGGAAAGGAGCTTGTAATGAGACAAGGCACTATGGTTGCTGATGAAGAAAGTGGCCGAATGGATATACGATTTGGATTGATGGATTATTATGGAGGTCTCCACTGTGGCGAATGTTTAGATGTTCTGATCGATGGAGAATGGGTTCATACCCGAATTGAAATGGGAGACGGTTGGTTTCTTGTTGGAATTCAAACAGATCAACTGGTGGGACTGGTTGTTAGAATTTAATAAGGATGATTTGCTGGGCGGCTTCTTTATTGAGGTCGCCTATTTTTTATATAAAAATGAAGGAGGTGTCGCTTGTGAAATGCTTGATGAAGTATCAATGGGTCAAATTGCCCCGAAATCATCTGCCAGAAGGCAAAGGAATTATGAGCGCCTGGGCTAAGCTTGCATCCCGCGCGGCATTCCGCAAGGGACAAGCCTCTTATTGTGGCTATATTAACGCTGTAAGCCCGGGAATGTGGTCTGGTGGCATCGTGGGGCTCAAGAGTATTCTCAGCGCAAGAAGTCGCGCACAGAGCCTTGAGGCGCTATCTAAGCTCTCAGAGCTTGGATATGTAAGGTATTCGCTGAATACGAAGACAAAGAAGCTTACATATCAAATAACCGACTGGGTTCTTGAATGCTCCGGTGAGGAGTGTATGAACGGTTCAGTATATGCCACAGAGGGTTATGGGTTCCTATGCCTCCCTCGTGGCATTACAGACAGACTTGTGGAACAAAACTACATATTTGATGAAGCAGACGCATGGCTTGATCTTTGGTGCCACACGGTATCAGAAGACTTGGGCAATGCGTTTTCTTTTTTAGCACCGACAATCCAATTTGGCAAGTTTGGTGCTGTATTGACTTTGGAAACCCTGGGACAGCGCTGGAATTGGGAAAAGACAAAGGTGTGGCGATTCTTTCAAAAGCATGGGGATGTTTTTATGTTACACCGTCTTCCCGGTGCCTATGGCTGTCTCATTTTCAATAAACTGTATCCGATGGATGCAGAGTTTACAATGCCGGAGTCTGAGAAAATTGAGCGTATAATTGCCGAAATACGCATTTTAGCAAAGAATGAGCAGAAAGTGGGTTCCGATAGCGAGAAATTAAGTAGAATGGTTGCTTTATACAGCCGTCAGCTATTGACCGAGTGTGCCGAAGAAAACGAAAACACTCCGCCTAAAAATCGCGTTGCACTTTTTGACCCATATATATTACGCGCGTATTTTTCTCACTCGAATTGTAAGAAGTGTATATATGACTGCAAGGGTAACTGTATATATT
>JAFUOD010000013.1 GCA_017472735.1 Oscillospiraceae bacterium | reverse complement strand
CCGGCCACGCTGACTATGTTAAGAACATGATCACCGGTGCTGCTCAGATGGACGGCGCTATCCTTGTTTGCGCTGCTTCTGACGGACCTATGGCTCAGACCAGAGAGCATATTCTTCTTGCTCGTCAGGTAGGCGTTCCTGCAATCGTTGTTTTCATGAACAAGGTTGACCAGGTTGACGACGAAGAACTTCTCGAACTCGTAGAAATGGACATCAGAGATCTCCTTTCTAAGTACGAATTCCCCGGCGACGATACTCCCATCATCAAGGGTTCTGCTCTTGCAGCTCTTAATGCCGGCGACGACCTCAGCGATCCTGCTTACGCTCCTATTCTTGAGCTCATGGATGCAGTTGACAGCTACATCCCCACTCCTGACCGTAAGGCTGACATGCCCTTCTTGATGCCTGTTGAAGATACTATGACCATCACCGGCCGTGGTACCGTTGCAACCGGTAGAGTAGAAAGAGGCCAGCTCAAGCTCGGCGACGAACTCGAAATCATCGGTCTTACCGAAGAAAGAGCTAAGACTGTTGTTACCGGTATCGAAATGTTCAGAAAGACTCTCGATTACGCTGAAGCAGGCGACAACATCGGCGCACTTCTCCGTGGTGTTCAGAGAAAGGACATCGAAAGAGGCCAGGTACTTTGCAAACCCGGATCCATCAACCCCCTTACCAAGTTCAAGGGCCAGGTTTACGTTCTTAAGAAGGAAGAAGGCGGACGTCATACTCCCTTCTTCACCAACTACAGACCTCAGTTCTACTTCAGAACTACCGACGTAACAGGCGTTGTTCACCTTCCTGCTGACAAGGAAATGTGCATGCCCGGCGATAACGTTGAGATCTCTGTTGAGCTCATCACTCCTATCGCTATCGAAGAAGGTCTTAGATTCGCTATCCGTGAAGGCGGCAGAACTGTAGGTTCCGGCGTTGTTATCGGCATCAACTAATTCTAACGAATTAATTAGCTAATCAAATCAAACCCCAAGGTTAAATCCTTGGGGTTTTTCTTTGCTTTTTAAGAGGGCAGCGAGCCGTCTGCGAAAAGGGCGGCAGCCCCGCAGGTGGCGAGCGTGTAATTTGACTTTTTATGCCGCAAGTGATATAATCTATAAAAAAGGAGGCGGTATATATGAATCCTACATGGTGGGCAGTTTGGTATATGTGGTTCGTTATGTTTGTTGTTATACTGCCTGCACAGCGGCATCGCAGAAAAAAGCGAGCAGAAATGATTAAAAGAAAGAAGGGCATAAAAATGACAAATGAATGGATTCAGAAGTTGATTGGAAAAGATATCTCGTTATATGGTGATAACTATAACTTTAAAGGCCTTGTTAAAAGTGTCGAGGGTAATTGGGTTTTGTTAGACACTAAAAACGGCGAGAAGTTTATAAATTTAGATTTCGCCTACAGAATTGATATAATTCCTGAAAAGAATAAATAAATGAATAAAAGCCCGAACTGTTATCAGTTCGGGTTCTTCTTTTTATACGGTACTTTTGTTTTTCTCAGCTCTTTAAAGAATTCCGAGAGCACACCTGCACACTCTTCCTCCATCACACCCGATACAATTTCGGGCTTGTGGTTATAATCAAGCTCAAACAAGTTTACAACCGACCCGCACGAGCCTGCTTTTTTATCGCTTGCGCCATATACAACCTTGTCAATTCGTGAGTTGATAATTGCACCTGCACACATCGGGCATGGTTCAAGCGTTACATATAAAACGCTGTCTATAACACGCCAGCCGCCCAATTTGCGGCTTGCTTCATCAAGCGCCATTATCTCGGCGTGTGCTAACGGCGACTTCGCCGTTTCGCGTCTGTTATACCCTCGGCCTATAATCTCACCTGTAGATTTTTTCACAACAACGGCGCCAACGGGTGTTTCACCCTCTTCGGCGGCACGGCGTGCAAGCATTAAAGCCTCTTGCATGTAAAGTTTATCCGAAAGCATGGCGTTAAATCTCGTTTCTGTTTTCAAGTGCTTTGTAAAGAGTCACTTCGTCGGCATACTCTAAAATTGCGCCAATAGGCAAGCCGAACGCTAAGCGAGTCACCTTAATTCCCAAGGGCTTTAAAAGCTTCGAGATATACATAGCGGTCGCCTCTCCCTCGGGAGTGGGGTTTGTTGCCATAATAACCTCTTTAACATCGTCTTTAGAAATCCTTTGCAAAAGCTCGGTTATTCGTAATTTGTCGGGGGTAACACCGTCAATAGGCGAAATAAGCCCATGCAAAACATGGTAAACGCCTTTATATTCTCTTGTGCGCTCAAACGCCGAAACATCCTTCGGCCCCTCGACTACACAAATTACAGAATGGTCTCTTGTTTTGTCATCGCAAATAGGGCAAACCGCCTTGTCGGTTAGGTTTTGGCAAACCGAGCAGGTATGTACGGTTTTATGAGCATAAATAATCGCTTTTGCAAAAGCTTCGGCTTCATCATCGCTCATTGACATAACAAAATAAGCAAGCCTTTGAGCTGTTTTCATGCCGATACCCGGAAGGCGGGCAAACTGCTCAGCCAAAAGGGTAAGAGGCAAAGCATTAGCGTCAGCCATCAGAATACTCCCGGCAAGTTAACGCCGCCTGTGATCTTCTGCATACCTTCACTCGATTCGGTTTCAATGTTCGAAAGAACCTCGTTAACAGCACTTGCAATAAGGTCTTCAAGCATTTCAATATCGTCGGGGTCAACAACCTCGGGCTTAATAGAAACGCCCAAAACCTCACGCTTGCCGTTCATTGTAATTTCAACAGCGCCGCCGCCAACAGATGCTTTAAATTCCTTTGCTTCCAAAGCTTCCTGAAAAGCAGCCATGTCTTCCTGCATTTTCTGAGCCTGACGGATCATCGAGTTCATGTTCTGAGGTGAATTCATACCTCCGGGAATTCTTGCTTTCATAACTAATCTCCTTAATTAAAGTTAATTTATATCTACCGGTATGTCGGCATTTTTAGCTTTTTCAATCAGCTCGGCAATAGGGTCTCGAGCAGGTGTTTCGTCCAACGATTCATCGCACTTTGCCCTTATCGAGTAACTAACACCCGTGATCTCTTTCGCAACCTCTTTCAAAGAGGCAGCATTCTCGGGCTTCTTAAACAATCCCAAAAAGAACTTGTTTTTAACTAATATCAGCAAATAATTGCCCTGCGTATAAGCCTTCGAGCCTCTTAACGCTCCTGCACAGCCCGGGTTAACCTCGGTCAAGCGCTCAATAATAGCTTCCCACTGGGTGCAAACTTTGCGCTCATTATCAGCCATCGGTGCTTCTTCAGCTTTGGCAAGAGGAGTGTTTGTTTCCTGCATTTCCTCTCTTTTTGGCTTGTCCTCTTTATGGGAGGATACTGCAACGCCATACTTTTTAAGCCTTGCCACTTCACGTTCAAGCTGGTTTATACGCTCGACCAGAGCACTCACATCGCCCGACACCGAAGCCTTAACAGGTGCCGAAGCTCTTGGCGTGCAAAGCTTAACCAAAGTCATTTCAAATTCGGTGCGTTTAGAAACGCATTTTTGCATTGCCTCAGAGCATTCCTGCAAAATATCAAGTCTTGATAAAATATCATCTAAACTCATTTTGTCGGCAATGGCTTTAAGCCTTTGCACTTCCGATTCAAGGCATGCCAGCAAATCTGTTTTGTCGGGCACGGTTTTAATAAGCATTAAGTTTCTCATCTGGAACAAAAGCTCATCGCAAAGCCTTGTCATATCCTTCGATTTTGAATAAAGCTCATCTGTTTTAGATATAGCCTTAGATATATCGTTATCAACAACAGCCTCTAAAATGTCAAATAAATAATCGCGTCCGGCAATGCCTGCAGCGTCCGATACAACGCTCAGATCAATATGGCTCGAATACGCAACGCACTGGTCCAAAAGCGATAAAGCGTCACGCATCGCACCGTCGGCAATTCTTGCAATAAGCGAGGCGGCATCTTCATCTAAAACAAAGCCCTCTTCGCCGGCAATATACATAAGTCTCGCCATAATGTCTTCGGGCCGAATTCGTCTAAAGTCAAATCGCTGGCAACGCGAAATTATCGTTGCAGGCACCTTGTGAACCTCGGTCGTCGCAAGAATAAACTTAACGTGCTCGGGCGGCTCCTCCATGATCTTTAACAGGGCGTTAAACGCCTGATTTGATAGCATGTGAACCTCGTCGATAATGTATACCTTATACTTACAAAGCTCGGGCGTGTAAATTGTCGAGTCGCGAAGCTCTCTTATGTCGTCAACACCCGTGTTCGAGGCGGCGTCGATCTCAATAATGTCCGAAAGTGTGCCGCTGTCGGCAGCTTTGCAGATCTCGCACTCTAAGCAGGGCTTGCCCTCGGCAGGGTTTAAGCAGTTAATAGCCTTTGCAAAAATTCTTGCACAGGTGGTTTTGCCCGTTCCTCTCGAGCCGGTAAAAAGATAAGCGTGTGCGGTTTTGTGCTCGGCAATCTGGCGTGAAAGAGTAGTGGTAATATGGGGCTGAGAAACAACGTCATCAAAGGTCAGCGGTCTCCATTTACGGTAAAGCGCAGTATACATTTTCTATTACCACTCCTTAAAAACAAAGTCCAATCCGACAAGCAGGTGCGCAGGCGAGACTGTGTCACACAAAGCTAACTGCTTAATGCTGCTCGGTTCCCCGCCTGACATGGTTCACAGCGCCCCGTTGCACAGGACCCGCGCACCCGCGTCTCGGATTGGCACTAATTATTTTAGCACAATTTTTTATATATTGCAAGTGATTAAGCGATATTTTTAATTATTACGGCTTTTGGTTAATTTTCAGCTATAACGCAATAAAAGTCTTATTTTAGTATATTGCAAAACTAAAGTCATGTGTTATAATTAATTTAGGCAATAATTGCCGTAATTTCACTTGTTTTTTTGGAGGAGTTTTATGAGCGCTACCAATAATATTAAAATATTCGCATTTGCCGATGAAGCAGGCGGTCACATCGATCACCAGATAAAGGCACTTTTAAGAAACGATCTTAACGGTGTTGAAATTAGAAACACCGAATTCGGCAACATCTCCGACATTACTTTAGAGCAAGCAAAGGACATTAAAAAAAGACTTGATGACAACGGCTTATCGGTCTGGTCGCTCGGCTCGCCGATTGGCAAAATTGATATTTTAAAAGATGATTTCAAAGCTCATTTAGATAAATTCAAGCGCACATTAGACACCGCCGCACAGCTTGAGTGTGAAAACATGCGTATGTTTTCTTTCTATATTCCGCGCGGCTACGACCCCGAGGAATTTAAGAACGAGGTGATCTATCGCCTTTCTTTAATGGCAGAGCTTGCCGAGCCTTACAACGTTACCCTCTGCCACGAGAATGAAAAGGGCATTTACGGCGACCTGCCAGAGCGTTGCTTAGAGCTCTTAACAGAAATTCCTGCACTTAAGGGCGTTTTTGACCCCGCAAACTACATTCAGTCGGGCGCTGACACTTTAAAAGCATGGGAACTTTTGAAGAATCACACTAAATATATGCACATTAAAGACGCATTGAGCGACGGAAGGGTCGTGCCTGCAGGCTGCGGCAACGGCAACGTGGGCAAAATCGTCAGCGAATTTATTTCGTTGGGAGGACGCGAGTTCACTATCGAGCCTCACTTGACTGTTTTCAAAGGCCTTGCCGAGCTTGAACGTTCGGGCGAGGAATCCAAAGTCGGCACGCTTTATACATATCCCGACAGTGATTCGGCATTTGATGCCGCTTGCGATGCGTTTAAAAAGCTTATTTAACGAGGTGACATTATGCAAATAGGGGCTCAGTTATTTACAGTAAGAGATTTTTGCAAGGATTTAGATTCGTTTTCCGAGACGCTTAAGCGTGTTGCAGATATTGGTTACACCAATGTTCAAGTCTCGGGCACCTGTGAGTTCGAAGCCGACTGGCTTAAAGCCGAGCTTGCAAAAAACGGCTTAAAGTGCGTTATTACGCACACGCCTCCCGCAAAGCTGACAGGGGATATAAACAAAGTTATTCGTGACCACATAGTTTTTGACTGCCCGCATATCGGCTTTGGCTGGCAGCCCTTCACGCTTGAAAATTATGACGACACACCCAAAGGCTGGATTGAAAAATACCTTCCCATTGCTAAGAAGATAAAAGAATCGGGCAGATATTTCATGTATCACAACCACGACCAGGAGTTTAAGAGTGTTGACGGCAAGCTTATTTTAGAACATTTGGCAGAAAGCTTTGCGCCCGATGAAATGGGCTTCACGCTTGATACCTTTTGGGTAACGGCTGGCGGCGGCGACCCGGCACAGTGGATAGAAAGACTTTCGGGCAGAGTGCCTGTTATTCACTTAAAAGATTTTGCTTACGGCAGAAAAATGTCGGTTGTGGGCGAGGGAAACATCAATTTCGATAGAGTGTTTACCTGCGCTGAAAAAGCCGGCACAAAATATATGCTTGTCGAGCAGGATGATTGCAACGGTGAAGACCCCTTCGACTGCTTAAAGAGAAGCTATGATTATCTTAGATCAAGAGGATTTTAATTGAACGGAGGACTATATAATGGATAAAGTAAGACTTGGTATTATCGGCATCGGTAACATGGGCTCGGGTCACGCAAACAATGTTATAAAGGGCATGTGCCCCGACTTCGTTTTAACGGCAGTTGCCGACACTAACCCTGCAAGACTTGAATGGGCAAAATCGAGCCTTGAAGGCGTTAACACCTTTAACACCGCCGAAGAAATGCTCGATTCGGGACTTATTGATGCTTGTGTTGTTGCAGTGCCCCATTACGACCACACAAAATATGCAATTGAATGCATGAAGCGCGGCATTCACGTTATGGTTGAAAAGCCTGCAGGAGTTTACACCAAGCAGGTTAGAGAAATGAACGAAGAAGCCCAAAAGCATCCCGATGTTGTTTTTGGCATGATGTTTAATCAGCGTACCAACCACGTTTACAGAAAAATGCGAGAGCTTGTTCAGTCGGGTGTTTACGGCGAGATAAGACGCACCAACTGGATAATTACCGACTGGTATCGCCCTCAGGCATATTACGATTCGGGCGACTGGCGTGCAACATGGTCTGGCGAAGGCGGTGGCGTTCTTTTAAACCAGTGCCCCCATCAGCTTGACCTTTGGCAGTGGATATGCGGAATGCCCGTTAAGGTTCAGTCTCATTTGCACTTTGGCAAGTGGCACGATATTGAGGTTGAAGACGATGTAACTACATATTGCGAATATGCAAACGGTGCAACAGGCGTATTCATTACTACGACCGGCGACGCAAGAGGAACCAACCGCTTTGAGATCCAGCTTGATAAGGCAAAAATCGTTGCCGATTACAGCGGTCTTTCGGTTATAGAATTTGAAATGACCGAGCAGGAATTCTCGGCAACCAATAAGATTCCTTTCGGCAACCTTAAGGCCAACAAGGTTGAAATTGAGACCGACGGCAGAAACGATCAGCACGTTGGCGTTTTAAACTCTTGGGGCGGCGCTATTTTAAGAGGGGAACCTCTTGTAGCTCACGGCTCCGAAGGTATTAACGGGCTTATGCTCTCAAATGCAATGCACCTTTCCTCCTTCTTGGGCAAAGAGGTTACACTTCCTATTGATGAAGACCTTTATTATAACGAGCTTATGGCAAGGGTTAAGACCTCTCGCCGTAAAACAGGCGGTGCCGCTGTGTTTGCAGACACAAGCGATACCTATGCCGGCAACAAGTAATTTATTTGGGAGGATAACGTGAGCACGTTAAGAATTGGAGTTATTGGCGTTGGTAACATTGGCTCGGCACATGTAAGCTGTCTTTTATCGGGCAGAATTAACGGCGCAAAGCTGACCGCAGTTTGTGATGTTAAAGAAGCAAGACTTGCATATTTTGAAAAGTCAAACCCAGAGCTTGCAAAATTCTCAGATTATAAAGAGCTTGCAAAAAGCGGCATGGTCGATGCGGTTATAGTGTCTGTTCCGCACAGAATGCACGCAGAAATAGCCTCTTACTGCCTAAAACAAGGCTTGCACGTTTTGGTTGAAAAGCCCGAGGATGTTAGCGTTTCCAAGGCAAAAGAAATTAATGCAACCGCCGATGAGTGCGGCAAGGTTTTTGCAATAATGTTCAATCAGCGCACAAACCCTTTGTTTATTAAAGCAAGAACGATTTTGAAAAGCGGACAGCTTGGCGCACTTAAGCGCACCTCGTGGATAGTTACCAACTGGTATCGCACCCAGCATTATTACAACTCGGGTGATTGGCGTGCAACATGGTCGGGCGAGGGCGGAGGAGTGCTTTTGAATCAGGCACCCCACAACCTTGATTTGTGGCAATGGATTTGCGGCAAGCCTTGTGAGATCACTGCATTTTGTGATGAAGCGAAATATCATAACATCGAGGTTGAAGACGATGTTACCATTTTTGCTCGGTTCGAGGGCGGAGCTACAGGCACATTTATAACCTCTACAGGGGAACTGCCCGGCACAAACCGCCTTGAGATCTGCGGCGATTTGGGCAAGATCGTCATTGAAAACGGCAAGCTTAAGTGGTGGAAGCTATCCGAATCTGAAAGAGTGACCTGCTTTGAATCGAATTCGAGCTTTGTCGAGGGAAATGTGACCTATGAAGAGATAACCTCGGACGATGGCGGAAGCGCCCACGCAGGTATTATTCAGAACTTTGTTAACTGCATTTTAAACGGCGAGGAGCTTATCTCTGACGGCCGTGAGGGAATTAACGAGCTGATGATCTCAAATGCGGCATATCTTTCGCAGTGGACAGGTAATGCAAAAATCAGTTTGCCTATTGATGATGAGCTTTTCGACAAGCTTTTAGAGGAAAAAGCAAAGCGCTCCGAAGCTGTTAAAAAGGGCATTGAACCTCCTGTGAGAACAGAATACAGCGAACGCTGGCAGGTGAAATTTTAATAACAATTACAAAACTCGTTGGGCTTATGCTCAGCGAGTTTTTTGCGGCGACGTCTTGCCGCGCGGCGAAGCTTGTGCGGCATGGTGGAGCCGCTTGGGGGCAGCCTTTTTAAAAAATCAGCCAAAGACCGTGCCTCCACCTTTAGCCCACACCGCCTTCGGCGGGCGTGCCAAAGACGTCGGCACAGTTGCACAATCCCCCGAAATATGCTACAATGATAAAAACTTCCTCGAAAGGTGAAATTCTAATGATGATATATAGAAACTCAAAGAAAGGCGGCTTTGCCGTCGGCACAAACGGTTTAACTGCCGAAAAAATTGCCGCAGGCGGAATTACTGCTGTTGTTGCGGTCGCTTTTGCACTTGTTTTCGGCTTAGGCAAAAAGAAATCGAAGAAAAAGAAAAAAGCCTCGCTTTGGTCGGCTTTAATTCTTCCTGCAGTTTATAAAACCGCAAAGGCGGCGCTTGAAAACAACAACGTTAAAATCACCTTAAACGATGCTGTTGCACAGTATGTTGATGAACAAAACGATACGGGCGTTGAGGTTGTTTATGCCGAGCCCATCTCCTCCGAGGAGGAAGTTTATGAACACATCTGATAAGATAAAACTAAAAGGCGGCGCAATTTTGGCGCCTGTACCTGCGGTTATCGTCACTTGCGGAAGTGTTGAAAAGCCAAATGCTTTGACTATTGCATGGACAGGTACGCTTAATACTATCCCTCCCAAAACCTATATATCCGTTCGGCCGGAGAGGTATTCTTATAACCTCATTAAAGAATCGGGCGAGTTTGTTATAAACCTTACAACAAAAGATCTGGTTAGGGCAACCGACTATTTAGGCGTGCGCTCGGGCAAAAACGAGGATAAGCTTAAAAACTTAGGGCTTACCGTTTCAGTCGGGCAAGAGGTTTCAGCCCCTGTGCTAAATGCAAGCCCTGTAAGCATTGAGTGCAAAGTCAGCGAGATTATACCCCTCGGCTCGCACGATATGTTTGTTGCCGATGTTTTGTGCGTAAATGTTGCAAACGAGCTTATGAACGAAGAGGGCCGGATATGCCTTGAAAAAGCAGGGCTTATTGCTTACTCTCACGGCGAGTATTTCGCTTTGGGAGAAAAACTCGGCAGCTTTGGCTATTCTGTGAAAAAGCCGGTAAAAAAGAAACGCAGAAAGAAATAGCTTGACATTCATAGGAGGAAACAAAATGAGCAAAACTAAAAAAGCACTTATCAACACAGCCTCGGTTGCGATGATAATGATAGTGTATCATCTGTTACCCAACAGTTTTGATTTTGGTTTTTTGCCGATAGAAATTGCTTCTGACGTAATTCGGCTGATAAATATTCTGCAATATATACTTGTGTTTGTTCACAATCTAATTTTGTTCTCGGTGCTTATTTTGATTTGGAACAAGAACAAATGTCTTCTTGAAAAGCCCCTCTTCGATAAATCATTGCCGTTTGCAAAACGCTTCAATTTAGATAAGCTTGTAGTGGCGTTTGCAGTGAGCGCTTTATCTTACTTAGTAAACTATGTAACAGCAATGTTAAGTTATATTGTTTGTCCTGATTTCAACTTGAGACTTGCTCTTAGCGCCGTATATATGTCTTTGTTTTGGATTGTGTTTTATTTTGCAATTGCAGGCAAAGGTCACAATATTTTTAAAAAGTCAAAGTATGTTATCTTATCGTCTGTTATAATTCTTCTTTTAACAGTCATCAGCATAATTGTAAACATTGGATATATAGTAATGATGAACTCGTCGTTTGCACAAAACGGCAATATTAACAGTTATCTTTCGATGACAGACTATTCAACATATATGGTTTACTTCAACGTCTTCTCAAAAGTTATAGTTGTGTCCGTCATCGTCTTCTTCCACACCCTTTCGGCACCCGAAGAAGTGCCGCTTGAGCCCACAAGCGAAAGTGCAGAAGTAACAGAATAAAAAAACATCAGGCGCCCGCAGTTGCGGGCACCCTCGCCCCGCCCCACTTTGTGGGGCGGGGCTGTTTTTGTTTTGGCGCAGCCAAAACAAAAAGCCTGCCGCTTTAAGCGGCAGGCAGGGTGCCCACGTGGGTCGAAGATGCAAATTTTATATTCCCAAAACTGCAGATGCAATAAGAAAGTAAGCCAAAAGCGAAACTGCATCGACGATGGTTGTAATAAACGGGCTCGCCATTACGGCAGGGTCAAGCCGCAGTGCTTTTGCGGCAATAGGCAGCGAACAGCCGATGATTTTTGCAACAAACACCGAAACCAACAGCGCCAGACAAACAACCAAAGAGACCGCAACCGTAACCTCGGGGTTGTTTAAAAGAAGTCTGTCAACCAAAAGCATTTTGCCAAAGTTAACAACTGCCAAAGCAATACCGCAAATCAGTGCCACTCTTGCTTCTTTCCAAATGGTTCTAAAAATGTCTCTAAGCTCAATGTCGCCAAGCGAAAGGCTTCTAATAATCGTTGCCGAGGCCTGACCGCCTGCGTTACCGCCCGTACCCATAAGCATGGGTATAAACGAAGTTAAAACTACACAGGTTGCCAGCTTATCTTCAAATCCCGTAATAATCATGCCCGTAAAGGTCGCCGAAAGCATAAGCAAAAGCAACCATGGTATTCTTTTCGAGAAAGTTTCAAACACGCCTGTTCTAAAGTATGATTTATCGGTAGGCGCAATGGCAGCCATCTTTTCAATGTCTTCGGTAGTCTCTTCGGTAATAACGTCGATAGCGTCGTCTACGGTTACAATACCAACGATCCTACCCTCGGCATCAACAACAGGAATAGCAAGCAGGTCGTATTTTGCCAAGGTGTCAGCCACAATTTCCTTGTCGTCACGGGTGTTAACGCTTATAACGTTTGTATCCATGATTTCGTCGATCACGGTTTCGGGCTCGGCTGTTAAAAGCTCTAACAAAGAAACAACACCCAAAAGCTTTCTTGCTTCGGTAACATAACAGGTGTAAACGGTTTCTTTGTTCAAGCCGACCTTTCTTATACGCTCAAACGCCTCTGCCACGGTAATGTGACGGTTTAAGTAAACATATTCGGGCGTCATAATACTGCCGGCGCTGTCATCGGGATATGCCAAAAGCTCGTTTATTTGCGCTCTCGTTTTCGGGTCGGCATTCTTAAGGATCCTTGAAACAACGCTTGCCGGCATTTCATCAATAATAGCAACTGTGTCATCCAAAAACAGCTCCGAGATCATATACCTTAACTCACTGTCCGAGAAAAGGGTAATAAGTTGCTCCTGTTGTTCGGGCTCAATGTAAGCAAAGGTTTCTGCCGCAAGCTCTTTCGGCAAAAGCCTGAACATCGCAAGGGTATCCGAGCCTTCGGTAAGCTCTAAAATGTTTGCAATATCTGCAGGGTTCATTTCGTTCATGATAAGCTTAAGCTCGGGAAATTTCCTTTGTTCATAAAGCTTCATGACAATATCAAAAACTGTGGTCTGCTCCATAAAAAAATTCCTCCAATCATTTTCTAATCAGAGGAAACAGCATTAAGGTCGTTTTAATATAAACCTAACGGCAACAAGGCGCAATGCGTCTTATGTTACCTAAAAAGCTGCTCCCTCGAGGGGTACTTCGGCTCGCGCCTGCGTCCATTGTTGTCACTCCTTTTACAGATTAATAAGCAAATAATTCGCTATATTAATTTTAGCCCATTAAAGTACATATGTCAAGAAAAATTTTCTTAAATAAATGTTAAAAAATGAAACCAAAAATTTGTAAAAAACTAAAATAATGTATTGAAATAGCAAACATAAAAAGTTATAATTATATTTGTCGGAAACTTATCCGATTATCCCTTATTTTACTCAAACGGAGGGTCAATATGACAAAAACTCTTTTTAACAGCGGTTGGAGCTTTGCCTTAAAAAGCATCGGCGAGGTTCCCCAATGCAACGATTTTAAACCGGTAGACATTCCGCACGACTGGATGATTTTTAAAACCAACGACCTTTACGGCAACGGTGACGGATATTATAAAAAATGCGTGACTTTGGAAAACGTGAACAAAACCAACTATACCCTTAGATTCGAGGGCGTATACATGGACTGTGAGATTTTCCTTAACGGCACAAAAATTTTTGAATGGAAATACGGTTATACCACCTTCGACGTTCCTCTTGTCGGCGCTGACGAGGGTGAAAACGAGATATTAGTTAATGTGCGTTATCAGTGTCCCAACACCCGTTGGTATTCGGGCGCCGGAATTTACCGCAACGTCTGGCTTACCGCCAAGGGCGAAAACGAGATCATTCCCGACGGCACCTATGTTGTTCCCGTTAAAAAAGAGGGATATTGGACCGTTGAAATAGATACCGAGGTTAAGGGCGAGGCTGAAGCTTGTGTTAAGCATATTGTTTTGGATTCTGAGGGTGACGTTGTTGCCGAGACCTCTAAGGCATGTACTTTAACGAGTAATGTAAGCGTAGTTTCACAGTCGCTTGATGTTAGTGACGTTCACCTTTGGGATGTTGATGACCCTTACCTTTATACTCTTAAAACCGAGCTTATCGTTAACGGTGAGACAGTTGACGAAAGGGTTGAAAGCTTAGGCTTTAAGACAATTAGATTTGACAATAACGAGGGCTTCTTCTTAAACGAGCGTTGGCTGAAAATTCACGGTGCTTGCATGCATCACGACCTTGGTGCTTTAGGCGCGGCATTTAACAAAACCGCACTCAAACGTCAGTTTGACAGCTTAAAGGAAATGGGCGTTAACTCTATCCGTACATCGCATAACCCTCCCGCACCCGAGTTTATGGACTTGGCTGACGAAATGGGCATAATGATATTGTCCGAGGCATTTGATATGTGGGAGCTTAAAAAGACCGACTATGACTACGGAAATTACTTCCCCGAATGGCACGAGCGTGATGTTGCAAGCTGGGTAAGACGTGACAGAAACCACCCCAGCCTTATTATGTGGAGTATCGGTAACGAAATTTACGATACCCATGCTTCTCCCCGAGGCGTTGAAGTAACCGTTGAACTTAAAAATCTGGTGCATAAGCACGATTATAAAAAGATGTACCCCGTAACGATCGGTTCTAACTATATGCAGTGGGAGGGCGCTCAGAACTGCGCTGAAGAGATCGACACCGTTGGATATAACTATACCGAGCGTATTTATGACGACCACCACGCAAAACACCCCGATTGGTGTATCTATGGCAGTGAGACTGCCTCTACCATTCAGTCACGAGGAACATATCACTTCCCGGCATCAAAGCTTGCAACCACGCACGATGACCACCAGTGCTCGTCTTTGTTAAACTGTGCAACAGGCTGGGGCGCCGTTAACTGCGAATATAACATCACTCAGGACAGAAATCACAAGTTCTGCGCAGGTCAGTATATCTGGACAGGCTGGGACTACATCGGTGAGCCCACCCCTTACTGGACAAAGAATTCTTACTTCGGTCACTCCGATACAGCAGGTTTCCCTAAGGATTCTTACTATGCTTATAAAGCCGAATGGAATTTAGACAAGACCGCGCCCTTTGTGCATTTGTTCCCTTATTGGGACTTTAACGAGGGTCAGCTTGTAGACTTATTCATTTTCTCGAACTGTGCGAAATCCGAGCTGTTTGTAAACGGCGTTTCACAGGGCGTTTACGAACACAACCACACCGACGGCGACCGTCTTTCGGGCCGCTGGCAGGTGCCCTACCGTAAGGGAGAGATTAAGGCTGTGGGATATGACAAGGACGGCAATGTTATGTGCGAGCAGGTTCGTCACAGCTTTGGCGACGCCAAAAAAATCAGCCTTAAGCCCAACAAGTGCGAGCTTTCGGCAAACGGCGAGGATATGATTTTTGTTGAGATCTCAATGCTTGATGAAAACGGTTACCCCGTTGAAAACGACCGTTCAAGGGTTGAGGTTAGCGTAACGGGTGCCGGCAGACTTGTAGGTCTTGATAACGGCGACTCGACCGATTATGATGAATACAAGGGTACATCCCGCCGGCTCTTTAACGGCAAGCTTTTGGCAATGATCGCCGCTAAAGACTGCGACGGTGAAATTGTTATGCAGGTTAAATCGAAGGAGCTTCCCACCGAGGTGCTTAAGCTTAAAGCCCTAAAGGCAGAAGTAATCGAAGGCACTTGCTATAATACCGAAAACACCCCAAGCGTTGCAAGTGATGAAATCCCTGTGCGAAAGATCGAGCTAAGCGTTACATCCTCGAAGATGAACGAAAACTGCAAGAGCATTGTTGCTACTGCCAAGCTTTACCCTGAAAATACGACCTTTACCGCCGACGATATCGGCTTTAAGGCAATTACTGATGCAGGCATTGAAACAAATCTCGTTAAAATTGAAAAGAACGGCAACCAAGCAACCATTATTCCAATGGGCGACGGCGAATACCGCTTAAGAGCATACTGCCGCAACGGTTCACCTTATGAAGAGATCATATCCGAGCTTGAAATGTCTAACGAGGGCTTTGGCGCCGCAAGCTTTGACCCATATAACTGTCTTATAAGCGCTTCGCTTTATTCAGAAGCAACTGAGCCTTTACAGGACGTTTTCGAGGGCGGCGTGCAGACACTTCGCGACGAAGAGACTTTCATTCAGTTTACCAATGTCGATTTTGGCAAGGCAGGAAGCGATGAGTTTACAGTGGGTCTTTATCACAATAGCGACGCACCTATTCCGTTTGATATTACTGATGATGAGGGCAACCTTTTGGGCAGTTATGTTTACAAAAAACCAAGAAGATGGAATCATTATCAATTCGAGACCTTTAAGCTTGATAAGAAACTGACCGGCGTTAAAAATATCCGATTTGTATTCAATATGGAAATCAGATTCAAGGGCTTTAAGTTTACCAAAACGGGCAGAGTTGATGAAGTTATCTCAGCTCTTGACCGCGACGGAATTTACGGCGACACCTTTAGTGTTAACGGCGACTATATCGGTCATATCGGCAACAACGTAACCGTCGAGTTCAACGACTTTGACTTTGGCGAGGAGGGTGTTACCGCAATTGAAATCTGCGGCAAAACATATAACGCAAACGACTCGGTTCATGTTCGATTTACAACATCTGAAGGACAAGATAATCAAATAGTTGAGTTCCCGCACAGCGAGAATATCGAGACTAAACGCTTTACGCTTTCACGTGTTTGCGGCAAAGCCGATGTTAAGCTTGTGTTCCTGCCGGGCTGCGACTTCGATCTTAAGTCAATAAAGTTTATTAATTAACTCAAAACTCCCTTTCGCGTAAGCGAAAGGGAGTTAACTTGGTTAAAGGAAAACAGGCCGACACAGAATTTTCAACATTTCATAAAATCAGCGGCGGTGTCCCTCTTGCATAAAGCTTTAACTTATGCTACAATAATAAATTGATAATTTACAGTTTCGGAGGAAAATCATGCTACTTATAGACGAGCTTAAGCAGCAGCTTTCAGAATATCAGCCCAAGCTTAAAGAGCTTCACACCGTTTTAAACATTGATTCCGCTAAAGAGGAAATCGAGCAGCTTCACAACAAGGCTGCAGAGCCCGGCTTTTGGGACGACATGGACAAATCGCAGAAGATATTGCAACGCACAAAAATGCTTGAAAACCGTGTTGAGGATGACCGCAGACTTAACGTTCAGGCAGAGGATATTGCCACCCTCATTGATATGTATTTCGAGGATAATGACGACGACCTTTTAAACGACATTAAATCCGAGCTTGAGGATTTTGTTGCAAAGATCGATAAAATAACGCTTTCGACCCTGTTAACAGGCGAGTACGACAGCGCAAATGCTATTTTAAACTTCCATGCAGGCGCCGGCGGAACCGAGGCTCAGGACTGGACAGAAATGCTTATTCGAATGTATGTCCACTGGGGCGAGGCTCATGGCTATAAGGTTTCAATTCTCGACCAGCTTGACGGTGCCGATGCAGGCGTTAAAAGCTGTTCCATGATCATCGAGGGCGAAAACGCCTACGGCTATTTAAAGAGCGAATCGGGTATCCACCGACTTGTTCGTGTTTCACCTTTTGATGCTTCGGGTTCGCGTCACACATCCTTCTCGGCAGTAGAAGTCATGCCCGAAATCGAGGCTGACATGAGTGTTGAGATCCGCCAGGAAGATCTTAGAATCGATACCTACCGTGCATCGGGCGCAGGCGGTCAGCACATTAACAAAACCTCGTCTGCTGTGCGAATCACTCACATTCCCACAGGCATTGTAACCGCTTGCCAGACCCAGCGCAGTCAGGTTCAGAACAAAGACTATGCCATGAAAATGCTTGTTGCAAAGCTTGTTGAGATCAAAGAACGTGAACATCTTTCTAAAATCGAGGATATTAAGGGCGTGCAAAAGGAGATCGCATGGGGCTCTCAGATCAGATCATATGTTTTCATGCCCTATACCCTTGTTAAAGACCACCGCACAGGCCATGAAAACGGCAACGTCCACGCAGTTATGGACGGCGAGCTTGACGGCTTTATCAATGCTTATTTAAAAGCACTCTCAAACGGCACATTAGAGAAATAATTATTTCGAGCGTACAGCAAAAAAACTGTACGCTCAAATTTTTTAAAACTTTTGTGATATTTTTGCCTTGCAAAACGTTTATTAAGTGAAAGGCCTTTCGAAAGTAGGAGAGACAGTTTGAACATAAACGAATATGAACGCTTGACAAAACTTTATATCGACAGCGTTTACAGAGTTGCACTTAACGGGTGCAAAAGCCCTCATGACGCCGAGGACGTTACGCAGACCACGTTTTTAAAACTGTGGCAACACAAAAACGGCTTTGAAGATGACGAGCACGCAAAGCGTTGGCTAATTAGGGTTGCCGTTAACGAGTGCAACACCCTTTGGCGCTCACCGTGGAGAAAGAACACTTTGCCGCTTGAGGATTTGCCAAAAGAGCCCATATTCTCGAGCCCAGAAAAGAGCGAGCTTTATTATGCGGTTAAAGAGCTGCCGACAAAATATCGTGTTGTAATATACCTTTATTACTTCGAGGGGTACAGCACCAAAGAAACAGCAGATATTTTGGGTATCTCTAAAACCGCCGTTCAAACAAGACTTCTTCGAGCAAGACAGTATTTAAAAGATAGATTAAAGGAGGCATGGCAATGAACGATGAAAGAAATAGGGAGTATTTCAAAGAAACCTTCGGCGAAATACACGCGCCGTCTGCTTTAGTCGGAAAGGTGATGGATATGACGGAAAATAACGAAAGGAAAGCAAGACCTGTAATAACAAAAAAGGTTATAATTATAGCGGCGGTAGTTGCTCTGGTGCTGGCGGCAACGCTTACTGCGGTGTCGGTAAACTATGACCGTGCCCGCCAGATATCATTCGGCAATTCCCAATGGTGGGAAGATGTTGACGCATTTGTTGTAGATCCTGAAACGGGAGAAGAATGGCTCAAGCCTGAATATATCTTCACTATGCCGAAAGAGAATATGATTTTTGATTTCCCTGCAATAATTGATAAGGATAAGCTACCCATTCCCGAAGGATACGAACTGAGTCACGAGGATATACGTACTTTAGAAGAGGCTCCGCCTTATCACACATCTTGGGTAGTTTACCATTATACAGATATCAACTCGTATAAAGATGAAAACGGCACTACTATGGTTGAAGGCAAATGGCTTAGTGTAACTGTTGAAGAATTATATGAAGATACCGAAGTGAGCATTGAACATGACGGAGAAATGTTCCGGACTAAAGTGGGAGACGTTGACCTGTATTATTACAGCGAAGAGAGAATTCCGACAGATTTGGGCTTTGAACACGACGTTCAAGAAACGACCTATTTAGCAGTGGGCGAAAAGTACAGAATATTGATTACCGCATCTGTTTACGACACCAACTGCGAAGTTTATGATTGGGACGACCTGCCGACTTTAGAAGAGATCTCTGCGATTATCGAAGCTATCGACAACATGATATACCCCGACTGATTATAATAAAAAACAACCCTCTCACCGTTTGGTGAGAGGGTCAGCTTTATATTCTTTATCTGATTCCGTACTTTTCAATGATATAGTCCATATCCTTGTCGCCTCTGCCCGAAAGACAGATAAGGATAGAGCCCTTGCCCATCTTCTTAGCAAGCTTAATGCCATATGCCACAGCGTGCGAGCTTTCAATAGCAGGAATAATGCCTTCAAGTCTTGAAAGCTCAAAGAAAGCGTCGATGGTTTCGTCGTCGTTAATTACGTCATATTTAACTCTGCCCAAGTCGTGCAAAAATGCGTGTTCAGGTCCCGATGAAGGATAATCCAAACCGCTTGCAACCGAGTAAACAGGTGCAGGGTCGCCGTTTTCATCCTTAAGCATAATGCTGTTAAAGCCATGCATAATGCCTTCTTCGCCATAAGTGAGGCTTGCTGCGTGATCGCCCAAGGCGGTTCCTCTGCCCAAAGGCTCAACGCCGTAGATATCAACAGGATAGTTAAGGAATCCCGAGAACATACCCATCGAGTTCGAGCCGCCGCCAACGCATGCAACAACAGCGTCGGGCAATTCGCCTGTCATTTCAATAAACTGCTCTCTCGCTTCAATGCCCACCACGCTCTGGAAATCGCGTACCATCATGGGGAAGGGGTGAGGCCCAACAACCGAGCCAATGCAGTAAATAGCGTCCTTATATTCACGGGTATATGCTTCAAAAGCGGCGTCAACAGCCTCTTTTAAGGTTGCAAGGCCGTGTGTAACCTCAACAACATTGGCGCCCAAAATCTTCATTC
Source organism: Oscillospiraceae bacterium (assembly GCA_017472735.1). GTDB lineage: Bacteria > Bacillota > Clostridia > Oscillospirales > Ruminococcaceae > Faeciplasma. The sequence goes on along the minus strand of JAFUOD010000013.1, from coordinate 71,149 downwards.
TTGCAACATTCGGTGCCTGCTTTTTAATGTCAACCGAGCCCATGTAAATGTCGCACTCAAGTCCAAAGTATGCAGCGGCGGTTGCCAAAGCAACACCGTGCTGACCTGCGCCTGTTTCGGCAATAACTTTTTTCTTACCCATGTATTTTGCCAAGAGGGCTTCGCCCATGCAGTGGTTAAGCTTGTGTGCGCCTGTATGGTTAAGGTCTTCACGCTTAACATAAAGCTGAACGCCGTTGCCGATCTTGTTCGAAAGTCTCTCTAAATGAGAAATAGGTGTAGGTCTGCCCTGAAATTCCTTGCGGATTCGTCTTAATTCATTAATAAACTTTGCCGATTTGCAAATGGTAAAGTAAGCCTCGGTAATCTCTTGCATTGCCTTTTTAAGGTCATCGGGAATGTAAGCTCCTCCGTATTTGCCAAAATAGCCGTTAGCGTCGGGATAGTTCTTAAAATAGGTGTCGAATTCAATATTATTGTGTTTCATGTCTAATTCCTCCAAAAAATATATTTAGTAATGAATAATTTACAGATTTAAAAAATCAAGCTTCGCCATCGTTTTGTTAATAACATTTTTTGTTCCTCCATAACAGTCGGAGATAAAACAAAAAATCCCCGACAGAATCATTATCTGTCAAGGACGAATAAGCTTATCCGCGGTACCACCTTGAATTCATAGGATTTAACCTATGCAACTTAGCGAGATACTAACATATCTCCGACAACTAACGTATGCCTAACGTTGCAGAATACTCTGGGGTATTCCCATTTGACTGCACCCTCAGCGGTCCATTTGACAACCTGTTTCCTGCCCGAATTCCAGCTTAACGGGCTCTCTGTAAAGGCATAATTGCCGTTATCTCCGCTTCAACGGTTTATAATATAAAAATTATGTGTTGATTATATCACCATTCTATTCGGTTGTCAATAGGTATGTGAAAAAAATAAAACCCGGTCGATATTTGCACTTGCAGCCTGTTTTAGAGGTCACGCAATATTGTTTTGACATTTCGCAAAGATTATAGTATCAAAGCAATATATAATAAAAATGAAAATTCAGTGCTTAAATTTTTGCATTGAATAAATGCATGGTGTTCTTAATCGGCACTTGCGTTTTTTAAAAGGAGGAGCACTATGAAGGAATTACTCGGACATGACGTAAGATTAAGAGAAGGCGACCTTATTCGCCGTGAGCGCACAAATCGCGAATATCTTATGAAGCTTAAATCGAGACATTTACTTAGAAACTATGAGCTTGAAGCAGGCAGATATTCGGGCAGAGGACACGACCACGAAGCATTCGGCGGTTGGGAGGATCCGAGCTGCCAGTTAAGAGGACACTTTTTGGGTCACTGGCTTTCTGCGGCTGCACTTAATTATCAGGAGACCTCGGATGTTGAGCTTTTGGCGAAAACTCAGGTCATTATTGACGGTCTTGAGCTTTGCCAGCGTGACAACGGCGGCGAATGGGCTTGCCCTATTCCCGAAAAATACCTTTACTGGATAGGTGAGGGCAAGGGTGTTTGGGCACCTCAGTATAACATTCACAAGCTTTTCATGGGCCTTGTTGATGTTTATAAGATCATGAAGATTGAAAAGGCGCTTACCATTGCCGATAAGCTTGCAGATTGGTTCTATCGCTGGAGCGGCGAATATTCAAGACAGCAGTTCGACAACATTTTAGATAACGAAACCGGCGGTATGCTCGAGGTTTGGGCTGACCTGCTTGAAATTACAGGCGATGAAAAATATCGCGAGCTTTTGGCAAGATATTACCGCGGCAGACTCTTCGACCCATTGCTCGAGGGCAAGGACGTTTTGACCAATATGCACGCCAACACCACTATTCCCGAGGTTTTGGGTTGTGCCAGAGCTTATGAGGTTACAGGTGATGAAAAGTGGTTAAGAATTGTTGAAGCATATTGGAAATGCGCTGTTACCGACAGAGGCTGCTTTGTAACCGGCGGTCAGACACAGGGCGAAATCTGGACACCCATGAAAAAGCTTAAAGCACGCTTGGGCGACAAAAACCAGGAGCACTGCACTGTTTACAACATGATCCGTTTGGCAGAATTTTTGTTCCGTCAGACAAAGGACCCCGAATATATGCATTATATTGAATACAACGTTCAGAATGGTCTTTTGGCACAGGCTCATCATCACGGCGCACCTTACAAGGGCAGCCCGTGGACCGGCCTTTTAACATACTTCTTGCCCATGAAGGCAGGCAGCAAAAAAGACTGGGCAGGCGAGACCGATAGCTTCTTCTGCTGTCATGGCACAATGGTTCAGGCAAACGCCGCATGGAATCGTCATATCTATTATGTTGATGACAACGAGCTTTACATAACAATGTTCACAGGCTCCGAGGCTTCGGTTGAAATCGGCGGCAAGAGCTTGCGTGTTTCTTTACATCAGGACCACATGAATGGTAGCTTGATGACATCCTCTGAAAACAATGCTTTGCAGACAATCAACGAAACCACCCGTGCATATGCAAACAAGCCCGATTTCCGCAAATATGTTATCACAGTTCATACCGAAGAGCCTGTTAGCTTTGCATTAAAGCTCAGAATTCCCGACTGGATTACTAAGCCCGCAACTATTTCCGTTAACGACGGCGAGGGCATTATGGTTGAAAACACCGCTGAATTCGTAACCCTTGAAAGAGAGTGGAGAGGCGGCGACAGAGTTGTCGTTTTGCTTCCCATCGGCGTTAAGTTTATTACCTTGCCCGATGATGACACAATGGGCGCTTTCCGTTACGGACCCGATGTTTTGGCAGGCATTACCGAGCAGGAGCGTATTCTTTATATCGAGGGTGACAAGCCCGAGGATGAGCTTACCGCCGATACCGAGCGTGAGTGGGGCTCCTTCCGCACCTTCTACCGCACCGAAAATCAAGACCCCGGCATCAACTTTAAAAAGCTCAACGAAATCGGCTACGAGCCTTATCAGATTTACTTTAAGGTCAAAAAGAAGTAATACATTTAACACACAAAACAGTGAGGAGCTTTTCTTCGCTGTTTTATTTTGGGCAAATCGCAATAAAGTTTTGAATTATCGCAAAGAAATGACATTTTTTAATGCGATATAATTAAAATGCAAAACTGTTTATTTTAAAAAGGAGGGTATATATGAAAAGAGTTTTAGCATTTTTATTGGCAATGCTCATGATAACGCTTGTCGGCTGTCAGAATGCACAGCTCGGAAATGATGTAACCCAGCCCGAGGTAACAACTACCGAGCCTACCCTTGGTGAGGAGACCACCGTAACAACGACCGAGGCAACAACTGCCCCGACGACCGCAACTGACGAAACCACAACAGAAGCTGTTACCACGACCGAGGAGACGACAACAGAGGCTACCACTACTACCCAAGCCACAACGACCGCGGTTACCACCACAACTCAGGCAACAACTACAACTGTTACTACAACCGAAGCAACTACAACAACTCAAGCTACTACAACAACCAAGGCAACCACTACCGAAGATATCTCTCTTGAAGACCTTGAGATCACCGAGTTCAACCCTGTTTCAACCGGTTCTAACCTTCGCCGTGTTGTTTCAAGTGAACAGCCAATGTGGATTGTACATATTGATACATGGAACTATGCCGACCCTCAGAAGATAATCGATCTCATTCCCGAGGATATTAAGCCTTACGTTGTTTTCAATATCTCTCTTTCAATCGGCGGATATGCACAAGGCAAGTTTGAACGTGTAGGCGACGGTTACGAAACCGCAAAGTCATGGCTTCGTGTCTGCGCCGAAAATCAGGTTTGGGCGCTTGTTCAGCCAGCCAGCGGCGGCTATTGCCATTACGAGGACTTAGACCCCGGATATGACAGCTATGAAAACACCCTTTACACCGAATTCTTTGAAGAATACCCTAATTTTTTGGGCTTTAACTATTGCGAGCAGTTTTGGGGCTTTGAATGGGACGGTGCACCTTCTGCAGTTCAGCGCTGGACCCATTTTGCAGGACTTTTAGAGGTCGCTAATAAATACGGCGGATATCTTGTTGTGAGCTGGTGCGGCAACCAGTGGAGCCCCAGCATAAATCCTCTTGCAATGTTAAGACGCGTTAAAGTGTTCAGAGAAGCCTGCTCGAAGTATTCCGAAAACTTCATTCTCTGCGAAAAATACACCCAACAAAGTTATATTAACGATATGGAAAGCTTAGTCTTTGGTTATTACCTTTCGGGCTATGCCGGAAATGTCGGCGTAAGATATGATGAAACAGGCTGGACAGATGGCGACGGAAGTGATGACAAGTCCGAATATACCGTTTCAACGGGTCTTGCTGTTCAGTTAGAGCGTTTGTTCTTAAACGGTTACACCGTAATCGACGGCCCCGAGCTTATCTGGGCAGACGACTTTTATGAAACATGGGGCGGGAAAACCGATTCGGAGGGATATAAATCAAGAACATGGGATACTTATGACCAGTTTGACAATGTCGCTATTGATATGTTCCGCAAAGTTATCGAAGGCGACCTCAGAATCCCCACCCGTGAAGAGGTTATTAAGCGCACCAAGGTTGCCGTTATGCAAGATAACACGGCAGGCAGCGATGATGCGAGATATTCAACTTACAGCACACTTTTTAAAGGGCTATATCAGCAAGAGGATGATGGTGCCTTGCGTGACAACTATACCTTCTATAAGTCAACGGGCCGTTACCCTACAGTTCCCACAATTTACGGATTAAATGATAAGCTTGCCGAAGAGCTTACTGTTTTAAAGCATACCGAGCTTAACCGTCGTTGGAATAACAGTGTGGATGAAAAGGTTGAAGAATTTAACAGCCTCTTTAAGAAAGAGTATTCGGGAGACCTTTATGCGGGCAGATATGAAAATACATGGGTAATTTACAACCCTTACAAGGCTGAAAAATCTGCAGCGGCAAAAATACCTTTGCAATATAACACCTGCGAATCTGTAACAATTCAAATGCCAAGATACAGCTCGGGCACAATGACCGAGTATTCTGACAAAATAGAATTCTATCTTAATAACTACGATGAAAACAACCCATCAAAGCTTCGCACGGATATTATAAAAATCACGGGTGCCAAGTCCGAGCCCAAGGTATCTTATAAAAACCGCGGAACAAACACCGCCAAACCTACTGTTTCCACCTCGTGGGAGGACGGAGTTTTGCTTATTAACGTTAAGCACAACGGCCCTGTTGACTTGACTGTCGAGTGCGAGGGCACTCAGACCAACCGCAAGACCGAATATACAAAGGTCAAGCTCACCGAACCTAAGGCCCCCGAGGTTTATACAGGCGAGCTTCAGTACGAGGGCGAATGCTTCGATTACAAGAACGCCGAAGTTGTTAAAAACGGTTACAACACAGGCGTCGAGGGATATACCGGTCAGGGCTATATAAAGCTTAAAAAGCAGTCGGGTGTTGCAGTTAAGGATATAGCAACAATTATTAAGTCGGGCGAATATAAGCTTGTTATCCGATACGTTTCGGATGCCGATGTTGACGACTATGTGTTATATATAAACGGCACAAAAATCGGTTCAATTCCGTTAGATAAGACCTCTAACATGAGCTCGTGGAAGAAGGTCGCAATTACGGTTGATTTAAAAGGGGGCGAAAACAAGATCGAGCTTAAATCAAACGGTTCTGCCTCTGCAAATGTTTACATTGATAACATTACGGTTGCAAAAAAGTAATTAATACCTAAAACCAATGACCTCTCGCGGCATTATCTGCCATGAGAGGTCATTTTATTGATTATTTCATTCTTCAAAACTATTTTACAAAATAGCTTTCCTTAGGCCCTAAGTAAGCTTCGGGCAGCTTGGTGCCGTCTTTAAACAAAACAATTCTTTCAAGCGCCAAATTGGGGCTGATGTGGTAATACCTAAGCGAATTTAAGCCCTTTTTGCACTCAACCTTGCATTTATAAACCTTAACGTTGTTAAAAGCCTCGCTCGACCACTGGTGGCTTAAGAAATAAGGCACCGCAGGGTTGTGAACCGTGTTAAAGCTTTGCATTTCACTGCCGTTTAAGCTTATGCCTGCAAGCATTTCCTGCTCGTGGGTTACGGGGGTTGAGGGAGCAAAATAAAGCTCTAAGTTATAAACGCCGTCATTTTTTGCTTCAAAGAGGTATTCAAGATACGGCTTTTCCTCTTCTTCTTTAAAATCAGCAAGCGTGGGATATACCTTCATTGCACTTCCTGTTTTGCCATAGGGCTTTAAAAGGGTGAACTCGGCGCCTTTAGCACCTGCTTTTGAATGGCAGTGTTCGGCCTCTATGGCGATGTATCCGTCATATTCGATGAATGTATTCGTCTCATAGTCCGAAAAGTCGGGGTTATCGGCGTTAAAGGTAATTATTGTGCGTGAACGGTCGCTGCCTAAAACTGTAACGGCGGCGCTGTCCTTGCCCTTAAGCTTATCTCTGTCAATGCTCACGGTTATCTTATCAGTATAAGCAGTCTTACCCTCTGTCTTCGAGAAGCTCAGCCACAGCTTATCGCATAATATTTTATATTCAATTTCGTCTTTACTTCCGCAGGCAATTTCAAGCGTAATGCTTTCAACATCGGGACGCATAAAGTCATCAAAGCTCATTCTGTTACCCGTCCACTGCTTACCTATGTTAAATCTCACATCGTCCGATTTCGCAACGATCACTCTTGGCTTGTTTGCAGGCTCGGTGTAAATTCTCAAAGGATATTTATTGCCCTCCTCGCACCACGAAACAAATCCGAAATGCTCCGAAAGTCCGAATCCATAGAACCTGCCGTCTGCCACCTTGTGAAAATCATCGGTCAGCTTGCGGTCAAATTCAATGCCCTCTTTAATTTTGTCTGCCAAAAGGTTGGCTTCGTTGCGGTTTTGTTCGGCATAAAATCTGTTTTTGGCAGCATAGCACCAAGTTTTCATTAGGTTTGCCGTGCCAACACAAGGATAATAAACCAGCTCCCAAAAGCCTGCAAGCATTTCTTCAGGGTATTTGTTTCTGATGTTATCGCAAATTGTTACAATCTTTTCACAGCTTGCAATCAAATCGTCGGTCTCTCCAAAGTTAACCGGATGATAAACCTTGTCGTTCATAACCTCGTGCTTTCTTCGCTCACAAATCCGGCTATAGGCTTTAAGCACGTCAGCCACCCGGCTTTGCTCGCTTTCATCAAGCACACCGCCAAACTGAGCCTTGACCCAGCTGTTAATGTATTCATCTGTGTTATTGGGGTTAGAGGTGCCGAACTTATCAAAATCGTAAGCAAGGTTTAAAAAGTATGATATTGCAAGCTCCTGCGTGCCGATATCGCCAACGTTAACCACCCAAATGTCTTTAACGCCATAGTCATATGCCATCGACATCTGCTCCCACATTCTTGGCAGCAATGAAGTGCCAACCCATTCATAAGCGTGTGCGCCCCCGTGCATATCAATGTGATAATACATGCCATAGCCGCCCTTGTGTTCACGCATTTTTTCGGTAGGCAGTGTTCTTGTATAGCCAAAGTTCGAGTCGCTAAGCATTATGCACACACCGTCAGTCTCGGGGTCCCCGATAAGTCCTTTTGTGTTTTCATCGCCATAATAGAACTTTTCAACCTCGGTAAACAAAACTATCTGTCTTTCAACTTTGCTTAAATCGGGGTTTACGGTCTTTTTTATAAGCTCGTTCTGGGTGTGCAAAACATCTCGCAAAAGGGCAATGTTGTCTTCAAGCGTGGCATTTGCCATAATTGCGGTGTCGTTCTCGCCGCGCATACCCATCGTTATCACGTTTTCAAAGGGTGCGTTTCGTTTAAGCCCATCCTCCCAAAAGCGTGTAATGCCCTCGCGGTTCGAAATAAAGTCCCACGCATCGCCATAAGGCGAATCCTTGCCTCGCATTTTACCGTATTCTGCGCCTGCTCTCATGCAGGGCTCGTGGTGCGAGGTGCTCATTACAATGCCCATTTCGTCTGCCAATTCGGCGCTTGCAAGCCCGGGACCATCGAGATTAAAATTCGTTGCCCACATTGCCGGCCACAAATAGTTACCCTTAAGGCGCAAGATCATCTCGAACACCTGTTCATAGCACTTTGCGTTAACACCGCCAAAGTGTGTTGTTGCCCAGTTGCCAAAGGCAGGCCATTCGTCGTTTATAAAAATGCCTCTGTATTTAACCGAGGGCTCTTTCGATGTAACCTCTGCGCTTTCGTCCAAAACTATTTCGTCATGCTTTGCGCTTACACAGCCACTCCATTTATGAAGAGGGGAAATACCGCACATTTCGCTTAACTTAAACAAGCCGTAAATCGTGCCTCGCTTGTCGCTTCCTGCAATAACCAAAGCATTGCTTATTCCCTTTAAAGGTGAGGAAACTATTGCAATTTTATATACCTCGCGCTTGCCTGTTATTTCATCAACGCAAATAACGCCTTTTTCGGCAAGCCTGTTAATAACCGAGCTTTTGCCCGCTGTGCCGAAAATAACCGCACTTACGGGCTTGCTTTCATCAAGCTCGCTTGTAAGCATAATGTCGTTTAAATCCCCGCAAACCAAGGATATATCCTCTTTTACCGTGTTTGCAATTCTCATAACACCTTTATAATCATCACCCGAGGTTACAAAGCGTGTGTTTTTATCAATTATTAAACGCATAAATCAGCCACCCTTTATTTGTTCATATCTTGATTATACTGCAATATTATGTTATAATCTTTGCGTTATAAGGCGTTTTTATTGCGCTAAATTTTAAGGAGGTCTTAAAATGCCTCAAAAGATTTTTGACCCGATTAATCAGCCGTTTCTCTTTTTCAGAAGCGTAACCGCCAACACCAAGGATTCTCCGCTTACTCCTTATCACAGGCATGATGCTTATGAGATATTCCTTTTTTTGAGCGGAAACCGAAAAATGTGCATCGAAAACTCCTGCGTTCAGTGCCGGCCGGGTGATATGTTCATCATCAGCCCCGACCAGCTTCATGCAGGTCTGTGCGATGAAGATTGCGAATATGACCGCATTGTAATAAACATTAAAAAGCAGTTTTTAGATGAGCTTTCGCGAAAGGGCGCCGATTTGAACGAGTGCTTTAAATTTGAAAGCATAAATCAGATAAAATACATCAATCTTGGCATGCGCGACATTGAAACGGTAATTGAGATTTATGAAAGGTTTCAGCAGTCAAGAACTCTCTCGTGCTTTGGCCAATCCCTCTTGACCGAAACTTATATAACACAGCTTTTAATTTTCATCAACCAATGGTTCCTTTCAAAACAGGGCGAGAAGCCCGAAAACCTTATGCCGTCTTTAGTCAGCAATGTAATTACCTACATTCACAAACACCTAACTGAAGATATCACTCTTGAAGGGCTGGAGCAGGCGTTTTTCTTCAGCGGAAGATACATAAGCAAGTGCTTTAAGCAGCACACAGGCATCACCGTCAGAAGCTATATTTTAGACCAGCGCATTACGTTGGCAAAAAAACTGTTGAATAAAGGCTGCAATGTTTCCGAGGCTTGTTATCAGTCGGGATTCTCTGATTATGCAAATTTTATCCGCAGCTTTACAAACTATGTCGGTGTTTCACCCGGAAAATATGCAAAGCAGGTCATGAACAAAGCAGATTGATTAAGAATAGTCTCTGTTGCCTTAACACGCAATAGGGATTTTCTATTATATTACAATCGGTCAATCATTTGTTTGTATTCTTCATTGACCTTTTTATGGTTTCGTATTAAAATAAATGTGTATATTCTTACTTGGGAGGCATATGTCATGCTTAAAAAAGCACTAACCTTACTGCTTTCGGCAGTATTGATTGCAAATGTTGTGCTGCTTGCCGCATGCGACAGTGCAAACACGCCGTCGCAAAACAACAGCGCACCAAAAAAACAATATGAACTTATTGATCCTTTTTCAGAGGATTCTCCTTGGGATGAATCGTTAGAAATCCCTGCCACCGAGCTTTTAACTCTTGTTAAACCGGGAGAAAAGCTTTTTACAGGTCTTGAGTGGACAGGTCAGACTGACTCTAAAGACGCAAACGGCAACAAGGTTCATCAGGCAGATATCGCCCTTATTAACGAGGTGCCTTATCACAGCGAAACCACAGTCGTTTATAACGGTCTTGATGAAGCTTACACAGGCGCCACCAATTACACCTTCGACACCTCATCTTATTATAAGCTTTTAACGGGTGAGGGCAATACATGGCAGCTTGCAGTTTATAAAAACGAGGAAGCCGCCAAAGAAGCAGGCGTTTTAGATTCTTTCTATAAAACAAGCTATAAAATGTCAAAAGCCCCAAAATATGAGGGGCAGAACAAGGTTTCGACCCACGCAACCGCTTATTACGGCGGATTTAAGGATGTAACCCTTCCTGCCTCTTGGCAGACACAGGGCTTCGACTTCCCGATTTATTCAAACGTTGTTTACCCTTGGTCTAATGACGCTTACGGAAACGGACCTCATACCGTGCCCATTGCGCCGACAATTGTCAACCCCATAGGCTTCTACCGCTACACGCTTGATGTTGACGAGTCTTGGCTTGCCTCGAACAGACGTGTTTACCTCTCCTTCGACGGTGTAGAATCTGCATATTATCTTTATGTTAACGGAAATCAGGTAGGCTACAGCGAGGACTCTTACGACACCTCGACCTTTGATATTACAGCGTTCTTAAACGAGGACGGCAAGGACAACCTTATTGCAGTTAAGGTTTACCGCTGGTGCGACGGAAGCTACTTTGAAAACCAAGACTTCCTTCGTTTGGCAGGCATTTTCAGAGATGTTTATGTTTATTCGGTTCCCGGAGTTAACATCTCTGACTATAAGGTAGAAACCGACCTTGATGACACTTTTACCGACGCTACCCTTTCTATCGAAGCTGAAATATACAACTCCACCACAGCCGATGTTGAATCGAGCTTCTATTCTTTGGATGTAAGACTTGTAGATGCCGAGGGTAACTCTGTTTTTGCAATCGACCCGTTGCAGAGAGCAGTCGGCGCGATACCTTCGGGCGAGGTTACAAACGTTAGTATCTCGCGTGAGGTTACAGCCCCCCATTTGTGGAGCGACGAAGACCCTTACCTTTATACCCTCATTATAAGCCTATATGATAAAAACGGTGTTTATTACGGCAGTATCTCTCAGCAGCTCGGCTTCAGAGAGATCACCTTCACTCCTACCGAGGGTATAGCCCCCAACACCGATAAATATAACATAATGCTCTTAAACGGCAAGCCGCTTGTTTTCAAAGGCGTAAACCGTCATGAAACCAGCCCCGACACAGGCAAGTACGCTTCTCACGAGCTTATCGAGCAGGACGTTCAGATCATGAAGAGCCTTAATATTAACGCAGTTCGTACCTCGCACTACCCCGACTCGAAATACTTCTATGATATGTGCGATAAATACGGCTTGCTTGTTTTGGCAGAGTGCAACATTGAAACTCATTACGGCGTTAGCACCGAAGAAACCGAGAAATACTTCACCGGTGCTGTAACCGACCGTGTAAAGTCACAGACCGAGCTTGCCAAAAACCGCACCTGCGTGGTTATGTGGAGTATTGGTAACGAAACAAGCGCTAACACCCAGCTTTATTACGACCTTATTGCCGAGCTTAAGGAAATGGATCCCACACGTCCCGTTCATTTTGAATCTTTGGGCGAATCGGGCGGTGTTGATATCTCAAGCGTTATGTATTGGGATATTTACGGTGTTAACTTAAAGGGGCAGGCTTCAAACAACATGCCCTTTATGCAGTGCGAATATGTTCACGCAATGGGCAACTCTGTGGGCAACCTTTATGAATATTGGGAAGCTATAAGAAAGCACGATAACGTAGTCGGTGCTTTCATCTGGGACTTTGTTGACCAGTCGATTTGGACAGAATATGAAGACGGCGTGTTCGATTATTACGGTAACGGAAAGTATTTGGCTTACGGCGGCTGCTGGGGCGATATGCCCACACAGGGCAACTTCTGCCAGAACGGTATTATAAGCGCCGACAGAATGATTCAGCCCGAAGCTTACGAGGTTAAATATGTTTATCAGTCTGTTTGGGCAACCGCAAACAAGCTCTCTGCCCAAAACAAAACTGTAGAATTCTATAACGAATTTAACTTTACCGACCTTAACGCTTATGACATTAGTTACGAGCTTTTGGAAAACGGCAAGGTTATTGATTCAGGCGCGCTTTTGGTTAATTGTGCCCCCGGCGAAAAAGTTAATGTCGATGTTCCTTTCACCATGCCTGCAACCCTTAAGGCGGACGGCGAATACTTTGTTAACATTTACGTCAAGCTTAAGTCCGATACCCTTTGGGCAGATAAGGGCCATGTAATTGCAACTGCACAGTTAGAGGTTGACGCAGACGTAGAAAACGTTTCTCTTGATACTTCTTCAATGCGTGACATTACCGTTGCCGAAGACGAAAAGACAGTAACCCTTTCTTCTGATTGCTTCGAGACTGTAATCAGCAAATCTACCGGCTTAATCCTCAATTACTCCTATAACGGCGAAAAGATAATTCTCGAAGGTCCCGAGCCTACATATACCCGTGCAACTCTTGATAACGACAGAACTCTTGCTTGGGATAACACAAAGGCAAAGGACGCGACTGCTTTCAACGTTACCGCAGACCCCTCGGGCAAATTCGTAACCATCGAAACCACCATTTCTCTCTCGGCAGAGGGTAACTATCAGTACATTACCTACACTGTTTACGGCGACGGCGAGATCACCCTTACCTCGAAGCTTGACACAGCGACAGGAACCGAAGAAATGCACCGTTACGGCGAAACCCTAACTTTGCCGGTTGATTATGAAAACATCACCTTCTATGGCAGAGGTGTATGGGATACCTATAACGATCGTCAAAAGGGCGCACATGTCGGTCTTTACGAAACTACCGTCAGCGATTCCTTCTATCCTTACCCTCAGCCTCAGGATACGGGAACGAAGACAGGCGTAAGATACTTCGCTCTTACCTCTGACGAAAAACAGACAGGACTTCTCTTTGTAAGCGATGACGAAATGGAAGCACAGGCAATCCACTTCTCGAGCATGCAGCTTAAGCTTGAAAGCCGTGTTTACGCACTCAGACCTTTAAATAAGACTTACGTAACCTTAAGCTACGGCTCACGCGGCACAGGCGGCGCTTCCTGCGGACCTGACGTTATCGACCAGTATAGACTTCCTGCAAACGGCAAGGATTATACCTATACTTACACTATCGTTCCTTTCGATAAAGAAACCGATAATATCGACGATATCTCACTTTTGTGGAGAGACGTTAAGTAATATATGCATATAAAAACAAGCCTTTCATTGCCGAAAGGCTTGTTTTATTTTTGTTAACAAAATATATGCAGTTAAATTACAAATTTACTGTAACGCTTTGGGTCAGCTTGTCTGTCGAAGCGGTAATTTCAACGCTTTCGCCATCGCACTTAACAGCCGCCAAAAGTTTGCCGCGGTAGGCGTTGCAAACAGGGTCTGTATATCTGTGCGTGTCATCAATTCTGCCCGAGCCTGTGCCCAAAACCTTGCCGCCCGATACTGTTACCGTAATCTCATCCTCGGCCTCCCATGCAGGGTTGCCTTTTTCGTCGAGCAGGGTGATCTCGGCAAAAATCAGGTCAGCTTTTCCGCTCTTTCCTGTAATGTCAGCCTTAATGTCAATGCAAGAGGCTCCGCCGACGGTGCAAATTTCGTCTTTTCCAACAGCTACGCCGTTTTTATAGGCAATAGCTTCAAGCTTGCCGGGTCTGTATTCAACCTCGAAAATAGCCATGCCCTTTTCGTTAGGCACCATTTTACCAAGCGATATTCCGTCCTGCAAAAGCTCACATTCATCTGCCATGGTGTAAAGGTGAACCTCAGTTTTTTTACCTTCCTTGCCCGAATATGTCCATGTTCTTTCAACGCCATAGAATCCCCATGAAGAAAGAGCAAACAGTTCGCCGAAATATACAGGATCCATAGTCAGAATACGAACTGCGCCATCGATCCATGCGGCATCACGATAGTAAGATGGCGCTTTTTTATTGCCGCAAATGTCAAAGTCTCCGCAGTTTGAAATATGCTCAGGGTGCTTCATAAGACACCAAATGGGTGCTTTGTCTGTGCCGTGATATATATGTCCGATACCTGTTTCACCGAAATAGTCCCAGCCTGTCCAAACAAATTCACCGATAAGCTGTGTGTGCTTATCCATCAAGCGTCTTGACCATACAGCATCCACAGGGTATGATTCGGTAATAGCAAACAAATGCTCGGGGAAACGCTGGATGTCTTTGTCAATTCTGTTGTTTAAATAGTTATATCCCACAACGTCAAGGTTTCCTGCCTGAGGCATCATTTTTTCGCCCCAGAAATCCATTTTCTCGGCAGGGTAGTTTTCTGTTTCTCTCATAGTGTCTGCATAATCGCCCTGATCCCAAGGGTTGCAGAAAGCATGAGTAAGAGGTCTTGTTGTGTCGTATTCTTTGATGGTGTCGGCAATCATCTTTCCTATCTTATAACCGTCGCCCCTGCCAAAACGCTCATAAATCTCGTTACCTGTCGACCACATAATAACGCTGGGGTGATTTCTGTCACGCTTCACCATCGAGGTTATATCCTCTTTGGCGTAATCGTTAAACCACAAGTGATAGTCATAAGGGCGCTTGCCTGCCATCCAGCAGTCAAAAATCTCGTCAATAACAAGAATACCCATTCTGTCGCAAACATCCAAAAGCATGCTCGAGGGCGGGTTGTGTGAGCATCTTATTGCATTAAAACCGTTTTCTTTAAGAATTCTTACACGTCTTTCCTCGGCAGAACGGTAGGACGCAGCACCCACAATGCCGTTGTCGTGGTGGTTGCAGGTGCCGTAAAGCTTAACCGGCTCGCCGTTAAGCAAAAAGCCTTTTTTGGGGTCGCACTTAACCTCGCGAATACCGAAGTTAACGGTTTCGCTGTCACTGCAGGTCTTGGTATTAAGAGCAACCTCGCACGAATACACCACAGGTGTATCTGTTGACCAACGCTTAATTCCGTGCAGCACGGTTTTGCAGCTAAAATGGTTTTCGCCATTCTCAAGCCATGTCGAGCGCTTAACAGTGTGACCGATTTCGGGTATGTTAAAGGCAAGCTCTGCCTCACCTCTTTCCGAGGAGAAAATCTCAACGTCGATCGCAATTTCTGCGTCGTCACCGTTAATGCTGATCACCTTAACGCAGGTTTCAAAAGGCACTATATAGTCGCAGCCCGATGTTAAAAGCTCGACCTCTCTGTAAATTCCCGCACCCGTATACCAGCGTGAAGCAGGCTGTGCAGTTGCATCGACCTGAACACGAAGCTCGTTGTCACCCTCGTGCAAAAAGTCACTGATGTCGCAAATAAACGCAGTGTAGCCGTAAGGGTGGAACTTTACACGGTTGTCGTTAACATAAACCTCGCAAAGCCCCATAACGCCGTCGAACTTGATAAAGTGCTTCAAGGCTGATGGATCTTTTTCAATTTTGCGTATATATGTGCCCTTGCATGGTTGGAAGAAACCGTAATCTGCACAGGTCGGTGAATCGGGGGTCCTGTCGGTTTCAATCATAAAGTCATGAGGGATATTTACACTTTCCTCCCTGCCGTTTCCAACAAACAGCCAGTCCGATTTTAAACTTTTTACATTCATTGTTATCCTCCTTAAAAATTATGTGACAAAAAATCTATATCATTGCTTCCAAAATCAGTACCCAGTCGCAGCCCTTGCCCTGTGTAGGAGGAGCAAGGAGAGTTTTGCCGTATGCAGGTAAAATTGCAAATATCTTGCTTTTGCCTGTCCTCGGGTCAAACCACGATGCTCTGATAGATCCCGCATTCTCAAACACACCAAGGTTTACGGTAAAGGGCACGCCAAGAGGGGAGTAGATATATCCGTAATCGTTGCCTTTTGCCGCATTCATGTGACCCATTCCTTCATAGTTTTCGGCAATAAGCTCGGGTGCGTTGCGAAGTGAGAAAAAATCTCGGCTTAATCTTAGCTTTTTAAGATATCCGATCTGATTAGCACCGTCACGCTCCAAAACCTCTTCCCATGTATATGGAAAATATGTGTCCGTCTCTTTTGTCATGCTCCAAACACAATGGTTTCCATATGTGTGTCCGCAGGTTCCGCTAAGCATATCCCAATAAGCATTCTGGCGCACATCATCAGCATCCCAACAGTACCCTAACTTCGTGTTAAAGCAGGCAGGGTTATCTTCATATCGCGGCTCAGAATTCATATAAGGCTTTTCTGACGCTCTTGACATTTCAAGCATAACTTTGTCAGATTCATAGCTTTGTTCGGGTGTATGTCCTGTCTGCGACGTGTGGAAGTCGATATATTCGGCATCGTTTACCCATTTGGTAGAGTCGCTGTTGCCGGGCGGATGGAAGGTTATAAGATGGTTTTTATCCATCTCTTTAATTCCCTTTGCCATTGCGTCAATAATTGCACGGTGCCGGGGCTCAAGCTGGCGGTCTCCCCCAAGCATCCAAATAATGTTTTCTTTGTCGGCATATCGCTGTGCTATCCATTTTCCATATGTATAAGCGTTGTCCTCGTTGAATATAACGGGTCCCTGCCCCCAGCATTTGTTTATCTTGTCTCCCCATGTGGGTAACAAAACAATAAACATTTTATATTTAGCCGCTGTCTCAATAACAAAGTCCACATGGTCCCAATATGAATATTCGCCGTCAATATCGGGTTTGGCAGGGTCGGGCAATTCATTGGTAAAGTGCAAGGGAAGCTTGCCGTAAGCATTGGGAACAGTTACGCCGCATAGCTCTGCCAGAGCAACACTTTGCACAGCATTAAATCCCTGACGTGAACGGCACTCAAAGTACTTTTCGACCTCCTCGCGGTTAAGACGATGAAAAATCTCCCATGCCGTATCTCCAAGATAAAAGAAGGGCTTACCGTTATCCCATGCAAGATATCTGCCTTTAACAGTTAGTTTACGCATACCGATCATCCTTTCGATTTCTTATTTCTCGGCATAAAGCTTGATCTCTGCAATGTTGCAAAGTCCGCCCGGAACATCATATTTTATATAACGGTATGTCCTTGCACTGCCCATGTCGGCATAATTCATTTCAAACGAGGGGTTAGAGCCGACAGTATAAAGCTCTGTCCAATTTTCACCGTCAAGCGAGCCGTAGAATTTACCGCCGATCATTCTGTCCTCAAAGCCGCTTCTGGGGCAGAAACCTATCGCACCGAACTCTGTTTCCTCGCCAAGGTCAATTTCAACCCAACCATCCGAAACACCGTCGAAGAAGGTGTTTATGCTTCCGTCAACCGCCTTAGAGGCAACATCTGCTCCGTTGTTCCAGGGTGCCGAACCGGTAACCTTAGTGTCGGCAAGAGGGATTTCAACATAATCGTTAATGTCAAATTCTTTGTCTTCACGGGCATCAAGGTTATCACGAGGTCTTGTTACGGTATCCTTGCTGTTATCAATGCTCACGCTGCCGTTGCTGATCTTAGCTGAGGAAGTGAAAAGCCCGATTTCTGCTATGTTGCACGAGAATATGCTTCCGTCCTCCATGTCATAGCGAATGTATCTGAAGCTTTGGGTTTCGTCCAAGAAAGCATAATTCATTCCTGTCGAGGGCTCAGCCTTTACTGTGCAAAGAAGATCCCAGTTTTCACCGTCATTCGAGCCATAGAATCTGCTCTTAAGCATTCTCTTTTCATAACCCGATCTGGGCGCAAAACCAATAACGCTGAACTCTGTTTCTTTTCCAAGATCAATTTCAATCCAGCCGCCGCTTTCACCGTCAAAGTAAGTGCCAACACTTCCGTCAAAAACATTTTTAGCTTTGTCTGCACTCATGTTCAAGGGCATAGATCCTGTAATTACAGCGTTGTCAACCTTAACTTCTTTAAGGTTAAGATCCTCGCACTCAACACCCTCAACAATATATGTAGTTACCGAATTTGCCAAAAGCTCGGCTACAAAGCCGCTTTCATAGGTATAAATATCCTCAAGCTCTGCCCACTGTTCGCCGTTGTCAATTGTTCCGCTTGTTCTTACAACGTTAACAGTTGTGCCGATAGCGTTAAACTGAGAAAGGTCAATGTTTGCCATTTTGTTTGCGCCCGAGGTATTTACGCAAACCAAAACAAGTGTATCGCTTTCCTTATCATAAGCCGCCAAAGCGTCATTACCTACGTTTATAAGAGTATATCCCGGACGTATATATCTTGTAAACTGACCGAATGCGTAATACTTCTGTGTGAGGATTATGTCGCCGTTGTCGTGGTCGGCAACAGCAGTGCCCCAAAAGCCTTGGGTAACATCAATCATTCCCGAGTCTTGTCTGCCCTTATAGCCTTCTTCACAGATATGCTTATCAATTACCTGCCACAGCACCCACGCCGAGGGCATAAGTGCATTTATGTCCGAAATTATCTTTGTGCCAAGCCACAGGCCTGCGCCCATTTCGCCGGGGTTGGTGCCTGCAAAGCCGTTGCCGTCAACCTCGCTCATCCATAAAACAAAGTCTTCGTCATTGGCAAGCTGTCCCATTTCGGCAATTCTTGTTGTGTCATAGGTATGTGTATTAATTCTGCCAAGCGCATTGCGTGCGGCGTCTGAATAAGCATAATATTCATCAACCTGTTTTCCGGTCGAGGTCTCATCGCTTGCGGCAATAATAACATTTGTAATGCCATAATCCATCAGCGCATCATCAACTGCCTCAATAATTTTTGACTGCGCTTCGCCTGCGTCAAAGTGGCAGCCCTCTTGCTTATAACTGTTAGCGCCCCAGAAGTTAGTGTTGGGTTCGTTCATAGGCGAGATACTTGCTACCTCAATACCCAATTCCTCTTGAATGTAATTTGTTACATGAACCAGATATTCCGCAAAATCTTCATAGCAGTCGTCTTTAAGATTGTTTCTGTTGGGGTCAAATCCGCCCGAGGAACAACCGCTGACTGTCATAAAGTAAGGCGGCGAGTTGGAAAAGACTTCAACAATCGCTTCGTCGCCTGCGGCTTCAACACAGCGTACAAGCACGTTTAGCTGACCCTTATCTGCGTCATAATCATATACATAGTCGTTTGTGCTTTCATCCCACACAAGCCAGCCCGGCACGTCCGAGTCGGTGCGGGTAATGTGGTTGTGTGTCGGGTCATCACCGCCGCCTATGTTATATCGCATTATATTCAGACGCAAGCCGTCCTCGCCGTAAAACAAATCAGCAGCCTGCTGAGAAAGGCTGTCCGAATATCCCACACGGTTAGCCCACCAGCAAAGGCTGGTGCCCCAGCCCTCAAACACGCCGCCGTTGTTTGTTGCCGCATTAAGAGGTGAAACAACTATTGTGCTGTCAATCTTCACTTCTTCAGGCGTTACAATATCCTCAGGGTCAACACCGTTTGCCCCCGAGCACGCAGTAAGTGCCAGCATATTAAAACACAAAGTAAGCGAAAGAGCTCTTTTAAAAAAATCTTTAATCAACATTATCTCCGCCTTTCAAGTAAATGAAAAAAAGTATGTTTTTCCTATCTATAAAAATATCATAATTCAGCCTTATTTGCAAGTAAAAGCACTTGCGTTAAGCCACCTAAATAGGTGAATAAAACACTTATTTATATAGTGTAATGAGCAAACAAGAAAGTGTAACGCATTTAAGATAATATCTTTATACAAGTAATTAAGGGTACCGAGCTACGAAACTCGATACCCTTGCTTTTTAAAAAACAAACTATCAAAGACTCCTCGCCTTTGAATATGTTATTAAAATTGGTAATTATTCTGCAATTCCTATAATTGCTTCATCAATAAAGAAGTCTGCAGTGCCCTGTGCTGTTTCAACATAAAGAATTACATTCCACGCACCGTCGGGTATTGTATAGCTATCGGTCGAAAGCTCAATCCATTCGCCGTTTGCACCGCTTACCTCGGCAATTCCGTCATACTTCGTTTCGCCGAATTTGTTTATATACTGAACTGTCAGCTTAAAATCAACCGAATCAACCTTGTTCTGCATTGCCTTAACACTGAATCTGTAGCTGCTTCCGGGCTTGAATACCGATGTGCCGAGCCCGTGCTCGGTGCCGTTCCATGCGTCGGTTCTGCCTGTTACGGCTAACGCCTTGCTTCCTTCGCAAGCGGCAGCATCGCTGACAGCAACCTTCGATGATCCCCTCGAGCCCCAACCGTCATTTCCATCTTCAAAGGTAGCATAAACATAGTTGCCGTTTTCATCAGCCTCTAAAGGCTTGGGCATTTCAGAGGGGTCGGGTTCAATTATCTCTCCGCCAAGGGTCAAATCGTTTTTGGTAACAACAGCCTTGCCCTCACTCTGATATCCCTCAACAGTCAATGCAGCCTCATAAAGCTTGCCCATAGGCATTCCAAGGGCTTCCCAAGCTGCAAAGTGGGTTGCAACGTTAACGGTTCCTTCTGTTCTCTTTTCCTGTCTTACGCTCCAATACTGAACAAATGTTGTGTTTCCGTCAATCGAGGGCTGATTTACTCTTACAGTCTGATAAACATCATACTTTCCGCCGTCAACGGTAATTGTTGCGATCGGGTTTCCTCCCGGCGGACGCCAGCTTCCCCAACTCTCTACAACGTAATATTCAACCAAGGGGTCTCTTGTCCAACCGTAAACGCAAAAGTACGAATTTCCGTTAGGCTGATAGTCAATAGCGTAATCGACCTTAATGTTCCCTATTTCACGATATGTCTGCGTGCAGTCAAATCTTCTGCCTCTGCGGAAAAGCGCATTGTTGATGTTTTTCCACTCGCACGAGAATGTACCGTTTTCAGTCAAAGTCATGGTCGTGTCGCCGCTGTCTTTCCAAAGCTCATAGCTGTAACCGTCTTCATCGCCGATCTTACTGTCGGTCAAAACTGTTGCATCCTTTTTGGCGCACCCCGAAAACAGAGCAAAACACATTGCCAAAGACAGAACAATGCAAAATATGCGTTTTTTCATCCGGTTAAAATTCCACCTTTCTGTCTTATTTCTTTTCAAGCCTGAAAACGTTCCATGAAAGACTCTTTAAATTAGCATAAATCTTGCCGTTTTCACACTTGGTTTCGGTGTTTGCAACAGGAGATATCGCACTGGGATTTTCATAGCTGCTGCTTGTCATAATGTCATCAGAATACATCTGAAGATGCTCTACAAATTCATAACCTTCAAATCCCGATACATCAATTACAGTGTCGTTATCGCTTTCCCAGTCACGGTTAAGAACAAAAACAGTAACAGTACCCTTTTCCTCGTCATAAGCGCAAGCGGTTTCAATATAAGGCAAGTTCTTGCGTGCAGGGTAGGCGTGGAAGGTGTCGATTGAAATTGCAGGAACATCAAAGGTGTCACATTCAACACCTGTTTGCATAGACATACCTGTGCCATAGGTACGTAGCTGTCGGAAGAAATGGTGAAGTCCGCTTTTCCAAACGTGGTCGTGGTCGCACGAAGCATAAGCTCCGAGTCCGCCCGTCATGCAGGCGATTTCAACACGGTCAGCGTGGCGCATAAAGGTAAGCATTGTCGAGGCTGTGGTTGCAATGTCAACACATTCACCATATGAACGCTTGAATCTGAATGCAGGCATCTTATCCGGGTCGTGCAAAACATATTCGCGGGCTTCATGCTTTTCAAAATAGTCGTGGAAGCCGTGCTCCTGACCGATACCGACATCATATCCCTTAACAGGGCGCATCGAGTTGCCGTATTCGTCAAACGAAATTTTAACCTTGTGAGGTGTGCGAAGCTTTGTTTGTACATAGTCACAAACTGCAATTTCGGTATTTATGTAATCCTCAAAATAAACCGAGCTTGCCAAAAGTGTAGGCAAATCGCCTGCAGGCGCTGTGTGATAATGATGCATCGAAATGTAGTCAACAAGCTCATAGCATTGTTCCAAAACCTTCAAGTCCCATTCGGGGTAGTGATCCAAATAAGGTGAGCATGAAACGCATACAGCGGTTTCAATAGTACCGTCAACCCATTTCATTGCTTTTGAAATTTCGTGAGCCTTAACACCGTATCCGTGCGGGTCCTTTTCCCACGAACCTATCTGCCAAGGGCCGTCAGTCTCGTTGCCAAGATACCATATCTTTACGCCGTAAGGGCTTTCGTGTCCGTTTTTACGTCTTAAGTCAGACCAGTATGTGCCGCCCTTGTGATTTGTATATTCGGTTATGTAAATTGCATCGTTTATATCCAGAGTGCCAAGGTTTATTGTATACATTGGCTCGAAGCCTGCTTTTTCTGCCCATTGAAGGTATTCATCGTGGCCGACCTCGTTGGTTATATACTGGAACCATGCCAGATCAAGATGCGTTTTGCGCTCTTCCTTGGGACCGATAGAGTCTTTCCAGTCCCAGCCCGAAATGTAGTTTCCGCCCGGCAGACGTACCGCAGGAATGTCAGCCTCTTTAAGTGCGTCTATCCAGTCTTTTCTAAAGCCCTGCTCATCAGCAGTAGGGTGCTTGGGATTATACATGTTTCCGTTTACCATTGTGCCGATAGGCTCTAAGAATCCGCTGTAAAGGCGGGGAGAAAGCTTACCGATTGGATAAAGCGGATGAACAGCAATTTTTGATTTTTTCGACATTGTGCCACCTCCGTAGTGTTCTAAGTATAATTACAGTATACGTTATATGAGTATTTTTTTCAAGTGCAAAACCCACATTTTGCATAAAAACCGCGGCTCCACCTGCGGCACCACGCCCCTTACGGGGGCGGGCGCCCGCAGACGTCGCCGCCGGACCCTCTTCATCGCTGAACCAAGTTATTACTTGCAGGATTTGTAATAGTTAAAACTCGCTTGTTTTAAAATCCATGCAGATTTTAGTGTTTGTCATAAATTAAATGATATGGATAGGTAAGCATAAGCGAGCAATATCTATAATATATTTTCTCGATAGTCTTGATTTGTCAGACTTTTCTGCTATACTGGTATATAAGAATTAGTTTGCGGAGGTTAATTATGGATTGCAACAAAAACTTGGAACCTAATGAAAAAGCAGGATTTATTAAAAATCCTATCATCACATCAATTTACACTGCAGACCCTGCACCGATGGTTTACGGCGATACTTTATATCTTTATACCACACACGATGAGGATGAGCTTATCAACAATTTTTACACCATGTTCAACTGGCACTGCTTCTCTACAAAGGATATGGTAAACTGGACCGACCATGGTGAGG
The DNA here is from genome assembly GCA_017472735.1 of Oscillospiraceae bacterium. Classification (GTDB taxonomy): domain Bacteria; phylum Bacillota; class Clostridia; order Oscillospirales; family Ruminococcaceae; genus Faeciplasma. Next base: position 47,950 of record JAFUOD010000013.1, on the reverse strand, counting down.
TGTTCTCGATTGATGACATAAGCTGGGCACAGGACAGGGCATGGGCTCCTCAGGCAATAGAGCGTAACGGAAAGTTTTATCTTTATTGCCCTGTTCATAAGAAAAACGGCGGCATGGCAATTTCTGTCGGCGTATCCGATTCTCCCACAGGCCCCTTCAAAGATTTAGGCTATCCTTTGGTAGATGAGGGCGATTGGAACGATATTGACCCCACTGTTTTTATCGACGATGACGGCCAAGCATATCTTTATTTCGGCAACCCCGAGCTTAGATATGTTTTGTTAAACGAGGACATGATCTCTTATAATGAAACAGTCGGAATTTGCAAGATTCCAATGACCGTTGAATCATTCGGGAAGGGCGGCCACATGACAGGCACAACCTATGCCGAAGGCCCTTGGTTCTATAAGAGAAACGGACTTTATTACATGGTATATGCCGCTTTCGCAGAGGGTATACATCAAGAACACCTTGCTTATTCCACCTCAAAATCCCCCGCAGGTCCTTGGGCTTACGGCGGCGTGCTGATGACCGAGGAAGGCGGAACATTTACAAATCATCCCGGTATTGCAGATTTTAAGGGAAATTCATATCTGTTTTATCACACAGGCGAATTGCCCGGCGGCAGCCTATTCCACCGCAGCGTTTGCGTTGCAAAGTTTAACTATAATGATGATGGCTCTATCGACACCATTTCAAAGTGTGACGGAGTATATGCAACAGAATAATCAAAAATATCAGCCCTTCAGAAACATAGCTTTACTGAAGGGCTGATATTTTTAAAAGTTAATTGCGTTAGAATCTGACTTATGACTCCATTAACGACCACGCTCATTGACTAAAACAGCTTTGTTATCGAGACATAAGGCGCAAGCCATTACGCCTATGCTGTTCCGAGTTTTAACGGCTTATATGATAAAAAATAATGTAAGTTTGTAATAGGTTCTTACCGGCTCGAACCGCTGTTTGATATGTTGCCCGAGGAAGAAATATATTGCTTCCGATTTGTGCCAAACGTTAACAAAATTTCTTAAGATTTTCTTAATATTCATTAAGTTTTCTTAAGAATTATTGAATGTAAAAATATCGTATGTTATCCTAAAATCAATAAATGTTTTGGAGGGATAACTAATGAAAAAATTGCTTTCGATCGTGATTATTATAGTGCTTGCTTTAACGCTTGCTTCCTGCACCGACACCAAAACTTATGAACTGTCAGACTATATTTCAAGCGAGCCCTTAAAGCTTACGGGCATAAAGCTCGAGGGCGAAGTGCAGTCCTTATCGGCATATAAAAATATCGCCTTCATGCTTTGCGATGGCAATATCACCCGACTTGACCTTTTAAACAAAAACTCGCAAGTTATTTTAGAGGATTCAACGGCACTTGCCATTGCCTGCGATGGCTCTCAACTTGTGACAGTAAGCCCTTCGCAAGTCTGCGTTTATGACTATGACGGCGCTTTGCTGACAAGTATTCCAATCGAAACGGAGATTTCCGAGATAATAGATGTCGCAATTGATAAGGAGTGCGTTGTGTTAGCTCATCGTGCAAAGTCGGCAGATGAGATATACTGCGCTGACTTGAACGAAATGACGCTATCCCTTTTACCGAGCGGATGGAACGTAGGCGTGAAGAATGCACAGATAAGCAAGCTCTCTCTTTCATCAAGCGGCACTCTTTTGGTTAGCTACCGCCACAACTTCAGCATGGCAGGATACGATGTCAGAGTTGTGCAGTACAGCATTGAAAACAACGCTGTATCTTCTTATCTCGATGTAAGTGCGGTTGCGGATAACGGTTGCTTCGATAATAACGGAGAGCTCTATTATATTGATACATACTATACAGATCATTCGATATGGAATCAGTTTATCACAAAGGAATCTTCCGACGGAACATCATCAAATATCATGTTGGTAGATAATGAAGGTCTCAAAGCTATTGGAATTGAACCGCAGGAGATTTTTACGCATGATCATGAAAATATTGATGGCACAATAACCACCCAAACAGTTTTAGATGATTATTCTCTTGAATATGCAGATGGCGAGAATTTTGTCGTGTGGAATAAAACCGCGAACACCCTTGCGGCATTCAGTGCTAATACTGAAGTTGCTCCTTTAGTTTTGCTTACATCTGATGCCGTTGGCGAAATAGAATTTTGGCTCAAGTCACTGATAATTGAATATACCGCCCAAACGGGCAGACAGGTCGTAATTAAGTCCTATCACGAGGGGGATTACGAAAGCTCTGTCCGCACAAAGCTTTTGGCACAAGATACCGACTTTGATTTGTTTATAGCTGACACGGCACTGCTTAGAAGCGTGCTCGAAAACTCAGCTTACGAGTCGCTTGACGCCTATGAAGGTCTGAGCGCTAATTTTGACAATGTTCTGGCAGATGGTGTGCGTGAGCTGATGAGTACAGACGAAGGTCTGTTCGGCGTGCCGCTTACCGTTTCCTTCTGGGGTTGCCTTGAACTTGTAGAGGAAGCTGATATCCCCAAAGACTGGTCTTTGCAAGATATGTTCTCGGTCTGTGAAAGCCTTGAAGGTGGCGATAAAAAGCTCTTAAGAGACAGATTTATGCTCACTCGAACTGTATGTAATTATGTCGAGGATATGGTTCAAAAGGACGGAGCAGTTAATGAAGAAGAACTTTCCGAATTTTTTGCCACCCTCAAAAAATATAATGATACAGGCGTTCTGTGCGACGGCGATAAGGAATATGTTTTGACCTATGGATTGGTGCCGTATAACTATGGCACACTTAATGCTAATGATTTCGAAGGGAGCATAATGGTTCTCGCTCCGACAAGAAGCGGCACAAGATACCTCGAAGTAGAAAAGACAATGCTTATAAACCGAAGTTCTGAGAGCAAGGAAGTTGCCGCAGAGCTCTTGACACTTATGACAAGTGAAGATGTTGTTTATGATAACGAGTGCCTTATGATAGGTGCAGATGTTACCAAGTACACATATTATGCCAGCCTTGATGATGCAAAGCAGGAAATGATAGAGTTCACAAGCAAAACGTATCAGAACGCAAAGCCTTCATTCCTTGGAATCATAGATGGCTTGCCCCAGTTTATAGCTGATGAGGTTATGAATCCGCTGTTTGACGGCGAAATAACCCCCGAAGAAGCTGCTGAAAAGCTGAAAAGTCATGTTGCATATGTTTATTTTGAGTAGTCTTTGTCACACTTAACAAACTAACGATTCCCGGTTTGTTCAGAAAACAGAAAATAGTGAAATTTTGGTGAAAATTAACACAGTTAATTAATTCTGTGATATACTGAAATTGATAAAAAGTCAGTACCTGTTTGACTTATTATACAGCTTTGAGAAGAACAATTTGTTTAAAACGCAGAATATTTTTGTGCTCACTTCAATCTTGCAACCGCTGTAAAACATAAGTTGTTATTATTAATATAGGCTTATTCTTAATTTTCACTGAGGTGTTATTATGAAAACACTTATTTCAATAATTTTATCATTCGCACTATTATTGTCATTTGTCTCTTGTGGTGCTGTATCCCCGAACGATGATAACGGGAATTCTAACAAAACGCCCTCGCAAGCAGCTTCGCTAAAGCGCGATGTCAAATACGACGGCTATACTGTCGCATCGGGCATCACGCTGCCATTTGAAAGCACAGTTATAGAGCACGTTCAGTTTGAAAAGACGCTCTATCTTTTAACCGATGGCGGAGTATACTCGCTTAACACCGAATCTGGCGAGTCAAAACTTCTCTTTGAAGCTGATTACGACAGTATTGCTATCCATTCCGACATTCTGTATCTTTACAGTTCCGAGCGTGGCGAGATTTCATCATATTCTCTTTCGGGCGAGCTTACAGACAGCTTCTCGAGCGAAGACATCAAGGACTGGAACATTAAAAGCTTTGTTGCTACCGATAACTATTTTGTGTTTATAAGATATAGATATCAGACAGAGGAAAGCAAAGCTGTATATCAAATCGCAACCGTCAACAAAATCAGCAAACAGCTTGAAGTTGCCGAAGAAATTAAAACCGGTTTTGTCAAGCTTTGCCCATACAAAGATGATACTGTGTTAGCTGTGTTTATTGACGATACGGGTGCGCCCGACAATTTCTTGTATACATACAATGCAAAAAGCAATAAGTTTGAGAAGGTGCGAAAAATAGCATATGATCCCGCTTCTTATTGCTATGATGCTTGCTATAATCCCAAAGCAGATACCATTGTTTTGCTTATGAGTACACAGTTCCAACCTTTATGCCTTTGCGAATATTCAATAGAGGATGATGAAAATTCATCCCTCTTAAATGCCAAAGTTTCCGAGTGGAATCAAGGCGGCTCAGTCTCGATTTATGAAAATATTGTTTCGTTCTTCAACGATAAAGACACGGAATACAGATATTTTGATTATCAAAACCCTCCCGAGCATATAACCATTGCATATTACAGCGCTTCGTCAATGCACAATGTTGACCTCGCAAAAATTATCAGAAGCTATGAGCAAGAGAACAATGTCATCATAAGAACTATGATTTTTGAGGATGAAGATAGAGAAAATCTTAAAATCAAGCTGATGGCAGAAGACGATGATATTGACATTTTCAGCTCAATTTCTGTTGGCGCTGATAACTGTATAAACACTCATACATACGTCAACCTTGCCGATTTTGAAAGCCTCGGCGAAAAGATTTCAAGTGATGTTTTTGTAGATTTTGCTTCTAAAACAGGTGAAGAATACTTCGGAATACCGTACGGGATATTCTATACAGAAAACAAACATGAGAACCCCATCGGCTTCAGCGCTATTGAGCAGTACTGCATCAAGAATATTAACTCGGAAACAGGCGAGTACCTTGATGAAAGCGGCGACGAGCTATACAAAGTCTTAAAATATCACTATGAAAACCCTAACGGCTCTGAGGAAGAATTCTACGATTTTCCGTACAGCACGATTCAGACGGACTATCTCATTATGAACCCCGCAAGCAAAAAGCAGGAGATTGCCGCCGATTTTCTGGAATACTTCTTTGATGCGATGAACGGTGATATAAAGCTTACCATAGCAGGGGAGGAGACAAGTCCCATTTATTCGCCGTTTATCGAGCTCGAATCGACAGACAACATCTATTTTATGTGGAAATTCCAAGCTGACGGTGTGCTCCAGACACTGTATAATGCATATCACGCTTCACTTGACACCGACGGAAGCGACAAAGCGCTGAAAGACCTCGCTAAAGAGGCGGCGCGAAGCTTTAAGATGAGATTGGAAGGCTAACAGCCATCAAGAGCGAGCAAGTCGAGCAAGTGTATCTTGTCTCGCTTTTGGCACATAGAACACGAAAGGAGCCCGCCATGCACAAAACCCTTAAACGCAAAATTCTTTTGTTAAGCCTTCCGGCACTGGTGGGCTTTTTGGTGTTCTATATCTGGCCGTTCTTTAAGTCCATCGGCTATTCGTTTATCGAAAACACCTTTACCAAGAAGTTTGTAGGTTTTGAAAACTATAAAGCAGTTTTAACCAACGAGTTCTTTTTAATGGCACTTAAGAATACTGTCATCTTCTCTCTTATTTCGGTAACGCTTGTGGTTTTGCTGGCGCTTATACTGTCTTTAGGTTTAGTCAAGCTTTCAAGCAAATGGTCGTTTATAAAAAGTGCTTTCGTTATGCCCTATGTCCTGCCGACGGCAAGTATCATCTTCATCTGGCAGATGATTTTTAATACAGATACATATTACGCCCTTTACGAGATTCAAGGCCTTTCCGACTTCTTAGATATTCTGCCGCTATACCTTTTGTTTGTATGGAAGAACATCGGTATAAATGTTATCTTAATAACCTCGGCACTGATAAAGGTAAGCCCCGAGGTTTATGAAGCCGCTGCCGTTGACGGGGCTCATGGCATTAAATTGCACCTTAAAATAACCCTGCCGATGATCTCGCCCTCGCTCTTCTTTGTAATTGTTTTAAGCTTTGTAAACTCTCTTAAAATATTCAAAGAAAGCCACCTTTACTATAACACCAACTATCCGCCCGACGTGGCGTATATGGTGCAGAACTATATGAATAACCACTTCTATAAACTCAATTATCAAAACCTGAGCTGCGCTGTGGTTATCTTCACATTAGTCTTGGCTGTTGTCATATTTGCTCTTTATAAGTTAGAGAACAAAATGAGTGACTATACGAATTGAGGTGCAATATGAAGAAGACATCTCAAATTTCAAAAACAGTAAGGCTTGTTGTCCTTGCGCTTCTTGCAATCATCTTTGCACTTCCCGTAATTATGACAGCGGTGAATTCGCTGAAATATGGTGAGTCGAGCTTCACCCTCAAAGGCTATTGGGAACTGTTTGTAACAAACTTCACATACCTCGACTTCTTCTGGAACTCGGTTATCTATGCTACACTCATAACAGTCGTGAGCATAACAATATCCCTGCCACTTGGCTTTGTGTTTGCAAAAATACCTTTCAAGGGTAAAGATACTATCTTTTTTATCTATATAGTTGTAATGATGCTTCCGTTTCAGGCTACGTTACTTCCTAACTACATTCAGTTAAGGGACTTCAATATGCTCAATACGCCTATGGCACTCACTATCCCCATGATGTTCTCGCCGTTTGCAGTATTCTTGTTCAGACAGTTTATTAAGAACATACCCAACGAGCTGATTGATTGCACAAGCCTTGAAACATCCTCTGTTTTCAAAACATTCCGCTATGCAGTTATCCCTCAGATAAAACCGGCAATCGTTTCGCTTGCAATCTTAATCTTCTGTGAGAGCTGGAACATGGTTGAGCAAGCGCTGATATTCTCGATGGAAAACGACGAGATAATGCCGCTTAGCGTTATGCTGTCTGAAATCCCAAGTGACGTATCCTACGCCGGCGGAGCAGTATATATGTTCCCGATAATTATGCTGTTTGTAATGTTCCGTGAGACCTTAGAGGAGTCAATGGAGAGTTATAAGTTTTAAGGAACTTAGGCGAGGCGTCTGCGAAAAGCGCGGCAGCGCCGCAGGTGCCGAGCCATCTGACTGCGCCAACCTGCTTGAACGGACACCCTGCGCCCCACAGGTGGCGTTCAACCACTGCTCGCCACGAAACCGCACTCTGCGCCTTCGGCACAGGCGCGCTTCCACGGCTCGCTCAATCCTTTACCAAGGAGACAAATATGAAAAAACTCGTTACAATTCTAATGGCGCTATTTTGCGCCGTGATACTATTCTTCACCTTCTTCGGTGAAACGCTTTTTTATGAAGCAAAGCCGCAGGTGACGACACATTCTGTCTATTCAATGTTCACCGCCGACGGCAACACAGCGCCGATAATCCCAAAAGAAAGCCTTGTTGACGGCGAATATATCTATGTGGTGACCTATATTCAAGGCTTCTCCGCCGAGATATCCTCAGCCGAAATGCGTGAGGTTACAACACAAGAGTATGATGATACATACCTTCTTGTCATAGAAGGCGACCTCCGCAACGGCGAAAAGGTCATCATCACCTCTGACCGTCCGTTTAATGATGGGGATAAGGTGACGGTGGTGGAATAGAAATATCTGCCGTTCTTAAAATTCCGAGGTGTAACGATAAAAAATTCAACTCGAATCTTATTAGAAATGCCCCTTTAGCAAATTTGCATAAGGGGCTTTTGCTTTGCCGCAAAGCAGGTTGATAAATTCTAACCATTGCTTGATTATTACAAACATATTGTTTGTTTTTCGTTGCAATAAGGGCTTTTATGTGATACCATTATTTAAAATAGTAAAATGTTTTTGGGGGAGGATTTGCGTTGAAAAGGCTGGCTTTGTTCGTCTTAATATGCATTACGTTGATTTTTACTGTTGGGTGTAATGCAAATAAAGATAATAACAAAAGTGAGAGCTATGTGAGCGAGGCTATAAATCCGCATGATTTTGGTGTGCCGAGATTTCCCATCGATTTCAAAACCGTTTTGCATTATGATATGTCGCACTATAGCTATATGCTGTTCGATATGTCGGGCTATGGCAACCACGGAATTATGCACAATATTTCTGATGATGACTTTACCCAAAACGGCGATGACGATATTTTAAAACTGCCGGGTACCGACGGATCTTATATTGAGATCCCGTTAAGCGTTTCAAAAAAGATTAATTATAAAAAAGGCTTCACCGTTGAAATGACTTTTACCCCCAGAACCAACCAACATCAGTTTTTGTGGTCGTTAGGCACGGGATATCAGACAGATTATTTGCGAATCAACCCTGCAGGACCTTACGGCGGTTATTTTGAAACAACAATTAAAACCCAAAGCAATAATAACAACGAAAACACTTTAGGCAAAACCCGAAAGCTTAGCGAAGACGAAATGAGCGTTGTAACCGTTACTTACGACGGCGAATATTTTGATGTTTACGTTAACGGCGACCATTTGGGTTACACCGAAAACAAGCACGACCTTAGCGCAATTTTTGCAGGCAACGGGCAGGATATATTAGGGTATATTGCAAAATCGAACTGGGACGACCCTTATTGCGACTCAGTTATAACCGACTTTAAGATATATAACAAAACTCTTGATGAAAAAGAGATTAAGGAAATATACGACGAATTTGCTGCCAAGCAGCGGCTTCGCCTTGATATAGCTTCAATTAAAGTGCCAAAATATACATATGAAAACCTAACGCTTCCCTCAGAGGGCGAAAACGGTGCGGCTATAAGCTGGAAATCCTCGAACAAAAAGGCGCTCTCGGAAAGCGGCGTTATTGCCCCCGAAGATGAAGACAAAGCAGTAACCCTTACCGCGGTGTTTACCGATGAAAGCACAGGCGTTTGGATAGAAAAAACTTACGACATAATTGTAGTAGCAAAAGGAGATGAAGGACGATTGAACTTTACAGCAAACAATTTCGACCTTGGCATTAGCCGCACAGCAGATGATATTAAGCTTGTTAACGAGGTTGACGGCGTAACCGTTACATGGCAGGGAAGCGAACTGATAGATTCGCAGGGGCATATTATAAAAAGAAATGCCGCAGACACTGAAACCACCCTTAAAGCCACACTTACTTATAACGGCACAAGCATTGAAAAAGAATACCCCATTACCGTAATCGGCAACAGCGGTTATACCCTTGCTACATATATTGCCGGGTACGAGCCTCGAATGGGCTCTGAGTTTGCCGAGTTCCCCTCGGGCAGATATACCGACAACGCAAGAACCGATGTTATGTATTATGCCATATCGCAGGACGGTGTTAACTACACCTCGCTTAATAATGATAAAGCAGTCCTCTCGCCCGAGACTTCGACCCCTACATTCGGTGTACCTTTTGCTTATCAGCTTGGCTCGCCCAACATTTTCAGGAAGCCTGACGGCAGCTATGGCGTTATTGCAAGCAACAACAACGATACCCCAAGCATAATCCTGTTTGATTCCAACGACCTTATCTTCTTTAACAACCAGCGGGAAATCAAACTTAACGATGAAAAAATCGCTGTTATTAACCCTACCGTTAAATATAACAACCTTGCAAAGCTTTATGAGATTTATTGGGAGGGCGGTGACGGAAAGTCATATGTCTCCTATACCTCTGACCTTAAGAATATAACCGAAACCAAGGAAGCTGAATACACAAAGCCCGAATTCAGCGGCAGCTTGCCTGTTTATGCAAAAACCGAGGAGGCAACCGAGTTTATCCTCTCACAGGATGAATATGACAGGATCATGCGAAAATACAGTCCGATTCAGAGCATTGGTGTTAAGCAGATTGAAGATATAACTGTTAACGAGGGTGACGAGGTAACCCTGCCCGAATATGTAACAGTTGAATATTCCGACGGTTCGACCAAGAACATGGCAGTAACATGGAACGTGGATTCGCTCGAGCTTGCAAAGGGTGAATATGAAATTACAGGCACTATTGAAAACCCGATTTATGATGCCCCGTTTGCCCGATTCAGAGCCGACCCTCAGATACAATACGTTGAAAAAGATGATAAGTATTACTTCACATCTTCTTATATGCAGGGCGACACCCAAAACGCTTACAGATATGTTATTTTAAGAAGTGCCGACACAATTAGCGGACTCTCGGACGCCGAGGGCGGAAATGAGAACGAAGTTATCATCTGGAGTGAATACCGCGAGGGCGATGCTAACCCGTGGTATTGGGCGCCCGAAATGCACTACTTTGGCGGCAAATATAACATCTTGTTCTTATCTACTTACGGCGAGCAGGGCTGGAGAATGACGATTATCTCGTGCGATGGCAATGATGACCCTATGAACCCCGATAACTGGTCGCTTACAGGCACCGTTAACCCCGACGGCAACGGAAAATATCCCGGTGCATTCGATACTACCTTCTTTAAATACAACGGTCAGTGCTATTATGTTTCACCGTCGTCAAGCTCGATATGGATTGCAAAGTTTGATGAAAATGACCCTCTTAACATGACCTCGAACCTTGTACGCCTAAGTGCCTGCACCTACCCTTGGGAATATAACGTGGGTCAAAAGGGCACGATATGCGACCACCAGTATGTTGAAGAAGGCTCGTATGTGATGATTCACGAGGGCAGGATTTTCATAACCTATGCCGCCGCAACAGTTGATACCCACTATGCTATCGGTCTCTTATATGCTGATTTAAACAGCGACCTAACAGATCCCGACAACTGGCACAAATATCCTCAGCCGCTGTTAACGACCTCTGACCTTACAACCGTTATAACCGAACCTCAGATCGCCTTAGATGGTTCCCTTATTTCCGAGGGCGAATATCAAGGTCCCTTCGGTCCCGGACATAACTCGATTACATATGACGAGTTCGGCAACGCAGTTGTTGTTTACCACGCGCGTGTTTGGGGTGAGAACTATGTTGGTGCAGGCGCAAAATACGGCCTTGGAGACCCCGGCAGACACGCATTTGTCGGCAATATTCACTGGAGCTACGATGGCTTCCCGGTGCTTAACATGTCTGCCGAGCAGCAGCTCGCCGAAGCCCTTAAAACCGTCAAAGTAAAAGTAATAGTAAAATAACAATACATCTCTTAATAAAATCAAAACCATCGGTGAAACCGATGGTTTTGATTTTTGTCGAATTCTTATAACAATTTCCTATTATGCAAAGCTAAGATATCTTTCAGAGTATTCTAAGTATTTCTTTTTATAAAAGTCACTTTCTCCGCGAATCGCTTTTAAGGATTCATGTATGTTCATGTTGTTGTCCGCAACGTCTATTATTCCGCCTGCAATGTTTGAACAATGGTCAGATACTCGCTCCATATTTGTAATAAGGTCGCTCCAAACAAAGCCTGCCTCAATACTGCAGTCGCCCCTGCGAAGTCTCTCAATATGTTGACTGCGCAAGAATTCCTTAAGCTTGTCGATAACCTGCTCAAGAGGTTCAACGCAATTTGCAATGTCAATATTCCCCTCGGTAAAGGCAATGCATGAAAGCGAAACTATCTCAAGTGTTGCATCGCAAAGCGAATCCAACTCCTTCTTGGCGTCGGCCGTGAACGAGATGTTCTTTTCCTTCATTTCCTGGGCAGATTCAGCAATATTCACTGCGTGGTCGCTTATTCTTTCAAAATCACCGATCGCTTTTAGCATCATCGATGCTGTTGCACCCTCTTTTTCATTCAAAGCGTGACTGCTTAGTTTAACAATATAAGAACCTATTATATCCTCATAGTGGTCGGTTTTATCCTCGATCTCACGAATATAATTTGCTTTTTCAATATCGTAAGCTTTTAAAAGAGAGATACCGTCCTTTAAAGACTCGCTTGCCAGCTTTGCCATTTCAAGTGTCAATGCGTGGCTGCGTTCAAGAGCGACAGCGGGTGTTGCCAGCAATCTGTCGTCAAGCTCAGAGACTTTTTCGGGATTCTTTGCGTCGGGAACAAGCTTATATGCCATTTTTTCAAGAAGCCCTGACAATGGCAACAGAAGCATCGTACACGCAAGATTAAACAGCGAGTGTGCGGTTGCAATTCCTGTTAATGTTGCCATTTCATCAAAAAGCGCCGGAGACAGCACAAGGTCAACGATGCTGTAAACACTAAGCCACACAATCGTGCCGATCACGTTGAACGACAAATGAACCAAAGCGGCTCTTTTTGCATTTTTGTTTGTTCCAAACGAGGCGAGGATAGCTGTAATGCAAGTGCCAATGTTCTGACCCATAATGATAGGTATTGCGGCTCCGTAAGATACCTGACCGGTAGATGCAAGAGCTTGCAATATACCCACCGATGCAGAACTCGACTGGATAACAGCAGTAAGCAAAGTGCCCGCCACAACGCCTAAAATGGGGTTTTTAAACAGTAAGAAAAGCTCTTGGAATGCGGGAATATCAGCAAGGCCCGAGACTGCACCCGTCATTGCGTCCATGCCGAACATTAAAACGGCAAATCCCAAAAGTATCGTACCAATATCCTTTTTCTTGTTGGTTTTGCAAAACATATAAAGTGCGATTCCTATTACTGCCAATATCGGAGTAAATGATGTTGGCTTAAGAAGCTGTAAAAAGATACTGTCTCCCGAAATTCCGCTAAGACTGAGTATCCATGCAGTCACTGTAGTACCGATGTTGGCGCCCATTATTACGTGTATCGCTTGTCTGAGGGTCATAAGTCCCGAGTTTACAAAGCCTACTACCATTACTGTTGTTGCCGAGGAGCTTTGAATTATCGCTGTCACTCCAAGTCCTGTTAACAGTCCTGCAAATTTGTTTGTAGTCAGCTTTCCAAGCATTATTTCAAGCTTACTTCCTGCGCTTCGTTCAAGCGACTGCCCCATTATGTTCATGCCGAAGAGGAACAAACACAGACCGCCAAGCAAAGTCAAAAAATCAAAAATGTCCATACAGACCTCCATATCCGATTAATTTTACAATTAACATTTTAGCATATTTCTAACTAAGACGGGGTAAAGAAATGAGGAGAAGCAACTGCCTCTCCTCATAACTATCGTTATTCTTTATCTGATTTGTCACCGCATATTTTACCGATGGAATATGTTGCAATGATTATTATGCCGACGATCATAAACACGCCAAGCATGCCAATACACATATATTTAAGGTTTTCTACAAAAGCTATTGGATTGAATTGCATATTGATCTCCTTTCTATCAGCTGAAGAAACCGAGAACGAGCGAGCCTGCAATTACCGAGGCGATCTGTCCCGAGACATTAACGCCAATCGAATGCATTAACAGGAAGTTCTGATTATCCTCTTCAAGACCCAGCTTGTGAACAATTCTGCCCGACATGGGGAATGCAGATATTCCTGCCGCGCCAATCATGGGGTTGATAGGATCCTTCTTAAACATTTTTAAAATAACATTGAAAAGCTTTGCGAAAAGAACACCGCCTGCGGTATCAACGATAAATGCAATAAGGCCGAGGCCGAGGATCAGCAGGGTAGAAGTGTTAAGGAATTTATCGGCACTCATCTGGAATGCAATAGTAATGCCAAGGAAGATAGTAATGAGATTTGCAAGAACCTTTTGAGCAGTATCCGAAAGTGAATCCAGTACTCCGCACTCACGAATCAAGTTGCCGAACATCAAGAATCCGATCAATGATGCCGCTGCAGGTACAAAAATGCAGGTAACGATCGAGATAATGATGGGGAACAGAATCTTTGTTGTCTTTGAAACACTGCTCTGAGTGTATTTCATTCTTATCTGTCGTTCTTTTTTAGTGGTAAGAAGCTTTATTACGGGCGGCTGAATAATGGGCACAAGCGCCATGTAAGAATATGCCGCAACTGCAATTGCGCCTATGTAACCCGAATGTTCAGTGCCGCCGAGCAAGGTGTTTGCCACAACGATCGATGTAGGTCCGTCGGCTGCGCCGATTATCGAGATCGAAGCCGCAACCTCCGGCGGGAAGAACATTGCCGCCATGCACAAGGTGAAAAAGATTCCAAATTGTGCCGCTGCACCGAATATCATCATTTTAGGGTTGTTGAGCAAAGGCCCGAAGTCGATCATTGCACCGATACCGATGAAGAGAATAAGTGGGAAAAGCTCGTTTGCGATACCTGCATTATAAAGAGTCTCCAAAGGCTCTGCTATGCCCGTACCGGGGAAGTTCATAAGTATAGCGCCGAAGCCGATAGGCAACAGCAAAGTGGGTTCCATCTGCTTTTTGATCGCCAAATAGATAAGCGTTGCGCCGATGACCCACATTATTATCATTTTCCAGTTGCCGTCCTTGGTAAATTCAAGAATCGGCTCAAATAGTTTTAAAAGTTCTTGCATGTTCAATTCTCCTTAAGACAATTTTCTCTAAAATTATATCATAAATGCGGTTAATATTCGGTAAAGAAAAAGGCTGCGGCATTAATAGCAGCAACTGTTAAAAATCAGTTGTCCGCCACAAGCCTATATCCAACACCAAGCTCATTAATAATAAAGGTGATATCTCCCGGCTTTGTACCGAATTTTTTACGCATATTTGCCATGTTTACCTGCAAACGCTTAATGTTGCCTTCGTTAGGGGTCTCTCTCCAAACAGCGCTGATGATCGCCGAATAGGTCATCACTTTGTCGGCATTTTCAGAAAGATATGTCAGTATGTTATATTCGGTCTGCGTAAGCTTTATCTCCTCGCCCCGAATGAAAACACGCCGCGATTCATAACGTATTTCAAGATCCTTGGCGGTAAATATTCCTGTCAAAGCGCCGGTTTTGCTTGATGATTGCCGTCGGTTGCGTAAACAAGCACGCACCCTTGCAAGTAATTCTGCCGTGCCGAATGGTTTCGTTACATAGTCGTTGGCACCTGCGTCAAGCATTTTAACCTTTTCGTTTTCGTCACTTCTTGCCGAAAGGACGATGATAGGAGTAAGATCATTTTGTCTTATATAAGCGAGCAAAACACTGCCGTCTCTGTCGGGCAAGCCCAGATCGAGTATTACAAGATCGGGTATGTGAGAAGAATACATAATTTTACCCGATGCACAGTCGTTTGCAATAAGCACTTTATAACCGTTAGCCTCAAGCAAAGCCGAAACAAAGGTCTGTATGTTCTTTTCGTCCTCAACAAGAAGTATTTTATATTTATTGTTCATTATCCATCTCCTCTGTGTCAAGTTCAAAGCAAAAAAGCGCACCGCCTGTTTTAAGGTTTTCTGCATAGATCCTGCTTCCGTGTGCCTTGATAATGGAAGCGCAAACAGACAGACCGATACCTGCGTTTCTTTTTTGATTATCGGTTTCGCTTTCATCATGAATGATCTGCCCTGTGAACAGGCGGGAAAGTTTATCCTTTTCAATTCCGCAACCGTTGTCCGATATCTCAAAGATTGCCTTGCCGGAAATCACAAAAACCTTCAGCTTTAGCTCGGTCATGCCTTTGGCGTGCTGAACCGCATTTTCTAATATGTTAACTAAAACCTGCTCCATTAATATAGCGTCTATCAATATAAAAACATTGCCGTCAGGCAGATCAAGAATCACTTCCTGACTAGGATATCTCTTTTTGAATTTTATAAAAACCGAGTCAATAAGCTCATCAAGCATGGTTGGAGTTTTAATAAGCTTAATGTTACCGCCGTCAAGCTTTGTGACCGACAGGAGATTCTCAACAATTCGAACAAGCCATTCCGAATCCTGCTTTATCCCATCAATCAAATTACGCTTTTGCTCATCGGTAAGGGTGCCGTAGTTTTCAAGAATCGCAGAACTCGAGCCATATATAGTGGTCAGAGGAGTTCTTATATCGTGCGAAACGGCACGAAGCAGATTTGCACGCATTTTTTCTTTATCTCCTTCAGCTTTCAAAGTCTCCCATCGCTTTATCTGAATCGTCAAAGCAGATGTGATGAGCGAAATTATAACCATAACTATTGCAGAAAGCGCATTTTCGGGAATGGTAAAATTAAATGCGAAATACGGAAAAGTAAATGCAAAATTTATTCCCAAAACCGAAATTACCGTTGAAATAATACCGTATATGTAGCCGTCGGTCAAAATGGAGATAATAAAAACAGCAAAAACAAAAACGGTAGTTATGTGCTCCTCAATAGAAAATGTGTTTTGAAGCGCAACGCTGATTCCGAATACTGCGGCTAAAACAACAATCATTATAACAGTGTTTTTAATCATTTTTATACATCGATTAGCTCTGTCCAATTTGACCTCCTATAATTATATACAATAAATTATATCATAAAATCAATTAAGATGCGGTAAATGTTAAGTATTTTCATATTCAATTTTACTGTTTTTTTCTTAAAAATCAAGGGACAATTTACCGGTTTTCATTTTATAATAAACCTGTCCTCTTTTGGCAGAGGCAATCATCAAGTTCTCTGCCAAACAGCAACGGTAACCGAGGTGTATCGAACGTTGGAATTCCTACTTGCAGCACTTAAAATAGATAGCAGGAGAATTGAATTACCGCTGATGTTTACGCTGGCATAAGCAGCGCAAACTAAAAGATGCTAAGGCAAGCCTTAGCATCTTTAATCTTATTAGAAACTTTTTTCGTTTGTGCAGATCACGCCTGTTTCTACATTGGTGAAAAAAGTCATAACCACCCATACTCTTTTTAAATTATAACGTAAACGCCCATGTCAGCTGCTTGGTCATAAATTAACCTTAGGCTTTTAAATTAATTATTTGATCTTCAAAGCGTTTGCACAGAAGGTCGGCAATTTGTCAGGAAGATTTACTGTCAGCACGCCGTTTTCTTTTGCAAAGGGAACAGGTCCGTACCCCAAAAGCTCAACAGAGTTGATCCCGTCTTGTGCAAAACTGTGAAGTGTAACGGCCTCGCCGCCTTTCGCGCCCATCATAAAGGCATACACTGCGCCATCCTTCTGAACAAATCGGAAGTCGCTGCTGCTCCAGTCGGTCTTATCCTCTCTAAAGCCTTCGATCTTAACAAGGGTCTCACCCTCGCCGAATACACGCCAAGGACGTGTGCAATATACTGCCTCACTGCATACCGAGAACCACTCGCCGATCTTATCGAGGATGTAATCAGCATATTCATCAATAGTGCCGTCGGGACGCTGGAGAATATTAAGAAGCATTACGCCGTTTTTCGAGATGATGTCAACAAGCATCTCAACGATCTGGTCAGGCTGTTTATAAGGACTGTGAACGTCATAGAACCAGTTACCGATGCAGGTATCTGTGTGCCAAGGCTGTGGCATAATGCCGGGAAGCTGGCTCTTTTCAATATCTAATACACCTACGTTAAAGATCTCGGGTGTGCGATCCTTCTGCAGGTAAACTGCTTGATTCTCGCCGTGCTTGTCAATTGATGTATTATAAAGCTTGGCAACAATATCAAGTCCGGGCTGATAAGCGTTTTCGCCGTTATTTACATCGTCCTGTCCGCCGCACCAATGAGTGCCGAAGGGCAAGGAACCGTCGGTATAAAGAAGCTCGGGTCGGAACTTATCGATCATTTCACCAATACAGCGCTTCCAATATTCCTGGAATTCTTCATTCTCGGTATACCAAGGGAAGCAGTTGTAAGGGTCATCTGTTCCGTGTTCCTGATTTGCATAGTAGAAATCCTGATATTCGGGATCGTTTCCGTCATAAGGCACACCGGCATATGGGCCTACCTTGTCACAGCCCTTATTTACTCTCCACCACGAGAAGGACGCACCCAAGTGCTCGCTGATTCCAAACGGCATTCCAAACTTGTCTGCAGCTGCTTTCCACAACGCAAGAATATCCTTGTGAGGGCCGACATTAACACTGTTCATGCGGTTGATCTTTGAATCATAGTTAAAGAAGTGGTCGTGGTGTGTGCCCTGAGACATAAAATAGCGTGCGCCTGCCTTATAGTACTTTTCCATCAAGCCCTCGGCATCAAAGTTTTCAGCCTTCCAAAGGGCGCAAATGTCCTTATAGCCAAACTTCGACGGGTGTCCGTAGTGGCGCAGATGGTATTCATACTGCGAGCTTCCTTCGATATACATATTCCTTGCATACCAGTCGCCGAACATGGGCACGCTCTGAGGTCCCCAGTGACTCCAGATTCCGAATTTTGCATCGCGGAACCATTCGGGAACAGTATACTCATGCAAAGATTCAAAGGTGGGTTTAAAGTGTTTGTTCATTATTTTCCCTCCTTGTCGGAATTATTATAGGCATATTGCCTGTTGATACTTGGCTTTATATTTGTCGAGGCTCTGCCCTCAAAGCTGATCTCAGCTTTATTAAAATGCCGCGCCCTGCTTATAGCCGCAATGCGGCAATAAAAAAGTATCATCACCTTTTGTTGACAATCATATTTTGCTTGTTTATAATGATATAAAATCGAGGGATTTCGGTTAAAAGGAGGCTGCCGCAAGTGGATCATTGGAACAGCATCAATCTTATGAACAACATCGAGCTTCATACCTGTGCGCTCAGCAATGTCGAGATATCGTCTCCCGATCAATGGAGAATGTTAAATTACAAGATCCCGTTCAACAAGCTTTATTTTGTCGAGGAAGGAACTCTTAAGATAGAACTGCTCGATCACTCAGGCGAAATTGAAAAGGTATGGCTGTTAGAGGCCGGAAATGTTTATCTTATTCCCGGCGGAAATACCTATAATTTCCGAACCGACAACAGCTTTAAAAAGCTGTATATGCATTTTAATATGATAATGGATGATGGATATGATATGTTTCACGGCGTCCGTCAGGTTCTAACGCTTCCCTTTAACAGCTCCGAGTTCCGTGCCAGACAGCAAAAGACCGAGAGTGATCCGCTTATCCTTGCTCTTTATGCCAAAAGCTTGATATATCAGCTTGCTATGCAGTTTGTTGAACACAGCTCAAAGGAGATTTACGAAAGATTGACAACCGTTTCGCATTACCCATCAGAGCTTAAAAACGTGATCCGAATGATACGTACAAGCGTAAACGAGAGGGTCCCGATAGGAGATATAGCTCGCAAAAACGGGCTGTCTGCCTCGGCTTTAACACAACTGTTCAAAGAATATGTGGGCATTACGCCAAAAAAATACGTTGATGAATTGATATATGCAAACGCCTGCAACTTGTTGTTGGGCACAAACGCAAGCGTAAAAGAAATAGCTGCTGATCTGCATTTCGCGAATCCGTATGCTTTTTCAAAGTTTTTCAAAACGCACAGCGGTTTATCACCGCAGATGTACAGGCAGTCGCATCAGATACCAATAAAACGCTAAAAACGTTCCTCAAACCGTATGGGCTTTTAAAAAAGTTTCCCTATACAAATTAACAAACTATAGATCAATTTTCATGGGAGCTTAATTATTTGTAACTTTTTGTGTTTCTTCAAATATCGTACCATCGTTAAAAACGATTATCAATATCAAAAACCTGTTTTTTGATATCTGTTTTTGCACACAACACATCTATCCTTACGATTCACAGAAATGTAAATTATAACCGAACACTTAAAAGTCGGATAAGCAGTCGATCCTGCCTATCCGGCTCTTTTTTGCTGTTTTTTCACGTTTGCGATAATGGTTGGCGAAATCATA
This sequence comes from Oscillospiraceae bacterium, assembly GCA_017472735.1. Lineage (GTDB taxonomy): Bacteria > Bacillota > Clostridia > Oscillospirales > Ruminococcaceae > Faeciplasma. Next base: position 28,458 of record JAFUOD010000013.1, on the reverse strand, counting down.
CGGAAAAGATATTTCTTTTTATTTAGGCAAAGAAATAGGTCTGTTTATACAGCGGAAATTGCACGATTATTGTCATCAAGCATAGTGCGAATAAGCTTGAGCTTTGCATTTTCACATTAGTTGACAGATAGCAAGCTTGCAGTCGAAAAATGATTGACAACATATAATAAATGTGATTTAATTTTTTTAAGAAAAATTCTTAAATTTGATGCAATAAAACGATCGGCTTGTGTATTAATAAAATGAAAGGGGCGAATGACATGATTATTTGTTTGACGTCAACAATGAAAATCATGGATGCTGGAAGCGACGAGATATTAGACCGATACATAGCTTGTATCTCAAATGGTGATAAACAAGCGCTTTCAGAACTTTACCGTAATGCAAGCGCGGCGGTATACGGTTATGCCCTGTCTATTTTGAAAAACTCGCACGATGCCGAAGACGTTTTACACGACTGTTTCGTTAATATCTATTCCAACGCACAAAATTATAAATCTTTGGGCAAGCCGATGGCTTGGATATTGACGATAACAAGAAATCTTTGCTTATTAAAGATAAGAGATCGCAAAAAACTTTCAGACATTCCCGAAGAGGATTGGCAGTCATATATATCTGATTGCCACGAGATGTCGGTTAATGACAAGGTTATTTTAGAGCAGTGCATGACAGTTTTAAACGATGATGAAAGACAGATAGTTTTACTTCATGCAGTAGCAGGTTTTAAACATCGAGAGATTGCATCTCACATGGATATGGCACTTGCGACAGTTCTTTCAAAATACAATCGCGCAATTAAAAAATTAAGAGCACATTTAGAGAAAGGAGAACCGAGCAATGACTAATAACAACGATCTGGAAAGAAAAATCGGAAGGGCGTTTAAAAATGCCACTCCGAATGTCCTTGATGCGGTTCTTCGCGATTGCGAGAATATGAAAGGACAACGAATTATGATGATTGAAAGAAAAACTAATTGGGTTAAAAGAGCAGTTGCCGTTGCGGCGGTGATAGTCCTTGTTTTTGGATTGAGCGCAGGATTGATAACAGTCGGTTCGAACAACTCGGTTGCATCCGTTATTTCATTGGATGTCAATCCCAGTATCGAAATTAAAGTTAACAAAAATGAAAGAGTTTTAGAGGTAGTCCCTCTTAACGATGACGGAACAAATGTTATCGGCGACATGGACTTTAAAGGCAGCGATATCGACGTTGTCATCAACGCTCTTATCGGCTCAATGCTAAGAGAAGGCTATTTGAACGACCTTGCAAACTCGATCCTTATAAGCGTTGACGGTGATGACTCGGCAAAGAACGCCGAGCTTCAGGCAAGACTGGCGAGTGAGATCGATAATCTTCTTAATACAGACCACTTCACCGGCTCAGTATTAAGCCAGACTGTTAATCACGATACCGAGCTTGACGCTTTGGCGCAGCAGTATGGCATTACCGCAGGCAAGGCACAGCTTATAAGACAGATAACAAACCAAAACACTCACTACACCTTCGAGGATCTGGCAAAGCTCACCATCAACGAGCTGAATCTTCTTAATAACGGCAATACCTTAGACAATGTAACTTCAACAGGCACCGCAAGTGACAAGAAATATATCGGCGCTGAGGCGGCGAAAATAGCTGCTGTTAAACATTCAGGATATTTTGATAGCATCGGCGATGTTGATACGATGACCCGAGAAGAACTTCTCAGCTGGATTGATGTATATGTTAAAAAGCTTGAATGTGAGCTTGATTACGAAAAGGGCAATATGGTATATGAGATTGAATTCGATATCGGATATTACGATTATGAATATGAGGTGGATGCGAAGACAGGAGAGATTTTAACTCATTCAAAAGAATTTGACGGCGAAAACGTATCCCCTGAGTTTGACGGCATTGAGTTTAATTTCGAGCTTGAAGGTGAACATAACGGCGCTATTGACGGCGTGATTGCTCAGAGCGATTCTAAATATAACGATGAATATGTATTCGCCGCAGAATTTGTCAAGGAGTTTGATACTTTCATATTCTCAACTAATCCTCAAAACCGCTTTAGCGAGTATATTAAAGATGAAGAGTTGCTTGAATATACAACAGTATTAGCCGAAGGGTTTAACATTTCGAATAGAGCGAACCCGTGCCATGGAGTCAAAATTGCATATGCGTTGGTTGAGGATGAAGACAAAACATATGTTATCGACGAGGAGCACACTGTTGTTTACGTAGCTGAAAGAGCAACATTGCAATATGAAGGCGCACAGGCGAGCTCGGGCTATGGTAAAGGTTGGTCGGTTATTGTAAAGCGAATCGGCGATGGCAAATACGAGATTACGGACTGGTATATGGGCAAGGACGGCTATGATATGTCATCCAGAGGCGTAAACGCCGAATTCGGTGATGTGCAGTTCTGGAATAATTCTGAAAAGTATACAGCTGTTTTAAGCGGAGCTCATGCACATTATGAATATATCACTTCACTTTATTCCGGCACGCCGAACGTTTCTTCCTCAGATGAATCCACATACGCCGTCACCCGTGAGGAGGCAATTGCAATTGCTCTTGAACACGCAGGCGTTAAGGAAAGCGAGGTTCATGAGCTTGAGTGCGAGCGTGACGTTGAACACGGCATAACAGTTTTTGAAGTCGAGTTTGAATCCGGAAGCTACGACTACAACTACGAGATCAACGTTGAAACCGGCGCAGTTGTAAAGCATTCAAAGAAGCTTGACGACGATAACGCTTGGGACAGCATTGAAAACGCACTTGACGCTAACTCGGGCAATCAGTCCGCCTCCTCAAATTTCATAGGCAACGACGCCGCAAAAGCCGCCGCGCTTGAACACGCCGGTGTTAGTGCTGCAGATGCAACAGGTCTTGAATGTGAGCTTGACAGAGCCGAAGGCATTTTTGAAAAAGACCATTACGATGTAGAATTCTCAGCAGGCGGATATGATTATGAATACGAGATCCATGCCGAAACCGGCAAAGTTCTGAAGAGTGAGAAGGAACGCGATGATTAAAGCATAAAGGCCGAATGATCTGATTAATGCTTATATAAACAAATCTCCCTTGATACGGTTTAAATATCAAGGGAGATTTTGATTTTACGTTTTACCTCGATTATAATGTTTTAGATGTGTTAATTTACTAAAACAAGATCGAAAAAATTATCATTACATCTTTAAAAAGATGAAAACAATATCGACTAAGGTTATAGATCTTTATGAAGCATTTCCTCAATAAACTTTTTGTACACCCTTTCATAAAGCTTGGTGTCTGATTCAAGATAACTCCGCACCTTTTCGACATACTCGACCCTCTTTTCATAAGGGATCTCTTGCCTTAATGAAGGTCGGTAAACCAGATCGTAAAGAGCATAAACCTCGCCGTTGTGGTAGATAGAATATTCATTCATCAAAAGCTGTTTCATCTCGGCTTCATTACCGCAATAGATAGCATCGAGCACATATTCGGGTAGGTGTTTGTCAGCCGCCCTCAGCTCATCGCGGGTTATTCCAAAATACATCACCGCTTGATAAAGCGGGGGAGTTGCCGCTTGTTCAATAATTGTCTGATCGTAAAATACTTCGTCTCTGAAGCGGTAGACATCATCTTCGGGCAGTATTTCAAGCAACGATTCAATCCAATATGAATCGCTGACGAACTTGCATTGCTTTTCGTCATACGAGCCGTTGAAAACAGGAACTACATAGGCATAATTACTTGCACCTTCTGCCTCAATAACAGAGCCGTCTTCGTCAAGAGGGAAGTACATTCTGCGCATAGCCCAGTCTTCACCAAAGAATGCGGTAAGCTCGCTTAAAAGCGACTTTTGAGTATAATGCACAGGATTGTCAACAGTTGAAGTAATAACATACTTTTCGCTCTCTGCCATTTCAAGGTTGAGGTTTAGATACTTGTCACTTTCGATTACAATCTGTTCGTAGCCGATATGATATGCAAACTCAAGTCCGTTTACCTCATAAACAGCAAATTCAAGTGCTTCATCCAAAGAGCAATATGAAACCTCGCCGTCAGCAAAGTTAAGATGAGCTACTATCGTTTCTCCGATCGCATATGCCGGTTTATAGTTTTGTGAGATTTCGTTTCTGCCAAGATATACTGTCTCTTCAAGAGGTGTGTCATTCAGATAATCATAGTTAAGCTGAACTTTATATAAGGTTGAGGTGCCGTCCTCAAATGTTTTCTTTCCAGTTAACTCATATGCTTCATGTTTATCCACGCGCTCTAAAACCGTGAAACGAATGAAGTTTATCTCACCGTTAAGCCCAAGAGATGTGTATTCATTGCAAAAATACTCATACGAATCATAGTATCCGCCTGTTGCGGTGTTTAAAGTTCTGCCAAGATACATGTTAAGCTTGTTCATTAAAACAGCTTTTGCTTGTTTGCTCATCGGAATAACTTCATATAAAGGCAATTTCTGTTCAATATCCTCGGGCGTTATGCCGTTTTCAATATAATCAGATATTGAGTGGTTATATATCCAATAGAAAGAATACAGATTTTCACCCTTGCAGATAGCGTTTTCGTGAGCGAAATGCTCGGCTATTGCTTCGGTATCATCAGATAGTACTAAATCAATTTCCTCGTCGGTAAAGTCATCCTCAAGGCCAACGCGCTGCTTAATAAGTATCTCTCTGACCGTTTCATCAGGTATATTAAAATGCTTTATAAACGAGTATAGATTAGCAAATTCATCAACTGCGGTGTAATCACTATAAGCGGTGCTTCTTTCATCTAACCACTTTTCTGCCTCATCCCAGCCGACAATGTCGCAGAATTGACCGCTAATGTAGTTGAGCTTCATATTAACAGCCGAATAGCGTTCTGTATAATCTCCGCCACTCGTAACAAGCTCCGGCATTTCAATATCCGGCTCCCATGTGGCATTGAGAACATATTCAAGCCCGTTAAGCTTCAGACTTCCTATATTTTCGTCCTCCACCCCGTAAGCTCTTCTTGCCTTGTCAATATCCTCTTGCATATACTTAATCGTTCCGTTTTCTTCACAAACCGATTCAATATAATCAAAATACTTCTTTAGTGTTTCCTTCGGTATTCCGGCTGCTTTGTCAGTGCCGATCATCAATTCATCAAACGTATATATATCTTTGTTATAATACAGTGCCATAGGGCTCATAAGCAGCTGCTTCATGGTTTCTATATCATCGGCATATAGGGCATCAATTATATAATCGGAGAGATATTGATCGGGACCCGAGTATTCATTATTCTTGTTTATCAGATCCTCCTTTGAAATCTCAAGCTCAACGATTATCTGATACAGCGGCGGAATATCCTCTTGCTCTGCTGGAGATTTTTTCAGAAATACGTCATTTACCCACGCATCACACGCATCTCTGCCAACGATCATAGAGGCTATGTGTATGTTATAAACCTCGTCTACATATTTACGGTTAAACGTATAATCCGAGCCGCCGACAGCCGGTGACAAGCTGCTTTCATACTTATTAATTTTGTTAATTAAATAATTCTTTGCATCTTCGGTGAGGTTTGACTGCACATAAAGCCCCAACTTTTCTTTAAGCATTTCGGGTGTGATTCCTGCCTGTTTATATGCTTTGTCTGAATTTTCATATACCCACTGCGGGCTGTAAATCCTATCGCCGATAACTATCGAATAATCAGATTGAAAATGCGTAAGGATCGCCGTTTCATCACGCGAAAGAAGAACGTTAAGGTCTTCTTTGTTCATAAAGAACGGGTAATCCTGTGAAAGCTCATATTCAAATGCTTTAGTAACATCTTCATCCGATATATCAAAGTAATTCATCATGGCATAGACATTTAAAAAGCCGTTTATGTCAGTCGGCACATCTTCGCCTTTACGATATAAAACATTTACTTTATCGCGCCACTCATTAAACTCGTCTTCATCTACTAATTCAAACAGCGTAGAAGAAATGTGACCCAGCTTCGGCAGCAGAGGCTCATAATACCATGCATTTTCATCACCGCCCGAGTGGGAAAACGGCTGTGGTGCAACATCATCAGTTTCAACCGGACCCGGATCAACAATCGGCTCGGGCCTTTGCGAGGTCGTAACTGTTTCACTTGCAGTGGTTGCATTGCTCGAGGTATCGGAAGTAGTAGTCACTTCGAGAATCGTATCTGTCACGGTAACATTGCCATCTGTAACAGCATGAGAGGTTCCGTCTTTGCCAATGGTTAGGTTAGTGTCGTTTCTGCCAAAAGCAAATGCCGCAGCAACGACCAAAACAACACAAGCCGCAAGTGCCGCATATTTAACCCACGAGTATGACTTTCGCTTGGCTTCGCTTCTAAGCAAAAGCTCGTCGTCAGCAGCGGCAATAGCCTCTAATAAATCATATACTGTCATATGTTAAATCCCTCCTTTTCAAGATGCTCTTTCAGCTTGTTTCTTGTTCTGAAAAGGATAGAAAGCGTGTTTGATTCACTTAAGCCATAGCGTTTCGCAATCTCTTTTACGCTGTCAGAGAAGAAATATCGGCGCAGAAAAACCGAACAGTCACGTGCGTTTAACGACTTTAAAAATGCGTTTACCGACTGTTCCAAAACCTTCTTGTCAAACTCGCTCTCAACCGAGTTTTTCGAGGGTACGCACTGCGCAAGCTCATCAAGCGATGCCTTAAATTCGGTCCCGCCGCGCATTTTTGCTGTGTTCTTTCGATATGTATTTATAGCTAAGTTTCGGGTGATTTTTGCAAAGAACAGCTTTAATGCGTTTGGCCGCTGAGGCGGCATTGAGTTCCACGACTGAAGCCATGTCGAATTTACGCACTCGTCACAGTCCTCGCGGCTGGATAGAATAGCATTCGCGACCGCAAAGCAATAAGCCCCATATCGCTCGTTAGAAACGGTGATTGCTTCCTGATCTCGTTTCCAGTAAAGGGCGATGATCTCGTTATCTGTCATGCTATTATCCTCCTCTTTTATATCTTTCATTCTATAAGACGCATAAATTACCGAAATATTGCAAGCGCCAAGAATATTATACTATATTTCGAAAAAGTTGTATACAAATAATAGCTCTTGCGAAAAAATGTTGCCATTCTGCTTAAAACAGTCAAAGATTTTAACTTGTGCTTTTCCTTGGAGGCGAATCGGAAAAACGGACCATTTCCATGTCAGCCTGATTTTTAAAGCATAATATCGTTATTAAACATATCAGCAGCATTTCGCAATCCGTAGTAATGAAGTTTTCTGCCTTTCAGTCTCCATCTGCTCTGAATGTAGTACATACCCTCAAAATAATAGCATAACGCTTGCTTAAGTTTATCTCACGCAAAAACGTATCCCAAAACGCTATAACACGATATCCGTTTTGCAAAATTTATTTTTTTAATCAAATAGTGCCGAAAAAACAGCAAACACGGAACATATTTGTCCCGTGTCTGCTGTTTGGTGATAGTTATTGAGGTGATCTGATATCAGTTACTCTCTGCAATAAATGCCGCAATGTCATTATTGAGCGCTTCGACATAATAATCTATCTGCTCGCCGTACTCTTCCTTAAGCTGAGCAAACGTAGAAGGATCCTGACGCAATGTAAGGTTTGTAATGTCACCTACCGAGCTTTCAAGCTTGCTTCCGATACCGCCTTCATATCGATATCGATTATTTCGTTATCGGTTAAGTATTTCATGACGAAATTTCGCAGTGCTGTTATGTCTGCTCTAATTGCTCCATTCAAATAACCTGAATTCATCAAACTGATAGACTTTTTCACAATGTAATTGGTTCTATCATCAATATCATCGAAATCAAAAGCATCTTTTGCTATGTCACTGAACATTTTTTCAAAACTATACTGTAAGCAAGATTCTCCATTATTATTAGAAGTTATAGATGACCAGATCTCACGTTCGGAAATAGTAAATATGCCGTATTTTGAAAGATAGTTGCGTGTTTCGGTTACATAGTCGTCTAAGAGGTTATTTAATCCACGGTCTTTTTCTGCCAACATATTCGCTATATCTGCATTGAGTATTCGACAAGCTTCAGCGATCATCGAATTGAAATCGGATGCAATTTTTATAAAGTTTTTTCTTCCCTGTGATATTTCTATTGTTTTACCCAAAAGTGTAAATTGCATATACTTTCCTCCTAATTACTAAATATTTGTCATCTGCCAAAAATCAAAAACAGTACCACCGCAATGATTGCGACTACAATAATGATTTTCAATGCTGAGCCAAATAAGAACATCACGATAGCAGTGAGCACGTATCCGACTAATAGAGAAACGATTATCAGAATGACGAGCGAAGCAGGCCTTAGTACAGCTAAATATCCTTTGGCCATAACGGTCATAAATATAAAAAATGCAAAAATAACGGTTAATACAGTTTCCATATCATCGTGTCTCCAAACTCTCCTTAATAATTCTCCTAACCGTTTTCTCTGAGTAATTGTATTTGATGGCAAGCGTTCTGATGTTGGTGCCGTCATACTCCTGAACGATGATTTTTTGTATCCTCTCGGGATTAAAGAAGCGCACGGGAAAACTGATCTGTTGCCCCCTGAACATCTGATAAACCTCCATCGCTGTGTCCATGCCCAGCTTTTCGCTTATCTCTTTGTAGACTGTATTGAGCAATTCAGGATCGTTTTCTGCCATTAAAATCACCTCTTTCGACAATTTTAACAAACCTGTATTCTCAAGTAAAATCTCAATTTCCTTGTGTTTGTCCCAATTATTGCTAATCCCCATGTTATCACTCCAAATCAAAATTCCCCATAGAAGCATTTAACTTCTATGGGGTTAATTTGATTATATATGTTTGTGAGGACGGAATGTGCGGATATCCATTACTGCTGATTCATGCCTTTCCTTATCATCTCATTCACACAACGCTTTCATCGACCCCATCCTCCCCAAAACACCCTACTGTCCGTTTTCTTGTACACTCTATGCCGATGCTTGCCACCACGTGTACCCGCCCGGAACGCCCTTGCCATCGTGCTTTGAACGGGGTAGGGGAGAAATTCCTTAATGATTAACCTATTTAAAACAAAACAAAAGCCAAATGCCCAGGATAACCTTGGCATTTGGCTTTTCTGCGCTATTTTATCACGGTTGTGATAATGGTTGGTGGAGGCGACGGGAATTGAACCCGTGTCCGAAAACCCCTTAGAAAAACTTTCTACGAGTGTAGCTTATCTTTTACATTCCCTCGTGCTCACGTCGGTAAGCAGACTTAATCACTCAGTATCCCGTAATTCATTGCGCGCTTACGGGCATCAGCGCGCAACGTTCACCACTCGTCGACGCCCTAACCGATGCCGTGGTCCTCATCGGCAGGACGGGCCGCTATTAAGCAGCAGCCAATTCTAAACTATTGTTGTCGTTTAAAATTTAAAGTTGCGCCGTTTAAAGAGATTGACGCCTTCCTCTACTCGCTTATTCGTCCTCAAGATCCCCGTCGAAACCTTTACGCCCCCATTTCAAGTGCTTCATTTCCCTTTTTAAGAGGGTTAAAAGAAGCACTCATTTCATTGTTGCTTTTTGATATAACAATTTCTTTTCGCTTTTACTCTAAAACATAGTCCTCAGAGTCTGTCTGAACCTCTGCTTCTACCTCAACCTCTACTTCAACTTCGCCCTCAATATCATAATATTGATAGTCCTGCGGTGTGAGGGGATCGGGGTTCGCAGCATCGTCATCTAACACATACAAGCTAAATACGGCCACGCTGCGTTCACCGCCTGAATACTCAAGAGTATCTTCAAAGGAGGATGCAAACGAAACAAATACCCTTTGTCCAACTAACAGATCGTCTGCGCTAAAATCAGAAAATCCATATCGCAAATATGTATTATCTCTTATAACAAACGAATAATTCTTTCGATGGTTGACATCCATATCTTTGCTCGGGGAGACCACAACACGTGTCTGACCTTCATCTGTTTTCTCAACCGATAAAATTCTTCCATAAACAAAGTCTACTTCGTTGTGCGCAGCAATAACTTTTTCAAGCTTCTCGTTATACCACTTTTCATAGTTATCTTCGCCGGGCAACGGGTAGCCAAGCTCATCGACATACTCCATTTCATTGTTGCTGATATTTTCTTCGGAGCTACTTTCTTCATCTAACATACCATTTGGCGAATAAGATGAAGCTCGTCCTATTAAAATTCCCAATACTAATGCGAATAACAAACTGATAGCAACCGGGATTATTTGTTTAATGTTTTTCATAAAATCTCTCCTAAATATTAAAACTGTTACCTATATATGTCACGACCTCGCTTATCGGTTTTCTGCTTCTTGCCGAAGGCACGACCGCAGGCTCACCGATAGGCATCAGCGCAACAGGAGAGTATTCAGCAGGAATATCTAACAGTGCGCGGCACTTATCATCGTCATATGCGCCGATTATGCATCCGCCAAATCCGATATCTGCAGCAGCCAAAAGCATATTCTCCATTGCCAATGCTGTATCCTGAATGATGAATTTCTTAGCCTTTTCGCCAAAGCGCGATACTATCTCTTCGCCTGCTGTGCAGATCACAACAACGATCGGAGCTGTGCTTATCCAGTCAGCGCAGAATTCCTTAAAGCCCTCTTTTACCTTGGGGTCAGAAACCACATAAAAATGCCAAGACTGCATGTTACACGCACTCGGCGCATTAATTGCAGCGTTCATTATATACATAAGCTCATCAGCAGTTACAGGTCTGTCGGTATATTGCCTTATGCTTCGTCTTGCTAAAACTAAATCCTTAAATTCCATTTACTGATTCCTCTCTTTCAAGGCTCTTTCAATGTCACGCTGAGACTGGCGCTTAGCCATGTCGTCACGCTTGTCATAAAGCTTTTTGCCCTTGCAAAGCCCAACCTCTACCTTTACCCTCGAGCCCTTGAAATAAAGCTTTAGAGGGATAAGCGTTAAGCCCTCCTGCCTTACTTTATCATAAAGCCGTCTTATTTCGGACTTATGTGCTAAAAGCCGTCTTACACGTCTTGGGTCGCGGTTAAAAATGTTTCCCTTTTCATAAGGGCTTACGTGCATACCGTTAACAAACAGCTCACCCTCGGAAATTTCACACCAACTGTCTTTTAAATTAGCACCGTTCACACGCATCGACTTGACCTCGGTGCCAACAAGCTCAATGCCTGTTTCCAAAGCTTCTAAAACAAAATAATCGTGCCTTGCCTGGCGGTTTTCCGAAATTATTCTGTTTGCGTTTTTCTTGTTGTCTGCCAAGCCGGTCACTTCCTTTCGCTTTAGTCGCACATTAAATTATACTATTTTTTTAAGAGGTTGTCAATGTAAGCATTTGTCGAAAAAGCAGGAGGAGCGTTAAGCCCCCTAAAAACTATTCTTCCATCATCCAGCCAAAGTCGGTATCCCAAGTTTCGTTCATGCCAAGCCCCATAATTTCGGGTAGGTCGCGTTTTGGCACGCCTATCATAATGTGCCACTCTGCCATGTCGCAGGTCTGCACTTCGGGCGCAAACCTCTGCACGTTTATTTGCAATGCGAAATCCTCAGCGTTAAACGAAATAAGGTCGTAGTTTCTAACTGTTACCGAGGTTATTTTGTGGCGAACAGACCCACTTCCCTCGCTTAAAATAACCATCAAAAGGTTGTTATTCTCAAACCACTCGTCGTTATAGGTGTCGCAGGCATCTAAAAATCCAATTGAAGTATCCGAATACACGACCTCTTTGCGTTCAAGGTCAAAGGTTTCCTTGTTCGCTTCATAATACTCGGCAAGCTCCTCGGCACTCTCGATTAAAACTATCGTGTTATTTGCAAATTCGCCTGCAATCCGGTTTGTGCGAATGTATTGAATATCCGAGGTCTCAATAATCTCCATAATATCAGTCTTGCCAACAAACGGCGCGCCGAAGATCTTGCAAAGAGGCAAATATGCTCTGTTATCTTGGTGTGCATATTCAATAATACATTTGCCGTGTTGCCACATTCTAACGGGTGCAATATAATCGATTATCATGCTGATGTTTGGCGAATTATATCCTGAGCCGTCCTCGTTGTAATATCCGGCGTGTTCACACGCGTCTTCTTCAGATTCGAACTCAAAAACATAAACACAGTTTGCATTTTTAAGATGAAGCACATAGGTGTTTATAATTTCATTTTCAAATCTTTGGTCGGTTTCGGGCGATAGATAAAATTCGTTCACTTCAAACTCTGTTCCCGAAAGCTCATTAAAAAGCTTTTCAACTGCCTGTGGCAAAACAACTTCCTCGTTAAGCACAGACTCTTCTTTTTCTGCGTTAAGCTTGGTTTCTTTGTTTTGCTCGTTGGGTCGGTTTTCACATCCTATAAGCGAAATCATAAATGCAAGTGCAATAATAATCGCTGTCAGCTTTCTCATTTTCGTCAGCTCCTTTTATCTATAATACAACTTCTACGCGCGTTTTATTGCACCGGGCGCGCTTGCTTCGCCCAGCCGCCCCTTCGGGGCGCCGCCGCTTCGCAACCTGCGCCCTCACCTAACAAAAAAGCGGCGAACACAACCGTTCACCGCTTTGTTTTAAATCATATCAGGTTTTTGCAACCGACTGTGTGATCGCTGTAATAACAGCAAACAAAATGTTGTAAACAAGCACAACTGTTCCTGTTAAAATACCCGAGAACGTGCCCACAAGCACCATAACCACTGCCAAAACAACACCCAAAAGCGCCGACAAAGTTTGAATTGCAACACCTACGGTTGCCGATTTCAACAGCTTTTTAGCTCCTGAAAGAAGCATTGCCAGCGATGAGAAGTGACCGGAATAGATCATGGGCGAGCTCATCTTTGAAATGTAAGATGTCTGTGCGTCATAATCGGCATGGAATCTGAACGGCAAAAGCTTAAACATGTTGGGGCTGACTTCAAACATTTCAGCAAGTCTTGTAATGCTAAGCGAGGAATCGACCGAGCGAAGAATAACAGTAATATTCTGCTTTTCAAGGTCCTTAAGCGCACGTTTAATTGAAACCGATGCCCTTATCTGAACGATAAACAGCATTGCAAGAGTACCGCCTATTGATAAGTACAAAAGGTTAGAAGCTTCCTTTTTATACTGTTCTTCTTTTTCTAACGAGGGCAGGCCCTCAATCGAATGGCTCTCCATTAAAGCACGGTTGCCGAACAAAACTCGCTTGTTCTGAATCCAACCCGAAAGTCCCAGCCCGTCCTCATAAATATAGCTTTCAACAGGGTAAAGCATTTCGGTCTTGCCCTTTATCATCTTATAAAATGCCGAGCGCAGAATGCTTTCAGTTTGGCAGCAAAGCGATGCCGCATATAAAATGCCTTCCTCTAAAGGTGTTTTCTTTGCAGGCTTAATATTAACAATATCAACCATACCGTCGGGGAAGAGGTCAACAGCATCAATAAGCACCGAGTTGGTATCTGCGAATTTGTCAACTGCCGAATATCCAAGCATTACAGCCGATGACTGCAAATACTTCTTAGAAGCCTTAGCCAAAGGAATGTTTGTAACAAGCATCATACCCACAGCCGAGCACATCGAAATCGTGCCGCAGGCACAGCTCATTGCATAAAACACTCTGTCGGTGGTGTCAACGATCGTCTCGGGGTGAACAAATGCCGCGATCACGCCGATAATAACCGAAATAACAGTAATAACCGGCACAAAGAATTTACAGAAGCTGTCGGTCAAATCTGCCGAGTAGCTGTTTTTAATAAAGTCGCTTACAAATTCGGTCTTTCTCGAGGTCGAAAGCGACGGGAAATCGCTGAGTGCGCCCTTTGTAAACTTGCTCGCAATTTCTTCGTCGTCAATGTGCATGGCGGCATATTTTGAATATCCGCCCGAAACGTATCTAAAGTTTCGCTCTGTTCGCGTAACAATTAAAAGCTTGCCTATCGTGTTAATTAAAAGCCCTAAAATCGAAATGCAAATGTAAAGCTGAACGTGCTGCATCTGCACAAGCTCCGAATCGGTCAAAAGGGCAATGCCAGTTACCATTGTAAACAAAACCGATACGGTTGCCAAGCTGTCGCTGTCGGCTTTCATTGTCAAAAGCTTTTTAAGGCCTACTGTTAAAACTGTCAACGAAACCGCACAGGCGGCAAGTCCCAAAACAACATTAACAAATAAATATGCCGTCGCCGAGTTTTCAGCACGCGAAAGGAACGAAACCAAAGGCAGCTTTAAGTCGTTTGCCAGGGTTATGTAACCGCTTACAAGCGTTGCAATAAGCAAAACGCAAAATCTAACAATCAGGCTGCCCTTAAGCGAGGCTATGCTTTTTGCCATGTCGCTTGCCTGTTCAAACGAAACAAAGTCTGCAACAGCATTCTTGTCGGGAGTCTCTTCCTCCTCGCCGCTTATAACAAACTGTTTAACTCTTTCGCGGCGTTTAGCGTTAAGATAAGCAAGTCTCTCTTCTTCGGTGGCGTTTTCATCCAACCCGATTTCGGTGTTGGGAATCACCTTCTGCCCGATTTCAAGGTCGATGTTATCAATCGAAGCTCTGTTAACAGGAGGTATCTTCGCAGTAGCCCTTGGTGTGCCTCTCTCTCGCTTAAGCTTTTTAAGCCCTTCAAGCATCGCCGTGTTCGAGGGGTTTTCTGCCATCGGTCTTATGCCCGAGCGAGTGGCTTTTGCTTCTTCACTTACCGTATTTTCCTTTTTGGGCGGGTCAATGTGAACGGTCTTTTCTTCAGCCTCGGGTTTAGTACCGTCCGTGTTTGACGACATCACCTTTTCAATCGCCTGTGTGCCCTGCGTTGTTCTCTTACCCTGTCTCAGCGAGGGTATATCCTCGGGCATCGATTCCTCGTCGGTCAAAGGCACCTCAATTGTCGAGGTAAACGCTAAGGGTGTCTCGTTGCCCTCTTCCTCGGATGCAGTAATAACAAGCTCGCTTGTTTCCTGCTTTACGTCTCCGGGGTCAAAAACAAAGCTGTTGTCGCCGATTTCCAAAACATCTTCAATCATTTCGGTTTTCTGACCGGTGCTTGCACCGCCCGAAACCGAGTTGATAAGCTCGTCGATATCAATCGAATCGCTGTTTTTGCTCGACGATGAAGCTTTGCCTGAATATTCGTTTAAAATATCGTCTATAGATAAATTCTTGTCAGCCATTACAAAATTCCTTCCTTGTCGTGATTGTCAAGAGTTGTTACACTTTTAAAGTCAGCCGCGCTGCCTTACAATTTCATACATAAAAATTCCTGCCGCAACCGATGCGTTAAGCGAGGTGATCTTGCCCTTCATCGGCAGTTTAAGCATAAAGTCGCATTTGCTTGCAACAAGCCTGCCCATTCCAAACCCTTCCGATCCGATTACCAGTCCGATAGCGCCTTTAAGGTTAGCTTTTGTGTAATCCTCTCCCGAGGCGTCGGTGCCATAGATCCAAATGCCGTTCTTTTTAAGCTCGTCAATTGCCGCGGGAATGTTGGGAACCCTTGCAACAGGCAGCCAGCTTGCCGCACCTGCCGAGGTTTTAAAAACGGTGTGGTTAAGCGAAGCGCTTCTTCTTTTAGGAATTATAATTCCGTGTGCGCCCGCACTTTCGGCTGTTCTTATAATCGCACCAAGGTTGTGAGGGTCCTCGATCTCGTCGCAAATAATAACAAACGGATCCTCGTTTCGCTCTTTGGCAAGAGCCAAAATGTCCTCGATCTCAACATATTCAGCACAGGCGCCCATTGCAATTACGCCCTGATGCGCTCCACCCTTGGACATGTTTGAAAGCTTCTGCTCGCTGACCTCTTTAACAACGATCTCTTTTTCCTTCGCCATTTTAACAATAAGCGAGAGCGAGCCGCCGCCTTCACGGTTTATAAAAATCGTGTCAATAAGCTTGTCCGCCTTAAGCGCTTCAATAACAGGGTTTCTGCCGATTATAAGCGACATTCCTTCTGTGTCTTCCTCTGCAGAGGAAGAAGGCACCTGCTTCTTAGGCTCATAAGGCTTTTTATCTTTATTTTCTTTAATATTCTTAAAATTCTTGTTCGGTTTTTTGTCCATAATTCGTCCTTGATATCAAAATGTTATACTTATATACTTATACACGTTATAAGTATACCACATATTGTGTCGAATGCAAAGAGTTTTTATTAAAATTTATTGCCAAATTCACAGCATTGTTTTTGTATAAAGAACCAACACCGCAACAAATGCCGCCATGCACAGTCCCAATGAAATACACAACACTGTAATAAGTGTCTGCATTCGTCTAAGCTTTTTGTCTGCGGTTACATCGGTTACGGTCTCAATCAGCTTTTTCGCTTCACGTCTGCAAAATGATTGATTTTTTGCGGCGTTAGGTTTGATGAAAAGCAAAGCCGAATCAAAGTATTTGCTTTCGGGTATCTTTATTTCAATGGTTCTTTTTGTAACGCCTTTTAGCATTATTGATTTTTCCTCTTTTCGCTTAATATTTTCAAATTTTCTTACTAAATTATCGGCTTTTAGGGCAAAAAATATACAAGCTGTAATTCTGTTTTTCAACACAAATGTTGAAAACACTGTTGAAACCGTTGAAAACCTTTTTAACCAAGCGTTAAAAATGTTAAAAACTTAGTTGAAAAGTTAACAAACCCCCGATTTTCGGGGACTTGGTTTTTAACCTGCCTTAAAAATCCATATTTACCGACAGTATAATACCGCTATTCACATTTTTCGACTTTTTATTATAAATCGCCCGAAAATACTCAAACAAAAACCATGCAAAAGCGAGGTTTTAAGCCTATGTGAAAAAATGAAAATACCGTTTGACAACCAACTTTTCGGTTGCCAAACGGCGGTTCTGCAAGGCTTTAAGATCTAACTGTCCAATTAACGGGACGGTTATGCATCTGATGCATAAATCTTATTCTCGGGAAGTAAGGAACTTTATGGCACGTTCGATCGAATCGCGCGAATTTCCCCAGTCGGCATCGGGCGAATTGTTTCTGTAATCAAACATCGAGCAGAAGTGCGAAACGTCATCATACAGCATAGCGATCTGTTTTCCCGCAAGATCGGTGCAGGTGTCAATAAAGTCAGAAGCATACTTTTTGCTCAGCTTTGTCTTTGCAAGCTCAGTCAGCATTTCGCAATGAGGCATGCAGATATACTCCTGCTCGGCAAACAAACGTCTGAAATCCTCCGAATTTTCATACATATCAAAAACGGTCACCATCAGTCGCTCCATTGCCCAATCAACCTTCGAGCATACAAAGCAGGTCGAGTTGTGGCCGGCAAGTGCCTTAAGCTTTTTTGCCTTTGGCTCTAAAAAACTCTTTTTCGAGAAAACTTCTTTTTTAACGGTCTCAAGTCTCGTCTGAAGCATTAGCGCCAACGAAAGGCGGTTTTTCTGCTTTAAAAGCTGCTGATAGTGAGTGTGGCAAAAACCGAGTCGGTTGGTATCAATCCGCACGTCGGGCTCCATCATTGCGGCACCCATAATGTATTCGGTCGTGTGGCTTTCAAGCGTGTCGCGCATCATGCAAATAGGGCAGCCGCACTTAGGCTCAAAAATCTCATTAATCGGTATTGTTAAAATACTTTCTCTCATATCTATCCTCCTAGAAATGTGGGAGTTTTTGCTGTTGCAAAATTGTTATATAATTAGTATAATTGATTTATATTGCAATTACAAGTAAAATCTTATAGGTTTTTGTCATTTTTTAAGGAGGACGAAAGCTATGAAATATGAAGTCATGGGTAACGACATAATTTTATATCAGCCTGATTTGATATTAAGCGAAACACTTGATTGCGGTCAGGCTTTCCGCTGGGAGCTGACAGGCGAGAATACATATTCGGGCTACTGCATAGATACACCTCTTACCATCAGCGGAAGCGACGGAAGGTTTGTTTTAAAAGATACATCGGAAGAAATCTTTTTGAATGTATGGGTAAACTATTTCGACCTTGAAACCGATTATTCCGAATATAAACGCATATATTCATCTGATGAAACGCTTTTGAAAGCCTGTGATTATTCTAAAGGCATAAGACTTTTAAAACAGGATGCATGGGAAGCGTTGGTATCATATATCTTCTCTCAGCACAATAATATTCCCAGAATTAAAGGAATTATTTCACGGTTGGTCAGTCATTACGGCTGTTTTCCGACTGCCGACGTGCTTGCCAAGGAGACACCCGAAACTTTGAGCTTTCTTCGCTCGGGTTTCAGAGCAAAGTATGTTATAGATGCCGCACAAAAGGTTGCAAGCGGCGAGGTCGACCTCGAAAAATGCAAAATCCTCCAGATCGATGAAGCGAGACAAGAGCTTATGAAAATAAAAGGCGTTGGTCCTAAGGTTGCCGATTGCGTTATGCTTTACGGTATGCATAAGTTAGAAGCTTTTCCTGTTGACGTTTGGATAAAACGCGCTATGGAAAACTATTACCCCAACGGTTTGCCCGAATGTGCTTTGGGCTCACAGGGCGTGGCACAGCTTTATATTTTCAACTACATTCGCAATTTGGAATGACTTTTTGCGGGCTGTTCGCAGGCGAAGCCGAGCCGCCGCGCAAGCGGCGTGCGAGGACCGGCGGCGAGCGCCCGCGCCAACCCCCGCCACCAAATGCAGCTTTTCGCAGAGCGCGCGTCCCGCGCGCTGCGCTCAACTCCTGCATTTGACGGCTCGCAAAACCACCCGAAGGAAGTGAACAAAATGAAAATCGCAGGAATTATCGCCGAATATAACCCATTCCACAATGGGCACAAATATCAAATAGAAAAGACCCGTGAAGCAGGCGCTACGCACATTGTTGCAGTAATGAGCGGCAGCTGTGTTCAGCGCGGCGAAATTGCCCTTTGCGACAAGCACACCCGTGCCGGGGCGGCAATTAAAGGCGGCGCTGACTTGGTCTTAGAGCTTCCCGTACCGTTTTGTTTGGGCACCGCCCCCGATTTTGCCAAAGCAGGTGCCGAGATTTTTAAACGACTCGGCTGCATAGATATGCTCTCCTTCGGTTCCGAATCGGGCGATGTCAACGAGCTTATAGCCCTTGCAAACCAAATCGAAAGCCTTTGCGAGAGTGACATAAAATCCAAAATGGCACAGGGCTTAACTTATCCTGCGGCAATTTCTTCGCTTTTGGGAAAGAGCGCAAGCAAACTTTTAAACGGCGCCAACAACACCCTTGCAATCGAGTATCTCAGAGCGATTAAGAATACGCAAATAGCGCCCTTTACCATCAAACGCACCACCCCTCACGACTCGGACGAGCTCAGCGAAAGCTTTGCGTCGGCTTCTTATATCCGCGAGGTTATACGAGGGGGAGGGGACGCAAGCAGCTTTACCCCTCTTGCATTAACCAAACATGACGTTACCGATACGAAGAACATAGAATCTGCCGTTTTATACCGCCTTGCCATGATGACAAAAAACGATTTTGCCAACGTGCCTTATACTGATGAACTTGAGACTCGCTTGTTCGAGGCTTCACGCACGGCAGGCACTCTTAACGAACTTTATGAAAAAGTGAAAACCAAAAACATCACCCATGCCCGTGTGCGCCGTGCTGTTATGCTTGCCGCTCTCGGCGTCACTAAAGAGGATATGGCTTTAAACCCCTATGCCCGAATTTTGGCAATGAACACCCGAGGCACCGAAATTTTAAGCAAGTGCAAGCAAACTTCGCAAATTGCGGTTTCGGCATCGCTTGCTGCGCTTTCGCAAACAAGTGCCGATGCTAAACGCTTAGCACAGTTAGATGAGCTATCAAGCCGCCTTTTGCACTTGGCACTTAACGAGAAAGGCGAATACATCAGCGAGTTTTCAAGGAAATTTGAGATATTAAAATAGAAATAAAAAGCACCTGCCGTTTTGGGCAAGTGCTTTGATTTTTATTATTTCATTGCAATGGGGCAACGGTCAGCCAAAATAAAGTAGGTATAAGGCTTTACGGTCATTCCCGCTTCAAAAAGTCTGCCGCCCACAACAGCCGAAAGTACAGTGTCTTGGCCGGTTGAAAGCGTCGTTTCGGCATAAACATATCCGTCGATAACAAGCTCTAAGTTTTTGCCGACTTTTCTTAAGTCGATGCTCTTGTTTTCAAACTCAACTTCAAGCCACTTTTTATACTTGGCTTCGCTGTCGGCAAATCTAATATATGTGCTTTCTTCCAAAGGTTCTTCCTTAACCAAAAGGCCTTCGATAAATTCGGGGGCGTCCTTAAGCTTTCTGCCGTTGTTAACAGCCACAGCCAGATAATAAATAATATAAACGTGTCCCAAAAAGTCGAGGATACCGCTGAAGTCGCCTATCCACACGTAAAGAGCAATGAGCGCAATCGTGTCGATAATTACGAAAACGAGCGATACAACTACCCAGCCGAAGTTCTTCTTGCCCAGAAAAGCAAAAGCGAGATATCCCAATATCATTATTGTTGCCAATATGATTCCCGCAATAAGCACAGGCTGGCTTTCAAATCCCGATGAAAAGACAACCGTTGCCCACGGAACTGTTGCCGAGCACACCCAAAAGTTGTCGCTGCCAAGCAGGAACGATATAATGTTTATAGCTGTCAGAGCAACAAATATAAACAAGATATTCGTTGAGGATTTATACTTCGCAGTCAACTGTGCTTTTGAAAGTATGGGCTTTTCTTTGTTCTTTGCCATAACGTGTCCCTCCAAAAAAATAAATCTATAAATAAAGTATAGCAAATGTGTTAATAGTTTACAAGGGCTTCGCTCACATTTTGTCTTGTAAATATTCATTTTGCAGAATTAACCCGATATTAACCGAAAAAACACATAATCACTTGATTTTTTATTTTATATGTAGTATAATTTATCGGTAAATTTTCACTTTATTTGAAAGGATGTTAAATATGAATTTGGTATTAGTAGTAAACGCAGGCAGTTCTTCTTTGAAGTATCAGCTCCTTAACATGGAGGATGAATCTGTTATTGCAAAGGGCAACTGCGACAGAATCGGTATCGGCGGTCACGTTTCTCACAAGGTTCCCGCAACCGGTTATGTTTACGATGAAGATTGCAATTTCCCCACCCACACCGAAGCATTTGAAAAGCTTGTTGAGGTTTTGACTACAGGCGAAAACAAGGTTATCGACTCTATGAACGAGATCTCGGCAGTAGGCCACAGAATCGTACAGGGCGCTGAGATATTTGATAAGGCTTGCCTTGTTACCGAAGATGTTATTAAGCAGATCGATGATTTAAGCGAGCTTGCTCCTGTTCACAACCATCCTCACGCTTTGGCACTTTGGGCTTGCTCAAAGGTATTGCCCAAGGAAACTCCTCAGGTCGTAGTATTCGACACCGCTTTCCATCAGACAATGCCTGCCAAGGCTTATCTCTTCGGCCTTCCTTATGAAGATTACCTTAACTATCACGTTCGCCGTTACGGCTTCCACGGCACATCTCACCGTTTTGTTTCGGGCGCTTTGGCAACCGCTATGGGCAAGGACATCAAAGACCTTAAGATCGTTTCCTGCCACTTGGGCAACGGCTCATCTATTACTGCTGTAAACGGCGGCAAGTCGGTCGATACCTCCATGGGCTTCACTCCCTTAGACGGTATCATTATGGGCACACGCTGCGGCGCTGTTGACCCCTCGGCTGTAACTTATGTTATGGGCAAGCACGGCTTTACCCCTCATGAAATGAGCGAATACATGAACAAGAAGTCCGGCTTCTTAGGCCTTTCCGGTGTTAGCTCCGATAACCGTGATGTTTGCGCTGCTGCAGAAGCAGGCAACGAAAGAGCTGTTATGACCTCTGACATTTTGCAGTATCAGATCAAGAAGTATATCGGCTCTTACACCGCTGCAATGAACGGCGTAGACGCTGTTATCTTCACCGGCGGTATCGGCGAAAACTCTGTTGAAGTTAGAGAAGCTGTTTGCGAGGATATGTCCTTCTTCGGTATCGAACTTGATAAGGAGCTTAACAAGACCGTAAGAGGCAAGCTTTGCAAAATTTCCACTCCCGAATCCAAGGTCGAGGTTTGGGTAGTTCCCACCAACGAAGAGCTTCTTATCGCAAGAGATACCTTGGCTCTTATTAACGGTTAATTAAATGTTTAGCGCAGTTTTGCTTACGGCCGAACTCAGCCTTGAAAGCATAAGCGAAATGCCTGTTTTGGCATACCTTGGCTTTTTGGCTATAATGAGCATTGCCACATTTTTGGCTTACGGAATCGACAAGAAAAAAGCTATCGACGGCACATGGCGCACCAAAGAAAAGACCCTTTTGGGTATGTCTCTTTTAGGCGGCGCTATCGGTGGCTTTGCCGCAATGAAGGTTTTTCGCCACAAAACCAAGCACTGGTATTTTTGGGCTGTTAATGTTGTCGGCATAATCCTTCATTTGGGCATACTTATTTATATTTTAGGGTGAGAGCAGTGGCACCTGAAAAAGAAAAAAGCAAGGTTACAAACTGCGAAACCTGCACAAACTATGTTTATGATGATGACTATGACTGCTATGTTTGCTTAGTTAATCTTGATGAGGACGAAATGTACAGGTTTTTGTCGGGCGCAAATTTCGAGTGCCCTTATTATCAGCTTTACGATGAATATAAGATAGTCAGAAAGCAAAATTAAGGTGATTTGAATGTATAAGTTCGATGCAAAAAAAGCAACTGAAGCCGCAATTAAGTGGATTCGTGACTGGTTTGAAATTAACGGAAAAGGCTGTAATGCCGTAATAGGCATTTCGGGCGGAAAGGATAGCTCGGTAGTTGCCGCCCTTTGCGTAAAGGCTTTGGGAAAGGACAGAGTTATCGGTGTAATGATGCCTCAGGGCGAACAGTTTGATATCGATTATTCTATCGAGCTTTGCAGGCTTTTGGATATTAAAAGCCACACCGTAAACGTAGGCGAGGCTATTAAGGCGTTGACCGCATCGTTCGATTTCGAACCATCGGTTCAGTCGGTTACAAACATTCCGCCTCGTGTGCGAATGACTGTTTTATATGCTGTTTCGCAAAGCTTTAACGGCAGGGTTGCAAACACCTGCAATTTAAGCGAGGATTGGGTTGGCTACTCCACACGCTACGGCGACTCTGCAGGCGACTTCGGCGCAATTTCAAACTTCACCGTTGCTGAGGTTAAAGCAATCGGCCGAGAGCTTGGCTTGCCCTCGAAATTTGTTGATAAAGTCCCTCTTGACGGACTTTGCGGCAAGACCGATGAGGATAACCTTGGATTTACTTACGAAACCTTGGATAAATATATCAGAGAGGGTATAGAACCCGACCCCGAAACCAAAGCCCGAATCGACAGACTTCACAACATTAACCTGTTCAAGCTAAGGTACATGGATACCTTTAAGTTTGAGGGATAATTATAAAGAAAGGCCTCGCTTTGCGAGGCTTTTTTCTTTACTGCCGGTTATATCTATTGACAAACCCTCTTTAAAAAAGGTATAATATTTAAGACATTTTTTGCGAAAGGGAGACCTTAAAATGAAGAAATTTTTCGAAGAATTTAAAACATTCATAATGCGCGGAAACGTTGTAGATATGGCAGTCGGTGTTATCATCGGCGGCGCTTTCACTGCAATCGTCAACGCACTCAGCAACAACATCTTAAAGCCTGTTATCAACTGGCTCCTGGCGCTTGCTTTTGGCGCAAATTCTTTAGGCGAGCTCATGACTATGCTCGTCCCTGTCGAGGTTGACGGCGTTTTAGATCTCACACAGTCCATCTACATCGATTGGGGCACCTTTATCAACGCAATCATCAGCTTCTTGCTCACTGCTTTAGTCCTCTTTATGATCATCAAGACCATGAACGCTCTCAAGTCTGAGAATCTCATCAAAGGCAGGATTTCTAAAGAAGACAGGGCTGCTATGAAGGCTAAGGGCATTAAGCTTAACGACAAGACCGCTGTTGATGAATATTTTGCTGAAAAGGCTAAGGCCGAGGAGGAAGCTAAGAAGGCAGAGGAAGAAAAGGCTCGCCTTGAAAGAGAAGCTAACCCCACTACCGAGGATTTGCTTAAGGAAATAAGAGACCTTTTGAAGAAGTAAATAAGTTTTATTGAAACAGAGGCTTTACGGCCTCTGTTTGTTTTTACCATTGACATTGATTTCTTCATATGAGATAATGTTTTAAAGTATTTTGTCAAAGGCGGTCGAAGTAATGAAACGAAAAGCTGTACTGGCGGCAGTGGGTTTCTTTTTCGGCGCCTTTGTCTCTTTTTATCTTGAATTCAGCGAAGTCATCATCTTTATGCTGGCGGTTTTGCTTTGTTTGGTGTTGGCACTTTTTCTGCCAAAGCACAAGCGAATAACATGCATGTTTGTGGCACTTTGCACGCTTTTGGCATCGGCTTACAGCTTAACGATTTCGGTCGGGCGCCTTGCTCCGTTAGAAGCACTTGACGGCAAAACCGCAACGGTTAAAGGCATAGTCACAGATTACACGTCCAAAGACAGTTCGTCGGTAACAATATCGGGAACGGTTGACGGAATACCATGTAAGCTTATAGCATATATCAATAATTTTAACGGCGAATACGGCGATGAGATCTCTTTTGTTGGCAGAATTTCAAAACTTTCGGATTCGCCGTTTTTTAGTCAACGCAGTTATTACCTACCCGATGGCATCTGCCTTACCGCCTCTGTTACCGAGGATGTTGAAATTAAGTCAGGCAAACAAACCCTTTCATCTTGGCTCATGGTCTATAGCCAAAATGTTAGCAGCACTATCCGTTCATATGCCGGAGGAGATGCTGGTGATGTTTTGTCGGCCATGATATGCGGTAATTCTTCATATATCTCAGATTCAACAAGGCTTGCTTTAAACCGCACGGGCATCGGTCACATCAGTGCAGTTTCGGGGCTTCATGTTTCGGTAATTGCATTTGCACTCATGCTTGTTTTACGCAAGCTTCGCTGTCCAAAGGTTTTAACAGCCATAATTGCCCAAAGCTGGGTCGTGGCGTTTGTCATGTTCTCGGGGTGCCGTGTTTCATGCATTCGTGCAGCAATAATGATGAGTGTTTACATTCTTTCAACGCTTGTTAACCGCCGCGGCGATGCACTTAACACGTTAAGTATAGCCGCACTTATAATTATGCTTGCAAATCCGTTTGCGGCTGCCGATGTTTCTTTTTGTCTCTCGCTTGCGGGCACGTTCGGCGTTAGTGTTGCCGCACCTTATGTAACCAAGCTTTTTGGTGCAAACAGGTTTTTGGTAAAATATTTTATAACCTGCACCTGTGCAAGCGTTTGCACAATGCCTTTTGTGCTTTTAAGCTTTAACGAGGTCTCACTCATTGCCCCTCTTGCAAACATGGTGCTTGTGCCTGTTTGCTCGGCGGCAATATGTTTGGGCATGATGTTCTGTGTTTGCGGCTGTGCGCCTATGCTATCATATATAATTCTTGTTGCAGGCAAGCTTGTCGAGGTTGTATTGACCGTCTGCGAAAAGCTCAGCACAATCAAAATAACTTATTTGGCAACAGGGCTTACTAATGTATATGCTGTTATTGCTATTATAATAGTGCTTTCTGCGGCGGCTTACATTTTTAAGCGAAGCCCAAAGCTTGTTGTGCTTTCGGTGGTCACGGGCGTTTGCGTTTTTGTCTGTTCAAGCGCTTTTGAGGCAAATGCAAGCAAGAGCGTAAAACTTGATGTTTTAACTTCGGGTGTAAACTGCTGTGCGGTCTTGCGCGAAAACGATGAATGTATTATAATTGATATTGACAGCGGCGGCAAAATGGCTGATGAATGTGAAAACTTTATACAGTATAACGGCATAACTTGCGTTGATGCCGTGGTTATCGTAGAAAACGGCGAAGCAGCCTATTCTTCATATCGCAGTTTAAGTGTAACGCCAAGTTCAATGTATCTCCCAAAAGGCAGTTATATCTTTTCGCCGGATGTTGATTATTACGATTTGCCCGATGTTATAACTGCCTATGGCTTAGATATTAGTATATCTGATAATCTTTTGATAATATCACAAAACGGCAAAAGCGTTGCAGTCTCGAAAGACGGTTATTATAACGTTGGCACGGTCGCAAATATCTGTGTTCTGTCAGGCGTGACCGTTGTAAACACAAACGAGCAATATATTTATTGTGAAGATGCCGTTATCTCACTTGAGCTTGGTTAGGGCTTAAGCGCCGTCTTGAAGGCTGCGTCCCGCAGGGACAGCGCCGAAAAGGTGGCGCGGAGAAAACCGCGCACCGCAAAAAGCTCGGCACCATCTCGGACAGCCCCTTGTTCGGGGCGCCCTTCGCTGACGCCTCGCTCAAACCCATAAATCTCTGCCCGCACCGGCTTTCACAGCGTCTTGCACCGCGCGAAACCCAACGCTCGCTTTGCCATCCCCAACGCTCGCCACGACTCGTCACAACGCTCCGCTCGCGACTCGCCACGGCTCGCTTACACACTCACTCAAGGAGGTACCACCCATGCCCAATATAACAGATAATGAGCTTGTAAGGTCAATAAAATCGGGCAAAATATTGCCTGCATATTTCTTCTGGGGTAAGGATATTGCCACCCTTGAAAGTATTGCAAAAAAGCTTATCGCTAAGCTTGTTCCAAATGATGCCAAGGATATGAACTATCACTTTTTCTCGGGTTCAGGGTTCGATATAAGCGATTTTGCCGATGCCTGTGAATCTCTTCCTATGTTTGCCGATAGGGTTGTGGTTGCGGTTAACGACCTAAACGCCGAAAGCTTAAAGGCTGATGACTTTAAATATATTTTAGAGATATTATCAGGTGTTGACTCGGATACCACAACGGTTATTTTTTATGCAACGGGCATCGACCTTTGTGCAGGGAAAAAGGCGTTGACCTCAAAGAATAAAAAGCTTTGCGACCATATATCCAAAATCGGCGCTTCCTGCGAATTTGCTTTTAAAAGACCTAACGAGCTTGTTAAATACATTCAGTCTCGTGTCGGCAAAGACCTTTGCACCATTTCGCCCAAATCGGCTGAATACCTCGCTTCGCTTTGCCTTTGCAACTTGCTTATTATTAATAATGAGTGCGACAAGCTGGTGTCTTTTGTCGGCAAAGGCGAAATTACCGATGAAGTCATCGACTCACTTGTTTCGGGTCAGCTCGATACCGACGCTTATAAGCTTGCCCGTGCCGTAACAAGCGGAGACAGAAATCTAACATTCACGATCCTGCCCGAACTTTACGCCAAGCAGGCAGAGAGCATTCCGCTTTTGTCGGTTATTTCCGGCGCGTTTTTAGACCTCTACCGTGCAAAGCTTGCTTACCAAACGGGCAGGGGGTTAAACAATATTTTAGAGGATTACGGTTACCGCGGCAGAGATTTCGCTGTTAAAAACGCACTCCGTGATTGCTCGCGAATTTCTGTTGAAAAATTGCGTGCTTGCATCCAAATTCTTTCAAAATGCGATATCGAGATGAAATCCACTCGCACCGACCAAAGAACTCTTTTAGAAACCGCAATTTCACAAATGCTTTCACTGAGGTAACTTATGCTGCACATTAACGGTGCCCTCATCGTCGAGGGCAAATATGATAAAATCCACTTATCGGGCGTCGTTGACTGCCCGATTATTGTCACCAACGGCTTCAGCGTCTTTAAAAACGAGGAAACCAAATCCCTTATTAAATGGTATGCCAACCACGGCGGAATAACAATTCTAACCGACAGCGACTCGGCAGGCTTTAAGATCCGTGGATATATAAAAGGTATAGTACCTAACGGCACAGTCAAAAATGTCTATATTCCCGATATTTTCGGCAAAGAAAAGCGCAAGCTTACGCCCTCGGCCGAAGGTAAACTTGGGGTAGAGGGCGTTGATATTGCCATTTTAAAAGAGGCTTTCGAGAAGGCGGGTGTCATAGGCACACCAAAGCCATCCGGCAAACGTATTGAACGAATTGATCTGTTCGAGGACGGCTTTTTCGGAGGCAAAGACAGCTCTGCCAAGCGTGCAATGCTGTTAAAAAAGCTCGACCTGCCCGAAAAGCTTTCAACTTCCGGCCTTTTGGATATTCTTAACACTGCGCTTACTTATGATGAGTATAAAAAGCTCGCAAACGAGCAAAACGACGAGCTTTAAGAAATGTTTTGTGCAGGTGTCACAAAACGTCGCTTACAATTTGGTTGTTTCGTCACAAAACGCCAAATCGAAAAAACTTTGAAAAAAAGCCTTGACTTTAATGTCGAATGATGTTATTATAACAAAGCTGTCTGCGAGGGAAGACCTTAAAGAGAGCGAAGGCCTTAAAAACTTTTAAAAAAGTTGAAAAAAGGTATTGACAAAGCTTACGAGATGTGGTAAGATAGTCAAGCACTCCGAAAAAAAAGGGAGTGCACGGCAGCTTGAAAATTGAACAATGAGAAACATACAAGACCCTTGAAGAAATTACTTTGAGTAATTCTAAAAAGAAGTCAAGCAGAAGACTAAAAAATGATGCAGATTTAGCTGGTTTTTAAACCGAGCGAGGATTTTAATGCAGATGAGAATCTGCTTAAGATACAACTTGATTAAGAGTTTGATCCTGGCTCAGGATGAACGCT
>JAFUOD010000012.1 GCA_017472735.1 Oscillospiraceae bacterium | reverse complement strand
TTTGAGGTTACTATTTAACCTTAGTCGGTGACGATTGTGATGAGGTCCCACCTGTTCCCATGCCGAACACAGAAGTTAAGCTCATTCACGCCTACGATACTTGGCTGGCGACGGCCCGGGAAAATTGGTGTTGCCGACACTAAAACATGATAGAGAGCCTTAGTGCTCTCTATCGTCATATTGCCTCTTAGCTCAGTCGGTAGAGCACCTGACTGTTAATCAGGGGGTCGTCAGTTCGAGCCTGACAGAGGCAGCCATAACTCCATTGCAATCGCGGTGGAGTTTTTATTATCCTGCATTTTACTCTTATAAATTACCTTAATATAACAGGATGTGACATTAATGGATGAAGGAAAAAACAAATCGCCTTATCATGGCTTTTGGGCAATTTTGTTTGCAATAGTTTTTATGACGTTGTTTATAAACGTCATTGTATTTACCATTTTGCTTAACTTGGGAGGTAAAGATACCGAGCTTAACCTTGCCTCTGCTAAAGCTATAGGCTTTGGACTCAGCGTAGTTTTCTATGTGATCTTATTTATAAGCGGTGTTTTCGACTATTCTATGAGCATTGTTGGGCAGCGAATCAGCGAATTCTTTTCAAACCTTCAAATCTCGTTTGGATTTGCCGTTAAAAACTATTTTTGGGACATTAAGCACAACGGCGTTGCGTTTTTGATTTATTTCATATTCATGCTTACAGGAACCCTTGTTTTTATTGACGGTCTGCGCGATGCGCTTGAGATCATCAGCACAAGATATTAACATATCAGCCTTTTTGAGCGTCTGTGTTTTATCAGACGCTTTTCTTTTTTACAAAGTTGTGCTATAATCCTTTTAAAGGAGTGCTTATTGTTCTTATGAAAAACAGATCGGCTTTTTATGTTATTTTGGTCGTTGCAGTTTGCAGCGGCATAATGTGTGTTATTGATGGGTTTATTACACCGCCTTATTTTGTTAAATCTGCTTTTAAGCTTCTGCTGTTTATGGCGGTGCCTCTTTTGTATTTTGTTTTTAACAAGCCCGAGCGTGACACGCTTAAAACCCTATTTACGCCAAAAAAGAGAGATTTTTTAGCGGCGCTTTGCCTTGGCGTTGGCGTGTTTGCAGTTATTCTGGCGGCATATTTTATATTCCGTAATGTATTCGACTTTTCGGGCATAACCGCACAGCTTACCGGCGATGTGGGCGTTACTAAGGATAACTTTGTTTTTGTTGCAATTTACATATCGCTTGTTAATTCTCTTTTAGAGGAATTTTTCTTCCGCGGCTTTGCGTTCTTAAGTCTTAAAAACAAGTTGCCGAGGTGGGCGGCATATGTTTTCAGCTCGGGGCTGTTTGCTTTTTATCATGTTGGCATGACGGCAGGTTGGTTCAGCCCGGTTTTGTATATCTTAGCAATGGCGGGGCTTTTTGTCGGAGGGTGTATTTTCAACTTTTTGAACGAGAAATGCTCTAATATCTACCCCTCGTGGCTGGTGCATATGTTTGCAAACTTTGGAATTAACACCATTGGGTTTATACTATTTGGAATTATTTAAAGGAGGTATACTGTGCGTAAACTTTTGATTGTGGTTGATATGCAAAAAGATTTCACTTATGGCGCTCTTAGAAACGAAGATGCAATTGCGATAATTAAAAAGGTTAGACAGAAAATTGAAGACTTTGATGGCGAGGTTGTTTTCACGCTAGATACTCACGGTGATGACTATATGCAAACGCAGGAGGGCAAAAAACTGCCTGTGCCGCATTGCATTAAGGGCAGCGAGGGTCACGGTTTAGTCGATGAGCTTAAACCTGTGGCTGAAAATGCTTTGGTGATTGAAAAAGAGACCTTTGGCAGCGTTAAGCTTGGCGAAATTTTAAAAGAAATGAACACTAAAGAACCTCTTGACGAAATAACCCTTATCGGCGTATGCACCGATATTTGCGTTATCTCGAACGCGATGATCGTTAAGGCAGCTTTGCCCGAGGTTACCGTTAAGGTCGACTCGGCTTGCTGTGCCGGGGTAACGCCTGAGTCGCACCAAACAGCACTTGAAGCAATGCGTGCTTGCCAGATCGAGATTGATTAATAGCCGTTTATGCGCGAGCCGAGGGCGAGCGCTTATAAGCGAGGCGTGGCGCCCAACGGGCGCAAGTGCCGAGCATTCATGTCCGTGCGAAGCGCGGACACCTTTATAAAAAATAAAAGCTCCGCACAATGGTGTGCGGAGCTTTTGCTGTTGTTTGCAATTATCTGTTTAAAATAAGCTTTGTCAGCTCAACGGGGTCAACAATGGTGTCACCCTTGTAAACTCTCATGTTGCCCGAAGCAATTTCGTCGATAAGAACGACCTCGCCGTTGTTGTAACCAAATTCAAACTTAATGTCCCAAAGGTCAAGGCCGATGGATTTAAGGTCATCAGCAACGATCTTGGTGATCTTAAGGGTCTGCTCCTTCATGCTTTCAAACATTTCGGGAGTCATAACGCCCAAAGCAGCCAAGCCTTCGCCGGTTACAAGGGGGTCACCCTTCGCATCGTTCTTAAAGGTACATTCAACATAACCACCCTTTAAAGGTGTGCCGTCTTTAATGTATTCGCCGTATCTGCGAATGAAGCTGCCTGTTGCAACAAGTCTGCAAATAACTTCAAGACCGTTGCCGCCCTGTGCCTTGCCGAAGCATTCAGCAGGCAAAACTTCCATTGTAGCGTCGTCGATATTTGCACTTACATAGTGGGTCTTGATTCCTGCAGCCTTGCAAAGCTCGAAATAGTGAATAGAGGTTTCAAGGTTAGCCTTGCCGATACCCTCGATAGTGAGACCTACAGAGTTCTCACCGGGATCGAAAACGCCGTCCTTGCCGGTGCAGTCATCCTTGAACTTAAGCAATACGTTGCCGTTTTCAAGCTGATAAACATCCTTTGTTTTTCCTTCATAAATTTTCTTCATAAAGATACACTCCTTTAAACGGTAGTAAACCAAATTTCCAAGAGTATTTTAGCACACTTTTTTTGCGCTGTATAGTGTTTTTTGAAAGTTTGTTAATAGTGCAAAAAATCAATTTTTTCTGCGGTTATTTTTTGTGAGGTGTTAAGACCGGCAGGAGGATTTGTCCGCGAGGCACGCACAAATCTGCCTCTATACACTGCTAAAAGAAGAGTTTTGCAACAAATGCCGTCTTTTCGTCCGACGAGCGCACACCGACAACGGTGGCATCGTTTTCACATTCATGTGATTTTATGACAACGTTT
This sequence comes from Oscillospiraceae bacterium, assembly GCA_017472735.1. GTDB lineage: Bacteria > Bacillota > Clostridia > Oscillospirales > Ruminococcaceae > Faeciplasma. The sequence continues at coordinate 80,054 of JAFUOD010000012.1, read as the reverse complement.
TCGCCCAAAGTAAGCTCGCCTGTAAAGTAAACCTCCATGCGTTTAAGCTGCTTAAGTAACGAGCGCTTTTTGATGGTGAGAGCATCATAAGCCATTTCACCATAACGGAAGTTATTAACATGACCCACAGCATCTATCCAGTTGGGGCGGACAGGCAGGGTTTCTGTGACTTTAAAGTCATCGAGCATAAGCTTAATTCGGCTCGAAGCCTCTAACAAAGGTTCACCGTCGGGCACAGAAACCACATCATGCACAGCTTTATCCTTGCAGATGTGACGAGTCTTTATATCCAATAGGCTTGAAAATGTTGCGGCAACCGCAACTACCTCGCCGTTTCCGTCTCGCAATATCAGATCTCGGCGGTAAGCCGAACCTTTTTTAAATGTGTGCCAAGTTTGGGTGGTTATCGTCTCGCCCGAAACAAGCGGACGCTTTATATCAATTGTCATTGAAAGCAAAACCCACGAAACACCAAACGCTTTAACAAGGCGTTCAACATCAAGCTCGATGACGTTTAAGTGCTTTTCAACAACACCAACGCAAATGCGTTGATAAGCGTCGGGCTTCATGGCACCCGATGCATCGAACATCGAAACATCGCAGTAGGTTTTATATGAGTATTCTTTTTCGTTTATCATTTTATCGGTCTCCTTGTTAAACTAATGTTATTGTACCACTTTTTTAGTGCAAATTCAACTGCCTGCGTACCGGGCGCCCACAGCTCGCCACAACCCCTCCTCAGAGGGGCGCGGCTCACTACTCGGCGCCCGGTAAGCGGCAATGGCTTTTTTAGCAGTTGGTTTAGAGCCGCCGTCCAAAGTCCGCCGCACTAAAAGGGCGAGTGGGCGACAGGGTGGCGGCGGTCAATGCAGCGGTTTTAAAAAAAGTAAAAGTTTTTTGTCAATAAAACTTGACATTTATAAAACTATATGTTAATATACTGACAAGAAAACTTGGCAATAAGTCAAGTAAACTTGCGATCGACAAAACCCAAAGGAGACTTATTATGGATAAGAACGAAATTTTAGAAAAAGCGCAGAACACAAAGGGCGACGATGAGCGTGAACAATTGCTCTATAAAACAGCCAGCGACTATGCAATGGCGATAGGCGTAATGGTTTGCGGTATTATTGTAATTTTAAAGTCATTAGCCGACTTGCCGGCTTGGGATGTAATGGCTGTATATGACATCATGCTTGGTGTAAGAGGTCTTTATTATTCGATAAAACTCAGAAAAATCGCTCGCGCTGTAATTTACGGTATTCTTTTAGCTGCGGGTGTGGCTCTGCTTATCAGCTATGCTTTAACAATTTTATAAAAAGGTGCAAAATGGATTCGGAACTCATTTTAAAAAACAGAATAAAAGTTGCCCGTGCCGAGAAAAACATCTCTCAGGGGGAGCTTGCGCAGATGGTGGGCGTATCTCGCCAGACGATAAGTTCTATTGAAACGGGACAATTTAACCCAACAGCCAAGCTGGCGCTTATCTTGTGCATAGCGCTGGATAAAAAGTTTGAGGAACTATTCTATTTTGATTAAGGAGGTGTTTTCTGTGGAATTTTCGGTAAAACAAATAGCACACATCGAAAACGACTTCCCATCGAAGTTCGGTATCCCTCGTCAGAGTGGGCTGGTTAACGGCATGGTTTCAAAAATCGTGTTCGAGCCGGAATATCGCAATGCCGAGGCTTTAAGAGGGATCGAGGGGTATTCGTACTTGTGGCTTATCTGGCAGTTTTCCGAGGCGGTTAGGGACACATGGAGCCCGACTGTTCGTCCACCGAGATTAGGCGGAAACAAAAGAGTAGGCGTTTTCGCCACGCGTTCACCTTTTAGACCGAATAACTTGGGGCTGTCAAGCGTTAAGCTTGTGAGTGTTACCGACACCTCCGATAAAGGCAAGGTTCTGTTGGTAACAGGTGCCGACCTTATGAACGGCACCCCGATTTTTGACGTTAAGCCATATATTGCATATACCGATTCGCACCCCGAAGCCGTAAGCGGCTTTGCCGATGAGTTTGTGGGCTATGCGCTAACCCTCGATTTTAGTGATGAGCTTTTAAGCCGGATTGACGAAAACGACCGCACCCCCTTGTGCGAGGTGCTTAAAAACGACCCTCGCCCAAGCTATCAGCACGACGCTGAGCGTGTTTATACAATGGACTATGGCAAGTATGCAGTAAGCTTTAGAGTCGATGGAGAAACGCTTGTTGTAACGCAGGTTACAACAAGGCAGTAGAGCTTGGCGCCGACGTGGCGCAAGGCGCGCCGCGGAGTGAAACGAAAGCGGCTGTGCCAAAGCCGTGGAGGCGGAGTGAACCTGCAGGTACGAAACATAACAAAAAATAAAGCACCTACCGTTTTTTGGTAAGTGCTTTTTGCGTTTTGAGCAAATTCGGGAACCTGCGCCTCCACCGCCTTCGCACAGCGGCTTCGCCGCGCGCTTCGTCGACGTCGGCGCCGAGTGCCGAGCCGCGCCCTTGCAAGGGGCAGGGGTGAGGCGTGGGCGCCGTCCTACATCATCTCTTTAATAATATCCGCCAGAATTTTAACGCCCTTGTCGATATCCTCGTCCGATGGCATCGAGTAGTTGAGCCTGAACGAATAGGTAACCTCATCTTCATCGGGGGTAAACGCTGTGCCGGGAACAACGAAGACGTTGCTTTCAACTGCCTTTGCAACAAAGTCGCTTAAAGCAATGCTTTCGGGCAGTGTGCACCAAAGGAAGATACCGCCCTCGGGACGGGTAAACTTAACACAATCGGGCATATATTTTTCCAGTGCCGAGATCATAAGCGAAGCCTTGTGGGCATAAAGCTTTCTGATTTTTTCAATGTGTGCGTCAAGGTCGTATTCGGTAATGTAACGTGCACAGATCATCTGGAAAAGTACGTTTGTGTGAACGTCCTCGACCTGCTTTGCAACAACTATTTTGCTTATAAGCTCTTTGTTGGCGCGAACAAAGCCTATTCTCATGCCGGCAGAAAGAACCTTCGAGAACGAGCCGCAGTAAACAACTCTGCCGTCAACGTCCATGCTCTTGTAAGTAGGCACGTTTTCGCCCGAAAATCTCAGGTCGCCGTAAGGGTTATCCTCAATAATAATAACGTTATACTTTCTTGCAAGCTCGTAAACAGCCTTGCGGTTCTCTAAGGTCGAGGTAGTGCCTGCAGGGTTCTGGAAAGTCGGGATAAGATATAAAAGCTTGGCGTTGGGGTTTTCAATAAGTGCCTTTTCCAAGAGGGCTAGGTCAATGCCGTCTTCGTTAAGAGGCACGCCCTTAAGCTTTGCGCCCAACGAACGGAAAGCGTTAAGCGCACCTATAAAGCTGGGGCTTTCGCAGATGACAACGTCACCCTCGTTGCACATTACCTTGCAGGTAAGTTCAATGCCCTGCTGACCACCTGTGACGATGATGGTATCATCATCGGGCGAATTGATGTTATAAACACGTGCAAGTCTTTGGGTAACAAGCTGTCTCAAGGGCACATAACCCTCGGTAATGCCGTATTGCAAAGCGGTTACAGGCTCGTTAGCAAAAATGTCGCTTGCTATTTTGCCCATTTCCTCGGCAGGGAAAGATTCGGGGCTGGGGTTGCCGGCAGCAAACGAAATTGCACCCGGCTTGCCCAGGCTTTTAAAGATCTCGCGGATAGCCGAGGGCTTCATTGTTTTAAATTTGTCTGAAATTCTATAATCCATTATTTATAAGCTTCTTTCAATAATAATTATTCCTGTTCAATGGTTACAGGCTCGATTCCTGCGGCGATAAGTGCCTTAAGTGCAGGCTCGCGGTGAGTGGGGCGCAAAACAATAATGGGTTTGCTGTGCTCCTCAACGCAGAAGGCGTAAAGATATTCAACAGAAAGGTCTGCATCTTTTAATATCTTCAAGAGCTTTGTAAGCTCACCGGGAGTGTGGTCAACAGGCACAGCAATAACTCTTGTCGTGCGGCAGATAACGCCTGCCTCGGTAATTACCTTTTTTGCAAGCTCGGGCTTGTCAACAATAAGGCGCATAACGCCAAAATCGGTGGTATCGGCAATCGAAAGGGTTAAAATGTTAATGTTGTTTTCAGATAGGATCTCCATAATGTCGCATGCTCTGCCATGGCGGTTTTCAACAAAAACAGAAAGCTGAATAATATACATGATCTAACCTCCTAAAATCAAATCAGTGAAGCTTGCGGTTATCGAACACACGCTTTGCCTTGCCTTCGCTCTTGGGGAGGGATTTGGGGTTGCAAAGGTGAATTTTTGCGCCAATGCCCAAAACGGAACGAACCTCGTTTTCAAGCATCTTTTCGGTTGCGGCAAGAGTCTTAACATCGTCGCCGAACATTTCTGCTGTCATTTCAACGTTAATGTCAAGAGTGTCGTTGTTGTTAACACGGTCAACAATTATCTGATAGTTGGGCATTGCGCCGTTGGAAGCCTTTAACAAAACTTCTTCTATCTGAGACGGGAATACATTAACACCGCGAATGATAAGCATATCGTCGGTTCTTCCCTGAGGCTTTTTCATTCTAACGTGCGTTCTGCCGCAAGCGCACTTCTCATAATTAAGCTCGCAGATATCGCGTGTGCGGTAACGGATAAGCGGGAAGCCTTCTTTGGTGATGGTGGTGAAAACAAGCTCGCCCTGTGCGCCCTCGGGCAAAACTTCGCCTGTGTCGGGGTCGATGATCTCGGGGATAAACATATCCTCGCAAACGTGCATACCTGCCTGACATTCACATTCATAAGATACACCGGGGCCCATGATCTCGCTCAATCCGTAAATATCATAAGCCTTAATGTTAAGCTTGTTCTCAATTGTGTGGCGCATATCTTCTGTCCAAGGCTCGGCGCCAAAGATACCAACCTTTAACGAAAGCTGATCCTTAAGTCCCATCTCTTCAATAGATTCGCCCAAATAAAGAGCATAAGAGGGGGTGCAGCACAAAGCTGTCGAGCCGAAATCGACCATTGTCTGAATCTGGCGCTGGGTGTTGCCTGCGCTTGTGGGAATAACGGTTGCACCTATCTTTTCGGCACCGCCATGAGCACCCAAGCCGCCGGTGAACAAACCGTAACCGTAGGAGACCTGAACAAAGTCGTCCTCGCCCAAGCCGATTGCAACCATCATTCTGGCAACGCCGTCAGCCCAGTCATCAAGGTCTTTTTGAGTGTAACCAACAACGATCTGCTTGCCTGTTGTGCCGCTTGAAGCGTGAACACGGACAATATCTTTAAGGGGTTCGGCAAAAAGGCCGTAAGGGTAATAATCACGCAGATCCTGCTTGTAAGAGAAGGGAAGCTTATGCAGATCCTCAACTCCGTTAATGTCCGAGGGCTTTAAGCCCAAAGCGTCCATCCTCTTTCTAAACAGGGTAACGCGCTCGTACATTCTTGCTACCTGCCACTTAAGTCTTTCACTCTGAAGCTTTTTAAGTTCTTCACGCGGCATACATTCGATTTCGGGGTGTAAAATTGCCATTTTCAATACATCTCCTTTGGTTTTTAAAGGTATTGGAAAAAGTATAACATTAATTTATCATTTTGTAAACCTATTTACAGCGCTAAAGTGATAAAAAACAAAAAACATATTCAAACCGCTTCAAATTTTACATTGCTATTGACTTTTCGGCTTTGTTTAGATATACTTATTGGGTGAATGTCATTTAAAATGACGAAGATTTTTTTATCAAGGAGGACTTAAAGTGCGACGCGTTAAAAAACCGGTGTTCTTTATTGTAGTTGTGCTTATAGCTGTATTTGCATTCCTCACTTTCAACGGAGTAAGTACCTATTACGGCGATACAAAGACAAGCCACATTAAAGGCGTTGACGAAATTCGCTGGGGTATTGACATCAGCGGCGGTGTTGATGTTACTTTTTCCCCTCCCGAGGGTGTTGAAGCAACACAGGAGCAAATGGACGGCGCACAGGCCGCAATTGAAATGCGACTTGTAAGCCTTGGCATTACCGACTATGAGCTTTATGCTGATTACTCGAACTATGACATTATCGTAAGATTCCCCTGGCAGGCAGGAGAAGAGGATTTTGACCCCGAGGCTGCTGTTGCCGAGCTTGGCGAAACCGCACAGCTCACCTTTAGAGAAGGTTACGAGGTTGACGACCTTGGCTTGCCCACAGGCGTAACCGCCGAAAACATAATTCTTACAGGTGAAAATGTTGAGCTTGCAAGTGCAGCTTTCCGCCAGAATGAAAACGGAGAGTACGAATTTCTTGTTGCCTTAGAGTTTGACAGCGAAGGTACATCTGCATTTGCCGATGCTACCACACGCCTTTCTGCCGAGGACGGAGTTATCTCTATCTGGATGGATGACACCTGCATTTCGGCTCCTACCGTAGGCGTTGCAATTACCGACGGTAAGTGTGAGATCTCAGGCGACTTTACACAGGAAGAAGCTAAGGCTTTGGCTGATAAGATCTCGGCAGGTGCCTTGCCTTATGAGCTTGTAACCTCAAACTTCTCAACAATTTCTGCAACAATGGGTGCAGGCGCACGCAACGCAATGCTTATTGCAGGCGCTATTGCCTTTGCACTTATCTGCGTTTACATGATCGTTGTTTACAGACTCCCGGGCGTTGTGGCTTCAATTGCCTTGGCAGGGCAGGTTGTAGGCACGATTGCGTGCATTACAGGCTTCTTCGGCTTTATGCCCAGTTTTACTCTTACCATACCGGGTATTGCAGGTATCATTTTGGCTGTGGGCATGGGCGTTGACGCTAACGTTGTTACATTTGAACGTGTTAAAGAAGAGCTTAGAGCAGGCAAGGGCCTTTATACCTCGCTTGAGCTTGGCTATTCAAGAGCATGGGCTGCTATCTTTGACGGTAACATCACCATCGTGTTTGTAGCGGTGATCCTTATGGGCGCATTCGGCCCTCCGGACAGCTTGTTTGCAAAAGCTATGAGCTGGCTTTACTTCATGTTCCCCACCACTATCGAGGGTACGATTTACTCCTTTGGTTACACCCTTTTGGTTGGTGTAGTTCTTAACTTTGTATTCGGTGTATTCTGCACAAGAATCATGCTCGCTTCTCTTGCTAAGTTCAAGGCTCTCAGAAATCCTAAGCTTTACGGAGGTGTAAGTGATGAACAATAAGATTTATGATGTTGTTGGAAAGAAGAATATCTTCTTTACCGTTTCGGCAATTGTTATCGTTTTGTCTGTCATTCTTACCTTTGTTTTGGGCATGAACGTTGCAATTGAATTTAAGGGCGGTACGATCGTTACTTATTCTTATACAGGTACCATCAGCGAAAGCGCAATTGCATCCAAGGCTGCATCGGTTACAGGTCAGGCTTGTAACGCGACCCTTGGTGAAAGCCTTGCTGACGGTTTAACTACCGTTGCACTCAGTTTTCCTGCCTCTGAGGGTTTGACTGTTGAGGTTCAGGGCGCTTTGACTGATGCTTTGGTTGAAGCTTACCCCGATGCAAACATTTCGCTTTACAGCTCGCAGGATGTTAATCCCTCTACAGGCAGCGGTTTCTTCGGCAAGTGCGTAATGGCAGTTGCGTTTTCTGCTGTTGTTATGATCGTTTACATCGGCTTCAGATTCAGACACATCGGCGGTTGGGTTGCAGGCTGCTGTGCAGTTATAGCACTCATTCACGACATGTGCTTTGTTTACGCTTGCTGTGTAATATTCAGATTTGATATTAACTCGAACTTTATGGCTGTTTTGCTTACCATTTTGGGTTACTCGATCAACGCAACGATCATTATTTATGACAGAATCCGTGAAAACAGACGCCTTTACGGTGAAAACAAGACTTTGGCAGAGCTTGTTAACATGAGCATAAGCCAGTCGATGGGCAGATCTATTCATACAACGGCTACCACTGTTATTGCAATGGCTACAGTTTGTATTGTTGCTCTTGTGGCAGGTGTTAATTCAATCATCGACTTCGCATTCCCCTTGGTGATCGGTTTGCTTGCAGGTGTTTATTCATCCAACTGCATCGCTCCTTCGCTTTGGGTTATGTGGCAGGGCAAGATCGACTCGAAGAAGAAATAATTTAACCTTAGGACGGGAAGGCGAGCAGGCTTTCCCGTTTTTTGTTTAGTCGGCACTTGCGTGGCTTTTTGGCAGCGCCGACTGTTTCGAAGGCGGCATAAGCGAAGCGTTGTGCCGAAGAAGCGTCGGCGCGCACGCTCGGGCACTTGTTGCTTCGCAACCGCGCCCTCGCACTTCGCGCCGAAATCTTTTTTCAAAGGAGGACAATATGCAAAAGAATAAGATAACAGCAGGCATTTCAGCCGCTTGCGGATATCCCGAGCCGCCCGAGATTTTTATTAAAGCCTTGTGCGAGCTTGGCGTTAAAAGAATTGAGCTTTTTGTAAACTGCGAGTTTGAGACCCGTGCGGAGTATATTAAAGAGATAAAGACGATTTTGGACGCAAACGGCGCCGAGTGCGTTTCACTGCACCCGTTTACCTGTGCGATGGACACCTATGCGATGTTTTCGAATTATGAGCGCAGAACGCAGGAATATCTTGACTATCACAGAAGATATTTCGAGGCGATGAATATTCTGGGTGCAAAGTATTTTGTCTTCCACGGCTCTAAGGTGAATTACGGTGACGAGCTGATTTTTGAGCGCTTTGCAAGACTTGATGCAATTGCAAAAGACTTTGGCGTTAAGGTCCTGCAAGAAAACGTCAACCAAAGAGTGACAGGCGAGCTTGAAACGCTTAAGCGAATGAAAACACATTTTGGCGAGAACGCAGGCTTTGTTCTTGATACAAAGCAGGCGGTAAGAATGGGCTGGGACCCGATTGACGGTGTTAAGGCGCTCGGAAGCTCGATCAGGCACGTGCATATTTCTGATCACGGAGCAAGGGGCGACTGTCTGCCTTTGGGCAAAGGCGAGATGGATGTTGATGCATTTGTTAAAGCTCTTGCACAAAACGGGTTCGAGGGGGCTATAATGCTTGAACTTTATCGCAGAGGATTTGGCGAGCCAAGCGAGCTGATTGACAGCTTAAAAACGATTGAAAGAGCCATTGAAAGGCTATAGTATACAAAAAGCCGCCCATCTTCAATAAGAGGATGGGCGACTTTTTGTAGTTGTTTAACATGGGTGTCAGTGTTTATTTGCAGCATTTACCCCATGCAGGAAAATGACATAATATAATAATATCACAAATTGTGATATTAGTCAACATAACAGCCTCTAAAATCATATAATAATATTATTGAATGAAGATAGGAGAGTTGTTGTGAGGCTTAAAGACTTGCGAGAAGACAGAGACTTAACACAAACGGATGTTGCACGGTTTCTGAATATTCGCCAGAACACTTATTCTCAATATGAAACCGGTCAACGTCAGTTGCCGATCGATGCCCTTATTAAGCTTGCAAAGTTTTACAACACTTCCACGGATTATATTTTGAAGCTTACAAACGACCCTCGACCCTATAATAAAAAACCGCCTGTTTAAAATAAACGGGCGGTGATTTTTTTGTGTTGGATTTTACTTGCCAAGCTCTTTAACGATCTTCATAAAGCTGTCAAGGTCGTTAAAGTCTTTATAAACCGAGGCAAATCGAACATATGCCACAAGGTCAATATCTTTAAGCGAGGCAAGCACACTGTCGCCTATTTCGGCAGTGGTAATTTCGGTGCGCATATCATTAGCCATGCGGTTTTCAATGCCGTCAACGATTGAGGCAACAGTCTCAAGGCTGATGGCACGCTTTTTGGTTGCCGAGGTTATGCCTTTAATTAACTTGTCACGGTCAAAGGGTTCAAACCCACCGTCACGCTTAATTACCATTAAAACAGGCTTTTCAATAACCTCATAAGTAGTGAAGCGTTTGCCGCACTGGGTGCATTCACGTCTGCGGCGTTTTTTGCCCTCGCTGGGTCTTGAATCTATTACCTTTGTGTCTTCATAATTGCAAAAAGGGCATCTCATAATTAAATACCGTCCTTTCAGGAATCAATTATATAGTGGCTTTTAACAATTATATCACAATTTATAGTGCTTTGCAACACTTTTTTAAAGCATTAAAGCAATCTTTGAACAGTCGGCTTCTGCTCTGCCAAAATCTCAGCGGCAATTGTTTTAACCAAATAACACTCTGCCAAAAACTCATCGCTGTCAGCTTCATACATCGCCCTTAGACGTGAAATTGATTCTTCGATCTGCTGAATTTTTTGGTCGCCCGACAGGCTGCCGACGACCAAGCTGTAGCGTTTAAAGGCTTTGTCAAGCGAATCTATATTCTCGGTTATGTCCTGCCCGTTTTTATATCCTGCAATTACGCTTTCGATTTCTCCGTAAAGCTTTGAATTTGCATTTGAGATGAGGTATATCGAAAGAATTCCGAGTGTAATGATGAGCGCAAAAATAAACAGGCTTATATATAATCGTTTCATAGGTGGGTTCCTTTCTTTTATGGCGAGCAAAAAAGCCGCCGACGTCGCTTTTGTGAGCGGCAGCGAAAAAGCGGTGGAGGCGGGCGGGGCATGCTTTTTTGAAAAAAACTGCTGACACAGCGGCGCCACGCCGCTGCACTCTGCCCGCAGGCAGGCGCAGCGCACGGTGCCTTTACTTGGCTTTTGACTTTTTAATAATATCAAGCTCGCCGTTAGCATCGCGCGTGCAAATAAAAACGTCTTTAATCTCAAGGTGCTTTTTCTTAAGCACCTTTTTAATATCTTTTGCGTCCTCGTCGTTTGCAATAAGGTCACCGTCCGAAATCAAGCAAACAGGCGGATCGCACGAGGGCTCGGGCTTTTCAAGCGAGGACGGAGTAAGCGGTCGGTTTGGAGCTTTTTGCAAAACGCTTATCGAGCCGGTTGTTTCTACAATTGCATATTGCACCTGAGAAAGATCGAAAATGCCCTGTGTTCTTAGTGTGGCGCAAACGTCATCAACGGTATACCGTAAGTCCTTCATTGCCTTTTGGTCAATAACTCCCTGAGAGATTATCACTCTTGGCTGACCCGAAACCACTCGTCTGGCAGTGCGTGAACGCAGAGTAATATAGGACACAGTGACGTCTAAGCAAACAAGCGTCAGAATTGGGATCATGCCCATGATAAGAGGAACATCGGGCTCTTCCATGGTTAGGGTCGCAATGTTTGAAATTAAAATAGTAATTACAAGCTCGGCAGGCGAAAGCTCGCCAAGCTGGCGCTTGCCCATAAGCCTTGCCGAAAAAACGACCAGAACATACAGTATGATGCCTCGGATAAAAACTATAAGCATTTTAGCAAAGTCTCACTTTCGTTAAGCGATTTGCTTTAGTATTGCCCCGAAAGCTTGAGTTTATCACCGAATAATCGGCGAGTTTTGAGGAAAAGATAAACGAGAATACTTTTTAAAAGGGGAAATAGGAAGTGCCCGAAGCTAATGAAAAGAGGATTTTTCAAAGCCTTGAAAGAAATCTTGCCGAGCTTAAAAGCATTTTCGGCGAGTCGCAGGATTTAAATATTGCACGAGTAAGTGTTGAAGGCGTTAAGTGTGCTGTTGTCACTATCGAGGGCATGGTTGCGCCTAAGGACCTTGCCAACATGCTTTTTGACCCGATTACCGAATATAAAAAGAGAAATGCCGATGCCGAGGATGTTTTTAAATTTTTCAGTGAAGAGGGTATATTCTCGAACGATGAAAAGGTAGTAAACCTCTTCAGTGAGGCAAACGAGTATTTGTGTTCGGGGTTTGCTTTGGTGTTTGTTCACGGTATTTCGCACGGCATGGCATATGGTGCGCAGGGCTTTGCAATACGCTCTGTAAGCGAGCCGGCAACGGAATCGAACCTTAAAGGAGCTAAAGAGGCTTTTATTGAAAACATAAGAACAAATATGTCGCTTATAAGGCGCCGTGTTAAAAATCCCGCGTTAAGATTTGAATATTTAAAGGCGGGCAAAACAAGCAAAACGGTTTTGTGCTTGGTATATATAGACGGGAAGACCCCTGAGCGCCTAAGAAGCATGATTAAAGAGAGAATTCACAAAATTAAGCTTGATATGGTGCTGACAAGCGGAAATATTGAGCCGTTTTTGGCAAAGAACAAGGGCGCATTCTTTTCAAGTACCTCAACAACAGAAAGACCCGATGTTGTAGCCTCGAAGATAAGCGAGGGCAGGGCGGCGATTTTGATTGACGGCGTACCGTTTGCGTTAATATGCCCTACGCTGTTTATAGAAAACTTTCAAACAGTTGACGACTATTCGGAAAAACCTTATTACGCAACCTATATGCGTTGGATACGCTTTGCGGCTTTCTTTATTGCAACCATGCTCCCCGGGCTTTATCTGGCGGCAGCTACGCATCACCCCGAGGTGCTGGCAAGGGCACTTTTGCTTAACTTAATTGCCAATGCCGAAAACACGCCCTATTCGTTGTTTGCTGAAATGCTTATTGTGATATTAATGTTTGAGATCTTAAAAGAAGCAGGTCTTCGTTTGCCAAAGACGATAGGCGGTGCGGTTTCAATCGTAGGAGGACTTGTAATAGGCGATGCGGCAGTTACAAGCGGACTTATCTCGGCACCGTTGCTGATAGTAATAGGAATTACCGCAACGAGCTCGTTTGTTATACCGGGGCTTAACGCACAAACCACCATTTTAAGAATCCTGAACGTGATAGTGGGTGGCTTTTTCGGCTTTTTTGGCATTGCCGTTTTAATGGCAGTGCTTTTGGTGAACACTTGCGTGACCGATTCGTTTGCGGTGCCTTACACCGCACCTGCTTTCCCTCTTACAGTTAGGGCAATGCGTGATGTTATTACACGAAGAACGTTTTTAAAAATGCAGGAGTTCGAGGCTGATATTGACAGCCTTAACGGCGTGGGAGGTAGCGGCGAGTGAAACAAGCCAAAATAAGTACAGGGCAGTTTTTTATTTTAATAATGCTTTCTCGTATTATGCACGTTATGCTTTACAAAGCAAATACGTTTACCTCGGGCACACCGCTGATGCTTGGGCTTTTGATCTCAACGGCAATCGAGGCTTTGCTTGCGGTGCCGGTGTTTATATTTTTGCTTAAGCGTGAGGAGATTTTGCAGACTGTGCTAAAAAACGAGCGACTTAAAACAGTTCTTAAAGCTCTTCTTGCTTTATATTTTATCTTTGTTTCGGGCATCACGCTTTACCTGTTTGCCGAGTTTATGCACTCGGAGTTTGCGCTTATTGCCTTGCCGTGGCTGATTATTGTTGCCTTAGCGGCAGCAGGGGCTTATTGCGCTCACCTTGGCATTGAGGGCATTGCAAGGGCAGGCACAGCAGTGTTTTGGGTGTTCATTGCGCTTATGGTGCTTATGGCGGTTGTAAATCAAGGCCGCTATGACCCGCTTAATCTTATTCCTGTGCGAAAAAGCGATTTGAAAATGATGTGGGATTATGTTGTGTGGGATATATCCTCGTGCAGATGGCTGCCGTTAACACTGGGACTGGTGTCATATTTAAAGCAAGGCGCCCAAAAGGCGGCAATAGGATATTTAGTGACAAAGTTTGTGCTTATCGAGGGCGTGCTGTTGCTTATTACCATGATTTTGTGGACCTTTGTTGACGTGCCCGGATACCCCATTTTGGCTCTTGGCGTTTATGCAAAAACCGATATTATAAGGCAGTTTAATGCAATTAATATGTTTGTGTGGGCACTTAACTGTGTGCTGGTAAACGGAGTGTATTTAAACATTGCGTCAGCCTCGTTTAAAAAGAAGAATTGGCTGAGCGTTTTGGTGCCTGCGGCGCTTGCTGCAGCATTTGCAATTTTATGTTACAAGCAGATAATCCATTTAACAACAGACGTGCAGAATTTGATCATGCTTGTGGGAATTGTGTTGCTTGGCGTGCTTGTTCCGCTTGCGGCTATTATATATTGGAGGGTGAAGGTAAAATGCGAAAAATTGCGGCAGTCATTTTATCGGCAATGATTTTTTTAACCGGTTGCACACCGCTTGCTTATGTGCAATATAGATTGGTGGTTCATGCAATTGGCGTAGACCTTGGCGAAGACGGCGGCCTTAAGGTGGCTTATCAGGTGTTTGCACCCGATAAGTCCTCGGGGTCATCAGGCCCCACCGATGCCTCGGGCAGTAATGTTACGACCGTTGTAACGGCAGGCAAGACCCTTTATGAAGCCGAAGAAAACTTAGAGCTTCAGATGGGCAGAAAAGCGTTTTTCGGAAACATCGAGCTTATCGTTATCGGCAAAGACCTTATTAACAGCAAGCTTTCGGAGCTTATAAGCTATTTTAGGGACAGCGCAGATGTTTATTTAGGCGTTGACGTTGTATTTTCCACATCTACGGCTGTTGAAACACTGTCGGTAAAGCTTAAGCAGGGCAATGCTTCTTCGCAGGTGTTAAGAGAAGCGGTTGAAGCAACTGCTGAGGATTCAGCCACTGTTTCTGCAAAGATAATTGAAATCAACAATGCGCTTTCCGAACGAAGCGGCTCGCTGGTGATGCCGATTGTAACAGTCGCCTCGGGCAAACCCGGGGGAGAGGAGTCGAGTCTTTCAAACACCATTATCGGAGTTTTTTCAAGTATGCTGATCAAGGATGACTATCCGATTGCGGTTTTTGACCGTGAGTGTGCAAAGGGTGTAAGGCTTTTGAACGGAAGCGCCGAGACAATGAATTTTAATGTGACGTTAGAAGACTTGATTGCCGCTGTTAGAATAGAGAACATAAAAATTGACAGAAAGATAAGGATCTCGCAGTCGGGGTATCCTGTTGTAAGAGTTGAAATAAGCGGTGAGCTTACGGTAAAAGAAAATCCGAACGCCATGCTTTTAGAGGTGATAAGGCGCGAGGCTCAGCAGGAAATGATGTCGCTTTGCGACATGGCATATGGCACGGTGCTGCTTGAAAACGGCGCAGATGTTTTTGATATTGGCAAAATGTTAAGGAAATATGAGCCTGATTATTATGACTATACCGCTTCGGCTTTTGATGAAATTGTGAAAAATACACTTTTCGAGGTCGAAATAACGCTGAAAACCTGTTGATTTATCAACATCTTTTAAAAATCGGTATATTTTTCTTGCAATTATAAAGCAACTGTGGTATGATATCTAAGATAATGTATATTTAAACGTTACTATCCTGAAAGGGGCTTTGATATGATTAAGATTGACAACCATTTGGGTACGATTGAGATGAAGACCTCTTACCTTACATCTTTAATCGGGCATACCGTAACAAGCTGCTTCGGCGTTGTAAGAATGAATCCTGCAAGTGCTTATCAGGGCGCAAGGTCGAACATTTTAAAAAAAGACTCGATCGATAACGGCGTTGTCGTAAAATTCCCCAAGGGAAGCGATAAGATGGTTATTGATTTGCACATTTCCGTAACCTACGGCATTAACGTATCTGCAATTGTTGACTCGATTATTAACAAGGTAAGATATGTGGTTGAAAAAGAAACCGGCGTAGAGGTTAAAAAAATTAACGTTTATGTTGACAGCATGGAATCATAAGGCTTAGGAGGAAAAGGTTTTGGTAAGCGGTAAGATATTGCGTGACGCATTTATAAGCGGCGCAAATACTATTTCTAACAACAAAAAGAAGGTTGACGAATTAAACGTCTTCCCTGTACCCGACGGAGATACAGGCACGAATATGTCGATGACATTGGGCAATGCCAAGAAAGAGCTTGTAATACTGCCCGACACCGCAGGTGTGGACGAGGTTGCAAAGACAATGGCATCGGCCCTTTTAAGAGGCGCAAGAGGAAACTCGGGCGTTATAACTTCGCTTTTGTTTAAAGGCTTTGATAAAGGACTTAAGGACAAAAAAGAAGCAAGCACAATGGATATTGCTCTCTCGCTTGAAGCAGGTGTTGAGCGTGCTTACAAGGCGGTTATGAAGCCTACCGAAGGCACGATTTTAACAGTTGCACGTTTGGCTGCAGAAAAAGCCAAGGAATTGGCAGCAGCAAATGATGACGTTGCTTCCTTCTGGGACGATGTTTGTTTAGAAGCCGAAAGAGTTTTGGATACGACTCCCGATCTTTTGCCCACTCTTAAAAAGGCAGGCGTTGTTGACGCCGGCGGCAAGGGCTTGTGCCTTGTTATGCGTGCAATGGGCGAGGTTTTCCATGGCAGAGGAATTGTTGAAGATACTGCCTCGGGCAAAACAAGCGAGCCTGTAACAATTGAAACCTTTGCATCGGTTGTCGGTGAATTTGATGATGAGATCACATTTACATACTGCACCGAGTACATCGTTAAGAAGGACGAAGGCTGTGAGGATTCTCTAAAGCTCAGAGCTTATCTTGAATCTATCGGTGACTGCGTTGTGGTTGTTGAAGATGATGAGATAATTAAGGTTCACGTTCACACAAACAACCCCGGCCTTGCAATTGAAAAGGGCCTTGAATTTGGCTCGATGACATTGCCCAAGGTCGAAAACATGCGTTATCAGCACGAAGCAAAGCAGAAGGAAAACAAGGTTACCGTTTCAAGCTCGAACAAGGCTTATACCTCGGTAGCCCCCGAAAAGGACTTTGGCTTTGTTGCAGTTGCAGCAGGCGACGGTATTGAAGCCATGTTTATGGACGCCGGTGCTGACTGCATTGTAAAGGGCGGACAGACCATGAACCCCTCGACAGAGGATATTTTAGCTGCAATTATGTCTTGCCCTGCAAGAACTGTTTTTGTTTTGCCTAACAACAAAAACATAATTATGGCGGCAGAACAGGCTGTTAAGCTTGCCGACAGAAAGGTTTGTGTTTTGCAGACAAGAACCATTCCCCAAGGACTTTCGGCACTTTTGGCATTCGACCCCGACGCTGACTTTAACGTTAACCGCAGTGCAATGACCAAGGCTTTTGAAAGAGTTAAGACAGGTCAGATAACATTTGCCGCACGCGACAGCGAATTTGACGGCCAGGAGATCAATCAGGGCGAGATATTGGCACTTGATAACGGCAAGCTTGCTTTTGTTGAAAAGGAAACCGAAAAGGCAGCTTATAAGCTTACAAAGCGTTTGGTTGACGGCGACAGCGAGTTTATCACCATTATTTACGGTGAGGATATTTCGGACGCTGATGCTGAAAGCCTCCGCGCAAGAGTAGAAGCCAAGTTCGGCTCGAAGGTTGATATAAGCCTAATCAGCGGCGGTCAGCCGGTTTATTACTACATTATAAGTGTAGAGTAATTTATAAGAATCATCGGGCGCCGCTACTTTTTGTCAGCGGCGCTTTTTTAAAAAAGAGTGCGCAAGCCAAGGGTGGGGGCTGCGCCCGCCGCCCGCAGGGCGGCTTGGTGCGCCAAGGCGCATTACGCCTTGGCGCACCGCCCGAGCGACAGCTCGGGCAGGCGCAGCCGCACGCACTCGCTGACAAACAACACGAAAGGATATTCACCCATGCGAAAGCTCTTGAAGTATTTCAACGGATATAAGATAGAAGCACTGTGTGCTCCGTTTTTTAAAATAATCGAAGCCATTTTCGAGCTTTTTGTACCCTTTGTTGTTGCCGCAATAATTGATAAAGGCATACCCTCGGGCGACAAAGGCTATATAACCGCAATGTGCGGCGTGCTGGTGCTTTTGGGCGCTGTGGGCTTGACAAGCACATTGGCGGCACAGTATTTTGCCGCAAAAAGTGCCGTTGGATTTGCAACCTCGTTAAGGCAGGCTTTGTTTGACCACATTCAGTCTCTTGGCTTTGCCGAGATTGACCGCACAGGCACATCTACCCTTATAACCCGCCTTACAAGCGACCTCAACCAGGTGCAAACAGGCGTTAACTTAACGCTTCGTTTGTTAATGCGCTCGCCGTTTATTGTTTTCGGCGCAATGATAATGGCGTTCACTATCGATGTTCAGGCGGCGCTTGTGTTTGTTGTGGTAATTCCTTTGCTGTCGGTTGTGGTTTTTGGAATAATGCTTGCGTGTATACCTCTTTATTCAAAGGTTCAGGCAAGGCTTGATAAAGTTTTATCTATAACGCGAGAGAATTTAACAGGCGCACGTGTTATCCGCGCCTTTTGTAAAGAGGACGAGGAAACTGCCGAATTCACCTCACGCAACGAGGCACTTACAAGAATCCAGCAGTTTGTCGGCAGGATCTCTGCAATTATGAACCCTGTTACGGTGGTTATTGTAAACCTTGGCATAATTGCGCTTATTTACATAGGTGCATTAAAGGTCGAGACAGGCTTGCTGACACAGGGCATGGTAATTGCTCTTTACAATTACATGTCGCAGATTTTGGTTGAGCTTGTAAAGCTTGCAAATCTTATTATTAACATAACAAAAAGCTTGGCGTGCGCTAAGCGTATTGAAAAGGTGCTTGAAATTACACCCGAAATGGCAGACGGAACAATTACAAAAGGTAATGATAGTTCTGAATATATCGCAGAGTATAAGAATGTCAGCTTTAAATATCCCGACGCATCGGCAGATTCGTTAGAGAACATAAGCTTTATCCTTAAACGAGGGGAAAACGTCGGCATAATCGGTTCAACAGGCTGCGGCAAATCAACGCTTGTAAACCTCTTGCCGAGATTTTATGACACGACCGAGGGCGAGGTGCTGGTTGACGGCGTTAACGTTAAAGACTATTCACAGGTTGCGTTAAGAGACAAAATAGGCTTTGTAATGCAAAAAACCGTTCTTTTCAAGGGCAGCATAAAAGATAACTTGCGATGGGGAAAAGAAGATGCCACCGAAGAAGAGATGATAAAAGCTCTTACCCAAGCTCAGGCCATTGATTTTGTTACGGCAAAGCCCGAGGGACTGGATTATAAAATCGAGCAGAACGCCCGCAACCTTTCGGGCGGACAGGCACAGCGCTTGAGTATTGCCCGTGCGTTGGTTAAACGCCCCGAGATTTTGGTGCTTGACGATTCATCCTCGGCGCTTGACTATGCAACCGATGCAAAACTGCGTGCGTCGATAAGAGAGCTTGATTATAGCCCTGCGGTGCTGGTGGTTTCTCAGCGTGTTGCAAGCGTTATGCACTGCGATAAGATAATTGTTTTAGAGGACGGCTTAATGGCAGGCATGGGCACTCACGATGAGCTGTTAAAGTCTTGCGAGGAATACCGAGAGATCTATGACTCGCAGATAAAATCTTAAAGAAAGGGGCAGGATTATGTCTAAACAAAAGGCGAACTTAAGCACGGCTTTGCGTGTCATTTTGCTTCTTAAAAGATATTTACCGCTTATCATTCTGTCGGTAATTTTAGCGGCGGCTTCGGTAATACTGTCGCTTTATGTGCCTGTTCTTTTCGGCGAGGCTATAGACAACATTATTTCAAAGGGCAAAGTAAACTTTGAAATTATCGGCAAGACTTTAGTTACGGCGGCAATAATAAGCGCAGCTTCGGCAATTGCAAGCTGGCTTATGACCACCATTAACAACCGCATCACCTTTTTAACCGTCCGCGATATAAGAGACATGGCTTTTAAAAAAATCGAGCGTTTGCCTCTTAAATATATTGACTCGTATGCAACGGGAGAGCTTACAAGCAGGGTGATTTCGGATGTTGACCAGTTTGCCGACGGCTTGCTTTTGGGCTTTTCGCAGTTTTTTACGGGAATTGTGACAATTGTTACGACCTTGGCTTTTATGTTTACAATAAGCTGGAAGATAACGCTTGTTGCGGTTATCTTAACTCCGCTGTCGCTGTTTGTGGCAAGATTTATTTCGCAAAGCACTTATAACCTGTTTAAAAAACAATCTGAGATAAGAGGCGAGCAGACAGCCCTTATTGATGAGATGATAGGAAACCAGAAGGTCGTTTTGGCTTATAATTATGTTGATGACAGCCGTGACAGGTTTTTAAAAATAAACGCCGAGCTTGAAAAAACCTCACGCAAGGCAATTTTCCTTTCCTCGCTCGTTAATCCCTCAACAAGATTTGTAAATGCAATCGTTTATGCGGCTGTTGGATTAATGGGTGCATTGTCGGTGGTTTCGGGCACGGTTACGGTGGGCAGCCTTAGCGCCATTTTAAACTATGCCAACCAATATACAAAACCGTTTAACGAAATAAGCGGCGTTATTACCGAGCTTGCAAACGCTTTGGCTTGTGCTTCGAGAATGTTCGAGCTTTTAGACGCCGAGGTTGAGCCCTCGGACGATGGCAACAAGGAGCTTAACGAGATAAGCGGCAATGTTGAGCTTAAAAATGTATCGTTTAGCTATGTGCCCGAAAGAAAATTGATTGAAGGCTTTAACTTAAAGGTAACACCCGGACAGAGGATTGCAATTGTAGGCCCCACCGGCTGCGGAAAGACCACGCTTATAAACCTCCTCATGCGCTTTTATGACGTAACAAGCGGTGAGATCTTGGTCGAGGGCAACGATATTAAAGATATCACCCGTGAAAGTCTGCGCCGAGGATACGGCATGGTGCTGCAAGAGACATGGCTTAAATCGGGCACGATTAAAGATAACATTTGCATGGGCAAGCCTAATGCCACCGAAGAAGAAATAATAGCCGCCGCAAAGGCAACACACGCGCACAGCTTTATCAAGCGCTTACCCCATGGCTATGACACCGTTATAGGCGAGGAAGGCGGCAACCTCTCGCAGGGGCAAAAACAGCTTTTGTGCATAACCCGTGTTATGCTTTGCCAGCCGCCAATGCTTATTTTAGACGAGGCTACGTCCTCGATAGATACAAAGACCGAGATAAGAGTTCAGCGCGCGTTTGAGAAGCTTATGAAGGGCAAGACCAGCTTTGTTGTCGCACACCGTCTTTCAACCATTATGACAGCAGATGTTATTTTGGTAATGCGTGACGGCAACATTATCGAGCAGGGAAGCCATCAAGAGCTTATGGAAAAGGGCGGATTTTACAGCGAGCTTTATAATAGCCAGTTCAAGCATTAAACGCATGTACTAACTTTTAAAAAACGAGCATATACTTGACCAAAACCATTTGAAAAGGGGAAGGCTTATATGTTTGTGAAAACTGTTAAGGTTAAAGAAGTTTTAAAGGCACTGTTTACAATATTCTTTATTGCGCTTGCTGTTTTGGCGGTGGTTCTGTTTGTTAAAAACCTCACTGCCGATAATTCTGTTATGCTTGATACGGAGGCGGCAAGGCAGGAATTTTTGTCGTCGATCGGCTGGCAGGTAAGCGGCACGCCTATTGATGTGAGAGAAGTCACCATTCCTACAGAATGGAACGATGTTTTTGAGGAATATAATTCGATTCAGAAGCAGCAGGGCTTTGACCTTGAAAAGCACAAGGGCGATAATGTTACGATTTATACTTATGAAGTGTATAATTACGAGGGAAAGCCCGAAAACATGGTTGCCAACTTAATGGTTTACAACGGCGAGCTTATCGGCGGCGACGTTAGCTGTACCGAGCTTGGCGGATTTATTCAGGGCTTATTGCCAATACCTGCCGAGTAATATATAAAATGAAATCGGAGATAAAATGGACGTTCAACGACTTGACAAGTTTATATCTAATCAGTGCTTCGATATTTCACGAAGCGGTGTTAAAGACCTCGTTAAAAAAGGTAAAGTTACCGTTAACGGCAAGGTCGTTAAAAAGGCTGATGAGAAGATCGATGCCGAGAGTGACGAGATCTGCGTTTTTGGCAAAAGGATCGTTTATAAAAAGCATTTATACATTATGCTCAACAAGCCGGCAGGGGTGGTTTGCGCCACCCGTGACGGCCTTTCGCCTACGGTTTTGGCACTTTTGCCCGATGAGCTTAAGCGCGAGGGGCTTTTTCCTGCAGGCAGACTTGATAAAGACACCGAGGGGTTTGTGCTTATAACCTCGGACGGTGATCTGGCACATAAAATGCTGGCACCGAAAAGCCATGTGCCAAAGCTTTATTATGTCAGGCTTGAAATGCCTCTTGCCAAAAATGCCGAGAACGAGTTTAAAACCGGCATGACCCTTTTGGATGGGACAAGCTGTCTGCCTGCCGAGCTTGAACGCATAAATGAAAAAGAATGTTTTGTTACATTGCACGAGGGTATGTTCCACCAGGTTAAAAGAATGTTTGAAGCGCTTGGTAACAAGGTTACTTATTTAAAAAGGGTAAAGATAGGCGGCGTTGATTTGGACGGAGGTCTTGCATTGGGAGAAGTAAGAGAGCTTACCCCGAGCGAGGTGGAAAAGCTTCTTTTAAGGTAGGATAATTAGCAAAAACAGACCATATCCAACAATTTTCCGTCAAATTTAATAAAGCCTAACGAACAAGTTTGTTTAAAAAAACACTTGTGTAATTTGGAAACGATAGGTATAATATATTTTGTAACTAATGTAGATTAGTATAAATATTTTCGGCAAAGGGAGGCCTTTTTCAATGGCTAGCTTATCACTTAAGCACATTTACAAGAAATATCCCGGCGGTGTAGTTGCCGTTTCGGACTTCTGCTTAGAAGTTAAGGATAAGGAATTTATCATCTTCGTAGGCCCTTCGGGTTGCGGTAAATCCACAACCTTGCGTATGATCGCAGGTCTTGAAGAGATCACAGACGGCGAACTTTACATCGGTAACAGACTTGTTAACGATATCGCTCCTAAGGACAGAGACATTGCGATGGTATTCCAGAACTATGCTCTTTATCCTCATATGACAGTATTTGAAAACATGGCATTCGGCCTTAAGCTCAGAAAGACCCCCAAGGATCAGATCGCTCGTAAGGTTGAAGAAGCTGCAAGAATCCTCGACATCTCTCACCTTTTGGACAGAAAGCCTAAGGCTCTCTCCGGCGGTCAGAGACAGCGTGTTGCTTTGGGTCGTGCTCTCGTTCGTGAGCCCCAGGTATTCTTGCTTGACGAACCTCTTTCCAACCTCGACGCTAAGCTCAGAGCTCAGATGAGAACCGAGATCGCTCTCTTGCACAAGAGACTTGGTACAACCTTTATTTATGTAACCCACGACCAGACCGAAGCTATGACAATGGCTGACAGAATCGTTGTTATGAAGGACGGCTTCATTCAGCAGGTCGATACTCCTCAGACCCTTTACTCCTATCCTTGCAACGTATTCGTAGCAGGCTTTATCGGATCTCCTCAGATGAACTTCATCGAATCCAAGCTTCTTAAGATCGATGGCAAGTACAATGTTGAGTTCGGTTCTGAAGATACCAAGGAAACCAGAGGAAGAAAGTTCTACATCGAACTTCCCGAATCTAAGGTTAACGAAGAAGTATTGCTTCCTTACCTCAACAAGGAAGTTATCGTAGGTGTTCGTCCCGAATGTATCCACGATGAAGAAATGTTCATCTCTACCGCTAAGACAGGTATCATTGAAGCTACTGTTAACGTTGCTGAAATGATGGGTGCTGAAACCTACCTCTACCTCACCTGCGAAGGCATTAACCTCACTGCAAGAGTTTCCAACCGTTCTACCGCAAGACCTCAGGACGTTATCAAGTGCGCTTTGGATGCTAACAGAATCCATATCTTTGATAAGGAAACCGAGAAGGTTATTGTTAACTGATAACTATATTCAGATCTAAAAGCGGCTGCCTTCTTGCTTAAGAGGGCAGCCTTTTTTACGGAAAGGACACACTATATTATGTTGAAAAGGATAATTATTATGGCTATTGCTTTAACGCTTGGCGCTTCGCTTTTGGCAGGATGCGCTGACAACGGTGCTGTTAAGCCCGGACTTGAATGGAACGACAACCCCAAGTCTAAAGAGGAGTGGATGGACAACGCAAAGATCACATCGCTTACAAACCTTGGTAACACTTATCGTTTAAAGAACGCCATTGAAAAGGCGAAGAACGGCGAGGATGTTACAATTGCTTACATCGGCGGCTCGATCACCGAGGGCGATAACAAGCCCACCTGCTATGCAGCACGTTCTTATGATTACTTTGTTGAAACCTTTGCTAAAAACCCCGACAAGTGCCATTACGTTAATGCAGGCATAAGCGGTACGCCCTCTGTTTTAGGCTCATTAAGACTTGAAAACGACGTTTTAAGCCATGACCCCGACATTGTTTTTGTTGAATATGCAGTTAACGACGGCGGCGAAGACATTTATTACGACGCTTATGAATCGATTATAAGAGCATGCTTGGAATATGAAAGCAAGCCTGCGATAATCCTCTTGTTTGCAAGAATGGAAGAGGGCTGGACATCTCAGGATTGGAAGAAGCAAATCGGCGCACATTACGATGTTTCGATGATAAGCTATGCTGACGGTATTACATACCTGTTTGACAACAATGTTATTCAGTGGAGCGACTTCTCAAATGACTATACACACCCTCATGATGACGGTAACGCAATAGTTGCAGACTTTATTGCTTATTTCTATGATGAAGTAAACAGAAATCCTGCTCCCGAAGCAGACATTAATCTTGAAGCTATTGATCCCTTGTATGCAGAATTCTACATGGGCGCACACATGTTCACCAACAAAAACGGCTCGGCTGTTGATATGGGAACATGGAAGGAGGGCTCTTCGGGCTTCCACTATTCCGACGGTTGGAAGAAGACATGGGACGACAGAAACGAACCCTTGGTATTTGAATTCACAGGCAAGCATGCTTATGTTGTTTATCCTGCATCGGGTACAAATTCGTTTGGCACATTGGTTGCAAATGTATACTTCAACGGCGAGCTTGTTAAGACCGTCGAGTTTGAAGAATACCTTCAGGGCGGCTGGAACTGTCCTTATGTAGGCACACTTTACCACTCACCCAAGGTTGGCGATTACAGAATTGAATTCTTTGCCAAGGAAGACAACGTTAAGTGCGACTTACAGGTATTGGCTGTTGCATATACTGATAAGTAAATAATAAAACAGCAGGCTTACTGATTGATGTGGGCCTGCTTTTTTGTTAAGTGTTGTAAGCAGTTATGGGCGCCGTGCCGAAGGTGCGCTCTGAAAGAGCAGGACCGGCAGGCGTGGCGCCTCGCCGTTTGCGGGCAAGGCTTGCTTGTCTGTCGGGCGCCTCCACCGGCTCCGCCCAGCCCGACTTCGTCGGGCACGCTTCGCCGACGTCGGCGCTTTCTGACAAACTTGAACGAAAATGATCTCAACAAAAAAGCCTCCCGTTTTGGGAGGCTTAATTTATTGCTTACTTTTTTATTTTGCGTATTCAATTGCGCGGGATTCGCGGATGATGTTAACCTTGATCTGTCCGGGATAATCCATCTCGTCCTCGATCTTCTTGGCGATCTCACGGGCAACAACGATCATTCTTTCGTCGTTGACCTTTTCGGGCGCAACCATGATTCTTACCTCACGGCCTGCCTGAATAGCGAAGGATTTATCAACACCTTCAAACGAGGAACAGATTTCCTCAAGCTTTTCAAGACGCTTGATGTAGGATTCGAAGTTTTCGCTTCTTGCAGCAGGGCGTGCAGCCGAGATAGCATCGGCAGCCTGAACAAGTGCCGCAATGACGGAGCGAATCTCAACGTCGCCGTGGTGAGCTTCGATAGCATGAATGATATCGGGCGATTCACGGTATTTCTTACAAACGTCAACACCGATCTGAACGTGGCTGCCTTCGATTTCGTGGCTTAATGCCTTGCCAATGTCGTGCAAAAGTCCTGCACGTCTTGCAAGTGCAGGGTCAACGCCCAATTCGCTTGCCATCATGCCTGCAAGGTGAGCAACTTCGATCGAGTGGTTCAAAACGTTCTGGCGGTAGCTGGTACGGTAGTGAAGTCTGCCGATAAGCTTAACAAGCTCGTGGTTAAGGCCGTGAATGTTAGCCTCAAGCACTGCTCTTTCACCCTCCGACTTGATGACCTGCTCAACCTCACGTCTTGCCTTGTCAACCATTTCCTCAATTCTTGTCGGGTGAATTCTTCCGTCCTGAATAAGCTTTTCGAGGGCGATGCGTGCAACCTCGCGTCTTACAGGGTCGAAGCAAGAAAGCGTAATAGCTTCGGGCGTGTCGTCAATAATAAGGTCAACGCCGGTAAGCGTTTCAAGTGTTCTAATGTTTCTGCCTTCACGGCCGATGATTCTGCCCTTCATTTCATCGTTGGGCAAAGGAACTACGCTGACTGCGGATTCAGACACCTGATCGGCAGCGCAACGTGCAATTGCAAGCGAGATAAGCTGTCTTGCCTTGGATTCACATTCCTCCTTGGCCTGCTGTTCGTAATTAACTATCTTAACGGCCTTTTCGTGAATAAGGTCGTCATCGAGCTGTTTAAGTAAGTATTCCTTAGCCTGTTCAATGGTGAAGCCTGAAATGCGCTCGAGAATTTCGAGCTGGCTGTTTTTGATCTTTTCTGCTTCTTCAAGCTTTCCGTCAGCCTGCTTCAGCTTATTCTGAACGGCCTCCTCCTTCTTATCCAAAGCATCAATCTTCTTGTCTAAGGTCTCTTCTTTTTGCTGAACTCTTCTTTCCTGACGCGAAACTTCGCTTCTGCGTTCTTTAATTTCACGTTCAGATTCCATTCTTGCTTTATAGATCTCGTCCTTGGCCTCAACAAGCTTTTCTTTCTTAAGGGATTCAGCGTTCTTTTTTGCTTCATCCACGATTCTTACAGCTTCTTGTTCCGCAGACCCGATCTGTGCTTCTGCTATTTTCTTTCTATGATTAACGCCTGCTTTAAATGCAATCAAGCCGCTTATCGCAGCGCCTATTGCAAGAGCAGCTAAACATAAAAGTACTGCAACTATTGTAGGTGTCATATAGTGCGTGTTGTCTCCTTTCTTAAAAGTTTTTCATAATATTAAAGTAAGCATTGGTGATATATCCAAATCGGCAAAAAGCCGAATTTGTGCAATATACAATACTATTTTATATTATAACAGCGTTAATGTCAAGAAAAAATCATAGTTTTGTGTTTGCACTTGACAATTTCGCTTTTTGGTGGTATTTTAAACGGTATAAGGTAAACACTTTAAATCGTTGACGGGGAAGCCCGCTGATGAAACCCTTAAGAGAGCATGGCGTTTTGGTGCAAGCCGTGCAGGTGATTAGTCGGCAATGGGACACCGCCCCCGAGAGTGCCTAATACGCACCGTTTGTCTTACGTTATAAAGACACACTTAAGGCGCACAAAGCGTAAATTTGGGTGGAACCGCGGTTTATAATCGCCCCATAGACAAAAATGATTGTCTGTGGGGTTTTCTTTTTGCAGACGATCTGAAAAACATACTTTATAATAAAGGAGAAGAAACAATGAAAGTAATTTACAACAATGGTACTGTTGCTGAATGTCCGGTTGAAGAAGAGCTTCACGTTTTGCGCCATTCTGCAGCACACATCATGGCTCAGGCTATTCAAAGACTTTATCCCGATGCAAAATTTGCATACGGCCCCGCAACAGAAAACGGATTTTATTATGACGTTGACCTTGGCGACAGAAAGCTTAACGACCAAGACCTTGCCGCAATCGAGGCAGAAATGAAAAAGATCACCAAAGAAAACCTTCCTATCCGTCCTTACACTTTACCCCGCGATGAGGCTATTGCACACATGGAGGAAAGAGGAGAGATTTATAAGGTCGAGCATATCGGTGACCTCGCAGAAGATGCTGTTATCAGCTTTTATAAACAGGGTGATTATGTTGATATGTGCGTAGGCCCTCACCTTTGCTACACAAAGGCGCTTAAGGTGTTCAAAATCATTGCTCAGTCGGGCGCATATTGGAAGAATGACGCTAACAACAAAATGCTTACAAGAATTAAAGGCGTCGCTTTCAGAACTCAGCAGGAGCTTGATGAATACATCAAGATTCAGGAAGAAGCTAAAATGCGCGACCACAATAAGATCGGCCGTGAGCTTGAATATTTCACAACTGTTGACGTTATCGGTCAGGGTCTTCCCATTCTTTTGCCTAAGGGTGCAAGAACGATTCAGCTTATGCAGCGCTGGGTTGAGGATACCGAGCAGAAGCGCGGATATCTTTTGACAAAGACACCATTAATGGCAAAGCGTGAGCTTTATAAGATATCCGGTCACTGGGATCATTATTTGGACGGTATGTTCATTATGGGTGACCCCCACGATGAAGAAAGTGAATGCTTTGCACTCCGCCCGATGACCTGCCCGTTCCAGTATCAGGTGTTCTTGAACCGTCAGCGTTCTTACCGTGATTTGCCTATGCGCTTGGGCGAGACCTCGACCTTATTTAGAAACGAAGATTCGGGCGAAATGCACGGACTTATCAGAGTAAGACAGTTTACTATTTCCGAGGGTCACCTTATTTTAAGACCCGACCAGCTTGAAGAGGAGTTTAAGGGCTGCTTGGAGCTTGCAAGATATTGTCTTGAAACTGTAGGCCTTTGGGAGGACTGCACATTCAGATTCTCTCAATGGGACCCTGCTAACCCCAACAATAAGTATGAGGGTACAGCAGAGCAGTGGAACGAAGCTCAGAGAGTTATGGGCGAAATCCTCGATAACATCGGCATTGACTATGAAATCGGTATTGATGAAGCTGCATTCTACGGTCCGAAGCTTGATATTCAGTGTAAGAACGTTTTTGGTAAGGAAGACACAATTGTTACGATTCAGATAGATATGCTTTTGGCTGCAAAGTTTGGCATGGAATATGTTGATGCTGACGGCGAAAAGAAGATTCCCTATATCATTCACCGTACCTCACTGGGCTGCTATGAAAGAACACTTGCCCTCTTGCTTGAAAAATATGCAGGCGCTTTGCCGCTTTGGCTCTCACCCTTGCAGGTAATGATCATGCCTATTGCCGACAGACAGCTTGATTATGCGAATGAAATTCTTGAAAGGCTTGAGAATTTAGGCATCAGAGCAGAAATCGACGCAAGAAGCGAAAAGATCGGTTATAAGATCCGTCAGGCACAGCTTGACAAAACACCTTATATGCTTATTATTGGCGACAATGAGGTTGAGGGCAATGTTGTTTCGGTAAGATCCCGCAAGGGCGGCGATCTTGGCTCGATGAGCGTTGATGCACTTGTTGCAAGATTGCTTGAGGAAATTGCAGCAAAAGCAAAATAAACTATTCAAGCGGGAGTCCCAAGCGGGTTCCCGCTTTATTTTGCCAAGGGTCAGGCGCCGTGCGCCGCGCCTGCCCGCAAGGGCAGAGTGCGGCAGCGTGGCGCCACGGCTCGGCACTTTGCCTCGCTTTCACTCGGCACACGCCTTGCCACGGCGCCCGGCACAGCAAAACTATGCAAATTGCACAATCAACGCAAAAATATAAAATGTGTTTGCACCACTTTTCACAAATGTGCAAAAAATCAAAAAAAGTTGAAACAAAATGAAGTTTTGTTGACACTTATTAGACAACGGGAGTTAAGGGAACGGTAAACTTATCTCACCGATTCGGCAAATTTTGAAAATCTATTGACAAATTCGCCGATAAGTGTTATAATGACCGCGTCTCGGAAACCCGAGTCACACAAAGATCTCTATAACCCGTTATAGGGATGAAAACAATATCCAAATTTAAAAAGGAGGAAATTTTTCATGAACATGAAAAAGGTTTTGGCTGTATTACTCGCAGTCATGATGGCTGTTTCTGCAATGGCTATCACCGCATTCGCTGAAGACTATACAATTCCTTTGTATAAGAATCTTCCTTCGAACCCCGGTTACACAAACACAATCACACTCACAATCCCTGTTTATGCTACCTACGGTTACTTCACTGAAGGTGCATACTTCGAACTCTCCAACCTCCCCAACAGAGCTACTTTCTTTGGTGGCTGGGGCGATATGGGCGATGTAGAATGGAAAGTTAACGGCTACAAGCTCGAAAAGAATGCTACTACCGCTAAGGTTTACTTCGGTCACGTAGCACACGACTTCATTTCCGCTGACTATCCTACTGTTATCCCTGTTGACACCACTGTTAACGGTACTACTACTGTAGTTTTGACTGCAGAAGTTAAGTCCAGCAGCCAGTGGAACTGGGCTAACGCTAACGCTGATGCTCTTAAGAAGCTTGCTACTTCTGTTCAGTTCTACAATGCTGACGGCGTAGCAATCAACGGCTCTGCTTCTACAATTGCTTTCTGGAATCCTGCTGTTTCCGGCGCTGATTCCACCACAACCAGCAACATGACTTTCGTTAACGCTGTTACTTACACCGACGTTGTTACTGGTGGCCACTTCGAATACACCACCACTTTGGAACCCGTTGACAAGAATGAAGACGGCAAGATCGATGACAACGATAAGGTTGCTACCGGCGAACAGGTTGCAGTTCCTGTTTACGAATACGAAACCATCACCGAAGGTGAAGAAAAGGTAGAAGTAATCGTTGACAAGGATGGCGACGGCGTAAGAGGCAATGCTGGTGACGTTGTTGACACTGCTTGGGAAGATGTTCTTGACTACGAATATGAAGAAGTTACTGTTGAAACTTGGGTAGGCTCTGAAAAGGAAAGCCTTAACGGTGCTAAGGTTTGGTCTTGGGATCACAACCTTAACAACAAGGCTGCAGTTCTCGGTGCTGAAACCGCTAAGCTCGTAGTTAAGCTTGACAAGGCTATCAACGGCCGTGCAATCTACACCCTCTGGGCTACTAACGAATCCAACGCTCTTTACGAAACCAACGCTAACTGGTGGGCTTATGACACAAGCAGAACACTTGTTTCCACTGTTGTAGTTGACGGTTCCGTAACTGAACTCGTATTCGAAGTTCCTCTCGATGTTCTTTATGATACTGCTTACGGCGTATGGAACGGCCAGTTCGCTATCACTGAAGAAATCACCTTGAAGAACGAAGTTCTCGAATCTGATCCTACTAACGACAACTACCTCGTAGACATCGACGATGCTCTCTGGGGCCAGGGCACATTCCCGGATGCTTCTGAATCTGGCGATCTTACCTGGAACAGATGGTGGGGTGCTGACGGATTCTCCGGCGCTAAGTACAAGGGTGCTTCCATTGTTTACGCTGCTGACGGTCAGGCTCACGTTCAGAACAACAACGATGTTGACGTAGCTTGGAACGCTAAGCTTTCCGGCGCTTTGGCAACTGACGTTTACCTCCTTCTCTCCTCTTCTGACAACACTGTAGTTGAAGAAGTTGAAGATCCTGTAGAGTCTTCTACTGATGAAGAAGAAGATGTAACTGTTGATGTTGAAGAACCTGCTGATGAAGAACCCGCTGTTGAAGAGAACCCCAAGACCGGTCTTGCTCTCGCAGTAGTTCCCATGCTCGTTGCTGCAGCTGCAGTTGTAATCTCTAAGAGAAGATAATTCCTCCTATTAAGAAGGATATATAACTGAATAACTCAGTTTTCAAACACCACCCGATGCAGACGGGTGGTGTTTTTTTATCTGAAATTATGTGAAAATAATGTGTTAAAAATTTGTGATTAATATTGACACATGTCTTACACTTTGCTATAATATAAGAACGAAAAATATGTGTATTTAACTGAATACATGAATAACCAAAGCAAATGTCTTTTCGCTGAGTAATTGTACAAAATTACAGAAAAGGTGTTTGCTTATAAGTGTTTATAGAGGTTGATACCCCTAATTTGTTGAAAATGCACAAAAACAACATGGCAATATTTATCACCACAGGAGGTGCAACATGGCAACGTTGCTTGCAACCAACGGTCTTTGCCGAGATTTTAATATCGGCGATGGCAGCGTGGTTCACGCCCTTAAAGACATTAATATCACTGTTGCCGAGGGTAAGCTGACCATTTTAAAGGGTCGTTCAGGCTCGGGTAAAACAACATTACTTAATCTTTTGGGAGCTTTGGACAGACCCACAAAGGGTGAAGTTTTGTTTGACGGAGTGGACATTACGAAGCTTTCGGATGTGAAGCGAGACGAAATTCGCCGTTATAAAATGGCGTTTGTTTTCCAGTCTGTTGCTTTAATGTCCTCGATGACTGCCTATGAAAACGTGGACTTCGGCTTAAGGCTTTCTAAGTTCCCCTTTGATAAGAGAGAGGAAAGAGTTAAAAAGTGCTTAGAGGATGTGGGACTTGCGAAGAGAATGCATCACCGCCCCGGTGAGCTTTCGGGTGGTGAGCAGCAGCGTGTTGCAATTGCGAGAGCTTTGGCACACGAGCCCAGGATCATCTTTGCCGATGAACCTACCGCAGAGCTTGACAGCGCTACTTCGCACCACATTGTTGAACTCTTTAAAAAGCTTGTTTTAGAAGAACACATGACAATTGTTATGACAACGCATGACCCGAGCTTGCTCGAAATTGCCGATGCTGTATATACATTAGAGGACGGTGAGATAGTTGAGTAAGAAGAAAAAATTAGCCGAACACTTGGCCGAGATCCTCGTTCCCGGTGCTGATGAATCGGAATATGCGATTGAATGTGAAAACTTAGTTAAGATCTATAAGACTGACCAGATCGAAGTAGTTGCTCTTCAGGGCTTAGACCTGCAGATCAAAAAAGGCGAGCTTGTCGCAATCGTAGGTACTTCCGGTTCAGGTAAATCGACCTTGCTTAATATGCTCGGCGGTCTCGATAAGCCCTCGGCAGGCAGCTTGACTATCTGCGGCAGAAACCTTTTAAAATTCACCGAAGAAGACTATATGGTTTACAAGCGCAACGTTGTCGGCTTTGTTTGGCAGAACAACGCGCGTAACCTTGTTCCTTATTTAACTGCTGTGCAAAATGTTGAATTGCCGATGCTTTTGCAGGGCAAAAAAGAAAGACGTCAGAAAGCGCTTGACCTTTTGGATCAGGTTGGACTTTCGCACAGAGTTAATTCAAGACTTGATCAGATGTCGGGCGGTGAGCAGCAGCGTGTAGCTATTGCAATTGCCTTGGCAAACGACCCGATGCTTCTTTTGGCGGACGAACCTACCGGCTCGGTCGACACGAAGACCTCTGACCAGATTCTTAACGTATTTAAAGAGCTTAACCAAAAGAAGGGCATTACAATCGTAATCGTAACGCATGACCTTCGACTGGCTAAAAAAATAGACCGTGTGGTTTCTATCCGAGACGGCAGAACCTCGAGTGAAATCATTAAAAAATCTCATGCCGAAATTTTAAGAGAGTCCGCAGGACTTAATTCTAACGAAGCTGATGAGACTGCTGAAGAGAGTTATGTTTCAGAAGAACTTGTAGTTTTAGACCGTACCGGCAGGCTGCAGCTTCCCAAGGACTACTTAGAGGCTCTTAACATTAAGGGCGGCGAAAAGGTTAAGGCAGATCTTGACCTTGACGAGCAGAGGATCTACATCCACAAAGCTCAGTAAAACTCTTTATTTACCCAAATGGGATAATATATGTATCCAAATACTATGAAAGGTGGATTCACAGTGAAAGACAAGATGTTTAGGCGCATAATCTCTTTTGTTATAGCTTTAGTGATGATCGTGCCTACATTGGCAGTTGTCTATGCTGATGAGGTTGACACAGGTGTGACCGAAGAGCAGGACGCTGCGGTTAAGGAAACCTCTGCTCAGGGCCTTGACGACGCAAACAGAGCACGTACCTACAGTACATATTACGACAAGCACATTGACGATGTACGCCCGGATACAGAAGTAGTTATTCCTTATTCTGTATATACAAACGCCAGTGCGGAGACCGAAGCTTATGTTGACACAATTGACGGTGTTGAGGCTTTGGTTTGGCCCTCAGCGTCGGGTTCGATCGACTTCCCCGTAACCGTTACAGAAGAAGGTATTTATAATATCGAGATGATGTACTATGCTTTGGCAAGTGCAGCAAACGATATTGAGATCTCTGTTCTTATTGACGGTGAAGCTCCTTATGCTACTGCTGAACGTGTTCTTTTGAGCAAGGTTTGGGTAGACAACGAAAAGGGCTACATGGTTGATGAAGAGGGCAACTTTGTTTACAGCGAAGACGGCTCGAGAGAATTCAAGATGGACTCTCACGGAAACCAGATAAGACCTACCTTGGTAGAATTCTTAACATGGCAGACCTCTCCTTTAAAGGATACAGACGGTTTGTTCAATGACCCGCTGAGATTCTACTTCACAAAGGGCGACCATGTTATTACCATAAAGTCCGAGAAGGCAAGATTTGCTTTATCTTACATTAAGCTTTATAACGAAAAGCCCGTTGCTGCTACTGCTGACGCTGAAAATGTAACTACTGATGCAAGCGTTGCAGGCGCTTCGAAGGACATTTATGTTAAGTTAGAGGGCGAAAAGGCTGACTTCAAGTCGGACGTAACCCTTTATGCTACATACAACAGATCTACCTACCTCACTTCTCCCTCTGATGCTGTAAACATGATTTACAACACCATTGGTGCCGACAACTGGAAGACCGCAGGTCAGTCAGTTACATGGAACTTTACCATGGAAGAAGCAGGTTGGGTAAAGATCGGTATCAGAGCTAAGCAGGACTTGATGAGAGGTCTTTACTCGAACAGAAGACTTTACATTGACGGTGAGGTTCCTTGTGAAGACGCTGATAAGGTTAAGTTCTACTATTCGACCACTTGGGAATGTGTTACTCCCACAGATGCAGACGGCAACACCCTTTACTTCTGGCTTGAAGCAGGCGACCACAGCCTTACTTTAGAAGCTGTTCCCGGCGAGATCGGTGACATCATGCGCCGTCTTGACGACATTGTTTATTATCTTAACAGCTATTACCGTCAGATCTTGCAGATCACAGGTCTTCAGCCTGACGAATACAACACTTATGTAATCCACAAGCAGATTCCTTCCATTCTTCCCGACTTTGAAAAGTACTCTGAATTGTTAAGAAGCATTAAGGGCGAAATCGAAGAGTTGGCAGGTACCGAAGGTACAGAAGCTGTTTCGTTGGAGACCATGGCTGAGCTTTTGGACAGATGCATCAAGCGCCCTGACGATATTCCCAGCAACTTGGGACAGATCAAGGATAATATCACTTCCTTGGCTCAGTGGATGACTGACTACAGAAGCCAGTACCTTGAGATCGATATGATCGAGCTCACCTCTGCTGATAAGGACTTCAGCGGTGTTAAGGAAAACTTCCTTAAGTCCTTATGGTTCAGCACAAAGTCCTTCATCGGCTCCTTCTTTGCTGACTACAACATCCTTTCCGATACAAGCAAGGACTCCTTGAACGTTTGGGTATCCTTGGGTCGTGACCAGGCTCAGATCGTTAAGGAACTCGTTGACTCCTACTTCGTTCCCGAAACAGGAATCGAAGCTTCCATTAACCTTGTACAGGGCGGTATTTTGGAAGCAACACTTGCAGGCAAGGGTCCTGACGTTGCGCTCTTCATCGGCGGCGACTTCCCGATTCAGCTTGCAGCACGTGATTGCTTGGTAGATATTTCTCAGTTTGAGGATTATGAAGAAGTTACCCAAAGATTTGCCGACAACATTATGACCCTTTACACCTATAACGAAGGTAAAAACAAGGGCGTTTACGGCTTGCCTATTTCTCAGGGCTTCTCAATGATGTTTACAAGAACCGACGTTTTGGAATCCTTCGGCTTCGACCAGGGACCTCAGACATGGGATGAACTCATCGAAATGCTTCCTACACTTCAAAGAAGCTACATGGGCGTTGGTTTCGGCTTCGACGTATTCGGTACATTCATGGTACAGCGTGGAATGACCTATTATAACGACACCCTTACCGAAACAAGATTCCTTGAACAGGATGCTGTTGAAGCATTTGAAATGTGGACTAAGTTCTACACAACTTACAGCTTCCAGCAGTCGTTCGACCAGTTCACACGTTTCAGAACCGGTGAATATCCCATCATCATTACAGGTTATACCTTCTATAACCAGCTTTACATGGCAGCACCCGAAATCAGAGGCTTGTGGGAACTCGATTTAATTCCCGGCACACCTGATGCAAACGGAAACATTAACCGTTCGACAACTTCCGCTTCTGCAGGCTGCATCATCTTCTCGAAGCTTAATGAAGAGCAGAGAAAGGATGCTTGGGAGCTTTGTAAGTGGTTCACTTCAAGTGAAATTCAGGCTGAATACGGCAGATCTATTGAAGCTCTCTTAGGCCCTCTCGGTAGATTTGATACCGCAAACCAGGAAGCTTTGAAGCAGCTTGCTTGGAGCCAAAATGAGCTTGATTTGATTCTTACTCAGATGAACAACACCGTTGAAATCGACATCATTCCCTCGACCTATATCGTAGGACGTAACATTACCAACGCATTCAGAGACACTGTTAACCTTAACAAGAACCCCAGAGACTCGCTTGCTTGGTACAACAGAGATATCAACGACGAAATTATGAGAAAGTACGAGGAGCTTGGCATTACCCGCGAAGCACTCGGACTGGAATAAGGAAAGGAGGAAGTATATAATGGCTAAAGTAAAAACTGAAACCGAAAAGAAGCCCAAGCCGATAAATACTCAAAGCAAATGGGCATATACATGGCACCTTGTAAAAAGAAACCAAGCATGCTACTGGATGATGCTTCCTTTCTTCGCACTCTTCACAATTTTTACAGTTGTACCGGTTGTAATGTCATTCCCGCTTGGTCTTACAAGCTTTAACCTGGTACAGTTCCCCAAGTTTATCGGACTTCAGAACTTCTATTCTTTGTTTGTAAACGACGATATCTTCTTGATTGCAATAAAAAACACTCTTATCTTTGCAATCTTTACGGGCCCGTTCTCTTACGTTTTAAGCTTCCTTTTGGCATGGCTTATTAACGAAATGAATCCTTTCTTTAAGGTATTCTTCACATTCGTATTCTACGCTCCTTCCATGACCCCTTCGGCATTCGTAATTTGGCAGCTCGTATTCTCGGGCGACTCTTACGGTTACCTTAACTCGGTATTGTTGGATTTGGGCATTTTAACCCAGGCGGCGCAGTGGCTGACAGACACGACTTATATGATGACGGTCGTTATCATCGTTCAGCTCTGGACTTCGATGGGTGCAGGATTCTTGGCACTTCGTGCAGGCTTCCAGGGCATTGATGCTTCGCTTTATGAGGCAGGCGCTATCGAAGGTATTCAGAACCGCTTCCAGGAGCTCTTTACGATCACGATCCCTGCAATGGGCCCCTCGCTCTTGTTTGCAGCCGTTTTGGCTATTTCAGGCGCATTTACTGTTGGTGGCGTAGGTGCTTCGCTTTGCGGTCTTCCTTCTACCAACTATGCAGTACACACTGTTATGAACCACGCTCAGGACTACGGTTCTATCCGTTACGAGATGGGTTACGCTTCGGCGATCTGTATGGTATTGTTCGTTGTAATGCTTATCTTCAACAAGCTTATCCGCAACGTCTTGAGTAAATATACTGACTAAAGGAGGGAAAATACATAATGGCAAGAAGAAAAAAGCCCGTTAACATTGAAAAAGTTCATGTTAAAAAGTCCAAGGGCAAGCACATTAACGGTTCACTTGCGGGAGATATTTGTATTTTCATTCTCCTCGCTCTCTTGGGAATCTTTATGATTTTCCCGCTTTACTATTCAATCATTCAGTCCTTCAAGCCGATCAGTGAGCTTTTCGTATTCCCTCCAAAGCTTTACGTAGTAGCTCCTACCGGTGAGAACTTCTCGAACCTCTTTAAGGTTGCCGGCAACTTGTGGGTACCTTTCTCGAGATACGTATTCAACTCGGTATTTATCACAATCGTAATCACTGTTTTGCACGTATTTGTATGCTGCTGCTGTGCTTACTGCTTGTCCAAGTGCCGTTTCCCCGGTTACAATTTCTTAAACCAGTTGATCGTAACTGCCCTCTTGTTCACCTCTACAGCAACATGGATCATGCAGTTCGTAGTAATGGCTAAGATGGGTATGATCAATACATATTGGGCACTTATTTTACCAAACGTTGCGACCTCGATGGGTCTGTACCTGATGCGACAGAACATGTCAACTATCAACGACTCGATAATTGATGCCGCAAAGGTTGACGGTGCCGGCGCATTCAGAACCTGCTGGCAGGTAGTAATTCCTAACCAGAAGCCTGCAATCGCAACTCTTATCATCTTTGTATTCCAGGCAGCTTGGAACGTTCAGGGCGGCGCTTTGGTATATGAAGAAGACCTTAAGACCCTTCCTACAATCATGTCTCAGATCGCGGCAGCAGGTATCGCTCGTCAGGGCATTATCTACGCTTCGGCTGTAGTACTTATGATTCCTCCGCTTGTAATCTTCCTTATTGCACAGAGTAACGTTATGGAAACCATGGCTAACTCGGGTATGAAGGACTAAGATTAACGACTATGTTTAATTATAATGAAAGGTGAAAAGCGGTGACGAGTATGAACTTTAAAAAGACTCTTTGTATGCTGGTAGCTCTCATCATGACGGTTTGCACGTTTACAACCGTTGTGAATGCTGAGGACCCGTATACATCCTATAGCTACAACGCATGGAGTGTTGCACTGCCTTCTCAGAACGGTTACATTGTTAAAGACACAATAACCGGTGCTGACATGGGCCTTGACCAGCTCTCCGACCCCAACAGCCCGTTGTTTATCAGCGAGGACGAACCCGCAACTCTTACAGATGCCAAGGATTTCTTCCTCTCGCCCAACAATGAATTCTTTATTGTTGACACGGGTAACAACAGAATTTTAAGAACTGACATTAACTTTAACCTTATTGCCTGCTATAAGAACTTTACAGGCGGTAAGGTAGTAGAAGAAATTAAGGACGCAGAAGGCAATGTAATTGAGTCTATTCCTGCAACAACCCTTAAGAGCCCCTACGGCATCTTTGTTGATGAAGACGACATTATGTACATTGCTGACAGAGATAATCAGCGTATTATCAAGTGCGGATTCGACTGTGAGATCATTACTGAGTATGTAAGACCCGAAACAGAGCTTTATGACTCGGTATCCTTCTACTGCACAAAGGTTTTGGTTGACGCAGCTAAGAACGTTTATGTTATCTGCCCTGCGGTCAACAAGGGTGCTATCATGTTCGCACCCAGCGGCTCATTCATGGGTTATTACGGTGCAAACCGTGTTGAAGTTACTGCTGAAGTAATCAGAAACAAGCTTTGGAGAAAGTTCGCCTCTGAAGAACAGATCGCAGGTATGATCAACATTACCCCTGTTGAATATGCAAACTTCGACGTTGACCATGAAGGCTTTATTTACACAGTAACCGAAGTTGCCGATGTTTCGACCGACGCAGTTAAAAAGCTTAACCCTGCCGGCTATAACATTTTGGAAACCACCACAAATGCTGCTGATATTTCATTCGGTGACCAGCAGTCCATCACTTATTCGGGCGCAACAACCGCAACCCGTTTGACTGACGTTGCTGTCGGCGAAAACGGCATCATCAACATTTTGGACTATACAACAGGACGTGTGTTCCAATATGATAAGGAATGTAGCTTGCTGTTCATCTTCGGATGTGACCAGGAAGCACAGAACGGCGGTTTTGACAACCCTAATGCTGTTGAATGTTATGGCGAGAATATCTACGTTCTCGACGGCAGAAACAACGACGTAACAGTTTATGAAGAAACGCTCTTCGGCGGATTGGTTCATGAAGCTGTTGATATGTTTAACGAAGGCTTGTACGAGGATTCGTTAGATCTTTGGCGCGAAGTTCTTAAGCGCGACGGTAACTACAACATGGCATATCTTGCTATCGGCAGAGCACTTTTAAACCAGGATAACTATGACGAGGCTATGAAGTACTTCAAGCTTGCTTACAATGCCGAAGACTATGACAGAGCGTTCGAGGCTGAACGTCAGGACCTCTTGAGAGATAACTTTACACTTATCGTTATTGTTCTCGTTCTTTTGGTAATTGCTTGGTTTGTTGTTAAGCAGCTTCAGAAGCGCGGCATTATCCCTAACAATCTCATTAAAAGAGGCATTAAGTGGGTTGCTGACAAAATTGTTGATTTGGTTAAAAAAATTATTAGCAATATTAATAAGAAGGGAGGAAGCAAATAATGATTTATGATATGACGCCTTTACAGTGGCTTTCCCACGTTATTTTCCACCCCTTCGAGGGATATGAAGACATGAGATGGAAGAAAGCCGGTTCGTTGAAGATCTCATTTGTTATTGTGTTCTTCCTCTTCCTGGCTCAGATGATCTCGGCAAGATACGGTGGCTTCGCATTTAACATGAGAGCTTACTCCGATATCTTCAACGTAGTTCCGATTTTGGTACAGAGCGTTGCTTACTATGCAACATGGGTAGTAGCAAACTGGTCGTTATGTACCCTTTTGGACGGCGAAGGAAACATGCGCAGAATTGCAATTTACACAGCATATGCACTTGTTCCTTTCATCGTTTGCAGCTTCATTTCAACCGGTATCTCTTACTTCTTAACACTTGACGAATCGATCTGGACGACAACCATCAGCACGCTCGGTTTGGCATGGAGCGGTGTTATGTTGGTATTCGGCATGAAGGCTTGCCACCAGTATTCATTCACTAAGACAATTATAAGCATGATTTTAACAGTAGTAGGTATGCTCCTCATTCTCTGCTTGCTCGTTTTGGTCATGTCACTCTTCCAGCAGGTATGGCTCTTTATTCTTACCATCTATACAGAGATCTTGTATAGAGTAAGAAGCTAAGCGAGCAGAAAGTGAGTATAAGATGATGAATAGATTTCTCAGATTGATCGCTTGCCTGCTTGTCATGGCAATTCTCATATCAATCTTTACAACAACACTTTTCGCTGATGAACCCACCGGCGAAAATACAGAAAACACCGAGCAGGCAGAAACCCCTGCCGAGGGCGAAGAAGCTCCTGCGGAGGGTGAAGAAGCTCCTGCAGAGGGTGAAGAAGCTCCCGCTGAGGGCGAAGAAGCTCCCGCTGAGGGTGAAGAAGCTCCCGCTGAGGGCGAAGAAGCTCCTGCAGAGGGCGAAGAAGCTCCTGCAGAGGAAGAAGAGGAGGAAGAGGAAGAAGTTATTCTTGTTCTTACCGATGAAGAAGCATTGGCAAGATGCACTCTTGTTACCGAAAATGCGAATCTCGCTCTTTACCTCGATCAGGAATTTGAAAGAATAGGTATTTTGGTTAAGGAAAGCGGATATGTTCACTGGTCCAACTGCGTTAACGCATTAAACGACCCCGCAACAGAAAAAGCTACCTTAAAGGAAAACCGTCTTTCTAACGCTGCCGTAAAGTATGGCAACGCAACCGACCTTATCGTATCCAGCTTCCTTTATTCTTATAGACAGTCGACCTCGAAGGAGAACACTGAATATGAGATCTTGGACAACGGCGTTAAGATCACCTATAACTTCAACAGTGCAAAGGCTAAGGTTCCTGTATATGTTATCCTTGAAGAGGATCACTGCTATGTTTATGTAAACACAGATGAAATCAAGGAATCTGCAGGCTATGACACTGTAACCGAAGACGAAGAGTCTTCTCAGGATGTAATCGTTCTTACCGAGCTTGCACTTATGCCCTTTATGAGTGCTGCCGACCTTGAAGATGAAGGTTA
Organism: Oscillospiraceae bacterium; assembly: GCA_017472735.1. Classification (GTDB taxonomy): domain Bacteria; phylum Bacillota; class Clostridia; order Oscillospirales; family Ruminococcaceae; genus Faeciplasma. The sequence goes on along the minus strand of JAFUOD010000012.1, from coordinate 38,834 downwards.
CATGTTTGTTCCCGATGGCAGCGGTGCTATCATCAACCTCAACAACGGCAAGGGTAACTACACTTCTTACAGCCAGCCTGTTTACGGTAGAGACATCACTCAGGTTAAAGAAGTAGCACCCGACGAAACCGAACAGGCTTACTTGCCTGTTATGGCAATGGTTAAGGGTTCAAACGGTTTGGTAATGATCGCTTCTGACGGTGAGACCTTTGCAACAGCTAACGCTTCTGTAAGCTATTCAAAGAACGACTCCTCCTCTTACAACAACTGTTACTTTAACTTTACATTAAGATCTAACGATAACTATTACATGACCGGTGACTCGGCTACTATTATCGTATTCGAGCAGGGCGACGGAACAATCAATGTTCCCAGAGTCGGCGTTAAGTATTATCCCATTACTTCCAAGGAAGAAACCGTAACCTATGGCGAAATTGCTGATGTTTACAGAAACTATCTTGTTGAAGAAAAGGGCTTGACCGCAAAGACCGAAGCAGGAGATGCTCCTTTGTACGTTGACTTCTTCGGCGGCACATTAAAACCTAAGTCCATCGTTGGTATCCCCTTCGATATCAAGACCGCATTCACCACCTTTGAACAGGCAATTGAAATCGTATCTGAGCTTAAGGAACTCGGTGTTAACGACATGGTTGTTACATATAACGACTGGACTAATGACTCGATGTCCTCGAAGCTTGACACTGCTGATTCTGTTGCAGGCGTTTTGGGCGGCAAGGGCGACTTTAAGGATTTGATGGAATATCTTGCTGAGCAGAACTTCGACTTCTACGCTACAATCACAGGTAACACATTCCAGTCTAACGGTAACGGCTTCTGGACATTGTTTGACACTGCTTACAGAGTATCTAAGTCTTACTCGAGACAGTACACCTATAACATTGCTTACGGCACACCTGATGCAGGTGTTGCTCCCGCACTTTTGGCTCCCAAGTCGATCGCTAAGCTTTCTAACAAGGTTGCCAAGAACATGGGCAAGCTCGATATCCCCGGTGCAGGTTTGGGTGTTGTATCCGAAATTCTCTGGAGCGACTTCTCGAACAAGAATCGCACTAACAGATGCGCAACTGCACAGGCGATTATTGATTACTATAACAACGTTAAGGAAGCAACAGGCAAGATGATTGCCGATTCGCCTAATGCTTATCTGCTCCCTTATGTTGATGCAATCAACAACCTTACCTTGCAGTCCAGCCAGTTTAAACTTGTTGACGCAGATGTGCCCTTCTATCAGATGGTAATTCACGGCTACATAAGCTACACTACCGAGCCTATCAATGCTTCTGCTGACTCTAACGAGCTTATTCTTAAGGCGATCGCTGCCGGTTCGAACCTCCACTATGATTTCATTTACGAGGATTCGACCAAGCTTGTTAACACTGATTACGTTAAACTCTTCTACGCTCCTTACGAGGGCTGGCTTGAAGACGCAGCAGCAGAATATAAGCTTGCTAACGAAATTCTTTCACAGGTTTCCGATGCTACAATCGTTGACTATAAGCAGGATGGCGAAGTAATCACCACAACCTACTCTAACGGCGTTGTAACAACCGTTAACCTTGAAACAGGCGACATCACCGCCAACGGAAAAACATATAATTTGTTTAAGTATAACGAGAAGGAGGTTGGATAATCATGGCTGAAACCGCAGTAAAAACTGCTGAGGAAGTTAAGGCACCCAAGGCGCCTAAGGCTGCAAAGGTTGAAAAAGCACCTAAGGAGAAAAAAGCCAAGGGTCTGAGAATTCCTTATGAAAGACGTAAAGCACTTTACGGCTATGGATTCCTCTCCATTTGGATCCTTGGTACTATCTACTTCTTCTTAAGACCTCTTTTAGTATCGCTTTGGTACTCGTTAAACGTAACAGAGGTTACACTGGGCGAAATGAAGACCCAGTTTGCTGGCATTCAGAACTATATTGATGCCTTCAGAAAAGACACCGATTACACAGAAGCACTTTTAGCAGTGCTTAAAGACACTCTTTGGAGAACACCGCTTATCATCATCTTTGCAATCTTTATTGCCGTTATCCTTAATCAGAAGTTTAAGGGCAGAACCTTTGCCAGAGCGGTATTCTTCCTCCCTGTAATCATTGCGACCGGCCCTGTAATCACCATCATCAACGGTGACATGGACACCTCTGGTTACTCCGGCGGTGCAGACCAGTTCTCGACAATGTTTGAAACTGACATGGCAGGTGCACTTTTGAACTTCTTGGGCGTATACAACATCAGTGACCAGGTAACGGAAATTATCTCGCTGATGACAAGTGATATCTTTAACCTTGTATGGAGTACAGGTATTCAGATCATCATCTTCTTGGCTGCTTTGCAGGGCATCCCTGTTTCGGCTAAGGAAGCAGCTTCTATCGAAGGTGCTACCGCTTGGGAATTCTTCTGGAAGATCACTCTTCCTTACATCAGCCCTATGATCGTTGTTAACTTAGTTTACACAATCGTTGACTCCTTCGTTGCCCCCAACAACGCAGTTATGACACTCGTTTTGCAGGAGGCATCTGCATGGAATCACGGTTACTCGGCCGCTATGGCTTGGGCATACTTCTTGATCGTTATTTTGGCGCTCTGCATAGTATTCCCGATCGTAAACAAGTTCGTTTATTACGAAGTGTAAAGGAGGGATATGAATGGCAACTGCTAAAGAAAAAGCTCCTAAGGCTCCTAAAGCACCTAAGGTTAAAAAGCAGAAGGAAATCAGTCAGTCGAAGATTGAAAGAGAGTTCGAAAAAGAACGCGCTGCTCATCTTAAAGCAAAAAGAGCTGCTTACAAGGCTGCTAAGAAGGCCGGCACACTTGACGACCGTCAGCTTACAAGCGAGCACTTGGGTTACCTCCGCAGAAAAGCAATTTTCAATAAGGTTTGGCCCATATTCAGATTCCTTATCTTGTTCGGACTTTGCTTCGTAATTCTGTATCCCCTTATTTACATGGTTTCGACAGCGTTCCGTCCTTCGGTACAGATGACCGACCCCTCGGTAATCTGGCTTCCTAAGTCGTTAACTCTTTCGAACATTATTGACACATGGGAAACAATGGACTTTGGTCCCACGCTTTTAAACACAATTTTGCTTAACCTTGTTTGCTCGCTCTTGTCGGTAGGCGTTTGCGCTATTACAGGTTACGGCTTCGCAAGATTCGATTTCAAGGGCAAGGCGCTCATGTTCGGCATTGTTATCATGCAGATCATCGTTCCCCCTCAGATCACCGTTATTCCTTTGTACCTCCAGTGGGCATTCTTCGACTGCTTCGGATTGGTAGATGTTTTGGCGTCTGCCGGTGCTACCACCTTTATGGGTATAAAGATTCTGACTAACGCATCCGGTGGACACTATGTATCGCTTATCGACAACCCGATCGTAATGTATGCTCCGGCAATCTTTGTTAACGGTATCAAGTCCGGTCTCTTCGTGTTCATCTTCAGACAGTTCTTCAAGGGTCTCCCCAAGGAACTCGAGGATGCTGCATACCTCGACGGTTGCGGACCTATCAAGACCTTCTTGAAGGTAATGGTACCTAACGCTTCCTCATCATTCCTTACTGTATTCCTCTTCTCGATAGTATGGTATTGGAACGACTACTATGTAAGCTCGACCTTCTTCATTTCTAACCATACAGTTGCTCTTGCGCTCCAGAAGCTCTCGGCGACTTTGGACCAGACGCTCTTTAACGGTGCTCAGGTTGGTACAAGAAAGAAGATCGTATGGCTCGAATCGGGCTGTTTGCTTACAATCGCACCTATTCTTGTAATGTACGTATTCTTGCAAAAGCACTTCACCGAAGGCTTGGCAAGATCCGGTTTGGTAGGATAATATTATATAGATAAACTGCTGTTAGGCTTGGCTTAACAGCAGTTTTCTTTTTGACAAGGGTAAGGGTAGCCAAACCGAAAAAAATATGCTATAATTGCTTTAATATATGCGATTAAGTATACTTATCGTATATTTTCATCTAAAGGTGACAGTTTGTAATTATGAAATATAAGAATTTAACTCTTACAGCGCTTTATGCAGCGGCAATGTGCGTTATTTCGCCGTGGGTAATACCCGTTGGTGCTGTGCCGATAACTCTTGCAAGCTTTGGAATATATTTTATAGCAGGGCTGACCGACATTAAAAAAGCAATTGCCGCGGTATCTGTTTATATAATGTTAGGCGCGCTTGGCGTGCCCGTTTTTTCCGGCTTTGCAGGAGGCTTGCAGGTGCTTTTGGGGCCTACCGGCGGATTTATTATAGGTTATTTGCTTGCAACAGCGATAATAACTATACTAAAAGACAAAATAGGATTGTTTTCGACAATTTGTATTGCCACTTTAGCTATATATCTTGTCGGAACGGCATGGTATATGATCGTAACAAAAGCGAGCTTTTTAATCTCGATAGTTGTTTGCTGTTTGCCGTTTATCGTTGTTGACTTTATAAAAATAGTTCTTGCGTGCATTTTGGTACCAAAGCTTAAGCACGCGCTGAAAGGAGCATGATTGATTATGATAAAGCGGATAATTTGCGTTATGCTGGCACTTGTGCTTCTGGTTGGCTGCGGGGCGCAATCGTCGCCTGCAAACGGAACCTTGGCGAGCGATCATAACATACCTTATGAGCAGATTGTAACAGAGGATGTGACCGATACCCCTCTGCCCGAGGCAGGCGCCCCCCTGATAACCGAGCCTGATTTTGACTTGCCGACTTATGGGCAATCCGAGCTTGAGGAGATTGATTTTAACGTGCAGTATTGCCTTGAAATGTATCAGGCTGAGGAAGGCGAGGTTTCGGGCTATGCTCAGGCGGCCGCTTTTAGAGAAGGGTACATCGGCGAGGGTTATGTTTCGGGCGTATCTTTGCCCGACAGCGAGCTTAGAATAACGGTTGCGGCGGTTTCGGACCAGCATTATAACATAACGGTATGTGCCGCCTCGGATAAACTTTTGACAGGAATTATGTATGTGGACGGAAGCGCATTTGGCAGTTTCAGTCTTTCGGGAAGCGGAAGCTTTGAAGCAGTCAAGTTTGAAAACATTTATCTGTCAGAAGGCGAGCATTATATTACCTTTGGAAAGCTGACTGCCGAAGCAGATTTCGACTATGTTATTTTAGAGGATTCAAAGTCGGTTATCGACTTTGCTTATAACGCAGGCGGTGTGCTTTCAAACTCAAAAGCATCCGATTCGGCAAGAGCGCTTTATGAATACCTCTGCCAAAGCTACGGCAAGGCGACCTTAAGCGCACAGCAGTGCTCGCAGGGCACAAACAACGAGATATACGAGGTTTTGCGCTATACAGGCAAATACCCTGCAATTAGATTTGGCGAGCTGATGGATTATGCCACAGGTGCCGACAGCGGCGATGTTGAATATGCAATTGATTATGCCGAAAACGGCGGTATTGTTGGCTATGTGTGGCATTGGGTAAAGGGCGGCTCGGTTTATGCCGAGAAGTCTGACTTCGACGTTAAAAAGGCTGTGAACGCACATGATATTGCCCGAATGAGCGAATCGAAGCTTAACGAGCTTTATGAAAGCGGCGGAGTAAGCGATGAAGCAATGTCGTTGCTGGCGGATATTGACGAAATTGCTGCCGAGCTTTTAAGGCTTAAAGAGCTTGATATACCCGTATTGTTCAGACCTCTGCCCGAGGCAAGCGGCGGCTGGTATTGGTGGGGCGAGGATAAAGATGCCTACCTTTGGCTTTACAGACTGATTTATATGCGCCTGACCGATTATTGGCATTTAGACAACCTTATTTTTGTCTGGAACGGACAGGACAAGGACTGGTATGTGGGCGATGAATGGTGCGATATTATCTCGCTTGATATTTACGACTTCAGCGAGCAGGCATGGAATTCTTCGTCACGCGTGAATCTTTTGCACACCTTTGCCGAGATTTCTTTAACAAAACCCGTTGTTATAAGCGAATGCAACGTGTTGCCCTCGCCTGTTAACATTGTTACGGACAGAGCATATTTTGGTTATGCCTGCGTTTGGTCGGGCGAATATGTTGTTGATGCTCAGGGTGGTTTTGGAGGGGATATGACCGAAGCTGAGTGGGTGGTCTTTTATAACAGCTCGGCGGTCATAACTCGTGACGAGGTAAACTTTGAATAACAAAAGCATTCACCGTATGAAAGTCTTCGTGCGGTGAATTTATTTACAATTTAGAAACATTAAATTGTAAAAAATATTACTTGGTTTTGTTAATTAGATTGTAAAAACCTATTGTGTAATTGTTGATTTTTTGGTAGAATGACTATAAGGCGAATTTTAGCCAAATCGAAAGGATGAACGCATATGAAACTAACAAAATCCATTTTGCTTGTTTTAATGGCTCTTACAATGTTTGTAATGAGCGGCTGCTATTTCCTCCCCGAAGAGGAAGAGGTTTTAGAAGCTCCCGTAGTCAAGGCAAGCGAAGTATCCTACACAACCACCACTGCTGAACTTAAAGATATTACCAAGCAGGTATTGACAGCAGGCACCATCGCCTCGGGCACAGAATATAAGGCAAGATTTACCGACCGCGGCGGTAACATCAAGGGCGTTTATGTATCTGCCGGCGACGTTGTTGAGGTCGGAGACCTTATTGCTGAATTTGAAACTTATGAGCTTGACATTGAGATCTCGCTTATGGAGCTTGAGATGCAACGTGAAGAGCTTGAATATCAGATCGCAATTGAAAAGAAGGAAAGCGAAACCGTTAAGGCTAAGGAGCTTTTGGATATTCAGCTTTTGCAGAACGAGCTTGACAAGCTTTATGCCGAAAAGGACGCTGCAAAGCTTTATACTGATGTTGCAGGTACTGTTTCTCAGGTTATGACACTTTCTCCCGGCGACTGGGTCAACGCAGGTGAGGTTGTTGCAACCGTTATTGACATTACAGACCTTTACATTAAAATCAACCCGGATGATAACGTAAGCGAATTCATGGTTGGCCGCCCCATCACCATCCGTTACGAGGGCGAATATTTCGACGGCACAATTGTAGAAAGTACAATTTCGAGACTTTGGGACGAAACCACCGGCGCAGCTAAGGTCGATGAAAACGGTGAATATGTAACACAGGAAACATCGGACAGAATTATTGTTAAGTTTAATGATATGATTCCCGAATCTTCGGCTGTCGGCAACATTGCCGATACCCTTTTGATTTTGGATAAGCGTGAGAATGTTATTGTTATTTCGGCTAACCTTATCAAGACTGTAAACAACGTTAAGTGTGTTTATGTATTTGAAAACAACCAGAAGGTACAAAGAAACGTAGCGATCGGTTTGCAGAGCGGCTCGCTTGTTGAAATCACTTCCGGTCTTGAAGTGGGCGACGAAATCATCATCAGATAAGATTTCGTAAGCTTTCATAATTATTAGGAGGAAAGAAAATGCTCACTTTATTGTTCAGAAAAATGCGCAATACAAAGTGGATGGTAATCTGCCTTCTCATCGGATTTATCATGGCTACTGCCATGACAAGTACAATTCCGATTTATATGCATGCTTCCTTGCAGAGAATGCTGATTAAGGATATGCAGGCATATCAGGAGGAGAACAACGAATATCCCGGCGTATATGCGGTTACAAAAACCATCGTGAGCGGCACTTCTGCCAAAAATCAGCGTGCAACGGTTAACAACGTTTACGCTAATTCGGCAAACCGTTTTAACCAGCTTTTGGTGCCGTTCTTAAACTATAAATGCTATACCTACGACTCGTACCTTTATGTTACCAATGTCGAGTCGGAAAACCCCTCGATGCTTAAGCTGGGTGCCATGACAGAGATGGACGGACACATTACCATGCTTGAGGGCAGAATGTATGAACCCGGCAGACGTGATGACGGCGTTTATGAAGTTATTTGTACCCCCATGGCTTTGCAGACTGCACAGATCACAATGGGTCAGATCTATGAGGTAACAAACATTGTTACCCCCGGTGACACCGTTAAGCTTGAGGTCGTTGGTACCTTTACACTTTCTGACGAGACAGACACCTACTGGTCGGAGGGTATGAAGAACTATGACAACACCTTCTTTACCGATTTTGATACCCTTTTGGGTAACGAAAACAAAGAGCTTGGCGTTTCTGCTGCCGAAGGTCTTATTTACACCGGTATTGTAAACATCACATCGGTTGAATGTCGTTACATAATCGACTATCACAACATGGATATGAACATCATCGGTCATGTTCAGAACATGTTTGCATTGCACGAAGAAGCATATGACGAAGAAAACGTTAACTTCGATGTTCCCGCAAAGGGCGTTTTAGAGGCTTATGCCGATAAGGCAGCGTCGTTGGAATATATCCTTTTAATGCTTGATATTCCCGTGTGCTTAATGCTTATCTTCTACCTTTACATGGTATCTCAGCTCAATATAGAATCTGAGAAGAACGAAATTGCAATGCTTAAGAGCCGCGGCGCTTCCTCGTGGCAGATTTTAAGAATTTACGCTTATGAAACCCTTATTTTGGGCGCGATTTCGGCACTTGTCGGACCGTTTGTAGGTTTGGGACTTTGTAACATCTTAGGCGTATCAAACGGCTTCTTGGAATTTGTTAACCGTCCTGCACTTCAGGCAAAGCTTTCTGTTGCTGCTTTCTTGTTTGCAATTGTTGCGGTTGCAGTATTCTTTGTTACCACTTTAGTTCCCATCATTCCTGCGTCGAGAATCTCTATTGTTGCACATAAGCAGAAAAAAGCAAAGAGCTTTGAAAAGCCCTTCTGGCAGAAGATGTATCTCGATTTTGCTTGCCTTATTCTACCTGTTGTATGGCTTTGGTTCCACAATCGCCGTGAACAGAAGCTTATTGAGCAAGGCATAAGCGAAGTTGCCTCGACAATGAACCCGCTGATGTTTGCGGTTTCCACCGTATTCATTTTGGGCGCAGGCTTGGTTTGCGTAAGACTTTATCCTTACTTCATCCGTTTGGTCTACTTTATCGGAAGAAAACATTGGTCGCCCGCTGCTTACATTTCGCTCAACAACATCGGCCGTTCTTCCTCGGGCAGAGAGAAGTTCATTATGATCTTCCTTATTCTTACCGTTGCACTTGGCATCTTCTCGGCTAACACAGCACGAGCTATTAACCGCAATACCGAGGAAAGAATCAAATATAACCTTGGTGCAGACGTGGTATTAGAAGAAGCTTGGAAGACCACCAGAGTTAAGATCTATTCGGAAGAAGACGGCGGCGAAACAAGCGTTACTCAGTATACTGAGCCTGTATTTGAAAGATATGAGACACTTGCAGGTGTTGACGTTGCTACGCCTGTATTCAAACGCGACACTGTTCAGCTAAGATTTAACGACAAGACACAGACAGACTGTCAGGTAATGGGTATTATCGCTCATCAGTTTGCTGATGTTTGCTGGTTCAGAGATAACCTCTTGCCTGTACACATTAACCACTACATTAATGCCTTAAGCGAATGTCAGGACGGCGCAATTATCTCCAGCTCTTATCAGGAGAAATACGGCGTTAACCTTGGTGACAGAATAAGCATTAAGTGGAGCAAGAACGATTGGTTTGAAGCAACCGTTGTTGCAGTTGTTGATTATTGGCCCAGCCTTAACCCTTATGAAAGAAACTCGGCAGGCGATTATAAGGACTTTGTAATTCTTAACTATGATTACATTAATGTTATGACAATTACCGAGCCTTACCAGGTTTGGATGTCGCTTAAGGACGATGCCAAGATCTCTGACCTTTATGACTCGGTTGTTGCAGCTGACATTACCGCAACCAGACTTGATGTTTCATCTCAGATGGTAACCTCGTCTAAAACCGATGCTGTTTTGCAGGGTGTTAACGGTGCGCTTACCTTGGGCTTTATCATCATCATGGCAATGTGCTTCATCGGTTTCTTGATTTACTGGATCCTTTCGATTAAGGGAAGAACATTACAGTTCGGTATTTTAAGAGCTATGGGTATGTCGTTTGGCGAGATCATTTCGATGATCGTTTATGAACAGGTTCTTGTTTCCGGCGTATCTATCTTCCTTTCGATCATCATCGGCGGCATAGCTTCCGATTTGTTCGTGCCTTTGTTCCAGGTGCTCTACAATGTAACCGACCAGGTTCCTCCTTTTGTAGTAGTATCCGAAAGAGGCGACTACATCAAGCTTTACATAATTGTTCTTGTTATGCTTCTTGTTGGCTTTGCAGTCATTGCACACCTCATTAAGCAGATCAACATTAACAAGGCTCTTAAACTTGGTGAAGATTAATTCAAAACAAAAGTCCTTCCCGTTTTTGGGAAGGGCTTTTTGCTTGCATTGACAAAATCCATACTCGCTGTTACAATATTATAAAACTTTGGAGAGGTGAGTATCATGGAAAAGGAAAGATACCATTTGCTTGACAGCCTGCGTGCGTTTGCGCTTTTAAACATGATAGCTTATCACGCACTTTATGACATTGTTTATATATTTGGAGTTCGAATAAAGTGGTACATCTCGCCCTCGAGCGATATATGGCAGCAGTGCATTTGTTGCACGTTCATTTTGCTTTCTGGCTTTTGCTGTCGGTTAGGCAGCAAAAGGTTAAAGCGCGCTTTGCTTGTTCTGGGCGGCTCGGTAGTTATAACGCTTGCGACATATCTATTTATGCCCGACCAAATTGTAAAATTCGGCGTGTTAAGCTTAATCGGTACAGGCATGCTTTTAATGATACCTCTTGATTATGTTTATAAAAAGTTTAACCCATTTGTCGGCTTTGGAATAATGCTTGCTTTGTTTTTGATGTTTGAAAATGTCAATTACGGTGGCATCGGCATTGCCTCAACATGGTTTACGGTGCCGAGAAGCTTTTATTTAAACGATTTCACCGCATATCTCGGTTTTCCTCCGTTCAATTTCAGGTCGTCAGATTATTTCCCTCTGCTGCCGTGGATCTTTTTATATCAGGCAGGATATTTCTTGTTTGGAATATTTAAGCGGCTTGACCTTTTAAAATTCTTAAAAAAGCCGAGAATTAAGCCGCTTGAATGGATAGGCAGGCACTCGCTGATTATTTACATGCTTCATCAGCCGGTGGTTTACGGCATTTTGTGGTTAATATTCTTATAGCAAAAAATCAGCACTCTTTTAAAAGAGTGCTGATTTAAATTTATATGTCGGCATATAAAAACAGGTCTCTTACAACCTTTGCGGCGCCGAAAAGGTAAAGCTCTTCTCGGCTTATCGAGGCAATTTTCGGGTCAGCCTGCAAATATTCCTCGGCAGGCTCGAACACGATTTTTTGCTTTGTATATTGGTGCACATCTGCAATTATTTCTTCGAGCGAGGCATCAACATAATATCTTCGCGCGGCAGTTTGTTTAACACAAAGCCCAATTCCCAAAAGCGAGGACATGGTAAGGCAACAGTTTCTTAAAATCCCCATAACCATTTTCATAGCAATATCAAAAAGCTCATCTTTAGTTAGGTGAGGGTCAATGGTTGTGACCTCTTTTCCCAAAACTTCTCCGGTTACGGTTGTCAGTCCAATGCTCATTATGTTATCGGCAAACCCCAAGCCCAGCGCAAAACGATAGGACACATTGAAGTTTAAAAGAGTGCTTTTTCGTCCTCGGGAGTTATCCTGTCTGTAACCCGATTCAACTAATATTTCTTTTTCGAGAAGCTCGTTTACCGCCTCTGAAATATGAGAGGCTGAAAGGTCTAAACGCTTTGCAAGCTCTGCGCGAGAAGCAGGACCTTCGTGACAAAGTGTCACCAAAATTCGGTTTTTAATTGTCACCAAAGGTCACCTCTTAAAATGTTAGTTATTTTTCCGGGGCACGGTCGATCTCGAACCAGAAGGTCGAGCCTTTGCCAAGCTCGCTTAAAACACCAAAACGGGTATTATGCAGCTTTAAGATCTCTTTAACGATTGAAAGGCCGAGGCCTGTGCCCACAACGTCACGCTTTGTGCGCTCATCACGGTAATAGCGGTCAAAAATCATCGGCAGTTTTTCTTTGGCAATGCCTGTGCCAAAGTCAACAACCTCAACCTTAACGGTTTTGGCAAGCGTGGTCGTTCTTACAATAATTTTTCTTGAATCTCCGCTGTAATTAACGGCATTGTTTATAAAATTGAACATTACCTGCTCAAGCTTTTGTTCGTCTCCTCGGCAAATAACGTCGCCGTCCGATTCATAGCTGAATTCAAACCCCGACTGCTCGCTTAAAATGCGGTATCTTTGCAAAATCGAGTCGATAAAGTCGTTAAGCGAGAAATCCGTAAGCGTCATATCAACCGTTTTGCTTTGAAGCTTTGAAAGCTCAAGCATCGAGCTTACCAGTGCAGAAAGGCGGTCGGTCTCGTCAATGATTACGCCTAAATGCTCGTTTCTTTTAACGGGGTTATCGCCCGAAAGGTCTCTTATCATCTCGGCATATGCCTTAATCATTGTAAGAGGAGTCCTTAGGTCGTGCGAGACGTTTGCAATAAGGTCGTTTCTTAAAGATTCAACTTTAGATATCTCCTCGGCGGCATAGTTTAAGGTGTCAGAAAGTCGGTTGATCTCGGTGTATGAGCCGCCCTCGAAGCGGGTGGAATAGTCGCCCGATGCAAGCCTGTTGGCAGATTCGGTTATGTGGGTAAAAGGACTTGAGATCCTCTTTGAAAGCAGCAAAGAAACCCAAAGCGCCGCCACCAGAACAAGCGGGAAGATGTAAAACAGCTGTTCCATGATTATGTCAACTGTCGGGCCTATCGGTTCGAGCGGTGCGTTTATAAAAATAAGATAGTTTGTATATCCGATTATCTGGCCGTAAACAATTTCGATCGTGCCAAAACGCTCGTTCACAATGGTATCCAACACATAACCGCCTGTACTTTTTGCAAGGTCGTTTCTATATTCAAACAGCCTAAAGCCCTGCGACTCGGTAATAATTGAATAGCCGCCCGAATAGTCGGCACGCGCGATAGAGTTGCCATACCAGTCGGTAACGGCAATACTCATGGTGTTTTTATAGGCAAGCTCTTCAACAAGGGTGCTTATTGCGCGAGGCTTGTCGGAATCGAAAGCGGCAACGATCTCGGCTGCTGCCTGCCTTATTTTACGGCGGTTTGAATATTCGTAATAAGCGTCGATAGAAAACACCTGGAAGAACCACAAAAGCAAAAGAATAACTATCGTAAATCCCGCAAAGTGAAGCCAGATAGTTGTTCGCAGATTGCGTTCTTCTTTTTGGTTGGCTTTTTTCTTTTTAACGGATGTCGTCAAATTTATACCCCATTCCTCTTAAGGTAACAATAAGGTCACGGTATGGGCCAAGGCTGTTACGAAGCATTTTAATGTGGGTGTCAACCGTTCTGTCATCGCCGTAAAAATCAAAGCCCCACACTTCCTCCAAAAGCTTCTCACGGCTCATGGCAATATTCATGTTTTTGGCAAGATAGAACAAAATGTCATATTCCTTGGGCGTCATCTGCACACGCTTGCCGTCGATGGTAACATCGCGTGCGGCAAAGTTTATAACAAGTCCTTTATAACGGATAACACCGTCATCTTCGGGCACTGTGCTTCGCTTAAGCGAAACTTTTACTCGTGCCATAAGCTCTTTAGGAGAAAACGGCTTTACAACATAGTCGTCAATGCCAACCTCGAAGCCGAAAAGCTTGTCATATTCCTCTCCTCGTGCCGAGAGCATAATTACGGGAATGTTCTTAATTTTCTTTATTTCCTTGCAGGCCGAGTAGCCGTCAAGGCGGGGCATCATAATATCCATAATAATGCAGTCGATACTGTCGGCTTCCTGACGGACCTTTTCGACCGCTTCCATGCCGTCGCCGGCTTCAATAACCTCGTACCCTTCAAAAACGGCATATTCTTTAACAACTTCTCTAATCTTAACTTCATCATCTACAACCAAAATTTTTGCCATGTTTAAACCTCCTTGAAACAAAATATCTGTTCAATTTATATTATAAGCAATAAATGTGTCCGAATTATGAAATTATGCCGATAATTTTACAAAAACCCAATAATTGAATTGTAATTTATGCCCTTGTGTGATATTATTTTTTAAAAGAATATATTTTTGAGGATAGAATTATGGAAGATTTAAATAAACAGCAGGAAAACATCTGCCCCGTATATAAAAAGTGCTCGGGCTGTCAGCTTATGAATCTTGAGTATTCGGAACAGCTAAGCTTAAAGCAGGCAAAAATTATAAAGCTTTTCGGAAAGTATTGCCATGTTGATAAAATTATTGGAATGGATAACCCCAAGCACTACCGCAACAAGGCAACACAGGTTTTTAAGCTTACTTATCCGAACAAGAGGATTATCAGCGGTATTTATCAATCAACAACCGGCGGCATAGTCAGTTGCGACCACTGCCTTTTAGAGGACGAAAGATCGAGCGCAATTATAAGGGCGATTCGCCACCTGATGCCGAAATATAAGCTTTTGCCGTTTGACGAATATTCGGGCAAGGGGCTTTTGCGCCACGTTCTTATTAGAAAAGGCACAGTAAGCGGTGAATATATGGTATGCTTTGTCACGGCTTCGCCGATTTTTCCGAAAGGGAAAGAGCTGGCAAGGGAGCTTGCAGAGAAATATCCCGAAATAAAAACAGTTGTGCAAAACATTTCTACCACGCCCGGCAAGGTGATGCTCGGTGAAAGTGAAAAGGTGCTTTACGGCACAGGCGAGATAACCGACACGCTTTTGGGGCTTAAGTTTGCAATCTCGGCACGCTCGTTTTATCAGGTAAACCATGTGCAGACTGAAAAGCTATATTCAAAGGCAATCGAGTTTGCCTCGCTTGAAGGCGATGAAAGGGTGCTCGACTGCTACTGCGGTATTGGTACGATCGGGCTTATTGCAAGCAAAAAGTGCAAAGAGGTTTTGGGCGTTGAATCAAACGCCGCGGCAATTAAGGACGCCAAGAAAAACGCAAAGCTCAACGGCGTTAAGAATATAGGCTTTGTGTGTTCAGATACAGGCAGGCTTTTAGAGGAGCTGACCGAACAGGGCGAAAGAGCCGATGTTGTAATGCTCGACCCTGCGCGCGCAGGCTGTGATAAGAAAACACTTTTATCTCTTCTCAAGATGATGCCGGATAGGATAGTGTATGTATCCTGCAACCCCGAAACGCAGGAGAGGGATGTAAAAGAGCTTGTAAAGGGCGGATATAAGGTGAAGAAGGTCCAGCCTGTTGATATGTTCCCGTTTACAAGCCATGTGGAGAATATTTGTTTGCTAGAAAGAAAGTCGGAGTGACATTTTAAGGAGGCAGCTTATGCATAAAAAAGAGCAAGTTAAGCTTTATAACGTTTTGTTCCCGCTTTGGATGCTTTTGCTGTTCCCGCAGGTTTGGTTCATTGTTTTGCCCGGCAACTTTTTAATTGACAGTCTGGTTTTGATTGTAAGCATGTATGTCTTAAAAATTGCAAGCAAAAAGCAGTGGTATGTTAAACACATTTTTAAAATATTTTTGTTTGGTTTGCTTTCCGATGTTATCGGCTCGGCTTACATGCTGTTTTTAGTGGTTGTTTTCGAGGTCGGAAGAATGGGCGACGAGCTTTATTTAACGCTTCCTGCACTTTTGATTTCGGCGGTTATGATATTCGTATTCAACTATTTCGTTACGTTTAAAAAGGCTGACAGGCCACTGAGAATCAAGTTCGCGTTGATATTTGCGATTGCCACCGCACCCTATACGTTCTTGGTTCCTTCAAGCTGGCTTTACTCCGGTCAGTAATATTGAAAGGGACTGACATGAACCCCTACACTAAAAATATTAACCGAATAGAGCTTGTAATAACTTATGCCTGCACGGGTCGGTGCAAGCACTGCTCTGAGGGAGACCATGCCATGTGCGGAGAGAGCATTGACGCAGACATTGCGGCAAAGGCGGTTTATCGGTTAGCAGAGGAATACAAGATAAAATCGCTGATGACCTTTGGCGGTGAGCCGTTGCTTTACCCCGAGGCGGTATGTAAAATACACAGCACCGCAAAGGCAGTAGGAATCTTGAAACGGCAGCTAATAACAAACGGCTTTTTCAGTACCGACCGCAAAAGAATTGCCGAGGTTGCCGAAAATCTTGCCAAAAGCGGGGTGAACGATATTTTGCTTTCGGTCGATGCTTTTCATCAGGAAACTATACCCTTGGAGCCTGTTAAAGTCTTTGCACAAGAGGTTAAAGCGGGGGTATCGATTCGCACAAGCCCTGCCTGGCTGGTTTCAAAAACTGATGATAACTCTTATAACCAAAAGACCCGTGAGGTTTTAAACGAGTTTAGGCAGATGGGAATTTCCGAGGCTGACGGCAATGTGGTTTTTCCAAGCGGAAATGCGCTGAAGTATTTGAGCGAGTATTTCGACCCAAATGTAGTTTTTGAAAATCCTTATGAAGAAGACCCGAATGATATAAGAGCAATAAGCATTGAGCCTGACGGCAGAGTGCTTGGCGGCAATGCTTATGTTGATGATATATGTGAGATCATTAATAAATATAAACCATGAATTAAGGAGGAACGACCATGAGTAAATTCAAGTTTGCAATTATGGGTGCGGCATCTATTGCCGAAAAATTCTGCGGAGCTGTGCGCCTAATCGGCGATGCCGAGATTATTGCCGTTGCAGGTAAGACCGAATCAAGGCTTAAAGAATTTGCCGAAAAGCAGGGTATACCGAAATATTACGTCGGTTATGAGGAGCTTTTAAAAAACGAAAAGCCCGACTGCGTTTACATAGCAACCGTGACCTCACTGCACTATGAGCTTACCATGATGTGCCTAAACTACGGTGTGCCGGTTTTATGCGAAAAGGCTATGTTTACGACCTCTGAAGAGGCCGAGACCGCATTCGCACTCGCAAAGCAAAAGGGCGTTTTTGCGATGGAAGCTATGTGGAGCCGATTTCTGCCACCTATGCAAAAAGCTAAGCAGTGGGTCGATGAAGGCAGGATAGGCACTGTAAGATATGTTGATGCACGGCTTGGTTTTACAGCAGGAAAAGACCCTAAAAACCGCTTCTACAACCCTGATTTGGGCGGCGGTGCGGCATATGATCTGGGCGTTTATGCTTATGAGCTTTCGACATTTATGCTTGGTGAGGATGTTTTGGACATCAAGCCCGAGGTCATTTGGTCGGATACGGGTGTTGATATTTGCGAGCATGTGACATTAAGATTTGAAAATGCAATTGCATCGCTTGGTGCCAGCTTATCTGAAATGATGGAAGAAAGGCTCGTTATTTCGGGCGATAAAGGGCTTATCATCGTGCCGCTTATCCACTTTGCCACGGAGGCGTATTTGTATAACACAAACCGCCAAGTGGTCGAGCATTTTACTGACGACAAAACCCAAAACGGCTTTGTATATGAGGCAATGGAAGCCATGCGCTGTGTGCGCGAGGGCAAGCTTGAAAGCGACACTGTGCCGCATTTAACAACAATTCGCTGCTGTAAGATGTTTGATAAGATCTATAAGACGAAGAAGTAATTTGCAGGATCGATAAAAACATCACTGCCTGCGAGGGCGAAGCCCTCCCCGTGCGCCCAAGGGGCGCACGGGGAGGCGGCGCAAAGCGCCGCCTTAGCCACCCGCCGGCAGGCGGGTGGCAGGGCTTCGCCCCTGCTCACTTTTGCCTTTGATACCCCGTTAAAGAAAGGAAGTCTTAACCTTGACGATCAGATATGCACAAACTAAAGATATACCCATGCTGATGGAACTTTTGCGTCAGGTCCACGGTGTGCACTATGATATCCGCCCCGACATTTTTAAGCCCACAACAACAAAATATTCCGCTAAAGAGCTGGAAGAAATTCTTTGCGACCCCATTCGCCCGATTTTAGTGGCGGCTGATGATAACGACAATGTTTTGGGCTATGCCTTTTGCGTTTTTAAGCAGGCGGTGGGAGACCTCTTGCTTACAGACATCAAATCGCTTTATATCGACGATTTGTGTATTGATGAGAATCACCGCGGCGAGCACATAGGCTCGGCGCTTTATGAAGCTGTGTTAGCCCTCGCTAAAAAGACCGATTGCTATAATGTAACCCTTAACGTGTGGTGCGGCAACGACAGCGCAATGGAGTTTTATAAGGCAAAGGGGCTTAAACCTCAGAGGATATTTATGGAACATATTTTGGAGGAAGAAAAATGAACATTGGCATGATCGTTGCGGTTGCACAAGAGATTGGCGCACTGCTTGAAAAAATGGGCAAGCCCATAAGTGTTGAAAACCTTGCAGGCTATGAAATTAAGGCTTACGAGGTTAACGGGCATTCGCTTTATGTAACTCAAAGCGGCGCAGGTGAGATATCTGCGGCATCGTCAACTCAGCTTTTAATAAGCAAATACGGTTGCGAGATGATAGTCAACTTCGGCGTTTGCGGAGGGCTTACCGATGAAATGTCGGTTACCAGAACGGCAGTTGTTGAAAAAGTCGTACATTACGATTTCGATACCTCGGAAATTGATAACTGCGAGGTCGGAAGATATTTGGAATATCCCGACATTTACATTCCTGCTGAAAAGAGCTTGGTAGATAAAGCCTGCGAGGTCGAGCCGACGCTTATGAGGGTCATATGCGCCTCTGCCGACAAGTTTGTGGGCGACCCCGATAAAAAGCGTGAGCTTAACGAAAAATTCGGCGCACATATTTGCGAAATGGAATCTGCGGGGATTCTTTTAACGGCAAACCGAAACGGCGTGCCTGCACTTTTGATCAAGGCGGTATCGGATAGCGTTTCGGGCGGTGCCGACGAGTTTGCAAACATGATAAGCGAAGCGGCGCTTGTTTGCATAAGCACACTTTTAAAGATAATTGAGAGAGTATAGTTTTTTAAGTCAGGCGAAGGGCGGCGTGGAGCCGCGCCTGCCCCGAGAGGGGCAGAGTGCGGTTTCGTGGCGCCCGCTTTTTATGCGGTTGCTTTTTTCGTCATTTGTCTTGTAATTGTGTCGATTTTAGTGTATAATAAACTTTATATTGGGTTACTATGTTTTCACGCCCAAGGGTATTGTGCAAAACGGCGAAATTAAAGGCAATTTGAAGAAAATTTTTTTCATAGTGACTGCAACAAAAACGTTTATTTTTGACACTTACTATACAGAAGGCTAAGCCATAAGTCTGTATAGTCGGGTCATTCGATTCGAGGTGAGAGAATGAAATCCGGCTTTTCCGAGCTTGTATCTAAAGCGAAGAAGGGCGACAGCAAGGCTTTTGCCGAGTTATATTCGGCTATATATAAGGAATTATACTATTATGCGCTTTGTAACCTTAACAATCAGGACGACGCTGCAGACGCTGTGAGCGACGCTGTTTTGGATGCATTCTCGGGCATTAAGAACCTTAAGAATGAAGAGGCGTTTAAAGGCTGGATGATAAGAATTTTAACAGCCAAAATCAAGCGCAAGCAGGCGGAATATGTCCGTGAGCGTGAAAATCTGATGTCAATGTCTTTATATGACGATGATGACGAAGACAAGCAGATGGACATTCCTTATAAAGACTCGAAGTACGAGGGGATAGAGCTTCTCGACCACATTGAAAGCCTGTCGCAGAACGAAAAGATATGTTTCTCGCTAAGCTCCATTTATGGATATACCAGCGATGAAATAGCAAAAATAACAGGAATAAACTCAGCAACCGTGCGAACCTATTTGGCACGAGGAAAGACCAAGCTGAGAAAACTTATAGAAGAAGATTTTTAACCAAGTAATTTTGAAAGGAGGTAACAGCATGGCAAACAATATTTACAGCGAGCTTTTTGAACAATTGCCGATTCCTGAAAGATTAGAGCCCGAAAATATTGCAAAAATGCTTGAGGAGAATACACAGTTCTCTAAAAAGCGCTCTAATATTATTGTAAGCGAAGCTGTAACCTCTGAAACTAAGATAAATAAGACGACCGAAGTGAAGGCTAAAAAGTCCCATTCTGCAGCCTACCGCGCAATCATGTCGGTTGCTGCGTGTGCAGTTTTGGTGCTCGGCCTTGTAAGATATGCCTCGGTTGACAGCAACACCGGACTTACAGACGATAACCGGGGCGGAAGCTTTGCCGAAAACTATGACGAGCTTCACAAGACCTTCCAAAAGTATTATGTAAACACCGATGAAAAGAAAAATCTTGATTCGGCACTGGCTGAAATTGAACATTCATATAACGAGCTCGAAAATCAAGGAGAGACCGATAATGTAGCTCCTGCTAACGATGAGCCTGCTGTTACCTTAGATAGCGTTGAGGATATTCCCATGCCCCCCGTTACCGAGGAAGAGCCTCCTGTTGTTGAAGAAAATAACGATGTTGTTATTGAAGACGCACCTGCCGTTACTCCCGATGAAGAGAATGTAACGATTGAAGACGAAGCTGAATTGGTTTTGCCCGATGTTAGCGGCTTTGGCGCGAACGACAACATCTTTATGCAGGGCGGCAAGGCGTTTATTACCGAGCATGACTCGATCAGACTTATCAGCGCCGTAAACG
Source organism: Oscillospiraceae bacterium (assembly GCA_017472735.1). Lineage (GTDB taxonomy): Bacteria > Bacillota > Clostridia > Oscillospirales > Ruminococcaceae > Faeciplasma. Next base: position 18,384 of record JAFUOD010000012.1, on the reverse strand, counting down.
GTGAGCTTGCTTTGGGAGATGTTATCGCCCCCGAGTGCGCTCAGAACGAATCGAAAGCGCTTGTAAACTATTTTGTAAGCGGCGACCGCTTAGCTGTGGTCTATGCTGCCGAAACCTATGAGGCAGTATTGCCGGAAGCTGATGAAGAAGCCCCTGCTGCAGAAGAAGAGACCGACAAAACAGTGTTAGACGAGCTTATGGACGATCTTTACACCGAAGAGGTTCCTTCGTTAGTGCGTCACTCTGTTGAAATTAAGCTTTACGACATTGCAAACGGTAAGGCAACACTTCTTGCTACCGATGTTTTAAGCGGCAGATTTGTTGATGTTAAGCAGTCGGGCAGTGCGGTTTATGTTGTGACCAGCTATGATGATTACAGACTTTCTCCCATTGTCGGTGTAAACGATTTGGAGAGCTATGTTCCCAGCTACACTGTAAACGGTGAAAAGATTTATATTGAAGCAAGCAGTATTTTAATTCCCTCTTATATGTCCACCACTAATTACACTGTTGTTGCAGGCGTTGATATGGCATCGGCAGGTGTAAGCGTTCAGGCGCTTTTGGGTTATGAGGGTAAGTTCTTAATGACCGAGAACGCTTTTTATGCCTTTGGTTATGAGAATGCAAACGGCATTGACAAAACTACTGTTTCAATGTTCAACCTTAACTCGGGCGTTGTAAGCCTTGGCAGTTATTCCTCTTGCGAGGGTGTTGCGTTAAGCGGAGACGGCATTACTGAAATCGGCGGTGCTGTTGTGATATCCACGTTGAAAAACAGCCCCGAGGGATTTGTTACCACTGTAACTGCTTTTGACAGTGCACTTAACATGGTTTCAAAGTGCGAGCTTCCCGCTGTTTTAACAACTGCCTGTAACGAAGATGGCGTATTAGTCCTCACGGGAAAAGAAGACTACGCAATTGATTTGAGAGACCCTGCAGCACCTTTGGTGGTTGACCCTGTTATAAACAAAGAGCAGTCGGTTGATTTTGTTAAGTATGGTGAAGGTTATGTTGCCCTTACCGACATTGACGGCACCTTAACACTTTCACACTTTGCATTTGATGATGACGGAAATGCTTATACAATTTGCGATTCGGCAGTGTATTCGGGCGAATATACCTCGAAGGCATTAAGTGACAACACAGTTTTATATGTAAACAATGTTTTGGGAATTGTCGGCGTGCCTTACGGGTTCTATGACGGTTATGATTTCTGCTATCGTTATGCGCTTTATACGCTTGACGGCAGCGAGTTCACGCTTGTGGGCAATATTGAAATTCACGAAATGGACACCGCTTTCGAATTTGGCAAGGCGATCGAACATGACGGAGTTTTATATATCTTTGCCGAGGGCAGAGTGTATTCGGCAATTGCAGCTTACGAAACTCTTGCGCTTGTTGATTCGGTGAGTTTTGTAGAATCGACCTATAGCGGACATATTGCTTTTTAAAATGAATAGTAGGCACAGCGCAGGGAATAAGACCTTGTGCTGTGCTTTTAATTTTTTTGAGATTTTTGAAAAAAGGGCTTGACATTTGCTTGCGGCTATGATAGAATAACTTTCGTTGCAGCGCTTGCTGGTGTAGCTCAGTTGGTAGAGCAGCTGATTTGTAATCAGCAGGTCGGGGGTTCGAGTCCGTCCACCAGCTCCAACGCAACTTAACTGAATATGGGAGAGTTCCCGAGTGGCCAAAGGGGGCAGACTGTAAATCTGTTGCGATTGCTTCGATGGTTCAAATCCATCCTCTCCCACCAAATAAAAACACTTCGTCCGAAAAGGACGGGGTGTTTTTATTTTGATAGACGAGCCGATGCAGAACCGAGAATGCGAAGCATTCTCTATATTTTGCGCTTAGGTTTTCTCGCCTTGATAAAAATGCGGGCGCAAAATTGTTCAACAATCCATCCTCTCCCACCAATGAAAAAAGACATCCGATAGGGTGCCTTTTTGTTGTGGGCGCGTTGGTTTTCCTTGCAACCTCACACCGATTTTGCTATAATAAATAAAAGAGGTGGTACAGTGAAAAAGAAAACAGTTTATTTCATTGTCATAGGGCTTTGCACGGTGATATTAATCGGATTTTTAGCATTTGCTTTGATTTGGAACGGCGTTATCCTGTTAAATAATCCGTCTCGAACCAAGTATCCTGTAAGAGGTGTTGACGTTTCACATTATCAGGGAGAGATCGACTGGAATGTGTTAGCCGAGCAGGATGTTTTATTTGCTTTTATTAAAGCAACCGAGGGCAGTACATATATTGACGAGTATTTTGATTACAACTATACAAGTGCAAAAGAATCGGGGATCACCGTAGGCGCATATCACTTTTTCAGTTATGACAGTAAGGGCATAACGCAGGCGGAAAATTTTATAGCAAACGTTGAGCCGTTTGAAGGAATGCTGCCGCCTGTTATTGACCTTGAGTTTTACGGTGACAAGGCTAAAAACCCTCCTGAAAGAGAAACTGTGAGCAAAGAACTTAACGATATGCTTTTAGCGCTTGAGGGATACTACGGCTTAAAGCCGATCATTTACGCTACAGAAGCATCGTATGATTTATATCTTTCAGGTGATTATGGAGAGTATGATATATGGATAAGAAATGTGATTGCAAAGCCAAAGCTGCCTGACGGCAGAGAATGGACGTTCTGGCAATATACAAACCGCGAAATACTTGAAGGATATAGCGGTGAAGAACGCTTTATAGATATTAATGTTTTCTGCGGCAGTAAGGATGAATTTGATAACTATCCCCGATATTCTGAAAATGAATAAGCTAAAGCCTCTGCCTTTGTAGGTTAGGGGCTTTTTGCATGGCATGCGCTCATATTCTCTCGCTTTTTGCACAAACTAACCAAAAAAGCGGAGGACCGGTATGGATTCGGTATGGTTAAACACAACACAACGCCCTATGTTTGAAAGCTTAAAAGGCGATATAAAAACCGATGTGCTTATAATCGGCGGCGGACTGACAGGAATTTTGTGCGCCTATATGCTTAAGCAGGCAGGCGTTGATTATGTGCTTTGCGAGGCTGACAGGATTTGCTCGGGTATTACAAAAAACACGACTGCAAAGGTTACTTTTCAGCACGGCTTGATTTATGACGAGCTTATTCGCAAGTTTGGCATTGAAAAGGCTAAAATGTATTTAGAAGCCAACAGGCAGGCGCTTAAGCAATATGCTGCGCTTTGCAAAACCATAGACTGTGGTTTTGAAGAAAAGGACTCGTTTGTGTACTCGCTTGATAGCAGACGGAAAATCGAGAATGAAGTTAAAGCATTTAACAAGCTTGGCGTGTGTGCCGAGTTTGTTTCCGAGCTTCCTTTACCGTTTAAGGTCGAGGGTGCGGTGAAGGTGCCGCATCAGGGGCAGTTTCATCCATTAAAGTTCAGCTATGCCCTCGCTAAGGATTTAAACATTTATGAAAATACTAAGGTGCTGGAGCTTAAGCCAAACGGTGCGGTTACAAATCACGGCAGAATTGCGGCGAAAAAGATTGTTGTTGCAACGCATTTTCCTCTTTTAAACAAGCATGGGTCATACTTCTTAAAGCTTTATCAGCATCGCTCTTATGTTTTAGCACTTAAAAACGCCCCCGACGTTAACGGGATGTATGTTGACGAGCAGGAAAAGGGGATGTCGTTTAGAAATTACGGTGATCTGCTTTTTGTCGGCGGAGGCAGCCACCGCACAGGAAAAAAAGGCGGCAACTGGCAGGAGCTTGAAAGATTTGCTGCAAAGTATTACCCAAATGCAAAAGAGGCTTACCGCTGGGCAACGCAGGACTGTATGTCGCTTGACGGTGTGCCCTATATCGGGCAGTATTCAAAAAACACGCCGAATTTATTTGTTGCAAGCGGTTATAACAAATGGGGCTTCAGCTCGTCGATGGCGGCGGCAAATATATTGACCGATATGGTGCAGGGCAAAAGAAGCAGATTTGCCGAGGTATTCTCGCCGTCTCGCTCGGTACTGCACCCTCAGCTTGCGGTAAATGCTTTTGAGGCGGTGATGAATATATTAACGCCCACCGCACCCCGATGCCCGCATTTGGGCTGTGCACTGAAATATAACAAGCAGGAGCATTCGTGGGATTGCCCCTGCCACGGATCTCGCTTTACCGAAAAAGGCAAGCTGATAGACAACCCCGCGACCGATGACCTTAATAAAAAAACTTAATCCCAGCCCTTCGGGGTTGGGATTGTTTGTAATATTTCCTCAAAATCTGTTGCAAAGGTTTTGGCAATGTGGTATTATTTAAGTGCGTTTTGGGCAAGCTTAGTTTGCCTGATGGTTATTTCATGTAATTACGAGAGGTTTAAAAAGTATGATGATTCCCGCACTGATCCTTTTTGCGCTTACTTATGTTCTAATGCTTGTTTTCAGCAAGTACCGCCCGTACATTGCACTTGCATCTGCGCTTATTTTCATCGTTTCGGGTATGCTCCCTTTAAGTGATGTTATCGGCGCTATCGATTTTAACGTTTTGCTTATGATCGCAGGCACAATGGGCTTGGTTGCTTTGTTTATCGAGAGTAAAATGCCCTCGCTTTTGGCAGACCTTATTATGGAAAAGGTGCCTAACGTTCAGTGGGCGGCAGTTGCGCTTTCGTTGTTTGCAGGTGTTATCTCGGCATTTGTTGATAATGTTGCCACTGTTTTGATGATCGCACCCGTTGCTCTTGCCATTTGCAAAAAGCTTAACACAAATCCCGTGCCTTTTATCATCGGCATTGCGGTTTCTTCTAATCTGCAGGGCGCCGCAACATTGGTTGGCGATACCACAGCTATCATGCTTGGTTCGGCGCTTGATATGAGCTTTATGGACTTCTTCTGGTTCAAGTCAAGACCCAGTATGTTCTTTGCTGTTGAGCTTGGCGCAGTTTTGTCAGCTTTCATTTTGGCATTCATCTTCAGAAAAGAAAAAGCACCTATCCCTAAGTCGGGCGAGCGTACAGTTGTTACCGATTATGTACCCACGATCTTACTTGTCGGAACTATAGTACTTTTAATCTTAGCTTCCTTTATTCCCAACAAGCCCGACATTACGAACGGTCTTATCTGTTTTGTGCTTTTAATTATAGGCGTTATTTATAACTTCATTAAAAAGAAGAATGTTGCGGCAATTACAGGTCCTTTAAAAGAAATCGACTTCGAGACCATTGGCTTATTGCTTGGTTTGTTCTTAATGATAGGCGGCATTTCGGCACAGGGCGTTATTGATGCTGCCGCAGGCTTGCTTGCCAAAGCAGGCGGAGGAAACCTGTTCTTCCTTTACACGGTTATCGTGTGGGCATCTGTTTTGATCTCGGCATTTATTGATAACATTCCTTATGTTGCAACTATGATTCCTGTTATCGGCGGCTTGGCTGCAACAATGGGTATTGACCCGACTGTTTTATACTTCGGTCTTCTTTCGGGCGCTACCTTGGGAGGAAACTGCACACCCATCGGTGCCAGCGCAAACATTACAGGTATAGGCATTTTAAGAAAAGAGGGATATACTGTTAAAAACAGCGACTTCTTTAAAATCGGTATTCCTTTCACCTTGGCGGCAATCATTCCGGCATACATTTATATCTGGCTGATGTACGGCGGAATTTAAGCTTTAGAATATTAAAGAGCTGACTTTTGCGGGTCGGCTCTTGTTTTTTTGCACGCTGTCGTGTTATAATCTAAGTAACAAAAAACAAGCCTCAGAGCACGAAAGGAGATTTATAAAATATGAAAGCATTATTCATTGGCGGAACAGGTACAATAAGCATGGCAATAACAAAACAGCTTGCTCGTGACCCCGACTGGGAGCTTTATTTAATTAACCGAGGAAACCGCAACTTAAACCTCCCCGAAAACGTAAAGATTATTGAAGCTGACATTAACAACGAAGCGCTGGTTTTAGAGAAGCTGGGCGATATTCAGTTTGACTGCGTATGCGACTTCATCGGCTTTGTGCCCTCACAGCTCGAACGTGATTACCGCATTTTTAACGGAAGAACCAAGCAGTTTATGTATATCAGCTCGGCATCGGCTTATCAAAAGCCTCTTTCTGATTATAGAATTACCGAGAGCACCCCTCTTGCCAACCCTTATTGGGAATATTCCCGCAACGAAATTGCCTGCGAGGAGTATTTAATGAAAATGTACCGTGAAAATGGTTTTCCGATAACAATAATCCGTCCCAGCCACACTTATGATGAAAGAAGTATTCCCGTTGGCGCACACGGAAACGGCGGAAGCTGGCAGGTTATTAAAAGAATGATTGAAGGCAAGCCGATTATCGTTCACGGTGACGGCACCAGCCTTTGGACGCTGACCTTTAACGCAGACTTTGCAAAAGGCTTTATCGGGCTGATGGGCAATGTTCATGCAATTGGTGAAAGCTACCACATAACAAGCGACGAATCTTTGACATGGAACCAGATTTACAAAATCGTTGCAGACGCTTTGGGTGTCGAATATAAGCCTTATTATGTGCCCTCTGACTTTTTACACGATGTGAGCAATTATGACTTCAGGGGCGGCCTTGTCGGAGATAAGTCGAACACGGTTGTGTTTGACAATTCGAAGCTTAAAAGGGCGGTGCCCGGCTTTGCTGCCGCCACACGTTTTGACCAAGGCGTGAGAATATGCTTGGATTATATACTGTCGCATGAGGAATGTCAGACCACGGACGAGGAGTTCGATGCATGGTGCGACAAGGTGATTGACGCTTTGGAAAAAGCAAAGAAAGCAGTTTTAAATTGAACTGATTTTACAACAAAAACCACTACGTTTAGACGGGGCTTCGTAAAACAGTTAAAGCCAAGCTGCATTTTGCAGCTTGGCTTTTATCGTTGTTCGCACTACATGGCAGAATGGTATGTATAGAAATGCGCTCTTTGTACCTGTTCTGCAAAATGAAGTTTGTTGTTATATTTTCTTTTCCATTTGAATATAAAGCCCCTGTTGAAAAACGATGTTAAAACCATAAGAGCGATATACGGAAACGGCAGGCTCAAGAGTAATTCTTGTATCCAAAAATAAAGTGTTGCAACCTTGTTCTTTAGCATGACATTCGACAGTATTAAGTAATTCCTTCGATATTCCTTTGCCGCGATATTCGTTTATTATATATAGTCGTTTTACTTCGCCTACGCCGTTGCCTTTTGTTCTATAAGCTATGCATCCTATTGGGATATTATCAGAATATATAAGCCATATATTTTCTAAGTTCTCATTTTCGCTATATCTTGTATAACACCATTTATCGTTGCCTAAAAAATCAATCATATAATCATCATGCAAAGAAAAAAGATATAATGCATTATTGTCTGCATTATCCATCGATAAGATATTCATATTATTTATTCTCCTTTCCAAATTCAAGTTTATCGGTCTTTGAGATATTTTATCATAGAGAATACAAAAATACAAGAACAGGCACAATAGCTCAAACTGCTGTGCCTGTAAACTGTCTTATAGCAACCGCCCATTAGGTAGTGGTTTTGATTTTTATTCTTTTTTAATAAGGGTAAGCGAAAGGCAGAAGACACCGTCTTTAGCTTCGATATTCATTAAACCGCCGTATTTTTGCACGACCGCATGAATCGACTGTATTCCTACGCCTGCGCGTGAATAATCTCTTTTTCGCGAAAGTATCATGTTTTTATAGTCCGTCTTAAGCTTGCCGTCAAAGCTGTTGTCGAATGTTAAATAAAGCCTGTCGGCGTGCTCACTCGACCCTATACGGATAAATCGCTTATCCTTTTCAACTGTCATGCAGCCCTCGATTGCGTTTTCTAAAATATTGCCCAAAAGCACGCAAAGGTCCGAATCGGATATGCCATAGCTCTCGCTTATACGCATATCCATCTTAAAGGTTATGCCGGATTCTTTAGCTTTTTTAAGGTAGAAATCGAAAACAGCGTTTACTGTGCGGTTCGGAGAAATGTTAACACCTATCTCTTTTTGTGTTCCGGTGTCGGCATCTGCCAAATAAGCACGCATTGCCTCAAAGTCCTTTTCCTCGCACATATGGCGAAGCACAATTATGTGATGCTTAAAGTCGTGACGGGCGGCACGTGTTTTTTCAATATATTCGGCAAGATTATCATACTGGTGCTTTTGAACATCTAAAAGCAATCGGTCACGCCTAGCCTGCTCTTCAAGAGCAGTTTGCTTTGCAGCCTGCTCGCGAATGTGAACGGTGAAGTAAGAGCATGCGATCACGCCGATGAAAAGCGCCAATCTTTCAAAAAGCTTTAAAATCGGCATTTCAATGGCTATGCCTCCGTTTTCCATTGCAATTAAGTTTACAAGAGAAATGCTGAAAGGAACGACGCATGCAACCTTCCAAAACGATTCTTTTTCGGTACCCAAGGGCTTTACAATAATTTGTTTCCAAAGCCTCAGCACGGGGTAATATGTCGCTGCCGTAACAAGCGCCTGAACGATGATAAGCGCATTGTATTGCGATGCATTATCATCTGCCAAATATTGAGCTGCAAATCTTGAAACTGCCGAAACAGCCGACATATAAGGAAACACGGCAAAGAATGTGTAGAACACCTTGAACAAGTCGTCTTTTTTAACAAGAATGATCGTTAAAACCAAAAGCAGCAAAAGCTGAATCATACGAAGCGGCAAGAGCATTCCATGTGCAATAATTCCGATATCGTACCCGTGCATCATGCCGAGCGAGAAAAGTGCCATTAAAGCCGTTAAGCCAAACACGCACAACCCAAACGGCAGTCTGGTTTTGTTTTTAAAGGGCAAAAACTGAATGTAAATGTAGGGCAAAGACTCTAAAAGCGCACGAAGCAAAAATGTCAGATCATCCATTTGTGCCACCTCTTGCAATGCTCCAAAAATAGTCGTTTATAGCCTGTGCCAGCTTCTTTTTATCTCTTAAAGGTAATATGATGTTATCGTTGTTTGTAAGCGTAAGCTTATCGTTATCGATTTTAGCGACCGCATTCATGTTGACCAAATAGCATCTGCCTATTTTTATAAACGAGGGCTCCGCCTCAACCTCTTTTTCAAATTCATCAATCTTTTTATATGTACGTATAGTTTCCTTTTTGGTGTGAACCATGCAGCAGCGCTGTTCGGTCTCAATGTATAAAACATCGTTAAAAGGTATTGCATACTCTAAACGCTCGGAAACAAAGCGCAGGCATTTTCGGCTTTTTTCAAAGTGGCGGCGGCAGCGCCATATAGCCTCGATAAAATCTTCATAGTTATACGGTTTAACCAAATAACCGTCGGCTTTAAGCTTATAGGATTCAACTGCGTGCTCGATCGAGGTGGTGCAAAAAACAACACTTCCGTCATAACCTGTCGCTCTAAGCTCACGTGCGGTGGCAATTCCGTCAAGACCGTGCATGTAAATATCTAAAAACAAACAATCGGGCGGGGTGTGCTTGCCTGATTTAATGTAATCAAGCAGATCTTCGCCGCTTGAAAATTCGCAAACGTCAATTTCAAGGTGTTCTTCTTTTTCAAGACGTCTCAAATATTCTTTTAAAATCATTCTTTGTTCGTTAATGTCGTCGCAGACGGCGATTTTCATAACCCACACCTCCTTAAAACATATTAAACCTGTATTTTGCATATCAAGCATTATTCTATTATGAATTATACACCTTGATTTAAAAAAATTCAACTGCTTTTAAACTGTTATTGCATTTCGAACATGATTTTTGCGTTTTAAGCAAGGTTTTCGTTTTGTGGAAATTTTGATGGTATATTATTCTTAACAGGATCGGCAAACGAGCTTGTTAAAAATTTGATGAAAGGATGAGGTTATGTTTGCGGCGGTACTTTCACCTGATATTGCATGGGCAACGGCTGTTTCGGACAGGATACTTAACCGATGTACGCCGAAAGGCAGATATATTGAGGTCGAAGTGTTTGAATCTCCGATGAAATTGCTAAGCCATTTAGACAAAAAACCGGTTAGCACAGTAATAATGAGTGTCGACCATGCAGATGAGCTAAATCACGCAAAAAGCATAAGTGAAAAGGGTGTGAAGCTTATTCTGCTGACCGACTCTAACGAGATAGCGATCAAAGCTTATTCTGTCGGCCCGGAATACTGCACCTATAAAGACCCCGACGACGAGGACCTGGATAGAATTTCATCAATTATTTTTTGCAATTGCAAATTAGAGTAACCTGCTCCGGTGAGCTGGGCTTTTGTATTTAAAGTATATATACGATATTGGAGGAACAACAGATGAGAGGAAAAGGATTATTCAAAAGACTTACAGCGGTTTTTACTGCGTTGCTTATTACGATCACGGCATTGCCGGGCTTGGAATTCGTAACGGCTGTTGATATAGACCCGATTGTACATGTTGCTGATACGCCGACAATTGACGGTTGGAGAGAAGTGTTTGTTCAGGCAAACAACAGCACCGAGAATGCCGGCGGCATTTGGGTCGATAAGTCGGTGTTTGATACAAGTGCCGATTTTGATGGCAAAGCAATTACTTTAAGCGATGAAAACAACTTTTTGGTATCGCTTTCCGCAATTGCTTCAACAAAGTCTATTACCGGTTATTCTTACATACCCACCGATACTGTTCTGGTGCTTGATATTTCAGGCTCTATGTTCAGCCGGACTACCGACAGAAGCGTTGCGACAAGCAGTAAAGCCGCAAGAATGATAGAGGCGGCAAACGAGGCTATCAAGTCGCTTTTGGCAAACAACAATAACAACCGTGTGGGCGTTATTTTGTATTCTTCCTCGGGCATGGAGTTCTTGCCTATCGACAGATATTCTGTTGCTGACCCCAAAACAGATAACTATCTTGAATACGAACTTGAAACAACGAGGATGTACGGCACAGTGTACTATACAGGCATCGATCTTGTTACAGGTGACACGTTAAAAGACGGCAACGGCACAAGAGTAAATAAAGAGCAGGATGTTACGGGCGGCACATACATTCAGGCAGGTATAGAATTTGCCGGTGACTACCTTACCTCTACTGATACAACTGTTGACGGTGGCTCCTTCCAGGCAGGCGTTACCAGAATGCCTATTATTGTTTTGATGTCTGACGGTGCGGCTACTTACGGTACTGCAAACTATACCAACGTTACCGACGGCAGCCGCGGCGGCCCCGGCTCCGGCAGCGGTAATGCAGGCCTTGCATTTGTAAACCAGCTTACAGCGGTTTATACATTAAAACGAATTGAAGAGCACTACGGCAGAAGCGCTTTGCTTTATACCTTGGGCGTAGGTGTTAACAGCTCGGAATATGCAATGAGCGTTCTTAACCCCTCAAGCCCCAACGCTTCTGATGACGTTGCGGACCTTTGGGAACTTTATGACGGGCTTAAAAACAACGCTACATTATCTGTAGACCTTGGCGGCAGTAACAGCGAGCAGTCGGTAAGCAAGTACAGACCCGCAACCGCAGATGGCTTTACCATTTCAAGCGCTGACAGATTCTATGTTGACAGATACTTCGCGGCAAGCACGGCTTCCGATATTACTGCTGCTTTCAAAAGTATTGTAGACCAGATCATCATTCAATCGAAGTATTACCCCACCTATGTAAGCGACGGCGACCACCATTTAGACGGCGAGATCACCTTTAAGGATGAGATCGGCAGATATATGGAAGTTAAGGAGATAAAAGGCATTCTTTTAGGCAATGTTCTTTTCTCGGGCGAGGCTGTAGCTAAAGCGATGAACGAAGGCGACTTGGGCACGATCCAGCAGGCTACGCCTTTGGGAGATGAGCTTTCACGTGCTGTTCAAAAGAGAATAGGCGTTGATGTAAAAACAGCGCAGTTCTTAATTGACGAGGCTTATAAAGCAGGTCAGCTTCATTACAATGAAGAAACAGGCGAATATTCTAACTACATCGGCTGGTATGCATATGCCGACGGTTCTTATGCAGGCTTCTGGAACGGCGATGAAAAAATGTCCGACCGTCCCGCAAACGCAAAGTATGCAAATCGTTCTTACGGCTTCTTGGGCGTAACAGGCTCGGGCATCAATGCCTCGAACATGATGTATATAAGCGTTCAGGTCCACACTAACATCGACACAAACTTCTCGGCGGTTATCTTCAGAATCCCCTCGGCACTTATTCCTCTTATTTCTTACGAAGTAAGCTTAGAGGGCGACTCGTATGAATCTGCTAAGAATATTCAGGTTACAAGAACCGATGCCAACCCTATAAGACTTGTTTACGAGGTAGGGCTTCGCTCTGACGTTAACGAGCTTACCATTAAGGATGTTGTAGACGAGAATTATCCTTATGTTGATAATAACGGCGTTTACAGCTTTTACACCAACCGCTGGGTGACTGATGCTCAGCAGCACGAAGAAGGTCACCATCCCAGCGAGCATTTGAATACCGTAGCTTACTACACTCCGTCTGAGGAAAACGAGCGTTACTACTATACCGAAAACAACATCGTATATTCCGACATGAGCGGAACCAAATATACAGGCAGCGATCACCCCGCAACAACAGGCGATACATATTACAGAGCATATTATGTATTCTCTAACACCGCAAATAAAAACGGCATAGAAGTTAAATATGAGGAGATCCACCGCGATAACGAAGTTACGCATAGTACACTCCATCAGGCTGAGTGGGATGAGGAAAACGGCTACTGGTACATTCCCAAGGGCTACATTCACCGCACAACAGGCAGCTTCTATGTAGGCAAGCCTCAGAACGACAACAACAGCGGAACTTACGACTTTGTGAGACAGCCTGTAGTTGGTATGCATAGCGGCACATTCTATGCAACTGCATTTTTGGGCAACAACGGCTTGCTTACCTTAGAGCCTGCACAGGGCATTAAGCTTTCTAAAACTATCGAAGGCACACCTGTTCCCGGCACAAATACTCAGTTCACATTTAATATCGAAAGCGCTAACGCTTCTGAGAATGAATCTTACAGAGTGATAAGATTTGACGCTCAGGGCAATGAAACAACCGAAAGTATTCAGTTTACCGCAGGTAAGGCAACGATTGACCTTAATAACGGCGACACGGTTTATATTTTAGACCTTAATGAAGGCGACAAATTCACAATTACCGAAGCCGACAACGAGGATTACCGTGTCATGTCGGTAAACGGCGACGAAACCGCAGCAGATATTGAAGTAACAGTTGTTAAGCATGAAATTGCAGACGCTGACTTTGTAAACACTTACATTCCCAAGGGCTTGTTGGTTGTTTCAAAGACGGTTGAGCACACCTTAAGCGATGAGTTTGCCATTGACGCTGAGCGTGAGTATGAAATCACAGTTTCTTTGGGCACAGGCCTTGCAGGCGACGAGCTTAACGCTGTAATTAAAAATGCTGACGGCACCACTAAAAACACCAAGGTTACAGTAGACGCAGACGGCAACATTAAGCTTTTGCTTGTTCATGGCTCCAACATTGCTATCGAGGACATTCCGGCAGGCACTGTTTATTCTGTTTCCGAGGCTGACTATTCGGCTGACGGATTCATAACGGCAATTGATTCGCCCAACGGCACAATAGTTGCAGATGACAACTCGTACGTAAATATTGTTAACACTTATTCTCCCGACGGTGTTGACCTTAGCACTGTTATTCACACAGGCACAAAGGCAATTGACGGCAGAGATTGGCTTGATACCGACACCTTTGAATTTGTTTTAGAAAAGTTCACCGGTACAGGCTACACCAAGGTCGGCGAAAGCATTAACGTAACTTATTCCGATGTACTTGATGAGATCGCAGGCTTCGGCTTCGACCTTTCGGGTGAGAAATTTACCGACATCGGCGAATACCGTTACAAAATAAGGGAGACAGCAGGAGATATCGGCGGTATCACATATACCGATAAGGAATATGAATTCACGGTTACCGTTACCGATGAAACAATGGACGGCAAGCTTGAAATCGCTTCTGTTACCTCGCAAACAGCAACAGTTACCGCACTCAATGACAGCTGGACGGTTGAAACCCCCTTTACCAACACTTACAAGGCGAGAGGCGGTGCAGAAGTATCCGTTACTGTAAACAAAGTGATTGAAAACGATGACGGCACCGTTAACACTGAGCTTTCTCGTGAAGGCTATAAGTTTGGCATTTACGATGCAAACGGATCTCTTATCGACACCCTTGTAACAGAAGCAAATGGTGTGACAACGAGTGTAAGAACATATACTGCAGATGCCATCGGCGAAACTCACACTTACGTCATTCGAGAAATTAACACAGGCGTTCCGGGCGTGGTTTATTCTCAAGATGAATATGAGTTTACCGTAACAATTGTTGATAACCTCGACGGCACTGTAGGCGCAGATATTAAGATGAACGTCGCTACTCTTGACGATACCGACGATATTCCCGGCATTCAGGTTGGATTCGTAAACATTTACAAGCCCGCCGCTATTGTTTTAGAGGGCACGAAGCTTCTTAACAACAGAGACATGGTTGCAGGCGAATTCGACTTTGAGGTTAAGGAAGGCAACACAGTTGTTGCAACCGGCAAAAACACCGCCGACGGAAGAATTGTTTTCACGGAAATTGATTATAATGACGTTGGCACACATAATTACACAATCAGCGAGGTTAAGGGCGATAACGCCACCATAACCTATGATGACTCTACCGTTAATGTAACCGTTAACGTAACAGCAAATGCTGACGGATCGCTTATTGCCTCGTTGGCAGATAACAGTCCCGAAATTAAGTTTGAAAACACCTATAATCTTGCCCCGACAACTATCGTTCTTAAGGGTACCAAGACCTTGACAGGCAAGACCTTAACCGACGGTGCGTTTACCTTTACTGTTTACGAGGGCGAAGATGAGGTTGCCGAAGGCACCAACGCCGCTGACGGCACAATTACCTTTGACGAGATCGAATACACCGCTGCAGGTACTCACACCTACACCATAACAGAAGTAAACGGCGGTAAGACCATCGACGGCATAACCTATGATGACAGCGAAATCACAATCACCGTAAATGTTGTAGACAACGGCGACGGAACCTTGACAGCTTCTGTAGATGCCACCTCACCCGCAATTAAGTTTGAAAACGAGTACAACGTTGGCAAGACTTCGATTACCTTAAAGGGTACGAAGACCTTGACAGGCAAGACCTTAACCGACGGTGCGTTTACCTTTACTGTTTATGAGGGCGAAGATGAGGTTTCTGAGGGTACCAATGCCGCTGATGGCACTATCACATTCGAGGCTATCGAGTACACCAAGGCTGGCACTCATACTTACACCGTAACAGAGGTCAACGGCGGTCAGACTATTGATGGCATAACCTACGATGACAGCGAAATTACTGTAACCGTTAACGTTGTTGACAACGGCGACGGTACATTGACCGCTTCTGTAGACGCTAACTCTCCTGCAATTGCATTCCAGAACGAATACAATGTTGGCAAGACTTCGATTACCTTAAAGGGCACAAAGACCTTGACAGGCAAGACTTTGGCTGACAACCAGTTCAGCTTTGTAGTGATGGAAGGCACAACCAAGGTTTCCGAGGGCACCAACGCCGCTGACGGCACAATCACCTTTGACGAGATTGAATACACCAAGGCTGGCACTCATACTTACACCATAACAGAAGTAAACGGCGGCGAGACTATTGATGGCATAACCTATGACGCTGACACCATCACCGTAACCGTAAATGTTGTAGACAACGGCGACGGTACATTGACCGCTTCTGTAGACGCTAACTCTCCTGCAATTGCATTCCAGAACGAGTACAATGTTGGTAAGACCTCTATTACCTTAAAGGGCACCAAGACCCTCACGGGCAAGACTTTGGCTGACAACCAGTTCAGCTTTGTAGTGATGGAAGGCACAACCAAGGTTTCCGAGGGAACAAACGAAGCTGACGGCACAGTCACCTTTGACGAGATCGAGTACACCAAGGCAGGTACACATACCTACACCGTAACAGAAGTCAACGGCGGCGAGACCATCGACGGCATAACCTATGATGACAGTGAAATCACAATCACCGTAAATGTTGTTGACAACGGCGACGGCACATTGACAGCTTCTGTGGACGCTAACTCTCCTGCAATTGCATTCCAGAACGAATACAACGTTGGCAAGACTTCTATTACACTCGAGGGCACCAAGACCTTGACAGGCAAGACTTTGGCTGACAACCAGTTCAGTTTTGTGGTGATGGAAGGTGCAACCAAGGTTTCCGAGGGAACAAACGAAGCTGACGGCACAGTCACCTTTGACGAGATCGAGTACACCAAGGCTGGCACACATACTTATGTAATCTCCGAGGTCAACGGTGGCGAGACTATTGATGGCATAACCTACGATGATAGTGAAATCACAATCACCGTAAATGTTGTAGACAACGGCGACGGAACCTTGACCGCAAGCTTGGCGACTAACTCTCCTGCAATTGCATTCCAGAACGAATATAACGTTGGCAAGACTTCGATTACCCTCGAAGGCGCCAAGACCCTCACAGGCAAGACCTTGACTGACGGTGCGTTTACCTTTACCGTTTACGAGGGTGCAACCAAGGTATCTGAAGGAACAAACGAAGCTGACGGCACAATTACCTTTGACGAGATTGAATACACCGCTGCTGGCACACACACCTACACCATAACAGAAGTAAACGGCGGCGAGACCATTGACGGTATCACCTACGATGACAGCGAAATCACTGTAACCGTAAATGTTGTTGACAACGGCGACGGTACATTGACCGCTTCTGTAGACGCTAACTCTCCTGCAATTAAGTTCGAAAACGAGTACAATGTTGGCAAGACTTCGATTACACTCGAGGGCACAAAGACCCTCACAGGCAAGACCTTGACTGACGGTACGTTTACCTTTACCGTTTACGAAGGCACAACCAAGGTTTCCGAGGGTACCAACGCCGCTGACGGCACTATCACATTCGAGGCTATCGAGTACACCAAGGCTGGCACACATACCTACACCGTAACAGAAGTAAACGGCGGCGAGACCATTGACGGCATAACCTACGATGACAGTGAAATCACCGTAACCGTAAACGTAGTAGATAACGGCGACGGAACCTTGACCGCTTCTGTAGATGCCACCTCACCCGCAATTAAGTTTGAAAACGAGTACAACGTTGGCAAAACTTCGATTACCTTAAAGGGCACCAAGACCTTGACAGGTAAGACCTTGACTGATGGCGCATTTACCTTCACCGTTTACGAAGGCGCAACCAAGGTATCTGAGGGAACAAACGAAGCTGACGGAACAATCACATTCGAGGCTATCGAGTACACCAAGGCTGGCACACATACTTACACCATAACAGAAGTCAACGGCGACGAGACTATCGACGGTATCACCTACGATGACAGCGAAATTACTGTAACCGTAAACGTCGTAGACAACGGCGACGGAACCTTGACCGCTTCTGTAGATGCCACCTCACCCGACATCAAGTTCGAAAACGAATATAACGTTGGCAAGACCTCTATTACCCTCGAGGGCACAAAGGCCCTCACAGGCAAGACTTTGACCGATAACCAGTTCAGCTTTGTAGTGATGGAAGGCGCAACCAAGGTTTCCGAGGGAACAAACGAAGCTGACGGCACAATCACATTCGAGGCTATTGAGTATACAAAGGCTGGCACTCACACCTACACCATAACAGAAGTAAACGGCGGCGAGACCATTGACGGTATCACCTACGATGACAGCGAAATCACCGTAACCGTAAACGTTATAGACAACGGCGACGGTACATTGACCGCTTCTGTAGATGCTAACTCTCCTGCAATTGCATTCCAGAACGAGTACAACGTTGGCAAGACTTCGATTACCCTCGAGGGAACTAAAACCTTGACAGGCAAGACCTTGACCGACAACCAGTTCAGCTTTGTGGTGATGGAAGGTGCAACCAAGGTTTCTGAGGGTACCAACGCCGCTGACGGCACAATCACATTCGAGGCTATTGAGTACACCAAGGCTGGTACTCACACTTATGTAATCTCCGAGGTCAACGGCGGCGAGACAATCGACGGCATAACCTATGACGCTGACACCATCACCGTAACCGTAAACGTAGTAGATAACGGCGACGGCACTTTGACCGCAAGTGTTTCCAACACTTCACCCGCAATTAAGTTTGAAAACGAGTACAACGTTGGCAAGACCTCTATTACCTTAAAGGGCACCAAGACCCTCACGGGCAAGACTTTGGCTGACAACCAGTTCAGTTTTGTGGTGATGGAAGGCACAACCAAGGTTTCCGAGGGCACCAACGCCGCTGACGGCACAATCACCTTTGACGAGATTGAATACACCGCTGCTGGCACACATACCTACACCGTAACAGAAGTAAACGGCGGCGAGACTATCGACGGCATAACCTACGATGACAGCGAAATCACTGTAACCGT
>JAFUOD010000011.1 GCA_017472735.1 Oscillospiraceae bacterium | reverse complement strand
TTCACAGTATGACCTGTGCACTTAGCAGGATACCAACATATCCCCGGCAAATGACGCCTGCCTACAACGTCGCAGAATACTTTGGGAACACCCCCATTTGACTGCGCCCTCAGCGGTCCATTTGACAACTTGTTTCTTACCCGACTCTCAGCACCACGGGTTCTCTGTAAAGGCATCATTGCCGTTATCTCCGCTTCAACGGTTTGAAGTATTAAATTATTTATTATTATACACTTGAATATCTATTATGTCAATGGGTTACACAGAATGTTACAAAATATTCATAGTCTGCTAAGTGTAGTTTTTACTCAAAGTTTTTATACTCTGTTACAGTTCTTAAATACATTTCAGGATCACCGTTCAAAATCAAGTCAGCATATCCAATCGGGTCATTGTAGATCAGATAATCAAGCTCTGACCGTTCGTACATATTACGGGCAACCTCGTTCTCAACGGCAATAGTGTCAATCGCAATCATGCTGCCATCGGTGAACTTCAGTTCCACACAGCAGTTGTCGAAGTTATATTCGCAGGAAATCAGCTTTTTCATAGGGTTTACCTCCAAAATTGTATTGTTTGGAAGTAATGTAAGCGTGGGTTTTGTGGTGGTATCTTTAAGTTTGGGAAACCCCATTCTCCCATTTAGAAACCGCCTGAGGGGTTATTCCCAGCTTTCCTGCAAATGCCTCTTGCGTATATCCTAATTCTTTTCGCTTTGATGCTATAAGCTCGCCGAATTCTTTCATACTAAGCATTTTGTGTACCTCCCGTGTTGTGCGTTTTGTTGTGACTTAATTATACCCTCATGCCTCGAAAACATCAATAACCGCTCGGTTTACCTCACAAAATTGCGGCTTTACGAGGTCTTACTGCCAAACTCAACTATCTGTTGAGTTGCAGCTCGAAGAAAAATCAGAGTTTTTACACTCTGATTTTTTGCAGCTTTTAGTAGGGGCTGTCAAAAACTTCTTCCGCTTTCTTAACAGCGTCCTCCAAGCTCATACCTACAAATGCTTGTGCGCCCAAATTTCTGCCCGATTTCTTATCGTCAACAAACACACCCACAACAATTCCGGGAATAGCCGACTCGGGTGCATTCGGTGCGTGCTGTCCGCCGAGGTCGGTTCGGCACCATCCCGGGTCGGTAAGGTTTATCATAACGTCTGTTCCCTGAACGGTGTGTCCCAGATCTATCGTTATCTTATTAAGCGCCGCCTTGCTTGCCGAGTATCCTGCTTGATGAGGGTCAAGCGCAATACCGCTTGTAGTGTTTAAAATTCTGCCCCAACCGCGTTCGATCATCTTGGGCATAAAGTGATAGCATATCATTGCAGGAGCAATGCAGTTAATGTTAAAGCTCTTTGTATAGTCCTCAACAGGCGTGCTAAAGTAATCAACTCTGTAAGCCACCTGCATGCCTGCGTTGTTTAAAACAATGTCAACAGGCACACCAAAAGCGTCAATTTCTTTAAGCATAGCATCAACACTTTCAAGGTCGTTAAGCTCGCACGAAACCGCATAAGCCTCAACGCCCAAAGCCTTAACTTCTTCTAAAACTTTTTCTGTATGCTTTAAATCTCTTGAATGTAAAATAAGGTTACAGCCCTTTTCTGCCATAAACTTTGCGCTTAAATATCCTATTCCGCGTGCAGCACCCGTAATAAACGCCCATTTGCCTTTTACGTCAACCATGTCGATCGCTCCTTTAAAGGTTACTTTAATCGGAGTATAACATTAATATGCCGGTTTAGCTATTGTTAAAATGAATAAAAACATTTGTGCGTTTTAACAATTATCATCACTTGTGCAGATCTTGGCTTTTTTGATTCTAAATGCAATATTTTTTAAACCTTTGTTGTATTGCTTAGTGTGATGAGAAAAACGGTCAGCTTCACCTAAACACTTTCATTTTTGAAAGATTTATGAAACCTGCATGAAAACGGAACTGCAAGGTTGACTTAACAGGCACCTTGTGTTATAATCCGACTTGCATGTGCAAAACATAATGATTTATTTATGACGCAAATTATTAAAAAATATTTATATTTCGGAGGATTAGAAAATGAAAAAATTACTTGCACTTATCCTTGCTCTTGCAATGGCTCTTACCTTGGTAGCCTGCGGCGGCAACGATAACAACAACGACAACGAAAACAACGACGTAAACGTAGAAAACAACGGAAATAATGAAAACAACGAAAATGCAGACAACAATGAGGACGCAGAAAACAACGACAATGCAGAAGATGAAGTTGCCGAGGATGAGCCTCTTGTTGACTCTGTTGATCCCTTAGAGCTTCTTAACACCGTTTGGGGTACTTATGCTGACGAAGAAAAGTTTGCAATCGCAGGCGGCGACTATGACAACATGACCATGGACGTTCCCGGCACATTCAACCACGAAAACGCTGAATACCTTGATTCTCTCTTGGGTGTTCCCGCAGACATCGTTCCCAACATTGAATCCGCAGCTTCCTTCATGCACATGATGAACCAGAACACCTTCACCTGCGGTGCTTTCAATCTTAAGGACGACGCTGATGTAAAGGCATTCATTGAAGCTCTTAAAACCAATATCATGAACAGACAGTGGATGTGCGGCTTCCCCGATACTCTTGTTATTATGCAGATTAACGACACTGTAATTTCTGCTTTCGGTAACGCAGAACTCATTGAAAACTTCAAGAACAAGGTCAACACTTCTTACACCAACGTAGGCGTTGTTGTTGAAGAAAGCCTTGCATAATGAATTTTAAGAATTTTAAATTAAAAACTGCATAAAACTAAAGCACACAAAATTGGGAATTCGGTCAGTTTTTAATTGACCGAATTCATTTTTTCGGAGGAGACAAAATGTTATTTTCAAGCATTCCTTTCATGTATTATTTCCTGCCATGTGTGCTTTTGCTATACATGGCAGCACCTAAGTGTCTAAAAAACTCGGTAATTCTGCTTTCCAGCCTTGTCTTTTATGCGTGGGGCGAGCCTAAGTATGTCATCTTAATGGCAGTCACCATTGCCATTGGCTACGGCGCAGGACTTCTTATCGAAAAAGCCAAAACCAAAGCTTGGAAAAGAGCGCACCTTATTTGGTCTGTCGGCATTTGCCTTGCGTTCTTAGGCTATTTTAAATATGCCAATTTCTTTGTTGCAAACTTTTCGGCACTCACAGGCATAAGCGTAAATATGCTTCAAATTGCGCTTCCCATCGGTATCAGCTTCTATACCTTTCAGATAGTCAGCTATATTATCGACGTTTACCGTGCCGATGTTGCCGCACAAAAGAACATAATCAACTTTGCGGCATATGTTACTATGTTTCCGCAGCTTATTGCAGGACCCATTGTTAGATATGCCGACATTGCCGTTCAGCTCGAATCAAGAACTCACACCTTAACCGATACATCACTTGGCATAAGACGTTTTATGGTGGGCTTTGCCAAAAAGATTTTAATTGCCAACACCCTTGGCGAACTTTGCGATATCTTTAAAGCCACCGATGATAAAACAGTTATGTTCTATTGGCTTTATGCTGTTGCGTTTGCGTTGCACATCTATTTCGACTTCTCGGGTTATAGCGACATGGCAATAGGCATAGGCAGAATTTTCGGTTTTAAGTTCATCGAAAATTTCGACCACCCGTTTATTTCACGCAGCGTCACCGAATTCTGGCGCCGCTGGCATATGTCACTCGGTTCATGGTTCCGCGACTATGTTTATATTCCGCTGGGAGGAAACCGTGTTTCCAAGCCCCGCTGGTTCTTAAACATTTTCATTGTTTGGGGCTTAACAGGCTTCTGGCACGGTGCCGAGTGGAACTTCATTCTGTGGGGACTTTACTTTGCTGTGCTTCTTGTTATCGAAAAGCTTTGGCTATTAAAAGGGCTTAACAAAATGAAGGTCTTAAACCACGTTTATGTAATGTTCTTCGTTCTTATAAGCTTTGTTATCTTCAATGCTTCCAATGTTACCGAGGCGTTCCGATATGTCGGCGGTATGTTTGGCATCGGCGCTACCGGATTTGTTTCAGACGAATTCTTCTATTATTTAAGAAGCTACGGCCCGATGCTTGTTTTAGGCATCATTGGTTCAACACCTTTGGTTAAGAACGTTTGCACTAAGCTTTCGCAAAGCCCCAAGACCTCAAAGGTTGTTAACATTTTAGAGCCCATTGCGCTTGCGGCACTTTTAATCGTTTGCACCGCGTTCTTGGTTGACGGTTCCTTCAACCCGTTCCTTTACTTCAGATTCTAAGAAAGGGGGAGGATAAAATGAACGAAAAAATAAAAAATATTGCAGTTGTTGCGCTCATGTCAATAATAGTGTTCGGTTTGTTCGTCACTTGTTTAATTAAGCCCGCCGATGAATACTCCGAAACCGAGCGCCGCCCGTTAGACCAGGCCCCCGAGCTTTCGTTTAACACCATCTTTTCGGGCGATTTTATGTCAAGGTTCGAGGACTACACCTTAGATCAGTTCCCGTTCCGTGACGGTTTCAGAACAATAAAAGCCGCCTCTGCGCTTTACGGCATGGGTCAGCTCGATAACAACGACCTCTATATACACGACGGTTATATCGCCAAGGTCGAATATCCTTACAATAAAGACTCGATAGATTACGCTAACGACATCTTTAACAACCTTTACACCAAGTTTTTCGAGGGTAAAGATATGAACCTTTACATGACGATCGTACCCGACAAAAACTATTTCCTCGCCGATGAAAGCGGTAGGCTCTCGCTCGATTACGAAGCCCTTGTTTCCAATGTTATCGCAGGCAACCCCAATTTGACCTATATCGACATTTTCGACAAGCTTGAAATAGGGGACTACTACCTCACCGACACCCACTGGAAGCAGGAGAGTATCTTAGATATAGCGCAGTATTTGGCGTCTCAAATGGGCACGACCTTAGACGATGAATACGAGCTTAAGCAGGTCGAGGGCGAATTTAAGGGAGTTTATTACGGCCAATTTGCTTTGCCCGTTAAAACCGACACCCTTAAATACCTTACCAACCCAACAATCGAAAACTGCATAGTTTACGATTATCAGAACGACACCCCAATGGATATGTATGTTTTTGATAAGGCAACAGGTCGCGACCCTTACGAAATGTTCCTTGGCGGTGCGCTCTCGCTTGTAACTATCGAGAACCCCAACGCCGAAACCGACAAAGAGCTTATCATCTTCCGCGATTCCTTCGGCTCTGCCATTGCACCCTTATTTTCCGAGGGTTATGCCAAGGTCACCGTTGTGGATATAAGATATATTCAAAGCGCATTTTTAGAGCGCTTCATCGAGTTCGATGACCAGGATGTTTTGTTCCTTTACAGCTCGCTTGTTTTAAACAATTCTTCTACTTTCAAGAGATAAAAAACTACCCCCACCTGCCTTTTAAGCAGGTGGGGGTAGTTTTTGCTCATTCCGCAGCTCGGCACGAAACTTCACTCTGCCCCATCAGGGGGCAGGCGAAGCTCCACGCCTCGCTTAAAAAATTACTTGCAATAGTTTTCAATATAGTTTTCAAGTGCTGCACGAATAATTTCCTTTGCCTTTTCTGCACCCGAAACCTCGTTCACAACGGTCTCTTTGCCTTCAAGCTCTTTATAAACCCTAAAGAAATGCGACATCTCGTCGTAAATGTGCTTAGGCAACTGTGAAATGTCAGTATATGTGTTATAAGTGGGGTCGTTAAACGGTATGCAAACTATTTTTTCATCGTTTCTGCCGTTATCTTTCATCGAAATAACACCAATAGGGTAGCATCTTACCAAGGTCAAGGGTACAATGCTCTCAGAGCATAAAACCAAAACATCCAAGGGGTCAAGGTCGTCGGCATATGTTCGGGGTATAAAACCGTAGTTCGAGGGGTAGTGTGTTGAGGTATATAAGACCCTGTCCAACCTTAAAATACCCGTGTCTTTATCAAGCTCATATTTGCACTTCGAGCCTTTCTGAATCTCGATAACCGCCATAAAATCGTCGGCATTTATTCTTTTGGGGCTAATGTCATGCCATATGTTCATTTTGTTTTCCTCCCTTAAAAATTATTTATTGAATAAAATTATATAGCAAAACTTGTGCCATGTCAAATAAGTGCAATAATTTTGGCTATTTCGCAATTGCATTATTTATAAGGTTGTGATATAGTGATATTAAGCAAAATATGCTTTTATATTTTCTAATATTTACTTGGACGGAGGACAACAAAATGAAAGAATTCATTAAGGGTGCAAACCCCTATATGCCCCTATGGGAGCACGTTCCGGACGGAGAACCCAGAGTTTTTGAATATAACGGAGAGAAGAGAGTATATCTTTACGGCTCGCACGACACTTTAAAGAAAGAATACTGCGGACCTGACCAGGGCGTTTGGAGTGCCCCTGTTGACGATCTTACCAACTGGACTTATCACGGCATTTGCTACAGCGTACCCGAAGGTGACGTTTTATACGCTCCCGACTGCGTTCAGGTCGGCGACACCTTCTATCTCTATGCTGCCGAGGGCAGAGGCTCCCGCATCATGGTGGCAAAGTCCAAGACCCCTTGGGGCCCCTTTACCGACCCTGTAAGAACCGAGCTTGGCTTCGACCCCGGCATTTTGGTCGATGACGACGGCAGAATTTATGCTTACTGGGGCTTCTGCGGTTCTCACTGTGCCGAGCTTAACCCCGACATGGCAACAATTAAAAAGGAAACCTACCGTGCTCATCCCTTAGGCCACTGCGATGCACCTTGGGCAAGAGAAGACGGTCATTTAGACTTTAAGGCAAGTTTCTTCGAGGCTTCCTCACCCAGAAAGATTGGCGACAAGTATGTTTATGTATACTCACGCCGTGTTAACGTTCCCGTGCCCGAGCTTGGCATCGACTTCGACTGCAACGGTTTTCTTTCTTATGCTGTAAGCGATAACCCTCTTGACGGATATGAATATGCAGGTGACATCAGCTTCAACGGCGGCGAAATTATAAAGAATGAAGACGGCAGCGGCACCATGACTTATCAGTGGGGCAACAATCACGGCAGTTTAATGCAGGTTAACGGCAAATGGTATATCTTCTATCACCGCCAGACCGGGCTTAATGAATTCTCACGTCAGGCAATGCTCGAACCTGTTGATGTTGCAATGGATAAGAACGGCAAGCTCTTTATCGGCGACATTACATATGTTGACGGTGAGCCTGTTTCCTCCAAGCCTGTTGAAATGACCTCGCAGGGCGCTCACATCAACGGCCTTGATGCTTATAAGATCATCTCGGCAGGTTATGCCTGCCACATCTTCGGCAGCAAAAAGAGAGCTTACATCGCTCCTGTATACGATCAGGTAGATACCGTTTCTGCCCCTGTTATGGATATTACAAACGGTACAACTGTTGGCTTCAGATACTTACAGTTCGGTGCAAATGCTCCTTTAACCGTTACTGCAGATATTACTGCCGAGGCAGACCTGACCGTTAATGTAAGAATCGACGACTATAAGGGCAAGGTAGTTGCAACCATGAAACTTTCAAAGGGCGAAACGACAAAGACAGTTCCCATGTGCGACGCTGTTATCGGCAAGCATGCAGTTTACTTTGAATTTGTTAGCGAAGCTGATGATACCGTAGCATCGTTTGATAAGTTCACATTTGACAGATAAGTTTATATTAAAACAGCCCGAGTGGAACGATATCCGCTCGGGCTGAATTTATTCATCCTCATCTTTTCGGTTGTTACGTTTCTCTAAAATCTTAAAGATATTATAAGCTGTCCAAAAAGCGGTTATAGGAAGTATTGCAATAATTGCATATATCCAAGCAGACATTATTCCCACACTCCCCAAACCTCGGGACAATAGCCGACTGTTGCTTGTTTACCGTTCCTTACAATAGGGCTTTTTATCAGCGAGGGATTATCTAAAAGCTTTTCGATCTTCGCCTGTTCACTGCCCAAATACTTTAAAAGTGTTGCTTCGTTTGATTTAGCGTTGCAGTCAATAATCGCATCAAGCGAACCGACTGCGCGTATCACGCTGTCAATCTCACCTTTGCTCATACCCTTCGAGCTAAGGTCAACAAGCTGAAACTTTATTCCGCGTTCTTTAAACCAACGCTGTGCCTTTTTAGAATCGAAGCACTTGTTTTTTGCAAAAATCTGAATGTTCATCTTGCCCTCCTAATATACTTAATCGGCGGCTCGCCACGCCTTCGGCACAGTGCGCTCCCGCGCACGCGCCTCGCCACGGCTCGCCCCCCGTATTGCACGTTCAGCAGCCAAGCGGTGCGGCGCCGCCGCGCCCCCGCCCGCAGGGCGGGGGCTTTGGCGCAAAACCGCTTTGCGGTTTTGCGCCTTCCGTGCGCTTTGCGCACGAGGCGGCGCCTCGCTCGCACGCTTAAATGTTCTCCAAAATCACCGTAAACGGTCCGTCGTTCAACAAATCAACCTTCATATCAGCACCGAAAATGCCTTTTTGCACGTTAATTCCTGCCTCGCTCACCTTTTTGCAGAAGTATTCATAAAGCTCGTTAGCAACGTCGGGCTTCGCGGCGTTTGTAAAGCTCGGTCTGTTCCCGTGCGAGCAATCGGCATAAAGCGTAAACTGCGACACAATAAGCATTTCACCGCCAACATCACAAATCGAAAGGTTAGTCTTGCCGTTGCAGTCCTCAAAAATTCTAAGCTTAACAAGCTTTGCTGCCAAACGGTCGCATTCGGGCTTATCGTCACCCTCGCCAACGCCCAAAAGCACCAAATATCCCTTGCCGATTTTTCCGACAATTTCACCGTCAACGCTCACACTTGCACGTGTAACCCTTTGCACAACCGCTTTCATCTTAATCACCTCAGTTATTTTCTAATAGGATTATACCAAACCTGCGCTTTTAAGGCAACCCCTGCACCAATTTTGAAACTTTTAGTTACTGATTTAGTCACATTTAATAAATATCTGCGCATTGTTGGGCGTAAAAATGGTTTTTTCTGAAATTTTCGCAAACAACTCTTGCAAAATTTATTTCATGTGTTATACTGTATTCATAGCATTGTTTTAAAACGCTAAATTGCGAAATTTGGCGAATCTCATCATAAACAGGAGGAAAACATCATGACACTCAAAAACGAATACTTGCTCAAGGTCTATGAAGACGTTTGCAAGCGTAACCCCAACGAACCCGAATTCCAGCAGGCTGTTGCCGAGGTTTTGTCCAGCCTTGAACCCGTTATCGAAAAGCGCCCCGACTTGGTTGAAGCAGGCGTTGTTGAAAGAATGGTAGAGCCTGAAAGACAGGTCATCTTCCGCGTTCCGTGGATCGATGACAACGGCAAGCCCCAGGTTAACAGAGGCTTCAGAATCCAGTTCAACTCCGCAATCGGTCCTTACAAGGGCGGTATGCGCTTCCACCCTTCTGTTAACGCATCCATTATGAAGTTCTTGGGCTTCGAACAGACCTTCAAGAACTCTCTTACAGGCCTTCCTATGGGCGGCGGCAAGGGCGGCTCCGACTTCGACCCCAAGGGCAAGTCCGACGGTGAGATCATGCGCTTCTGCCAGAGCCTTATGACTGAGCTTTGCAAGCACATCGGTGCTGATACCGACGTTCCTGCAGGTGATATCGGCGTAGGCGCCCGTGAAGTTGGCTACATGTTCGGCCAGTATAAGAGAATCAGAAACGAATTTACCGGCGTTCTCACCGGCAAGGGTCTTCCTTTCGGCGGCTCTTTGATCCGTCCCGAAGCTACCGGTTTCGGCGCTGTTTACTACACTGTTGAAATGCTCAAGTATCTCGGCGAAGATATCAAGGGCAAGACCTTTGCAATCTCCGGCTTCGGCAACGTTGCTTGGGGTACCGCTATCAAGGTTAACGAACTTGGCGGTAAGGTCGTAACCCTCTCGGGCCCCGACGGTTACATTTATGACAAGGACGGCATCTCCACTCAGGAAAAGATCGACTTTATGGTTGAAATGCGTAACTCCAACAGAAACCGTGTTGAAGATTATGCTGATAAGTTCGGCGTTCCCTTCTTCAAGGGCGAAAAGCCTTGGGGCGAAAAGGTCGATGTTATCATGCCTTGTGCAACTCAGAACGAAGTTGGCATGGAAGAAGCTAAGAAGATCGTTGCTAACGGCATTAAGTACTATGTTGAAGTTTCCAACATGCCTACCACCAACGAAGCTATGGCTTACCTTAAGGAAAACGGCGTTGTAGTTGCTCCTTCCAAGGCAGTTAATGCAGGCGGCGTTGCAGTTTCCGGTCTCGAAATGAGCCAGAACTCCATGCGCTACAGCTGGACCGCAGAAGAAGTTGACGAAAAGCTCAAGGGCATCATGAAGAATATCTTTAACAGCTCTGTAAACGCCGCTAAGGAATATGGCATGGAAGGCGACCTCGTTGCAGGCGCTAACATCGCAGGCTTCTTAAAGGTTGCCGAAGCTATGAAGGCTCAAGGCGTGGTCTAACCCCACCGCTCGGTCACAGCCTCACTTTGCTCGGCGCAGACCGCCCGACGCCCCTCACTACTAACATACATAGCTCCCAAAACTCCACCGCATGGTTATCCACGGTGGAGTTTTTTGTGTTGCAAAACAGCTTTTTTCATAATATAATTAGTTCGAAAGATAAAAGTACGCACTTGTTCATTTTACACATCTTAAGCCCCAAAAAAATATGCAAAATAACGGCTTAACTGCCCACTCAACCAACGGTTAATAGAAAAAACAACTAACAAGTCACAAAAACAGCTCAAATCCAACTAATGTTATCTTCATTTTGCCGCTTGCTTATGCCATACTTAAGTCACCGAAAGGGCACAAAACGGAGGTAACCAAACATGAGACTCAAAAAACCAAACGGAAAGATCATTCACGTCGTTGGTGAAAACGAAGGCGCAGCCAAAAAGCAGGATGTCCTTTTTAACACAGCACCCGATGCGCACTGTAAGGCACACAGACACGAGCTTTTTGAAGGGCTCGACGGTGCCAACCTATCCCTTATCAACAAATTTTGGAGGAATTGATTATGACACTCGGTGAAAAAATCCAGGAGCAAAGAAAGCTTAAAGGCTTAACGCAGGATGAACTTGCAGAAAAACTCGGTGTAACAGCGCAGGCAGTTTCAAAGTGGGAGAGGGGGGGTTCCCAAACTTAAAGATACCACACTAAAACCCACGCTTACATTACTTCCAAACAATACAATTTTGGAGGTAAACCCTATGAAACGCCTTATATCCTGCGAATATAACTTCGATAACTGCTGTGTGGAGCTGAAATTCACCGATGGCAGCATGATTGCGATTGATACTATCGCCGTAGAGAACGAGGTTGCTGATAATATGTATCAGCGGTCAGAGCTTGACTATCTGATCTACAATGCACCGTTGGAGTATGCAGACCTTGTTTTGAACGGTGATCCTGAAACCTATTTGAAAACCGTCACAGAGTATAAAACTTTAGATAACTGATTGTTGTCCGTCCGTAAGAATCATCTTGTGGACGGATTTTTTTGTGAACATTGTAAATTTTCTTTGAGATTTATTGTAATTTCGACGATTTTGTGCTATAATACTTGAGCCAAACAAAGCTAAATAAGGAAAAGGATCACTTTTTACCAAGGGGATACTATACCCTTTTTTGGTTATCATCTGATATGAGTTCGGTAAAAGCGCAACTCCACTCAGATGGTAACAAGGGTTTTCCTTTTCTGTTTGGGCTTTGTTTGGCGACAATCGGAGTTTGCGTTTTTCGGTGCGTGGCTTCGGT
>JAFUOD010000010.1 GCA_017472735.1 Oscillospiraceae bacterium | reverse complement strand
TCCAAACGTGGTCTGCGGTAACGAATTCAGAACAGTTGGAGCCGTTGCAAGTCTTGGTATGAGTACCGTCGCCGTTATCCTTCCAGTCGCCGTATACGTGTTCGCCTGTTGCAGGAACATCCTCAGTCTTGATTGCTCCGCAATCGGTACATGTATAGGTCTTAACGCCTGTGTCGCAGCAGGTAGGTGCAGTTGTTTCTTCGCCTTCGTTCCAAACGTGGTCTGCGGTAACGAATTCAGAACAGTTGGAGCCGTTGCAAGTCTTGGTATGAGTACCGTCGCCGTTATCCTTCCAGTCGCCGTATACGTGTTCGCCTGTTGCAGGAACATCCTCGGTCTTGATTGCTCCGCAATCGGTACATGTATAGGTCTTAACACCTGTGTCGCAGCAGGTAGGTGCAGTTGTTTCTTCACCTTCGTTCCAAACGTGGTCTGCCGTTTCATAACCGCCACAGTTTTCAGTGGTGCAACTGTGGATATGAGTTTCGTTATCATTAGGTTTCCACTCGCCATATGTATGGTTGCCGCAGGTTGTATTAAGCTTAACAGTAATGTCTTCTACGAAATCGGGATTAGTTGCAAAACCGGTCGATACTCTAAAGTTAAGTTCGGTTTCTCCACCCTCAGCAAGCTTATTAACCTTAAATGAAAGCTTAAGTGCGCCGTCGGTCAATGTGCTGAAGTTGAAAGACGGATTATTTGTCCACGCAGCTTTGTATACACCGTTAAAGGTGATCTGAGCCATAGCGCCGTTCGTACCCCATGCAGAATTTGCTTCGTCAAGGGTCAACACGTCTTCATCAAAAGCATAGTTAACGCCAACAGTAGGAACTGCTTTATCCAAGTCGATGTAGAGAATCAATTCAACAGTATCTCCGACATGATACTCAGTAGCATTCGCTTCAATTCTTGAATAGTTTGTCTCAGCGTTTACAGGTACTACAAACAATGTAGCAAGAAGTAAGACTGATGTTAACAAGCTAATAATCTTTTTCATCATAATTCCTCCTAGTGTTATAGCCATAGTAACAATGCAAAATGCGTCTATTAAAGCATTGTAACTTTACACATACACATATTTTACAGTATGATTTCCTAAATGTCAATAGTCTTGTTGGTAGAATTTTTTGGAAACTACCGAAAATTGTATATTTTTTCGCACAAAACAAGAAAAATCGGCTTGCAGTGTATATTATAGCATATTTATGCTCATTTGTCTTGCGGTTTTTAGTAAAATACGATATAATTTAGCTTAATAATTTATTTTGGAGGCTACGATGGAATACTATATTGAATTAAAACTTGCGGGTGACGCTTATCCGGACGGTTTTGCAAACGGCATGACTCTGAGCAAAGCCCAATCCTCGAGAGCATTAAAAAAAGAGGATGAAAGCGACGAGGTTATTACATATCGAAACTATTACAACCACAAGCTTTGTTTGCACAAAGTTAAAAAGGGCGAGGCACTGGAGCTTTACACCTGCTTTGCTAACGAGGGTAACGAGGACGCGACCCTTGAAATGATCTCCTCGTTTGCGATAAGAGGTGTTAAGGCAGATAAGATTCACCGCATGCAAAGCTTTTGGAGCGCCGAGGGCAAATTGAGGACCGAAACTATAACCGATCTGCATTTAGAACCCTCGTGGAACAGGTGTGCTACCCGTGTTGAGAAGTTCGGCACCTGCGGCTCAATGCCCGTGAGAAAATATTTTCCGTTTATTGTTTTGGAGGACAGCGAAAAGGGTGAGTTTTTAGGCGTTCAGCTTTATGCGCCGTCATCGTGGCAAATCGAGCTTTTAGTTCGTGAAAACGAAACCTTGACCGTAACAGGCGGCTTAGCTGACTATGATTTCGGCCACTGGAGCAAAACAGTTAAGGTTGGCGAGAAATTTACAACTCCTCGCGCGCTTGTGGCACAGGGCAAATCAATTTATGAAGTGTGTGATAAGTTGGTTAAGGCGCAAACGCCTAACATCTCCCCGGTCGATA
The DNA here is from genome assembly GCA_017472735.1 of Oscillospiraceae bacterium. Taxonomy (GTDB): domain Bacteria; phylum Bacillota; class Clostridia; order Oscillospirales; family Ruminococcaceae; genus Faeciplasma. The sequence goes on along the minus strand of JAFUOD010000010.1, from coordinate 25,611 downwards.
ACGACATGGGAATTTTGTTCAACGAATATTGCACAACATGGGGCAACCCCAGCTTTGAAAACCTTAAAAGAATCAGCGACAAGCTTAAGGGCAAGGGCATTAAATATCTTGTTATCGACTCGGGCTGGTATGGTAAAAACGAAGGCTGGTGGGCAACCATGGGCGACTGGGACGTTAACGAGGAAAAGTTCCCCGGAGGACTTAAGGAGACCGCTGACTATATTAAAGAGTGCGGCATGATACCCGGTCTTTGGTATGAGATCGAATCAGTGGGCACAAGCTCTTATCATTTTGAAAACCACGAGCATCTTTTAAAGCGCAACGGCAAGGTGTTAACAGTCGGCGGCAGACGTTTTTGGGACATGGAGGACCCGTGGGTAGTGGACTACCTCACCGAGAAGGTTATAAATCAGCTTAAAAACAGCGGCTTCGGATATTTGAAGATCGACTATAACGACACCATCGGCATTGGCTGCGACGGCTATGAAAGCTTGGGCGAGGGCTTAAGAAACAAAGTAATCGCATCGCAGAGCTTTATTAAAAAGATAAGTGATAATGTAGAAGGCATTGTTATTGAAAACTGTTCGAGCGGCGGACACCGTTTGGAGCCTGCAATGATGGAGATCGCTTCGCAGGCAAGCTTCTCGGATGCACACGAGACCAAGGCTATGCCGATAATTGCAGCCAACCTGCACAGGGTTATTCCCCCTCAGCAAACACAGATTTGGGCTGTTATGAGGAAGTCGGACGACACCGACAGAATTTACTATTCGATCGTTAACACATTCTTTGGCAGAATGTGCTTAAGCGGTGATATTTATGATCTGTCGGACGAACAGTGGGCACTTATTGATGATGGCATTGCTTTTTATAACAAGGCAGCAGACATTATTAAAAACGGCATGACCGTTTTGTGTCAGTCTGACCCCGTTAGCTATAACAGACCCACCGGTGAGCAGGTTCTTATAAGAAAGCTTGGCAACCGCGAGCTTGTTATTGCACACAGATTTGAAAACTCGGAAGAAATTGATAAAAGCTTTTTGAATGGAAAAAAGATCATTGCCGAATATGGCAGAGTGGACAAAGACTTTAGCGCAAAGGCTTGGATCTTGGAAGAATAACAAACGAAAAAGAGCAGGAACGATCCTGCTCTTTTATTTTATATATTACTTGATTGCTTTAACCATTGCTTCAATAATTTCTTCGTGAACGGGCTTTGCGGTATAACGGTCGATAAGCTGGGCATCTCCGCAGCTCCACCAGAAGCACTTGATGCCGTATTCGTTGGCTTTGCCGACAACATAGCCTGCGTGCTCTGCTCGTTCAGAATCGTTCCCCTTATCCCACGAGCCGAACTCACCGATGATCAAAGGAAGTCCAAGCTCGTTTGCACGTCTTGCGGTATCTTCAAAATAGCTGTCCATTGCAGCCTTGTCCGAATCCGAACCCCATTCATCGGTCATTTGAGTCCAGCTTGCGTCCTGCCAGCAGAAGCCCTGGGGGTCGTAGTTGTGAACCTCTAAAATAAGGTGATTCTCAACAGTGTCTTCGGGCAGAATGAAATCGCTTATTGCACCGCCCGATGAAGCAGCATAAGTGTTTAAAACAAGGTTTCTGACTTCGTTATATCCCCCGCACGAGCGAACAACATCTACAAATCGCTGGGTATAAAGATATATTCCCTGTGTATCACCGGCATCCGGCCAGCCCCAGTTCCCCTGCTCATCAAGAGTTTCGTTTATAGATTCGAACAAAAGCTTTTCGCCGTGATCCTTAAATCGGGTCGCAACCTGTTCCCAAATCTTGGCATAAACATCGCCTTTTTCGTTATAATTCTTTTCCGAGGCTCTTATCCATCCGTCCGAGCCGGTGTCGTGATGAACGTTAACAATGCAGTAAAGGTCTTCGTCCATTATGTAATCAACGATTTCAGCCACACGGTCAAGCCATATCTTGTCGATCGTGCCGTCCTCATCAATATGATCACGCCACGTTACAGGCAGACGAACAGCGTTAAAGCCTGCTTTTTTAACAGCGGCAACCTGTTCTTTTGTTATAAGAGGATTACCCCAGCCGGTTTCGCAAGCTTCAATATTCTCGCGGTCAAACCAGTCGCCTGTTGTATCCAACGTATTACCAAAGTTGAAGCCTAAAGCTATGTTGGCAACTGCTTCTTCGGCGGTCTCACAGGTATATTCATCCGTACCTTTTGCCGAGCCGCAGGAAACAAGCGATAAAGCAATTATCAGTGTTATAAAAACAGCAAAGAATTTTTTCATTGTTTATGCCTCCTTTTAAAATATTGTAGCATACTTGATCAAAGATAACAAGTAATAATTAAGCATCATTTTGCTATTTTTTTGACTGAATAAAGCCGTATCATATATTTATACAAATCAATAAAGTATAAAAAATTATATTAATATGTCATTGACTGTTAAATGTTAAAAAGGTAAAATTTATTTATAAAATAGCTGAAAGGTGGCAAACACATGGCAAAGAAGATTATTGCGTTGGTTGCGGCACTTGTGCTTGTAACGACCGCTGTTTTATTTGCTGTCATGTCTGCCGACAGGAACTTGGACATGGTAGCGACGATCTCGACCGACCCTATTTTCAACCCCGATTACAGCGAGCTTATTTCTCGCTCGGATTTAAGTTATAAAGGTATAATTGACTTTGGGCCGTATGGAATGCCTGTTGCAAACGGCAGATTCGGCGGCCCTGTTTGGCAGCCAAACGGCAAAACGCTCTCGATGCAGCTTAACCACACAGATACGTTTATGTATAACGATGCCTCGGCGCAATCGACATATGACGGCGGTGCGTTGGGCAGAGTTGAGGTGAGCTTCGGCGGCGATGTGTTTAATGAAAACACCTCGCAAAAGCTTTCATTATATGACGGAGCGCTTTATATAAACAGCAGCAATGTTTCGGTAACCGTTATTCCCAACATGAACTCGGATGCCGTGCTTATTAACATTACCGACTTAAGAGACGAACCCAAAGATATAACCATTACCCTTAATATGTTAAGAGGGTCAAGCATTAAAAGAGGGCTTTTCAGCGCAACCTCGACAGTAACGCTTGAAGAAAACGACACCTTGATTGCTTTGGAACAGCTTTTCGAGGAAGAATGTTCAACAGGTATAGAAGTTAACGACCACTATTGCCGAACAGCGGTTGCAATGGGCGTTATGGGTGCCGAGTGTGAGATCTCAAAAAGCGGCACAAAAGGCACTATCCGTGTGCCTGCACGATCAGGCTCGTTTACAATTGTAATAGGCGGCGATTCCTCGATGGACGAGAGCGTTGACGTAAAGGCAAATGCCGTTAACAGCGCCAAAAACTCGCCCGATTTTGAAGAAGTTTTTAGTGCAAGCAAGCAGTGGTGGGCAGACTTTTGGAGTAAGTCTTATGTATATTTGCCCGAGCAGCAGGACTTTGAACAGCGCAGAAATTATTATATGTACTTAGCGGCGATATCTAACCGCGGATCTTACCCCTCGAAATATAACGGCGGAATTTGGATCGCCGAGGGCGACAGACGTGACTGGGGCTGCTGGTATTGGAACTGGAATCAGGATTCTTTATATCAGCCCTTTGAGGCTGCCAACCACGGCGAGCTTTTAGACCCCTTGTTTGAAATGAGGGAGTCGTGCTTTGAACAATATCAGGTGGCGGCGCAGCAGCTTTGGGGCATTGAAACTAATGACGCTATCTTCATCGGCGAGACCTCGGGTATATTGGGTGCCGAAACTCTGCCCGATGATGTTGCCAAAAGCGTAAGGCGTTTTCTTAAGGGCGATGGAGTGCTTTCGGACACAATAACCTCGCTTGGTGACATAAGAAACAGCTTTCTTGTTCCTTGGAACTATAAGTTCTCGGGCGGGTCGGTAAGCTATGTAACCCACACAATGGTTGCAACACAAGAGACTGCTGAATACTTCTGGCAGAGATATCAGTACACCAATGACATTAAGTGGCTTGAAGACCACGCTTATAAATTCATTAAGGGTGCCGCCGAGCTTTACAGAAACTATTACGGCTTTGTTAAAGAGGAAGACGGTTTATACCACTTTAACCGCACGAACCTGCACGAGCATATTTGGGCCGGGCGAGACGTTATTGACGACCTTTCGCTTGCAAGGGGCGTTTTCCCTGTTGCAATTGAATGTGCCGAGATCTTGGGTGTAGACGAAGACCTAAGAGAGCTTTGGCAAGAATGCTATGACAACTTAGCTCCCTACCCCATGAGCAGTGACGAGGGCGCTATTGGATTTACTGTAACAAACTCCTCGGGCAAGCCCACATGGGCGCAGGGACTTGAGCCTGCCGCACTTATAAGAGCGCTTGAAGGCACCGAGAGCCCTCAGTTTAAAATGCTTGAAAAATTCGACGTTTTGAACATGGAGACCCGTGACCAAAAGCTTGACGGCGGCGACTGGGAGATTGCCGTTAACACCTTCTATGATTCGCCGGGTTATTTAAACCAATATGTTAACGGCTTGCCCGACTTAAACGGCTCGAGCAGATTTTTAGAAGATGCCGCAAAGCTTGGCATGGCAGACGAGCTTGAAGTAATGTTCTACAGTCAATACAAGATGTTTCAAAACAACCCAAACCTTTTGCACGACCAGGGTGACTACTATTCTGCCGAGGGTTACGGCACATTTGCATCGGCAATTCAGCAGGCGCTTAACCAAAGCCTTTGCCCCACTCCGACAGGCGACCCGGTTATAAGAGTTTTCCCTGCATGGCCCACAAGCTGGGACGCTAAATATAAGCTTTTGGCAAAGGGCGGCTTTTTGGTATCCTCCTCGATGACAGACGGCGTGATTGAATATGTTGAAATTCAGTCTCAGCTTGGCGGAGAGTGCAAGATAAGAAATCCTTGGGATTCTAAGGTGGCTTTATACCGCAACGGTGTTCTTTCGGAAACCTTAAGAGGCAAGAAAAACAGCCTGATTAAGTTTGATACCGCAGAAGGCGAAATTATTGTAATTGTGCCCATTAACACATCGGTTGACAGCTTAAGAACAAGCGAGGTTATTAAGTAAACTGCCCTTAACACAAAGATTAAGTTAAAAAAGCAAAATCAACTGAAAACTTAAAAGGTATCGGTCAAAAATGATCGATACCTTTTTATTACTTTAATTAGGCTTCACGCTGTTGAGTTATATACGTTAGCGGAATCTGATACTCGGTTTCGTAGATATCTTTCCACGCCTGCGAATTTTTCGCCATCATTTCATCAACGTTTTTGCGCTGAGATAGGCTCTCGTTAGGATAGATCGGCTCGCTTATGTGAATTGTATATTCCTGAACATAAAAACCGTCCTCACCCATTATGTCCGAGTCCTTCATGGTTATAAAGCAAGGCAAAACAGGCACATTGTTTTTTGCAGCAAACAGGTAAGCTCCTTTTTTAAGAGGCTTTGGCTTGCGGTAATTCCACCACATGCTCTGCTCGGGGTAAACCAAAACAAAGTTGCCCTCTTGAAGAAGTCGGTCGGTTGCTTCCATAAACTTTTTTAAGGTATTTCTGTTCGAGGAAAGCGGCAGAGTGTTGCAATGCCTCATTAAAAAGCCGTAAAAGCCGGGGAATGAGGTATAATTGCCCTCGCGGATAACACGGTAAAATGTTCTTTGAGGCTGCTCGGCAGCTTCATAAGCAAGCTGAATTGCAAAGCTGTCGAACGCATTGAAATGGTTGCAGGTTATAACTGCGCCGCTTTTAAGATTTTTAAAGTGTTCAAGCCCTGTGATCTCTTTTATAATAAGCTTTTTGTTTTCAATCAAATTATCTACAAACTTGTGAGCAATCATAAAAGCAAACTTTGTTTTAAGCTTTTGGCTGATTGATTTGTTAACATAATCAATTTCATCGGGCATTAAAACACGTCCCGGGGGGTCTTCCTCGACGTCCTCGTCAAATCTGCCGGCAAGCTCAAATTCCTCAATTTTTTTAAGGACCTCTACCCTGTCTTTAGCGCGGTTTGCCTTGTTTACACGGTTTAAATAATTATCCTCTCGGTTGGTTTCTTTAATTGCAAGCTGCAAGAGGTTCTCGCCGGAAATACGGTCACGCTCACGCTGCTCATCGGTGTAAGCGTTAAGCACCTGCAAAATCTCCTCATAAACCGAGGTTTCTTTTGCATATTTCCAAAATACATCTCCATGACGGCAATCGCTGTAATGCCACGGCTTGCTTGTCATAATATAGTGCAAAACCTTTGCCTGTTCAATTGGATAATCGATGTCTGCGAATATCTCTGTATTCCAACGCTGGTCTAACCAGTAAACATGATCTTTGCATATAAGGTTTAAATAGTCCTCATCCTGTGTAACAACAAAGTTGTAAGTATGAAGATACTGAATGAACTTATCTAAAACGAATTTTATTCTAAACTGCTCGCAGTTGATTAAAAGCAAGCCTGCGTTAAAGAAATTATAACGAGAAATGCCAATAACCTTTTCAACATATGTGCCATATTCATCGACCTGCACCATTGCCTGCTCGTGGCAAGCGCCGACGTAGGCATCTTTAATGTCGGTAAAGAAAAGTTCACTTATGTCGCCCTGAACAACGGTGTCGCTGTCGATGTAGATTGCCTTATCATATTGCGGGAACATTTCGGCAATGAAAAGTCTGTAATAAGTAGTTTTCGAGTAATAGTCTCTTATGGGCAGTTTCTCTGAAATTGAGATGAGGTAGTCGGTTACGTCCTCGAAAGAAATATCGAAATTATCGGTTTTAAGCTTAAACACTTCTTCCTGCATCTTTGATGAAATGCCTGTGTGCAAAACATAAATGTGATATTTATGGTTTTTTGAAGCGTTTGTAATCATTGAATGTATTGAAACAATGGTGTATTTAACAAAGTTGTCATCACACGCATAAAAAATCGGGATTGTTTGATTTGTCATTTACATTTACCTCTCTTTCAAACTTTTCTTTTAAATAGATATATTCATACAAAATATCGTCAAACTGATGATATTTAAACACCTTGTGAACTTTTTCAACCTGCCACTGCTTAATGTTATCGGTGTGAGGATAAGGCAGCCAGAACAGCCTTTTTGAAAAATGCCGCACAACCGTGTGTTTATGCAAAAACTTTTGGTCGTTGAATTTTTGAGGCAGCATTTTCTTTTTGGTTGTCGAGCGTATAATAGCGCTTTGATCGGCAAAAACAAGCTTTTTGGTTTTAATAAGCTCTCTCGCCTTTTTTAATATTCCTGTTTGGCGCATATAGTTTAAGTTAAACAAAAGCACGCCTGCGTTAACATAGTTAGGGCTTATTAAATATTTGCCATAGTGGTCTCGTGCGGCGGCATATTCATATCCTTCAACGTCTATATCGTATAAAAGATGAATGTCGCGGTTAAGCATTATATCAACATCGAGGTATAAAAGCTTATCGGGCAGCTCTTTAACCTCGTCTGCAAATAAACGGATAAGAGTGTAAGGCGAGCAGTAAGCATCCTCGTTGGGGCAATTGTCAAACTCACGGCGGTAAAGCGGGGTTACATCAATTTTAACCGCCCGGTTTTCTTTGTTATATTTTTTAATCTGCTCATCAAAAAATACTATCTGCCTGTCGGTAACGGGCTTATAAGTATCTTTAATGTGCGAAACATCCATTGTGAAAACATAAAAGGTAAAAGGCTCTTTTGACTTTGTGCGCTTTAAAATCGAAAGCGCGCAGGTAAGCATGCCGTCAAACACCTTGTCGTTTCCGCAAAACAAAATATTAACCATTTTCATCAACTTTCTTTATATATTGAATTTGCACGACGGTACAATTAAGCGCACGTTTGCACATTTGGTTATAAACCTTGTCGCGCAAATCGCGCTTGCTGTCTTTCGCACTTAACGACTTATCTGCAAAAAACGGGCCGTCGATATATGTCACTATCCTCGGCTTTTTTGAGAACCTGCGCTTTTGATAAGTGTTTGTAAAACAAAAAACAGGGGTTTCAAGCTTTATTGGGTAAGAAAAAGATACATCGCCAAACGGGCGGATTTTGGTGTAATAGGGCCATATGTGAGCCTCGGGGTAAATAACAATTGCATGACCCTGAGAAATTCTTGTTTCGATTGCGTTAATAAAGTTTTTATATGCTGCTCTGTCATCGGGCAGAGGGAGCGCACCGAGCGACGGAGTTATTCTGCCCAGATAAGGCATTGAAACGTTGTTTGGGTGAACGATTACATAATTATGCTTTGGAAAGTTAAGCATGTTTGGAATAAACGCATCGGCGATATCCTGCGTGTGGTTGCCGTAAACAAAATATCCGGTGTGCTTATATTCTTTTAAAACCTCTTTGCCTATGATTTTGTGGTGAAAGACCGCCTTTGTATATAAATAAGCAATCGGCGTTGCCACAAGGCGATACCAGAAAAAGTGGGTAAACTTTTTAAACAGCGAATTGTGAACATAACGGTAATTTCCGTCAATCGTTTTTGCTGTTATCTTTGCAACAGAGAATTCATCGTTAAGTTCATCGGTGTAATAAATAACCTTTCGCTTATCCAAAATTTTGCCTCCTTTGTTTAAAAACTTTACCCGCTTATTATACCTTTAGGGGCGGTTTTCTCTCAACCTACTTTGGCAAATTATAGCTAACTGCTTGGTAGAGGGCAAAAAACAACGACCCTACCAACAGTAGAATCTGCGGTAGAGCCGTTTATTATCGGGCTTTTACAAGCCTTAAGTATTGCTTTTCACGTGGTTGAGCCTCGACCAGAGGAATATAACCAACTGCCCCGGCAGACCCAAAAGGTATATCTGCCAGATGTTGATTTTGCAGATTAAAAAGGTTATATGTAATGCTGCAAGCAGCGTCCAAACCAACAAAGAAATAATCAAGTAGTTGCGTCTGCGGTTAAACCAGATCGAGTTGAAAATAAGCCACAAAAGCATCGAGATAGGGGCGGCGTAAATGAACGTGAGCCAATGACCGTGTGCATTTTTAAAAATAACGTCAATCAAAACATATATAAACAAGGCAATAAACCACACCAGCAAAATGCTCATGCTTGTAATAATTGCGTGATTTTTAACCTTTCTTTCGTCTAACAATGTTTCAGGCTCTTCGGGCTCATCATCCGGCTGAGGTATCAAAGGTTCCTGTTCGTTGGCACCGTGTTCATCACGCGCCAAATAGTCAAGCGGCACACCGAACAAATCGGCAACTGCCACAAGAGTTGAAATCTCGGGAACAGACTCTGCCCTCTCCCATTTTGAAACAGCTTTATCTGAATAATGAAGCATCTGTGCAAGCTCAAGCTGGGTCAAGCCCTTTTGCAAACGCAGCTCTGAAATATTTTTTGCAATAGTTGACTTTATATCTTCCATTTATCGGCCTCCGAAAAAAGATATTTCTATTATGCCTCAGAATCATTGAAATGTCAACATTTTTATGTTATTGCATAAAATGCGCAATTAAGCTGTTGTTATTCTTTTAGCATCGGAATAACCCAATAGGATTTGTTGTCTAAGGGAATGAAAGAAAGTCTAAATGCGTTTGGGCGATTTAATTAGTGCTATCCGATTCAGTTGTTTGGACAGCTAACGGAATCATTGTAGCAACTGCGATTTCTTCAGCTACCATAAACTCCACTTGCATAATCAATGGTGAGCTGAAGTCACCCATGTTAACAACTGCACTGAACCTAACTATCTTCTCAGACAGATTGATCATGCTTAAGCCGGCAAACGCTTTAGTACCATCCGTCATATCCGCGATAGCTAAAATAGATATCCCGGCTTCATAAGCTGCAATAAGCTCTGCAGCCGTTTTATCTACAGTACACAGATACGCATTATTGCCTATCTCTTCGCCCATAACTGCTGTTACATAAAGCGGTGCGCTCGCAGCTCCGCCTGTGGGAATATTAACCGTAACATCATCCGTGCCGTCATAAGCTGCGCTCACTGCGCCTGTAAATGTGAGCTTGTGCGGGTTTGGGGCTTTTAGGTCTGATGGCAAATATTCTTCAGGCAATTTGTTATAGGTGTTAATATATACGCCGTAATACACGCTTGCGGTAACGGTTTCGGCATCCTTGGTTTCTTTATATACATATCCGTCATCCGAGGCAAGCTTTAAGAAGCAGAAAGGCTCACCCGAATCTTCTCCTCCCACTGCAAGCGCAAGGTTGCCCAAGCAAAGGTCACCGGCGTAATTGACCGAGGTGCAAACATAAGGCTTACCGTTCCAATATACTGTATATTCCTTATCTGCAACAAAATCAGTCCAGAATGTCAAGTTGCTTAATGTATAAACATTTCCGAATGTAGCATCCCCGTCGTAAACAAGGGTCTGTTCACCCATTGCAACGCCCCAATCGTCAGACATTTCGACTTCATTGGTTGCCTGCCATTCTGATTTGCCCAGCTCGGCAAGCTTTTCAGAGAAATCAGCTTCACTGCCTGTATATCCTGCTTCTGCAGCATATTCATAAGCGGTTTTGCCTGCTTCGCCTTTCTCGCCTTGTACGCCTTTTTGACCCCTTAACTGAGTGTATGTTGTTCCGCTCGCCGAAGTAAGAACTAAAGTCGTTGCGTTCCAACTGTGGGTTACGGATACGCCGTCTTTGCCGTCGGCTCCCTTTTCGCCATCGGCACCTTTTTCGCCCTGAGGACCCACAGCACCCGTATCTCCTTTTTCGCCCTTGGCACCTGCTTCACCCTTATCTCCTTTTTCACCCTGAGGTCCTGCGACACCTGCATCGCCTTTTTCGCCTCGTTCTCCTTTTTCGCCCTTAAGGTCGGCGCTTGATGTTCCGCTTGCCGAGGTTACAGTTAAGGTCGTACCGTTCCATTCGTGGGTTACAGTTAACTTGTCTTTGGCTTCCTCGACGGCTTTGTTTGCATTTTCTGCAGCAGTATTTGCCGCAATTGCCGCCTGCGAAGTCTCGTAAACCACGTTTTCGATCCAGTTAAGCTGAGGCTCTGTGGGTACTGCTGTCGGCTCTAACGCACTTTCTGAAATTGTAACGATTGAAGCCGATTTGCCGATCACCTCGCCGCAATGAAGCTGAAGTTCAAGCTCGCCTCTGCCCGAAACAGCAAGTTCGGTTGATGTTACCGTCCATGTCACCACATTATGTGAAAGGCTTACCGCAACGGGATAGGTTACTCCGTCAGGCCTCTTGAAAACTGCAACAACATAACCGTTTGGAAACTTTTCGAGCCATTTTGAAATGTCAAAGCAAAAACTACGATATTCATTTTCGCCTGTTTTGCCAATCAGCAATCGATGATATTTTACATCCTCGATTCTTATAAAGTTATAGTTACTTATTTTAGTCATCCTTTCTTTTTTTGTTTGCTATAATAATTGTCCGCCTCAATTAAAAGCCTAAAGCAAAATCCACCCTGCTAAACAGGGCGGACTAATCATGTAAGCTGTAATTCAATTCTATACTTGCTTCAAGGGGTCAAACAAGTCCAAAACAAAAAAAGGACAGGGATCAACCTGTCCTTGGCTTTATTATTTCGGGGCGTAGAAAAGCCGCAATATAAGTTCATCAAGCTTTTCTTCATCAACATGAAATTCATAAAAGTCAGTTAAAACACTTTCACCCTCGGGCGAGACGATTTCTGCCAGTTCATAGTCTGCAAAACGGTCCATAAGCACGCTTATTGTGTTAACGGGGCAGTCAGACAAAACATAGGGTGATACCTCGCTGTGTGCCGAAAGAACAAAGCTGCTGCTTTCCTCTTTTTTAGCACGGAACGCTTCGACAAAGCCCTTGATGTATTCTTTCTGCCGCTCGATACGGGAAATATTAAGCTGGTCACCCAAGCCGCGGCGAAGACGAACAAAGTTTATTGCCTGTTCTCCCTGCAAAGTTATCTCGCCCATGGTTATCGTAGGGTCAACCTCGGAAAAATCATCTGTGACATTAACCTTAACACCGCCGACTGCGTCGTTTAAAATTGTTATTGCGTCCATTGTCATTACAGCATAATAATCAATGTTGATGCCGTAAAGGAAGTTGGAGACTGTCTCGCGAGTGAGCTCGGCACTGTCTTCAAGACCGGAACCGTAGCTGTAAGAAAGCGCAAGCTGACCGTAATAAGTTCCGGCACGTCTGCCTGTAATACCCAAAGCCGGCATTTCAAGCATAGTGTCACGGTTTAAGTATAATACATTGCACTGCTCGCTCTTCTCATCAAAAATAAGCAAAGCAACAACATCGGCAGATGAATCGTTGCGATAGAATCCGCTTGATTCAAGCTGACCGTATCGGTCGATACCTATAAGCATCAAGACAGTAATATCTTGACGCGGAAAGTAATCTATACCGTCTCGGGTAATTGTTTTTGATGTATTATTCTGCGACGAGCCATCGCTGCTATTAAAAACAGTGGACTCCAGAATCCGGAGCCCACTGTAAACAATAACAAGCACCAGGACCAGCACGACACAGAATATAGCAATGCCTTTAACGGGCTTTTGCTTATTCATCGCACTCATTCCATTCATTATGTTATTTTTACTGTTAAATTGAAATAGTATGACGTCAGACTATTATCTGAAGAATCTTGCCAACCAGTTGGACAAGGTTTCCCAAATACGAGCAACCCAGCTGGGTACTTCAGGCTGCTGCTCTGCTACACACAAAGCGATGGGGCACAAATCTTCAAAAGTGCAGGTTACAGTACCGTCGCCGTTGTTAACAACATTAACGATAGTACCCCATTCACCTTCAATATAAGTGAATGCAAATACGCTTGCGTCCTTATCAATGCCAAGATCAAAGATCAATTCGATAACTACGCCTTCCTTCTTAAGCTCAGCAGCATGGTCATCGCAAGCCAAGGTTGCATCAATCAATTCTCTGATAGCGATGTCAGCAGGTCTTAAATCGGTATCAAGCTCGTCATAAGGAAGCTTAACGGTTTCGTCGTTCAATTCATTATAAACGTCAACCAATTCTTCTCTGATATCCTCAGGCATTGCATATCTGAAGTCCAAAGCCTCTGCAATAGAGGTGATCGAAAGGCAGGAATCATAAACATATGCAATAATGTTACCGTCAGCATCACGAAGCAAACCTGAAGCCACGTTACCGGCATCATCCTTGATGGATACTAACAAGGCATCGTTTCTGTAATTAATACTGGGAACGAACGGATCCTCCACAGCGTATACGGAACAAGCCATAGTAAGGCAAAGCATCAAAGCGGTGAGCAAACTAATTACTTTTTTCATAACTTTCATCTCCATAAATATTTTTTTGCGTAAAACGCAAATCCACAAACATCTTATCAGCCAATCAAAACTTCATTTTCGTTAAAGTTGATTCGCTCGATCATTTTGGGCCCTAATTGCTGTTCAATCAATCTCACCGCTGCACCTAAGTTCGGCGCTCTGGTCGAAAGGTTGTGACAATCAGATCCCAATAAATGAACTTGATCATCCTTTAGCATTCGCAGTGCCATTCGTTTTGTAGCGCTGTGAATGAAAAAGCTTGCATTGGCTTGAACCAGAACAGGCAGTTCACCAAGCTTCTGCGGAATTCGGTGAGTCCTAAAAGGGGCTATATACCTATCCACATGAGCAATAATCGGTGTAATTCCCTGCTTCGTCCAAATGTCCTCCATCTCCCGATACATGCGATCAGTCCATAGAGTATGTGGCATCTCTAACAGTATACACCTTTTTTTGTCAATTGTCAACCCCTGAATAATGTCAGAATCACTGATTCCGGAAAAATAATACACTTCTGCGCCGACGCTTAACTTTGGTAATCCGCTGTGCTTTTCCATTTCTTCACGCAGTCGCGCTTCAGCTTCATCTCTTCGTTTTAAAAACTGTTCCGGGCTGTCGTGCAGAGGGTAGAAATGAGGAGTAGCGATGACATGCTCGATCCCCTGCTCAGCCTCGATTTTAAGCATGGCAATCGACTCTTCAAGCGATGCGCTTCCATCGTCAATTCCCGGTAAAATATGACTGTGAAAATCGACTACCTTATTCATTTGCTGTCAGCCGATTTCTTTGCATCAGCCTTAGAGCGTTCCTGTGCTCTCTTTGCAGAGGCTGCATATGCATAACTTCTGTCATATTTGTTGTAATACTTCTTATAATACTTCTTACCGTATTTTCCGCTGCTCTCAGAGGTACAGTTATAAACGATACCAAGAATTCTTGCATTGATGAATTCAAACTGACGTGCGGCATCGCTGAGTGCGGGACGGTTGCAGTAATTCTGGCGGACAACCAAAAGAATACCGTCTGTTTCCTTGGCAACTGCCATGGCGTCGCTTACCTCACCAACAGGGGGCAAGTCCAAAATTACATAGTCATAAATATCGCGCAGACGGCTAAGCACCTTAGTCATTCTTGCAGAGCTTAACAGCTCGATCGGGTTAGGCGGATTGTGACCTGCGGCAATAACATCGAATGCGTCTTCATCGCCCTTGATTCCGCACTTTTGGCAAACAAGCTCGCCCTTGCTTTGACCCGAAAGATAGTTTGACAAACCCGGAGCCTTTTGGATCCCCAATTTTTCGGCCAATGTGGGACGTCTCATATCGCAGTCGATAAGCACGACCTTTTTGCCAAGCTGAGAAAGTGTATATGCAAGGTTTACTGCCGACAAGCTCTTGCCTTCGCCGCTGAGAGCGCTGGAAAGACCGATTACATGGCAGTCGTTATCATCAGCAAACGAGAACTGCAATTTTGTTCTTAAAAGCTTATAAGCTTCAGAAGCAGCAAAGCTTATATCCTTGCCGATAAGGGCAGGCTGCTTGTTAGCAACCGAAGAACTTCTGCTTGCTTCTTTCTTCTTGTCATCACGATAATAATATCCGCCCTTGCTTGGCGCGGCCATATCGGGCACAAGTGCCAGAATGGGGTGCTTGCAGCTTTGAGTAACATCTTCCTCGCCGCGGATGGTAATATCAAATACTTCGTTAAGCACAACTGCCGCCGTAACCAAAATAAATCCAATTACCAAGCCGATTAAGGTGTTGGTTGCATAGCTTGGCGAGCTGGGCTTTGATGCAACAACTGCTGCGTCAACAATTTCGGCAGAGGTGCCCTCGATAATGCTGGAAATACGCTTAGGAAGAATATAAGCTATTGCGTTTGCAATCTTTTCAGCTTCTTCCGGGTCGGGGCTGGTTACAACAACCTCGAAAATTTCGGTAGAGTTTACCGAAGCGGCAGAAATCATTCGCTTCAGTTCAGTATACGTGCGGTCAACACCTGCATAGTCAATAACATCGTTTAACGAGGTTCTCGTCTGCAAAATAACTATGTAAGAGTCAACCAAGTCCTTAGCAACCGAAATGTCGCCCGAAGTTATGCTGAAGGCGGCATCGCTGACCGAGAATGAATTGTTGTTTACATAAAACATTGCCGAGGATTGATATTGAGGTGTGATAAAGAACATTGTCACACCCAAGGCAATAACAGCGCTTAATATGGAAACTATTATAATAACCCAAAGCTTGCTCCATACAGCGCCTACAAGGCGTTGTAAATCAATCTCCATTCCGTCGTTTTTTTCTATCTTATTTTCGTTCATAAACATTCCTCCGTACGATAAAGGCTAATATGTGCCAAAACCGTATAACTTGATATGGGCAGAAAATATCCCTTATACTAATCAGTAAAATTATATCATTACATCAAACTGTTGTCAACAGATTGAATCAGTTTGTGCCGTTGTACAAGATTTGTTAATGCTTTCTCCAGACTGTTTTGTTCACAACGTTTGTGTAGGACTGAATTATCTTAACCACCTTGGTTGAAACATTTTCCTCAACATAATCCGGTACGGGAACGCCATGGTCGCCGTTTTGGTTCATTAAAACCGCGGTATCAACAGCCTGCAAAAGCGAGCTTGTGTCGATTCCCGCTAAAACAAAGCAGGCTTTATCAATCGCTTCGGGTCTTTCGGTCGAGGTGCGGATGCATACCGCCGGGAAAGGCTTGCCGATCGAGGTATAAAAGCTTGATTCTTCGGGCAGAGTGCCGCTGTCGGATACAACAGCGAACGCATTCATCTGCAAGCAGTTATAATCGCTAAAGCCCAAAGGCTCGTGCATAATTACACGCTCATCAAGCTTAAAGCCTGATGCCTCTAAGCGTTTTTTACTTCTTGGGTGGCAGGAGTAAAGAATCGGCATATCATATTTCTTCGCCATTTCGTTAATTGCACCAAACAGCGAGGTAAAATTCTTTTCGGTGTCAATGTTTTCCTCACGGTGGGCAGATAAAAGAATATACTTACCCTTTTCAAGCCCGAGTCGTGCGTGAATGTCGCTCCCCTCGATTTTATGAAGGTTTTTGTGCAAAACTTCCGCCATCGGCGAGCCTGTAACAAAGGTGCGTTCTTTGGGCAGACCGTTTTCGGCAAGATACCTTCTTGCGTGCTCGGAATATGCCATGTTGACATCTGAAATAATGTCAACGATTCGGCGGTTAGTCTCCTCGGGCAAACACTCATCCTTGCAGCGGTTGCCTGCCTCCATGTGGAAGATGGGAATATGCAAGCGCTTAGCGCCTATAACTGACAGGCAGGAATTTGTGTCACCCAAAACCAAAACGGCGTCGGGCTTAATATCTGCCATAAGCTGATAGCTTTTTGCAATTATGTTGCCCATGGTTTCGCCAAGGTCACTTCCTACAGCGTTTAAGTAAACCTCGGGTGCATCAAGCTCTAAGTCCTTAAAGAAAACTCCGTTAAGGTTATAGTCATAATTCTGACCCGTGTGTGCTAAAACCGTATCGAAATATGTGCGGCACTTTTTTATCACTTCCGAAAGTCTGATGATTTCGGGGCGTGTGCCCACAATTATCAAAAGCTTTAATTTGCCGTTGTTTTTAAACGAGGGTGTGCTCATTTAATCATTCACCTTCTCAAAAAATGTATCTGGTTTTTCGGGGTCGAACTGTTCGTTTGCCCACATTAATGTAACTAAATCGTTAGTTTCGCTTAAATTTGTTATGCTGTGCGTGTAACCCGGCAGCATGTGCAAGGCTTCGATCTTATCGCCGCTGACGTTAAAGCTTAAAACCTCATCAGTGCCTATTTTTCTCATTTCAATCAAGCCCTCGCCCGAAACCACCGCAAAGAACTCCCACTTGGTGTTGTGCCAGTGCTCTCCCTTTGTAACCCCGGGCTTAGTTATGTTTACCGAGAACTGACCGCAGCTTGCGGTTTTTAAAATTTCGGTAAAGCTTCCTCTGTCGTCTTTGTTCATTTTAAGAGGGACGCAGATCTTATCTTTAGGCAAGTAAGAAAGATAAGTAGAGTAGAGTTTCTTTTCAAACGAGCCGCTTGGCATCTCGGGCACGACCAAGGTTTTGGGCTGCTCGGCAAAACGGCAAAGCAAATCTGCAATTTCGCCAAGTGTAACCTTATACGTTAAAGGCGCATAACAAAAACGTCCGTCATCATCAGGTACAACATTTAAGCCGTCATATTGGCATCTTTTAGCTTGTCCCTCTAACGCCAAAAGCATTTCTTCAACCAAATCGTCGATATATAAAAGCTCAAGCTCGGTTCTTGGGTCGCTTACTGTTATTGGCAGATCGTTTGCAATGTTGTGGCAAAATGTTGCTACAACGCTGTTATAATTAGGTCTGCACCATTTGCCAAACAAATTCGGGAAGCGATAGACAAAAACACTTGCACCTGTTTCTAAAGCATAGTCGAACACGATTTTTTCGCCCAATAGCTTGGATTTTCCGTATTCAGACTGCGAATATCTGCCCACAAGCGTTGCCTGAACCGACGAAGCAAGCATTACGGGGCATGTGTTGCCGTGCTCTTTCAGCTTGGCAAGCAAGCCCTCGATAAATAAAGCGT
Source organism: Oscillospiraceae bacterium (assembly GCA_017472735.1). Taxonomy (GTDB): domain Bacteria; phylum Bacillota; class Clostridia; order Oscillospirales; family Ruminococcaceae; genus Faeciplasma. Next base: position 7,769 of record JAFUOD010000010.1, on the reverse strand, counting down.
TGCCTGCTGCAAATTCGCTCTCATCCTTCGGGCGGTTAACTCCTGCAAGGTTAAAGACAAAATCTGCACGCTTACAAAATTCATCAAGCTCATTTGGCGATGAATTTATATCATATTCAAAAATCTCGTCGATCGTTAATGTGTGGGTTTTGTTTCTGCCGTCCTTAATTGTTTTTAAAGTTTCACAGAGGTTTTTGCCCACAAACCCACAAGCGCCTGTTACAAGAATGTTCATTGCTTTCCTGCCTCCAAGGCTTCAAGCTCACTGCGTATATAGCTTAAAGATAAGAGCTTTTGCTTAACCTCCTCAACGCCAAGCTGAACGGTGTTCGAGCTGTTGAATTCGGTCAAGGGGTTGCGCTCAACATCGCCGTCTTTAAAGTATTTATCATAATTAAGTCCGCGCTTATCACATGGCACGCGGTAAAAGCTGCCAAGGTCGATAGCTCCGGCACATTCCTCGTTAGTTAAAAGGGTTTCATACATTTTTTCGCCGTGACGTATGCCAATCGTCTTAATCTCGTGACCGGGGGCAAAAAGCTCGGTAACTGCTTTTGCCAAAGTTTCAATTGTGCAGGCAGGCGCTTTTTGAACTAAAATATCGCCGCTTTTGCCGTTTTTAAAGGCAAACAGCACAAGGTCAACAGCTTCTTCAAGCGACATGACAAAGCGGGTCATGTTAGGCTCGGTAACGGTTATGGGGTTACCTGCTTTTATCTGGTCTATCCACAAAGGAACGACCGACCCACGGCTGCACAAAACATTGCCGTAACGTGTGCAGCATATTTTTGTTTTATCAGAGGTGCGGCTTTTTGCAACAACGACCTTTTCCATCATAGCCTTTGAAGTGCCCATTGCATTAACGGGGTATGCCGCCTTGTCGGTCGAAAGACAGATAACGCTTTTAACGCCGGCTTCAATTGCAGCGGTAAGAACATTATCAGTGCCCAAAACGTTAGTTTTAACTGCCTCAATAGGGAAAAACTCGCAGGAAGGAACCTGCTTTAAGGCAGCGGCATGGAATATGTAATCGACGCCGTGCATGGCGTTTTTAACCGAGGCTAGATCCCTCACATCGCCGATATAGAACTTGATTTTTTCAACAGCCTCGGGCATTTTTGCCTGAAACTCGTGGCGCATATCGTCCTGCTTCTTCTCATCTCGAGAGAAAATGCGGATCTCACCGATGTCAGTCTGCAAAAAGCGGTTTAACACTGCATTTCCAAAGCTTCCTGTTCCGCCTGTTATAAGTAAAGTTGCTCCCGAAAAGTCATGCATGGCTGTTCTCTCCCCTTCGTTTTCTAAAAATAACAGTAGTTTTACGTTTCATTACACGTCTTGTCCGTCAACAAGGTATAATATACACAATTATAAATAATTATAGCACGATTTCGTGTTTATTGCAATATGGTTTAGTTTGTAATTTTCTCTTTTCTCCAAAATTTGCCTTGTAAACAACTGCACATAAAATCACCCCACCGATCAAATCAGTGGGGTGATCGCATTTGTTTTTGATTTAAGCGTTAGTCACTTAAAGGGTAATCCACAGCGCCGAATATTACGTGATACAAAAGGTAAATTGCATCGTTGTTGTCAACCAGCTTGTCGCCGTTGAAGTCGCCGCTCTGGTTCAAAGGATAATCGCCTTCGCCGAATACTACTGAATAAAGCATGTAGATAGCGTCGATGTTGTCAACATCTCCGTCGTCGTCAAGGTCACCTCTGAGAACGAAGATTATCTTGCCGTCCTTGTCAAATCTGTAATTGCCTTCTTCAATCAAACCGTTTGTCTTTTCAACAGCATAGGTGCCATCCTTAACAGCCTTGTCATCTTCGCCGAAGTAGTAGTACTCACCGCTGATTATTACAACACCAAGGTCTCTGAGTATCTCGCCCTGTGCTGCGTAATAGGTGTCGTCACCAACATCATACAAGCCGTTGATGCTCTTATCAAGAGCGCCTGTTGTTTCGTCAAAGATATACTTGCCTGTGTAAGAGCTATCCTTAGAGCTTACTTCGCTTATGCCTTTAACAACATAGCTCGTCTCATCGAAGTAATATTCATTGCCTTCAATAGCTACCCATTCGCCGAAGTATGCCTTTGTGCCGTTAACGAGGTAGGTGGTGTTGCCATCTTCCTCCAACCAACCGGTATAAGTATACTTCCACTTGGCGGTAACTGTAATATCCTTTGCAGGCATTGTCGTGGGAACATCAGGTGTCCAGCCGTCAAAGGTGTAGTCGGCCTTTGTGGGAACTGCAGGAATTGTTACAGTGTCGCCGAAGTTAAGAGTGTACTTAGCATATTCAGAGTTGTCATCAACCACATAAGTGATAGTGTATTGGTTAACCTCCCAAATTGCATTAACTGTAACATTTTCAGCAGGCATTGTTTCGGGGAGATTATCCCAACCCTTGAAGGTGTAGCCTGTCTTAACGGGGTCTGCAGGTGCTTTAACATTAGAGCCGAAATCATCAGTAATGTCTGCAACTGCAGAGCCGCCATCGGTGTCAAACTTAATTGTGTACTGATTAATTGTCCACTTAGCTGTGATCGTTACGTTTTCTGCAGGCATTGTTGAAGGTACTTCAACGTCCCAACCTGCAAATGTGTAACCAACCTTGGTCGGGTCAGCAGGCTTGGTAACTGCTGTGCCGAAGTCGGCAGTAATATCTGTAACTGCAGAACCGCCGTCAGTATCAAACTTAATTGTGTACTGATTAATTGTCCACTTAGCCTTGATTATTACGTTTTCTGCAGGCATTGTTGAAGGTACTTCAACGTCCCAACCTGCAAATGTGTAACCAACCTTGGTCGGGTCTGCAGGCTTGGTAACTGCTGTGCCGAAGTCGGCAGTAATGTCTGCAACTGCAGAACCGCCGTCAGTATCGAACTTGATGGTGTACTGATTAATTGTCCACTTAGCTGTGATCGTTACATTCTCAGCAGGCATTTCTGCGGGAATTACTCTATCCCAGCCTGCAAAGGTGTAGCCGGTCTTAACAGGATCAGCAGGGGCTTCAACTTCGCTGCCGAAGTCTGCAGTAATTGCATCTATCTTGCTGTCGCCTGTGTTTGCAAAGCTTATTGTGTACTGATTAACCTCCCAAATTGCGCTGACAGTTACATTTTCAGCAGGCATTGTTTCGGGCATATTATCCCAGCCCTTAAAGGTATAACCTGTCTTAACAGGGTCGGCAGGAGATGTTACCTTGGTACCGAAATCTGCGGTGATTGCATTAATCTTGCTGTCACCTGTGTTTGCAAAGCTTATCGTGTACTGATTAACCTCCCAAATTGCATTAACTGTTACATTTTCTGCAGGCATTGTTTCGGGAACGTTTTCCCAACCCTTAAAGGTGTAGCCCGTCTTAGTCGGCTTAGCAGAAATCTCAACAGTCGAGCCGTATGCCAAGTTAACGTCAGCCACTTCGCTGCCGCCATCAGTGTTAAAGCTTATGGTATACATAATTGCTTCCCACTGAGCAGTAACTGTAAGATCCTTAGCAGGCATCGTCTCGGGCACCTCGGGTGTCCAACCGATGAACTTGTAGCCTACCTTTTCGGGGGCAGAAGGCTGAGTGATCTTTGCATTATAATCAAGAGTGCTCTTTGAATATTCGGGGTTATCATCAACCACATAAGTGATAGTGTATTGGTTAACTGTCCACAAAGCAGTCAGTTCAAGGCCTCCGACCGGCATTGTTTCGGGGAATTCGATTGCGTCTGTGCCGTTTACGGTCCAACCTGCGAAGGTATAGCCTTCTTTGGTCGGGTCGTTAGGCTTCGAGATTGCATTGCCGTAGCTTACTGTAATTGAGCTAACGCCGCTGCCGTCTCCGGTATTAAAGCTGATGGTATATTCATTTGCCTTCCACTGTGCAACTACCGTTACATTCTTAGCAGGCATAGTCTCGGGAATTGCTGACCAGCCGGTGAAGGTGTAGCCTTCCTTAACTGGGTCAGCAGCAGGTGCTTTAATTTCAGAGCCGAATGCTACTTCAATATCAGCGATCTCGCTGCCGCCGTCGGTATCAAACGAAACGGTGTATACATTGGGAACTGCTTCGAAGGTTGCGGTGTAGGTTACAGAACCTGTTACAGGGTGAATTTCAGGATTCCATCCGGTGAATACGTAAGTATATTCAGCGTCCGCAGCCTTTTCACCGTCTTCATGAGTGGGAACGGTATCATAAGCAACATTGGTTGTGTCATCCGATTCACCGTCTCCGTCAGTATCCCAGTAAATCGTGTATTCGTTGGCATCCCACTTAGCATTAAGTGTCATACCGCCTGCAGGCATTGTTGCAGGGAATTCAGCATCCCAGCCTGCAAAGGTGTAACCTGTCTTGGTGGGTGTCTGGGGTGCAATGATTGCATCGCCGTAGTTTGCCTTGATCGGTTCGATAGCATTGCCGCCATTGGTGTTAAAGGTGATCTGATATTCGTTAACCGTCCATGTTGCTGTAACTGTCATACCGTCAACAGGCATTGTTGCAGGAATTTCAGGTGACCAACCGTTAAATGTGTAACCAACCTTGGTAGGTGCAGCAGGTGCTGTAATTGCCGAGCCATAAGGCTGAGTGATAGGAGCGATAGCAGTATCGCCTGTATCAACAAATGTGATAGTGTAAAGATTTGCTGTCCATGTAGCGTTAATTGTAAGGTTGCCCTCAGGCATGGTCGAGGGAACAGTCTTGTCCCAACCTGCGAAGGTGTAGCCTAACTTTTCGGGCTGCATGGGTACGGTAATACTCGAACCTGCCTGAAGCTGTTGCTTGCTGATTACATTGTTATCACCGTCGGTAAATGCAATTGTGAACAGTTCGTTCCATACAGCATCAACCATCAGGTCGACTGCAGGCATTACCTCGGGCATTACGTCAGATTCGTAGCCGACAGGCATCCAACCGCCGAATACAAAGCCTTCCTTAACAGGCTCTTCGGGCAGGTAGATGGGATATCCGCAAGCTACATAATCCTCATAATAAAGCTCATAATCAACATAGTAAAGAATGCTGTAGGTGTTAGGTGCCCACCAAGCCTTGTATACTCTGTTTTCTGCAGGCATTACTGAAGGAATTACAGTAGGATTGCCGTTAGCATCTAACCAACCCATAAAGGTATAACCTTCCTTGTAAACCACAGGAATAATAAGGTTGGTGCCATAATTCTGGGTGATAGGCTGAACTTCGTTTCCGCCGTCAGTATCCAACGTGATCGTATACTTGTTTATAGCCCAGTTTGCTGTAACGGTCATATTCTCGGCAGGCATAGTCGCAGGAACTGCAGGTGTCCAGCCGGTGAATGTATAACCTTCCTTAACGGGGTCGGCAGGGGCAACAATTGCATCTCCGAAGTTTGCTGTTATGGGCAAAATAGCGTTTCCACCGTCAGTATTGAATGTGATAGCATACTGATTAACAGTCCATGTTGCCTTAAGCATACGTCCGCCAACAGGCATGGTTGCAGGGACAGTTGCAGGATTTCCGTTTGTATCAACCCAGCCCGCAAATGTGTAACCGGTCTTGGTTGCAACAGGTGCAGTGATCTGAGTTCCGTAACCTGCAGTGATAGACTCGATCGGGTCGCCGCCGTCAACATCGAAGGAAATAGTGTACTCAACGGGAACAGATTCAAAACGTGCAATATAGTTTGCAGTTTTGGTAGCCGCAACAGGTTCATTTCCGGAAACATCATACCAACCGCTGAATTCATAAGAATACATGGTATCAGATTCCTTGGCAGGTGTTTCGCCGGGGAATGTGGGAACTGTTCCGTATTCAACATAGGTCTTGGTTACAACACCTTCTACACCCCAAGTAATCTCGAACACTCTTAAGCTTGGGCTGAACTGCGCTGTATAGGTCACAGGGCCTGTTACAGTTGTCAATTCAGGGTTCCAGCCAATGAATGTGTAATCAAACTTGTCATCAGTTGCCTTGCTGCCATCCTCGTGTGAAGGCATATCGAAGTGATTTACAACGGTTGTGTCATCAACTGTTCCGTCACCGTCGATATCCCAGCTTACGGTGTATTGGTTAAGCTGCCAAACTGCGGTAAGAGTTGTATCGGCCGAAGGCATTGTTTCGGGCACAGAAACCTTGTTGCCATCTTCGTCTGCCCAGTAAAGGAATGTATGACCTTCCTTAGTCGGATTTTCGGGTGCGCTTACGGCAGTATCATAGTCCTGAGTGATAGGATCAATTTCAGAGCCGCCAACAGTATCAAATTTAAGTATATATTGGTTAATTGTCCACTGTGCGTTAAGAGTCAAGCCGCCTGCCGGCATTGTTTCGGGAAGCTCAGTATCCCAACCGGCAAAGGTATAACCTTCCTTAACGGGGTCTTCACACTCAGGAAGCTTTTCGCCTACGATTCCTGTAATCGGATTAATCGTGCTGCCGCCGTTTGTGTTAAATGTGATGGAATAAATTCGAGGATCAGCTTTGAATACAGCGGTATAGTAAGCATCGCCCATAACGCTGCTTATAGCAGGACTCCACTTATCAAATTCATAAGTGTTTATTTCGTCCTGAGGCTTACTGATTTCGTGCTTAAAGGCAGGCGTACTGCCATACTCATATACTTCGGTATATTCTGTTCCGTCTATGTTCCAGGTTACAGTGTACTTATTGACAGTAGGAACGAACGATGCAGTATATGTTGCAGTGCCTGTTACGACGGGAAGTTCATTGTGAGCATATGTATTATCGCTGTCCTTCCAGCCTTCAAAGGTATAAGTATACTGTGTAGTTGCGCTCTTGCTAGGTTCATCACCGTAGTAAGGTCTTTTTCCGTAGGCTACCTTTGTTGTGGTTCTTGAACCGTCAACCATCCAAACAATTGTGTACTCGTTAACAGTGGCAGCATACTTAGCAGTATAAGTAGCTTCGCCCGTTACTGCCGAAGGTTCGATATCCCAACCGTCAAATGTGTAAGTATACTGTGCATTTGCTTCCTTAGTAGGAGTGCCTGTATAAGTGGGAACTACGCCATATTCAACAAGTCCGCTCGAAAGCACGGTTTCGTCCTCATTAAGCCAAGTAACAAGATACGAGTTCTTGGTTGCCTTATACTTGGCAACATAAGAAGCTTCACCGGTTACTGTGCTTACAGCAGGTGTCCAACCATCAAATTCATAAGTGAATTCAGCAGTTGCCTGCTTTGTAGGTGCTTCGCTGTTATAAACGGGTGTTTTTCCGTAAGCTACGTCATCAGTGTAAAGAACAGTCTTTCCGTCTTCATCATACCAAGTAATGGTGTAGCTATTAACTGTCCACTGAGCTGTGATTGTCATATCCTCGGCAGGCATTGTTGCGGGAATCTCCTTATCCCAGCCTGCAAATGTATAACCAACCTTAGTGGGGGCAGCAGGTGCGGTTACAGCAGAGTTGTAATTCTGAGTAATAGTCTCAACAGCACTGCCGCCGTCGGTATTAAAGGTAATGGAGTACTGGTTGATTGTCCACAGGGCTGTGATTGTCGTATCCTCGGCAGGCATTGTTGATGGTACTTCAACATCCCAACCTGCAAAGGTGTAGCCTGTCTTAGTGGGGTTAGCAGGCTTGGTAACTGCAGTGCCAAAGTCCTGAGTGATAGGAGCAATCGTTGCATCACCCGTGTCTGCAAAGGTGATTGTGTACTGGTTAATCGTCCATTTTGCAGTAATTGTCATATCCTCGGCAGGCATTGTTTCGGGAAGTGTAGGTTCCCAACCATTAAAGGTGTAACCTGTCTTAGTGGGGTTAGCAGGTGCGGTTACTGC
>JAFUOD010000009.1 GCA_017472735.1 Oscillospiraceae bacterium | reverse complement strand
GTCTGACGACCGACAGTTTCTTATTATGGGTAACGGTACCAGGGCCTTTGCCGTGGTAAACGCGGAAATGCAGGAAAAAGAAAATCCTCTCAAAACGGCGGAAATGACCGTGGAGGACGATTACGCTATGATCGACGGGCAGATCAACAACGGCCGCCGTGACGAGGTAAAGGAAAAGCCCTCCATCCGTGAACGTCTTGCCGAGGCAAAACGGGAATCTGCCGAAAGACCTACGCCCGAAAAGGCGCGTGAAGGACGCGGCACGCCCGAGCATGGCAGCCTATGAGCAGGAGCAAGAAATGGAGGCAGGAGTGGTCCTTCTTCCTGGGAGAGAACGGCAGACGGCGATACAACAAGGTTTGCCGTGGCTGTACCCACGACTGCAAGCAGAGTTTTCGGGCGATCCTGATAGCCTGTCCCCGCTACACTTCGGAGAGATCGAAAAAGTGCAGCGGTAGGGGTTCAAAAACGGTCAAATAATCTCCTGTATCGGCTTTTCGGAAGGTAGGCTGTATGTTTCCTTTGCGGAGGCTTTCTTCTCCCGTGGAGGTCATACAGAGGTCAAAAATCAACACTTTTATAAACGCAAAATGGGAGCGCAGCTTCTCGGTTCGTCCGAGGGCTGCGCTCCCGCTTTTTAATAACTAAGCTTCACAGGTTTTAGATTTGTTGGCAGATACAAGAATCGTATCGGTTTTAAGGTCAAATTCGCAACTAAGTTTATTGCACGAATCGCACGCAGGAATAATGTATTCGCCTTCAACCTTAGAGTTGTACACATGTGCACCTAATGTTGCTTTGTTATGACATCCATTTATAGTGCAAGTGTCCGGCCATGCTTCGTTAGAATAATTGATCCAATGTTGTTTCCACGAACCACATCGACACGAACGTTCTCCAGTACCGGATTTGTTCTTCCATCCTTTAGCAGTAATACTCATTTTCTCACCTCCAATCAATGTAACAGTGTATATCTTACCTTTTGAGGCAGAGGATATTAATTATAACGTGACGACAATATATCAAAATAAGAATCCTGTTATTCAAATTGTTTTTCCTTTCTCTGCTTCTGTTCCTGCTCCTTCGGGACGGACAGCAGCGTATCCACGTTCTGCTTGACGGTCTCGTATTCCTGGGCTTCACTTCTCGCCGTCTTGTATTCAGCAAGGAGCTTTTCCTTCTTGGCGTTCAGCGCGGCGAGCTCTGCCTTCATACTCTCGGCAGTCGGCAGCGGAACGGCGCCCAGGCGTTTGAGTTCACGGGCGGCGGCCTCCAAAAGAATGATCTCGCTTTCGTGGCCTCGCATAAATTTCTCTTTATCTCCCGACCGTCTGTATTGATCGTAGATCGGTTTCAACTTTCGATAGGTGGCGGCGTGCTTCATCACAAGGGCGAGCTCCGCGCTCCTTGCCTCGATGGTCTTTATCTCGGTATGGGAGCTGTCCCGTTTCTCGGTGATGGAGGTCGCCTTACTTTCAAGATCGGCATAGTTATCTATTCCGCGCTCCTCCAACCAGGCGAAGGTCTTTGCGGCCAGTTTCAGATTTTGTATCTTCGCCCAGTGCTGGAGCCCTCCTTGTTTTGCCTGGAGGTCATACAGCAGACGGATACGGTCGTCGCGCTGCTTCGGCTGACGGGACGGACGGGAGGCACCGGCGATCCGCGCGGTAATGGCTTCCTCCGTGTAGTCGATACCCAGGGTCTTCATTCGGGTAAATCTCTCTTGATCGGAGGCACGGCAGGAGATATATTTTCCTCGCTCTATCTCATATCCTTCACGCTGCAGGCGGGCAAGCAAATCCTCAAAATCCTTGCAGGTGGGAATGAGACGGTCAATGGTCGCTTTCAGTTTTGCCTTGTAGCTTGTGCCGTTCCTCTCGGCCTGGTGTTCAATATAGCTCTTGCCCTTGTCCTGTCCGGGAACGACGACGGACAGACCGTGTTCCTTGCACAGCCGGTCAGAGACGCGGCGGATTTCGTGATAGCTCCGTTTGTTGGAATGGTAGTGCTTGTGATCCGCAAAGCTGACGGCGTTAAAAATGATGTGGTTGTGAACGTGGTCTTTGTCTATATGGGTCGTCAGTACAAATTCATACTTGCCACCCAAAATCTCTTTTGCGAGCTGCATACCGATCTCGTGGGCTTCCTCGGGTGATACCTCACCGGGTTCAAAGGCTTGTATCAGGTGACGGCCCAGGTTCGTCCCCTTGTCGATGGCATGACGGCGGGTCCAGGCAAATTCAATGTCCGCAGTTTCGGCGGCGCAGCCATAGGCGGAGACGAGCAGCTTACCGTCCGTTTTCTCGGGATTGCAAATATAGTCAATGGCCGCTTTCAGCGTTGACTTGATAGGATGCGTCTTTGTAACTGCCATATCTGATCCAGCCTTTCCCGTATCTCGTCCATATCGGCCTTGTACGCGGGACCTCCGGCGTTGAGCTTCTTTGCGATCTGATTGATATTGCGGCCGATGGAGAAAAGGGTCTTGTTCATTTCCTTTAAGTTCGACATATCCGTATGGATGATATATCCGTCAATGGCCATCTTCCGCAGATAGGCGCCGTACCTCTGCGTCGGCAGCTGCTTCATCTTCTCGTCAATGAGGCGTTTTTCTTCCTCTGTGACCCAAAATTTCATTTGTATGCTCCGCTTGCGGTTCGCCATAAAACGCCTCCGTTTTCATAAGGGTTTGGGATATCCCAACAAGCATTTTTCATTTTCGGGCAAGGGACCTGAAAATATGGAAAAATCGCAAGTGGGTACTCACTTGCTGTGCTTGCTAAGTATCTTTTTAGTTACCCATACTACAAATTGAAAGAAGGGGAATGGCTTGCTTGTTTTATTATAAGCCGAGCAATTTTAAGGAAATGTATAAAATGAATATAAAGCTATAGGCATCGACTATTATCTGTAGATAGCCTGTTTTTAATGATGTTGACAGGGATACGAGGATCCTTACACATATGCATCCCCTTGCTGTTAGCTCTTATATAAAGCTACCAACGCCACAATCAACGCAGCAAAGCTTACTATACTTGAAAAAACAGAAACAATATAATTTCTATCGTTTTCTTTTTCAATTTCATTAGCAGACCCCCAAAGTATCAGCATATAAAGCATAATAGCCAAAGTTACAGGTATAACAATGACAAAAGTTAAAGTAGACTGAAGAATATTATCCCTATTCAATATAGCTTCAACAATCCTGCAAATAGACGTTCCTATAACACCAATACTTAGTGCAGTTCCAATAACAGCTACAAGTTTAAAAGCAATATGAATAATATAACTAAAGGCTGCAATCGTTAACTTACCATCGGTATTTGCTTTGTTGAAAATGATCAGCTTTACTGCTTTGAAAAAGCCTATTTTCTGTTTCTTTACATTTACTTTGATTCGTTTCCTCATGCTCTCACCCCCACATCACTTCCCTATTTCCGCTTAACGGAAGCGAGATGTACTGAACAAACTCAGCACCTGCGATATATACAATTATCGGCAGAGCAAACACTGCAAGGCAGATAATTATTGATGTCGTTTGGCTCTTGCATTTCGAGGATATAAGCAGAACAAGCTGGCTGAGGATTATCAGAATTATCGTTCTGTATGTCAGGAGAATTGCCATATAGCCAAGGTTTGAGATGCTTGCAAAACCTGCATATTCAGTTATCGCTCTTATACTGTCGTTTAAGCCTTGCACGCCGTAAGCATCAAGCATTTGGATATAATACGGGATATACGTTGCAAACGATGTTGCAATTGCAAAGAGCGCCGATGATACTTGTGCGTGCTTAAGATATGCTTTCTTACCCGATTTGGTTGTGTAAAGAAGGTATCCTATTCTCGCACGGTTGTCGTAAGCGATTATGGGGGCAACCGCAAAGCATATCGCAAGCGTTGCAATAAGCCCTAAAACATAGTCGTGGCTGTAACCGTTTAGCGAAACACCAAACATATCTTTAAACCCTGTCTGGTAATACATGAGGTTTGAAAGCTCGCCGGGCTTTGCAATCTCTTTTGCGCTGTTATATTGGCTTACCACCAAATTGAAGCCTTCTTTAGCTCTTAGCTCGTCACCTACATTTGCGCCTTGCATCAAAGCGTTGCTAAGTGCTTCAAAACGTTCAGTCTCGCTCTGAATATATTCGTGTACTTCGTCATCTGTTTCAAGACCGTAAATCGTATTACAGTAGCTAAGATAATAGTTATCCGTCGGGTTATATGCTTTAGAGTAGTCGTAAGCTGTATATATTTGAACAGCCAAAACTGCAGCTAAGATCAATGCGCCCTTGTGCATAACCAAAAGCTTATAAGCAGAGTAGTGCCACAGCTTTTTAGGCACGCCTATGTGTTTAAAGAATCCTGCTGATTTCTTTATCTCGCTTATGCTTATGGACGAGTAAAGTTTAACTGTTAATAAGATAAACAGAGCAATAAATACTACCGATGCAGTGATCGTTGCCCCTATCAGGTTTATGGGATAGCCGAAGAAGTTGATGTTTGTGTACGTGACAAATAATCTCGATGAGTTTACAAACGCCGCAAGGTTTATTTGCTTTAAGACTGAGAATGCCGAGGTTTCGCTGATGAGAAGATATAGTGCAACCTCGACCGCTGTTATACCTATTGTGCTTAAATATGCTGTCGTGTTTTTAAGTCTTATGAACAGCGCACCTGCAATCAACGCACAGATAAACAATGCCGAAAGCTTGAACAAAAATGTAAGCGCTAAAAACTCGGCAACGGATATGGGCAAGTTACAGCCAAGGTAACCCTCTAACGACTGGACAGGGCGTGATAAATCACCCAGGCCAAAGCGGTAACTGCCAACAGCAAGGTTAGAGCCGAAGATCAATCCCTCTGCCAACAGACTGACTAAAAAGATTACAAACGCTTTGTTTAATGCAAGTCTTGCTCTGCCGTATTTTAATGGTTTGATGAGTGCGGTAATTCCGCTTTCTCTGTCTTTATAGAATACGACTGTTATTGCTGTAAGGATAACAAACAGCATAAGTAAATCGCTCGGGGTGTTATTTACTGCCAAGAGTATTCCGAAAGAAGTATCGAAAGTTGGAGTTACGTTCCTTACAGGGTCATAAGCAGGCGGAGTCTTGACAATGTTACGGTAGCTGAAGCTATCCTTTTTTGCAAAAATGGAAACAGACGTCATCGTTTGGGCGGTGGCGTCGATATTTTCTAAGTATTCTTTATACTTCGATACAGCCTCTAACTGTGAAAACTGTTCTGAGTACATTGATCTGAGCACCCATTTGTCATAGTCAAAGCTTTGGGTGTCCAAAGAAAACGCAAGGTCGTCAATTTTGCTTTGAGTATATGTATGTGCTTCTTCGAGGGATAGGTCTTCTACTTCTTCATAGTACGCCTTATATTCAGCATCCGAATAGAGCCTGCCGAAGTCCTCGCTGAAAGATATATACAAATTCAAAAGCAATGCACAGCCAAGAACAAGAATGAACACTCGGCTATGGATAAGCTTATATAGTTCGTTCTTGATGATCATTATTCTTCTCCGTAATACTGCATATAGAGATTTTCAAGGTTCTTGTCGCCCTCAACTACCTTAGAGGTCAGTTCACTTACCGAGCCATGGTCGATTAAGACGCCTGACTTCACCAGCAAAATCTCATCTGCAATAGTTTCGATATCCGAAACGATGTGAGTGGAGATGATAACAATCTTATCTTTTGCAAGGCTTGAAATTAAGTTTCGGGTAATTACTCGCTGTTTCGGGTCGAGACCTGCGGTTGGCTCGTCGAGGATCAAAAGCTTCGGGTCGCCGAGCAGTGACTGCGCAATAAGTATACGCTGTTTCATACCGCCCGAGAAGCCGCCGAGCTTGTGCGAAGCTCTGTCTGAAAGCTCGACAAGCTCTAAAACTCGCATAACTTCTTGCTTTATTTTATCTGATGGAATGCCCTTGAGAGCAGCGATATACCCCAAAAATCTTGCGGCAGAAAAGCTTGGGTACAATTCCTGCTGCTGGGGCATAAAGCCGATAACTGAGCGGTAATCTGTGTTAAGCTTATTAATATCCTCGCCGTTCCACAAAATCTCGCTGCCGGGGTCTGCGGTAATGTTTTGCGTGATAATGTTCATCATTGTTGACTTGCCGGCACCGTTTGGGCCGAGCAAGCCGTAAATGCCGTCGTGAAATTCAAAGGTGAAGTCCTTTAAAGCGTGGTTTGATGAGTAGTGTTTGTTGACTTGGTTTAGGGTGAGGATCATTCTATCACCTCCAAATCTACCTTTTTATATTCATACCATTTGACTGGGTCAATGTATCTCAGCACATATTTTTCCTCATGATAACCGCAGACATATGCCCAACTGATGTTTTCTTCCTTCAGGTTGACAGTCACGAGCTTACCATGTTTCAGGTCAATAGCCCTGTTTTCGCCGCTGTTAAGATAGGGAATTACCATACCGTTCAATATTGAAATGTTACAGGCATCATATCCGTTGAAGAAATATTCTTCCCCTTCGGGTGTGACTACAAGCGTATCTTTTGAATCTGAGTATACGATATACCCGTCTTTGACAAGGGCATAGACATCCATATTATTCGCAGAACTGATGCTTTCAGGAATGCTCCATACGGAAACTTCTCCGGTTTCGGTATTAAGTTTCTTATAATCAAAATGGGAAATGCTCTTGACATACTCGTAGTCAATCTCTGTATCCTCACCCCATATTATCTCTTCGGTCTGATAGGATAACATCAGATATATTTCGCCGTTACTTTCGCCACAGAATTTCACATCCACAGCATAGCTTTCAAGCATCGAGCCATATTCAGAAACGCTCTTGCTTTGATAGTCATAGCTTCTTATGTATAACTCCGACTTGCCGTTATCAAGCTTACGGGTATCGCCGAAATAAAGCTTCCCGTCGCCATATATAGCATATCCTCCAATAATGCTTTGCCCATCGATAATGCCTTCCTTTATTCTGCCTGTGCCATCAATGCTGGCAGAGTACACCTCGGTTTCTTCGATAAACTCGCCATTCCTGTCATAATGGGGATTTGGGTTGAAGTAGTATATCCTGTCATCTATAGCAATAGTAAGAATGCTCATGCCATATGATGAACAGATTTCACTATCCGTATGAGGGCAGTTGGGCTTAGGACAGATATATGTCGTGTTCATACTATCAAAATCTATATAGCTTAGTCTACCGATGTTATCCGCATACATCTCTCCGTTGTTATAGTAAAAGTTAGTCTGATTGTTATAATCGAAAATGTGGTAATCCTCTTTTTGGATATTAATGCTGCCGCATGAACTTAAAAGCAACATCAAGAAAACAATAAGTATAATAATTTTCATATATATGTTTACCAAAAATTCATAGCATACCCATGCCGATTTGTCATGGGTATGCTAACGTAATTATAGAGGTTGGCTTGTTTGATGTGTGTATGTGACTCCGTCCTTAATTACCGTGTGGTCACCTTCGACCCCCACCCAATAACAACTAGCACAATTTGAAAACTGAGCAGTGGCAAAACTGTTACCATTATTGTTTAGGCTACCATAACCATATGCCCACATCATATGCCCACTTGCTCCCATGTATGTGCCGCATACATCCGCCTTGGCATAACAAGGTGTAGGTCCAAGCGTTTCAGCACTTACACTTACATCATACTTTGCGCCATAAAGTCTTGCAGTAGCAGTACCGCTACCCGCATTAAATGGCTCAGAACGCGCAATGGTTGAGTATGGTGCAACGATGGTTGATATACATAATGTTAAAGCAATAATTTTAGTTAATATTGACATTTCATTTTTCCTTTCAATTTTTGTTTTTCCACTCATTATACTGTCGGTTGGCTTCTTCAATTATTCTGTCAATTCCCGCTTCGGTTAAGCGTTCATCAAGTCTTGCTATCAGTTCATCATAAGAAACATCTTGTCTGAAACTAAAACCAAAGAACCGTGGAATAATAGCTTTGTGTTCCTCAATTACAGGCCTTATGTCAAATGCAAAGCCCCAATATTTCGGAAGTTCTCCGGATAGCGCATCACGGTACCACTCGCGGTATCCCGCACCTTCATACACCATAGGACAAGCAATCAACTTATTCGGAAAGTTTAATGCACGATAACCCAGTGCTTCTATCGGCATGGTGCCATCTTCGTTTGGAGGAATCTCGCCAAAGCTGATAAGTCTGTTCAGATACTCATCTGACTTGGCTGTCGCCAAAAAGTCAAAAGCCATATCCGCATTTTTACTGCCAGAGTAAATTCCTGTTGCAGTTAACACCGATGTATAACCGGCATCTTCAAAGAATAGGTACGCTTCAGGTGTTTCTCTGCCATACGTTCCAACACTGCCCCATTCTGGAATGCTATAACCTTCACATGTAGTTATGGTAACAAAGCTTTCCAATCGCTGCGGATTGTCACTTTGGATACCTATTCCAACCTGCTGCGAAAGAGTGTTTACAAGTCGCACCTGTTCAAGCCATTCCTCATCTTCGGTGATACGCTTTATAGAATCAGAATCCTCGTCGTAATAAGCTCCGAATAAGCAGCATACGGGATTCGGCTGATACTCAGGATATGCCAAATCCGCCCATAGAGTGCACGCCGTATAGCTTTCGCCCTGACGAAGTTCGTCCCTCATATCTTCTTGCACTTTTTCAATAATGTCGATTTGTTCGTATATGGACTTGTGAGGGTCATAACCATATTTATCAGCAAGTTTCTTGTTAACAGCATAACCAAAGCCATAACCCTTTACTCCGTGAGAGGTTAGGCCATAAATCTCCCCGTTCACATCAAGAGACTGCCAATAGCCATTAGGCATTAGGTTATATAAATTTCTTCCAGTCTCAGTGTTCTCTAAGTAGTCTGAAATGGGCAGGAAGTAACCTTCATAAGAATAATGATGATATGCCGATGTAAAGCCTTCTTTATATATATCCACTACAGCAGTAGAGATTATGTCTACCTGTCCGTCTGCTTCAATATCTGACAGAAGTATTGGCAACATCTCCTCTGTTTCCTTATATCCCTTTATGTATACTGCATATTCCTTGCCCAATGAATCAAGATATTCGTTGATTACATTAAGAGGCACAGTCTCGTCCATGCGGCAGTTCATATACCATATAAGGTGAGACTTGTCCTTATTAGCTGATAGGAATTCTTCATATGTGGGATATGGACAAAGTCTCTCCGCGCCGTCCAAATTGTCAGGCGTGAAAACACATAACAATGTGAATATGAGAATTGCTATTAACATTATCAGCACTATAATTTTAGTTGACGATTTTTCAGTATTAATAAGTTTCACAATACGTTCCTCTGTTGTTATAGAAATGGATGACTTATGCGAATTAATTGAACATTGGACTCACCCCCTTGTTATTCTATCTTCATATTAACAGTAGGGTTTTCTGTAGTCAACGAGTTATACACAAATGGTTGAAAATACGACATAATTGGTAATTAGTTTTTAGTGTGCTAAACCATTTTTCTTTATAAATTGATTAGTGAAATAGATTTAAACATTATGTCAACGTCATTATTATTCGTTGCCTTTTCAATATCTTTGACTATTTCAAAAAGTTCATTATATATCCTTTCTCTGTGCGCATATATTGGTAATATTTTTCCGCCATATAATGTCAAGTAGTTCTTGATATGATTTACAAACAATGTATTATAAATCTTTCGTTTTTCAAATTCATTCGTCACATTTTTATTTACGAAGTAGAGCCTGACTCTGTTTAAATATGCGATATGCGAGAAGATAATTCTTTCCGTGTGTAATTGAGGTGATGAACGGTATGTGATTGGATGTATAGGGAGCGATAGGTATTCATCATCATTAATGTTTAGTGCTTTTTTATATTTTTTTCTCAATTTATTTGAATTGTCACAGCAACGGGAAACAGCATTGTATACTTCAGTGATTATGGTATCAATTTCGTTTATGGAATCATTGAGGTACAGGCAATTGTGTGAGTTAGATATTCTATTTGAGAAAAACTCAAATTCATGCATTAGATTTTCAACATATGTTTTACCTGAATCACATAATAGGAAGTGATAATTTTTATTTGCTTTTCCTGACATAGATAAATACGTGTATTCTTTTAAAAGTTCATTTTTAATATCATTTGCTTTTTCAAAAAGAATGTATTCGTTTGAATAATATATAGGTCTTCTCCATACACCGGTACTATTTCTTTCAAGCATTTTAGATAAGATATCACAAAGTCTATCATATGCAAAGAGATCGTCCTTACAGAAAAAGTTAAAGAGTTCTTCTAAAGATACGGAGCCATTTAAATTGTATATATACGTTAGTACTAAGCGGGATAACGACACATTCTTGCTTGAAATCAGTTCATCACTTAATGATGCCAATTTTAAAGCATCAGTCCAAATTCTATTATCGTTAAATACTTTGCAAATGCAACTGAGAATGATAGAACTGCCACCGTAAAGCGTATGCAAAATACTGCAATTAGTGTCATCTATTAATTCTTCGTGACCATCACCAATATAATTTTGCTCAATAAAATTAATGCATTTTTTGAAGTTATAGTTAGACTTATTATATAATTCATTAGCAATCAGCGAGCAAGTTCTATAATTCTTGTTCCATAGGCATGAATAGCGATCTGTCATTACAGCTAATTTTTGGTTCAGCATTTCCCAAGACGTAATCTGATCAGTTAGTTTTTTTCTTTTACACTTGCTGATATTGGGCATGCTTTTGAACTTTCTTATAAAGTATTCTTTCCTTTGCGAAACTATTTTCTTGTACGAAAAAGCTGATGTGGGATCGATATGAAAAACAATACCATTATTGTTAATTGCATTATTTCTATCAAATTCAACTTCTCTATATTTAGTCTCTGAAATCTTTGCTATATTTGCAGTTATTTTGCGATATGTTGCTAGAATCACAAATCGTGGGACATGACGTCCAGTAAAAAAGCCATTATTACATACAGAATCGATAAATTCATCTATTAGCTGACGAAAATCAACTAATATGTCATCAAAATTCGACAAATCATCTGCATCTTCGATAGCATCTAAATTGTCATAGCAAATGTATAGCTTTTCAATAATTCTATTCTTGAACATAGATAATCTAAATAGGTAATCTAAAGCAAGTAGACACGTAGCACTATTGATTTCTTCAGATTGATCATTTAAGCATTGCAAGATTGAATTTTCATTACTGTCTATAGCGTTATTTAAATATGAATTAACCAAATTGAAGGTATCAGTGTTGTAGAAATTGAAAAACAATTGGTTAAAAGGTTGAAAGTGCCTGCAGAATTGTAATAGTCGGATATAGTCGTCAATGACTTGTCTATGAGTTTTTGCGATTTTTACAAACTGTTCAAAGAAGCTTTTTTTAATAGCAGAAAAAATACTGCTTCTTTTGATCTTTTTACCAGCCTTATCGTGAGTGATAAGGTCATTCTGAGCTTCAAGATCATAGTTATAAAGAAAATAATCATAATGGTATGTCCCAAGCTGTTTAATAAGGATATATTGCGCTAACGTTGATTTGCCACAACCGGCGAATCCTTCAAGTAGTACAACGTGAGATGTCTCAGACGCATCTAATCTACTTAATAATTCATCCAAATCTAGATTTTCATTGTTGTAATCGTTGATTTGAATTAGACCTCCTTTTTCTACTTTTGAGAAAAGTCCATCATCGCTAAAGAAGATATCCCTGCTTGGGATTAAGTTATATGAACACATGGCGGCAGGGTCTTGTATTCTTATTTGATTATTATAAGAATCAACTGTTAATAAATCATATAAAGAGATATTCTCCATTTTTATAGTTTTAGTACTCATGTTTTCACGCTCTTTCTACGGTTATTGATTCTTACTGCTGCGTTTTGCTCTTTGTTAATGCAGTTGTCTTTAACGTTATCATTTATGCAATCATCATGGCATTTAATCTGGTCATTTTCATCTAATATCATAAGACATCGATGTATATATAAATCAACTGATTTGCCACTTATTCCATTAGCGTTTGTAATCTCGTAAGCTTTGGCTTTGATTTCTTTGCAAGTTGTTGATACACCGTTATATATTGATAACCATTCTCTTAATTCGTTTAATAATGATTTTTTCAGTTCGCAATACTGCATCATAATATCTAGGACCTTAAACGCACAGCTTACTGAATATGCTTGTATTCTATCTTTGAGAGTGCTCACAAGTTGCTTTATTTCGTCGGTAGTTTTGCTATCTGGTATACTTTTTACAATAGATTTAAATGTAGCTATTGTTGTTTCGTTACTAGTATCAAAGTTCTTCTCGGCACCCCAGTCACAAATAGATTTGATTACTAAGCAAGGTACTTTAAAATCGCTACGATTACATTCTTTAAAAACGCCATAACCTTCCATATCTCCGGCAGGAGTATTCTGCGTAGTTATGCTGTTAATGGTAGAACGTGTTTTCAGTGAGCTTACAACAGCTTCACCGGTTAAATAATTATCGAATGTTACTTTGAACTTGTTTAGCTTATTAAACCTATTATTGTTAAATAAATCTGAAATTTTGTTGAATAAATCCATATCAATCTGGAAAGCGTTATCATCGACTACAACAAGTTCTTCGCCATTAACCTTAGCTCCAATAAAATAAGGGTAAATCTTTTTCGAAATTATAACATCTCCTAATTCATAATTCTTTTCGTTTGTACCAAAGCAAATGCCAAATGAAATTATTAATGTCGGAAAAAGATATGCATTTGATTTGATCCAATTGATAATATCTGCTGCCCCACCAATTGTATAGGATCCGGTTACATTTGCGTGAATGTGTAAGCAAGTTTTTCCATGCCATTCAAACGAGTATGCGTATACTTTATTGAAACGATCACAAGCAGTTAACAGATCAATTTCTACTTTTTTGATTTTCATATTAGTATTAGTTGTCGAAAAAACCTTATTATGTAAGATGTTTCGTTCATATTTGTTTGCGGTCAAAATAATCACTGATGTTTTTGCGAATAAAGTGTTCTTTATCATATCATTAGATATGGTGTCATATATAGCATCTACATCGGTAGTTTCTGCTGATACATAGCTTTTGTCGCACAGCTGCATTTTTTCCTCATAAAAACTAAATACTCTTTTTTGTATTGGTAATGAGTAGGTGCTTCTGGGGGTAATCATTGTTATTTACATCCTTTCTAAGCATAGTTATTTTTACATTATAAGCATTACCGATTTTCGTGCAAGGGGAATATTATTGTTATTGACACATGCGATTTTAATCTGTATTTAATGATTATTATATTTGAATAATAAAGTCAACATAATTTGCATGAATGGTTAAGAATTCGACACAATTGGTAAGTATAGTACAAAAATCCCCATTTCTGATCGTAATCTTAATTACTAAAGTTTGAAAAATTATGTTTGCGCTGAGAGAAATGACATGTAAAAGACAGGATTTTGAATTAATAATGCTTCAGTGAAAATACCTAGTATACTGTTTTCATAAGTGGAAATTATAAATTTCTGCTATGACAGGCGGTTGTCTAATAAGATTTCTCATGGGTAATTATACGTGAGCGAGATTTCGAACTATTAAACACTATGAGCTATGCAACTAATCAAGTATGAGATTGGGAAGATGTCTATTGACATTTAAAACTTTTTGATTTATAATGAAACATAGAGTTTCAGTTTGATGATGGGAGTGTTTGCTATTAGAGCGAAGAGTGAAGAAAAGCTGAACAAACTCGCAGATTTTATAAAACAGTATGCAAGGATTAATAATGGAGGATCGCCGAGCCTTGGAAATATTATGAAATATATGGACATGACCAAGTCTACGGCATATCGTTATATTATAGAACTTAAAAACAGAGGGGTTATCTCGTACACGGGTAAAAGAACATTAGAGTCTTCTCAGCAACGCAAGATGCATTGTATGTTCAGAAGAATCCCAATTGTAGGAATGATTATTTGTGGTACTCCTGACGAGCAAGAAGAGTATATCTCAGGTTACCTTGCGGTGCCAGAAGAATGGGTAGATGGCGAATGTTTTCTGCTTAGAGCCTATGGAGATTCCATGGTAGATATCGGTATTGATGAGGATGACTTAATTTTAATCAGAAAGTCAAAAACAGCGAATAACGGTGATGTAGTTGTTGCACTTACTGAAAGTGGTAATACGCTAAAGCGTATATTTTGGGATGGTGACAGACCTAGACTTCATGCGGAGAATAGGACATATGATGCAAAGACTGTAGATATTTATCCAAGAGAACTGATGATCCAGGGAATAGCCATTAAGGTGATCAAAGATATCAAGTAACGAAATAATCGTGTGATGAAAGAATATAGTAACCTTTATGCGTCCCTTACACAAATTTTTGTGTGTCTCTAAATTCAGCAATAAGCTTGTGAAAGTAAGAACTTAGAGGTATTAGAAACAGTGAAAGAAATCAAGATGATTAGTTTGTTTAGTAACGGTTCTTGATTGAATTGATAAATATTAAGTTTCGAAATAGCATACAGTACAAATTATTGTTATATGATGTATGAACTGCCTTGGCAGTAAGAATCTTCATAGCATGAATATTTAAAAGTTGATGCGATCGTACACGTGACAGAATGTGGGATATATGATTAACGCGCTTTAAGATGCTTGGTAATTGAGAACGCATAATTTAAACTTATGACTACAAGATGAAAAATGTCGGATTTGAGGAAAACTATAGAAACATAACACTACTGTCAAATTCAAGGAACAACGTATTATAAAACAAACGGTGTCGTTGTAATTTAAAATGATCTAAGAAACAGAAATACCGAGGCAATATTGCCTCGGTATTTCTGTTTCTGGTTTTCTTACTAAAAATATAAAGATTAGCTCACTCCCTTTTGTCAACTTAATCACTTCATCGGCATAACAATTACCCAATCAAATTGCTTCTTATTCTCATCATAATAGTTTTCGGCTGTACCGTTATACTTTTTTACAATTCTAGCAATACTTTTTTGCCCGATTCCATGATACTCTTTATCCTCCTTGTTGCTGATAAACAAACCATCACTTGATTTTTTAGGCTTTGAATCGCAAGAGTTAACGATTCTAATGATTGTTGTTTTCTGAACAGGTTTAATCTGAATATCAATTTCTATGAATTTCTTAGTAGACTTTACAGCCGAATCAAAAGCATTTGAAAGAAGATTTCCAAACAAAGCAGCAACATCTATATCATCTATAAAACTTATGCAATGATCACGAATATCACACAATAGATCAATTTTATTCAGTTTACAATCATTAGCAAGCTTTGCAATTATAATGTTAAGAATATCGTTATCGCTATATCTAGTCTGGTTCTGAAATGCCTTATCAAATCCCCATTTAGTTATGTACTCTTGAATCTCATCATTTTTCCCGTCAACAGCAAGACTATTGACAATTTGCATATGATTCTTCACGTCGTGGATAAGAATGCGCTGTCTGTCATACTGTTCCTGCAGCATTTTATAGAACTCGGCATTCGACTCGTCTTTTAGAAGCGCAAGCTTCATCGTCATATTGTCATAATTGACTTTTTCTGTCTTATTATAAATTCCTATCGTATAAATGTTAGCAAAGAACAATACGCCCAAGCAAACCGATACGGCAATTTGAAGATCCATCGGCAATTCCACATACATACTGACGTACACCACTATTACTGCAACAAAAGCAGATGATAGAGGCAAAAGACACAATCTCCACATTGACCTGCTCTCATATGTTCCTGATTTATGTGGCAAAAACGCTCTAGCGCTTATCACACAAAGCAAAACGTATATTAGTTTACTTAATATTGCTATCGCAGCAAATACGGAAGCTCGGGTCAAAAATGCGGAATAATCTTGTGTATATAAACTGATTACTACTGTGCATAAAACCTCCGACAAACACATTAGCGCAGTCAGAACAATAGAATGGAATATAGCTGAGACAAAGCCACATACGTAAAACCCGTATAATATTATTAAATTTACCAATGTATACGAAAGCGCATTAACGTATAGATTGCCCAAAAATACCGCTAAAATCAATAAAATAACATATCCTACTAAGTATGCGCACGCTGTTTTGAACTTTGTAGATTTATTAGAAAACAGATAACTGCTATATGAATGGACTATAAAGGCTTCAGACAGAAGAACCAACGCCGTCATCAATAATTCAACATATACATTCATTCTTTCGACCTCATATATGAAAGATAGGTATCACGAAATGCTCTGAACCTTCGACGTGAGATATATACATTTTGAGAGTATTTTTCACAAATAAGTGTAACAATCTCTTCATTAAAAAATGATACATATTTCATATTTACTATGCATCCACGATTTGTCGAATAAAAACACGGAATATCAATCGTCTTTGTCCAAAAATCAATTCCCTTTACACTCGTAAAATCTCTGTCAATCATATGAAACTTTGTTTTTCTTCCAAACGTCTCAATATAGACAATGTCTTCAGCGTAAATGGTTTCATATCCTTGTTCTGTTTCAACAACCATAGTTTTTGAGTATGTATTTATCTGGTAAAGAGCCTCTTTCAAGTTTCTATAAAGCCTCTTTTTGTCAACAGGCTTGGATAAATACCTAAATACATGAAACTTCATAGCTTCATCAAGATAATCAGAATAAGAGGTCACGATAATAATCTTAATTCTTGGATTCATCTTTTTAAGACGCTCACCTGTGTGAATACCACTCAAACCATTCATTTCGACATCTAAAAAGGCAATGTCGCCAGCTGCACCGGACGCCAAAAGCTCTTCGCCGCTGTTATAAAGTGCGCACTCAGGCTCAGGCAGATTGGCATCAGCAAAATACTCTAACACCATTTTATGCAAATTTGACATAATCTCGTTGTCATCATCGCAAAATAAAATACGTAAACTCAAAGGACATCACCTCTCCTGGTAATGTCCTTTATTATAACATATTTATTTTAAATTGTCACCATCGATTATCTCAAATTGTTCATCCAACACCAATTGCGCAAATTTCAACACAAATGCGATTTGCTTATCCGAACACAACCGTAATGTATCAACGACATTCTGAGGAACATTGTTAGAATGCATTGCACCTAACAACAGATAATCGGGAGTAATCTTTAATGCATTGCATATTCCCGAGAACAACTCGATGCTCATTGCAGAACGTCCCCGTTCAATGCTTGATATATGGTTGTTTGAGACATTTAATATTGAGGCGAGCTCCTCCTGTTTCATCTTGAGTGCTCGTCTTCTTTTTGCTATGCGACGACCGATTTCTTCATACATAATATCCATTTCAATCACCATATTAATAATACCAATACTCGTATACAATGTTAACAAACTGTTGGGGAATTATTCTGTATTAGTTGTAGTATAGAAAATAATTTCTATACAGAATAATTCTATATCAGTTTTATTAACCATGCTCTATCACCAAAGAAAATACCAATTTTGCTTAAAAATCGAACAAATTCAGCATCAATATTGAAAAAATGCTGTTACGATTTTAGAATATAATTAATATCTATAGGAGGTATATACTATGTCAATCAAAAACATCATCAACAAATTCGCACCTGTACTTGCAAGCTTCCTCAGCCTCGTTTTGGTTGTATGTGCAAACACTTCGTCTACACTTGTTGTTCATCAACCAGAAGCACCCAAGGGTCTTGATCGTTTCAGCAAGGTAAGATGATGCACAAGATTGCAGATGCAACGGCAAACTGGCTGGTAAAAGCAAACGCCATTAAAAGTGAAGATCGGGAACTCTACAGTTATGCAATGTACAGTTTCCTTTTCGCAGTGGCGCCTTTGATGCTGACA
Source organism: Oscillospiraceae bacterium (assembly GCA_017472735.1). Classification (GTDB taxonomy): domain Bacteria; phylum Bacillota; class Clostridia; order Oscillospirales; family Ruminococcaceae; genus Faeciplasma. The sequence continues at coordinate 53,092 of JAFUOD010000009.1, read as the reverse complement.
ATGGTAATAGGTATACTTATGAATATGTTTTTTGAAAGTGTGTTGTTCATTTTGCCGTTCGTTATCATCCGCAAGTTCAGCGGGGGATTTCACTTGAAATCCCCAACTGTTTGCATCTTCGTTTCCACAGGAATCATTATTTCTTTTCTATGTTTGATTAAATTAGTCTTAAATCATGGCGTACACTGGTCTGTGATGACTGCAACAGTACTATGCGCTGTTCAACTATTCATCAAAAGCCCGATTGATTCCGAGGCGAGAAAGCTTTCCGAGCGAGAAGTTGTTGTGTTCGGGATAATTGCACGCTGTTTTGTAGTATTGGCTCTAGCTCTTGTAACGATTTTGGCACTATTCCAGAAATATGCTATTGCAGTACCAATTTGCTTTGGCGTTATTTTGTCAGGAGTGTTACAGCTTCCTTGTTATTTTAAGAGCAAGAACAAATAGAATTAAATTTCTTACAGTTGATATATTAATCCTCTATTGGTGACACAACAAAATGCCTATAAGCCTTAGCTTTAGTGCTATGCTTATAGGCATGATTTTTTTGTTTATACGTAACTGTCGCTCAAATAATGTAATCTCATAAAAATAGATTTTACAACATAAAATAATACACTAAATGAACGACAAAAAAATATTTTTGAAATATTTTCAGAAAATCAGCCAAAACGCACTTTCGCAAGACCAGTAATGAATGAAAGGGGAAAGAAGGATCCTCCTCCCGCCATGAAGGGAGGTGAGAAAAATGAAACCTGATCTCCATGAAATTCACAAGCAGCACACCTTTGATAGCTTCTGCAAAAAGGTGTTGGTGAATGAGGCTAACAATGGTCACAGAGAAATCAATCGCAGGGCGCTAAAAGAAATTTCATTAAGCGAACTGCCGGAAAGTGCAATAGAGCAGTTTTCTGTTTATGATGAATACAACTTGGAACACACTTTATTTCAAATTGGTAAAGAATCTGTATTAATTAAAAATGACCGCTTAGCTGAAGCACTTAGTGCCATCCCGGAAAAGGAACGCAATATTATTCTTATGTATTGGTTTCTGGATATGGCTGACCGTGAGATTGCTGATTTTATTGGTATAGCAAGAAGGACGGTAAATACACATCGGCAGAAAGCATATCTGCTGCTTAAAAAGCTGATGGGAGGTGAAGCGGACGAATAATGCTGCTACGAAGCAATCACGCCTGATCGCTTACCCGGTGATTAAAGCCGCCGTAAGTGGCGAAACAGACGCTGTAAATAAGGTGATTTGTCATTATTCCGGCTATATAGCTACGCTTTCTAAGAGGACAGGCCGAGACGAAAATGGCGACTACTGTACTTATGTAGACGAAGAATTGCGTAGACGTTTGGAAATCAAGCTTATCATCTCTATCCTGGGCTTTAACCTGAATTAAGTCCGGAGCACACCCATGTGATAACCCCTTTCCGCATGAGTGTCAAGGCTGTTTGACAAAGAAAGCTCGGCTGATAACTCCGTGGCAGCATAAGGCAAACGGATACGTTCTTTTTGACTAGAGCCGAGCGATAGGTACGCCATGACTTTCCGAATGGAAACGAGCGATGAATACTGCATCGTAAAATGAAATTAGCAACTCATGGGCGATGACAATCAGAAAGGATAATGATACTCCTCTATAGCTACAGCCCGAGCGTGCAACCATTTTCAGGTGGCGAGGCGTCACAGGCAATAGGTAGAGTCATGCAAGAGTGCATGAGGGTGAAATTCCCGTGGAGCTGTGCTAACAGCCGTCCGTTTTCCTATTCATTAATAAGTTGTGTTGTAATGAGCAGTTACATTTTTTCATATAGTGTAGTAGTCAATTTGTGAAAGGGGGCAAATAAATGAGACAAAGCGATGAATTACAAAAGAACGATAATAAAACGATTTGTGTCAGCGTTTTCAAAAGCGGCGAAAACACGACTACGACACAAGAATATACAAGGAAGTGGATAGAACTGATAAATCAAATTGAAAGAGACAAGAGCCAAGGCTTTTGCAAAACTTGCTGACAAGCTGTTTTTTCTGTGGTATAATATACCTAGCAGATAACAGCTTGTTTTTTGTCTTTAAAGGAGATAGAAACATGAAGGTAGCTATTTATTGCCGCTTATCAGAAGAAGATAGAAACAAGCAATTTGAAACAGATGACAGTAACAGCATACAGAATCAGAAATCAATGCTGTTACAATATGCTATGGAGCAGGGGTGGGAACTTTACAACATTTATAGTGATGATGATTATACAGGTGCCGACAGGCGACGTCCGCAGTTTAACCGTCTGCTCAAAGATGCCGAACAACACAGGTTTGACATTATTCTTTGCAAAACACAGTCTCGTTTTACACGTGAGCTTGAACTGGTGGAAAAGTACATACACGGTCTTTTCCCGATTTGGGGTATTCGCTTTATCAGCATTGTTGACAATGCTGATACCGCAAACAAAGGAAATAAAAAGTCACGTCAGATAAACGGGCTTGTCAACGAGTGGTACTTAGAAGATATGTCAGAGAATATCCGAAGTGTTTTGACGAACAGACGAATAAACGGTTTTCATATCGGCGCTTTTGCACTTTACGGATATAAAAAAGACCCTGATCAGAAAGGACACCTGATAATTGACGAAGAAGCCGCTTCCGTTGTGCGGGAAGTGTTCACTCTGTTTTCGCAAGGTTACGGTAAAACTGCAATTGCCCGAATGCTAAATGACAGAGGTATACCTAACCCCACGGAATATAAGCGTCTTAAAGGTCTACGATATAAGCAACCAAAGATGAAAAACAGCACTCTTTGGAAGTACTATGCTATTTCCGATATGCTGATAAATGAAATCTATATCGGAAACATGGTACAAGGTAAGTACGGGAGCATTTCATACAAGACAAAGCAGAATAAACCTCGCCCAAAAAGCGAATGGTATATTGTCGAGGGAACACATGAACCGATTATCGACCGTGAACTGTGGGACAGGGTTCAAGCAATGATTGAAGATCGTGCAAAACCGTTTATTTGCGGAGAGATCGGACTGTTTGCAAGAAAAGCACGTTGTGCTCATTGCGGATATATTATGCGTTCATCAAAAAGCAGAGGCAAGCATTTTTTGCGGTGCTCTAACTACCATGTATCCAAGGATTCCTGTATCGGATCGTTCATATCGGTTGACCGTTTGGAACAGCTTGTAATCGCTGAGCTGAATCGTTTGTCTCAAGAGTACCTTGATAAAGATGAGTTAGAGCAGAATATAGAGTTTTGCAACAACCTGCAAGCACAAAAAAACCGCATACTCCAAGACCTTGCAGCATATCGCAAAAAGATCGAAGAATATGCAAAAGGTATCAAAGAGCTTTATATGGATAAGGTTAAAGGCTTAATAACCGATAGCGATTTTGCTGAGTTATCGAAAGACTTTGTCACACAAAAAGAACGTCTTGAGAGAGTGGCTTTAGATGGTGAAAAGCAGTTGTGTGAGATAGACGAAAAAATCGCAGTTGGCGACAACCGGCGTGAGCTGATAGAGCAATACACTAACCTTGAACACCTTAACCGTGAAATGGTTGAAACGCTGATTGATTACATATCAGTCGGCAGAAGAATTCCTGGAACATGGGATGTTCCTATTGAAATTCACTGGAATTTCTAATAAATGTTGCACTTATGCAGTTGCACCAGAACAAAAGGCCAGAAAAACCTATGATAACATTCTTCGTTTAGTTGACGACCCTGATGTAAGAGATGTAATTAAGTTCTTGCGTCAGCGTGAGATCGTACACTTCCAGCGCTTCGGTGAAGCGTTAAGAATTGTGACCGACCAGCTTGACTCGAAGAACTTCTATGCTTTTAACCCCAGCTTTGACAAGTGAGTATATAAGTAAAAAAGCCTCCCTTTAACGGGAGGCTTTAGCCTTGTTAAATAATAATTACCGAATGCTTTTTGTAAGAACATCAAATGACATATCAGCCCGATAGTCGGAATAGATTTCGTATGAATTTTCCAAATCAACTAAAATTGCGTGTTGCTTAATCACACGCTCTTCTTCGGGAGGCAGCTGCATATAGTCACCGTATAACTGTTTTAACAGTGCGTCATATTCTTTGGGTATGGGAAATTTTTCGCCCTCAAACTCGGTGCTTATGCTGTTCGCAAAATAGCTTAAAGGGTAAACATTCTTTTTATAGCTCGAGGCGGCGGCAAAAAAGCTGTGAAGCTCATTAATTTCATTCGAGCCTGACTTTGCAATGCTTAAAAAAGGTTTCAGGGGCAACATTCTGCAAAGCAGCATAAAAGCTTTTTTAGCTGCGCTTTTGGTTTCGTAACCTCTTTTATATAAAGATTTTGCAATAACGACCTTGGAAGCGTAAAACTGAAGCATTTTTCCCGACAGTGTTTTTTTGGCGTTGTCACACGGAAAAATGTCTATATAAATACCTTGATGCATCTTGCTGTCTTTAGGGTGGAATTTTTCAAGACAGGCGGTATTATTCATTCTAAGCTTAGAAAAAAACATAGGCCAGTGCTGTGAAAACTCTTTTTGCAAATAGAATTTCTCGGAATTCAAGACCGACTCTGCCTCGCTAAGAAAACGGTCATAATCCTTGCGCCGCATAATTACATCAACGTCATCGTCCCAAGGAATAAAGCCGCTGTGGCGCACAGCGCCAAGAAGAGTTCCCGCAAAAAGAACATAAGGGATATGCAGCTGCTTGCATATACGGTCGAACTCTTTTAAAATTGTCAGCAAAGCCTGCTGATGTGCGCGATGTGCGTTTTCGGTAACTTTGTCGACCGCCATTTTCCTCACTCCAATATCTGATTTAAGCACTTTTATATTTTTTTAATCCCAAAACCATATATTTTGCAAATGCCCAAATGCTTTTAAGCAAAGGCAAATTAAGATAGTCACGGTAGATTTTCCATCGGCCGATAGCGCTGTTAATTTTGTTGTATGCTCTTGAGCCTTGCACAAGCCTGTATTTTGCCAAGACATCGGTTACGCCGACAGCGCTGTAACCGTCACCGAGAATTTTAAGCCACAACGCCAAATCCTCGTGATAAAAATCGGTTTCAAACCGATAGTTGCCGACTATTTCTTTTGATAGCAGCACTGTCGAACAGCTTATAACAGATTTGTAAAGTGCCGTGTCAAAGTCTGTTGTTTCGGGCACGATGAAATCGTTGCAGGCTTTAGCATTTTCGGTGTCTATTATCTCATACGAGCAATAAACAACATCTGCGCTTGAATCAAGGGCGGCCTTTAACTGCTTTTCAAGCTTCTCGGGATACCACACATCATCACTGTCAAGAAGGGCGACATACTCGCCCGAGCACAAATCAAAACCTCTGTTTCGGGTTTTTGCAACATTCATGTTCACTTCGTTTTTTATAAGTTTTATTCTGAGGTCTGATGCTGCAAAGCCTTCGGCTGTTTTGCAGGTGCCGTCGCTCGAACAGTCGTCAATTACAATAAGCTCCCAGTTTGAGTAGGTTTGCGCGATGACCGAATTTATGGCTTCTTCAATAAATTTCTGTGCATTATATGCAGGCATTACCACCGATATCAAAGGGTTATTATCAAGCTTTCTTTCCATCATCTTGCTCCGCGGTGCGAGAATATAACGCTTACTGTTTTCAAAATGCACTGTAAGTCCATTCTGAACGAGCGATTCTTTATGTATTCCATGTCATACAAAATCTTCTCTTCCGGCTTCAGGTCATAACCGCCGTTCACCTGAGCATGTCCTGTCAGTCCCGGCTGAACAAGAAGTCTGTTGTGAAAACCGGGGATATATTCTTCAAACTGTTCATAAAAACAAGCTCTTTCGGGTCTGGGGCCAACAAAGCTCATTTCTCCTTTAATTATATTTATCAACTGAGGTAGTTCATCAATTCGGCTTTTTCTGAGCTTTGCACCAAGCTTGGTGCAACGTCCGTCGTTTTTCTCTGCCCATTTGGGGCCGTTTGCTTCGGCATCAATGCACATTGAACGGAATTTATACATAATAAACGGCTTACCGCCTTTTCCAAGTCGTTCTTGCTTGAATAAAGCAGGACCTTTAGAATCAAGCTTTATCAGCAAAGCAATGATCATCATGGGAATAAACAATAAAATTCCTGCGATAACCGAAATTATAATATCAAAGCAGCGCTTAACAAAAATATAAAACTTACTGCCATTTACTGTGGGATTTTGAATATCTATTTCATGCTTTTTGCAAGCTATTTCTTTATCTCTTTGTATTTTTGCAAAAGCCTCCATTATTCTCCTCCTTTTAAAATCTCGCTATTTGAATATAAACACAATTATAATAACACATATTATAATTAATTGCAACATTTTGTGTTGATAAAAGGTGGAAAGTAAGCAGATTTATGTAAAACTTTATCAGCCAAGCAAGCTGCACGCAAAGCTTTTTATTATTATTGACTTAATGCTTAAGTTGAGTTAAAATATTAACCACACTATATAATATCCTGCGTGCTGTGAACAGCCGTATCGTAACTTGATTTTTTTGAAAGAGGGAACACCATGAAAAGGCTTTTGACACTTGCTTTGGCGATTGCAATGACATTTACTTTTGCCGGGTGCGCTGCAACCGAAAATGACGATCTCAATACCGACAAAACCTTGGCACCCGATGTTACCGAGGCGCCCGAGGATTCGGAAGAAGTAACCACCACGACTGAGGCAACAACCGAAGAGGTTACCACTCAGGCAACCACCACCGAAGAAATCACCACCCAAGATACCACGACCGGGGTAACCACTGCCACCGAAGCGACAACAACGATAACCACGACCGAGGCGACAACGATAACCACGACCGAGGCTACCGTTAAGGTTGAGGATATGTCGGCTGTAATGTATGCAAAGTCGAGTGTTAATGTAAGAACCAAGCCCGATGCTTCGAGCGAAAGAGTTGGACACCTTGACGAAGGCGACGAGGTTACGGTAACGGGAAAGGCTGAAAACGGATGGTATAGAATAGAATTAAAAAAAGGCGAATACTTTGTTTCGGGTAAATATTTAACAGATGTTAAGTCCGAGCCTGCAACTACTGAATCAACAGAAAAAGAAGAGGAAACCACAAGCGGAGTTAAGCCGGGCAAATATGTCGTTACGGGAAGCTTTGAATGTCAGTTTTCGGACAATGATTATGATTCGGCAACCAAGGCAGGCACAGTTACCGGCTCGGTAGAAAATTGTTGGGGCAGTCAGTTCCCCGATATTACGCCTTTAATTGAAAAGGTAGCGCCTTTATATGCTGTCAGCGCAATCACCGTCGAGCTTACTGCCTCTGACACCAACCCTTGTTGGAACGGTGTTTCACCCAAATGTGAGCTTCACTTCAATTCAAGAGGAGCAGGCTTGTGTCAGGATGTTCAGGGCTTTGTCGGGTCGAAGTGCACGCTTAACGCCGCACTTGACGAAAACGTTGCTGCAGTTATTTTAAATCCTTATGCCTTTAACTCAACAGTCGGCACAATAAAGTTCGATGTTAAAATTACCGTTTTGGTCGTTGATGCCGACGCTCCATCGGACGCTAACCATGTTTCGGCAAGCGAGGCTGACAGAACCGACCCTGATGAGCTTTATAAATATGCCGTTGAGAATGTTACAAGCACCTACTCTTCAAATGAGTATTTAAAATACTCGCACATTGATTATGGCGAGATTGTTACTATCACTTATTATTCCGATACATGCAAGCGCGAGAGAAGAGCAAAAGTGCTTCTTCCTGCCGGATATTCCGAGGATAAGACTTATCCCGTAGTATATGCTTTGCATGGCTATTGGGGCGATGAAAATTCACTGCCGGGTGATGATTCGCTTAAAATGCAGCAAATAATCGGCAATGCAATTCATAACGGCGAGGCAGTTGAAATGATAGTTGTATTCCCATATATCTATGCCAGTGCAACCCGAGAAACTCTTAGCGGCATGAACGCTGAGAGCAATGCCGCATATGATAACTTTATAAACGACCTCGTAAACGACCTTATGCCCTATATGGAAAAGAACTTTTCAATTCGCACAGGCAGAAAGAATACAGCTGTTACAGGCTTCTCGATGGGCGGAAGGGAATCTCTTTATATCGGCTTTGAACGCACCGACCTGTTTGGATATATTGGCGCAATGTGCCCCGCCCCCGGTCTTGACGTTGACCTTTTATCTCCCTCGGAATTTAAGTTTGACAAGGGTAAGGAGCCTTATCTTCTTTATATCACAGCAGGTTCTAACGATGGCGTTGTCGGCGAGACCCCTGCCGCATATCACAGATATCTTGATAACAACAAGGTTCAGCACGTTTGGCAGTACATTCAGGGCGCAGGACATGATGCAAGTTCGATAAGACCTCACATGTATAACTTCGTTAGATTTGTCTTCAAATAACCCAATTGATACATATTTAAATTTTGCAACGTAAGAAAGAAGGAACTGTATGAAAAGAATTATTGCGGTTATTTCAGCACTTGTTTTGGGAACCGTGTTAGCAGGCTGTGCAAGTGAAGAACAGGAGCCTGTTGTAAGAATGAATAAAGATGAGCTTTTTGATTATGCCACAGAAAACGTGACTGACTATATGCCGGGTATGGCAAGCGAGATTTTTTGGGACTCGGAATATGGCACCTATGAAACGATAACTTATTATTCTGAAACATGCAAGCGCGACAGACGTGCTGTTGTTTTGCTGCCTGCTAATTATGATAAATCTAAAAAATACCCTGTTTTATATGCTTTGCACGGTTATTGGGGAGATGAAAATTCGCTGCCCGGTGATAGCTCGCTTAAACTCCAGTATATCATCGGCAACGCAATTGCAAGCGGTGAAGCCCAGGAAATGATTGTTGTATTTCCCTATATTTTCGCCAGCGAGACAAGAGAAGTGCTTGATGGCATGAACGCTGAAAGCAACGCCGCATATGACAACTTTATCAATGACCTTGTAAACGACCTTATGCCCTATATGAAAAAGCACTTCTCGATTCTTACAGGACGTGAAAGCACGGCGATTACAGGCTTTTCGATGGGCGGAAGGGAGTCGATATACATTGGCATTGAAAGACCCGACTTGTTTGGATATATCGGCGCAGTGTGTCCTGCACCCGGAGTGGACACTGACCTTTTAAGCGTTGATGAAATTTGCTTTGACGAGGGTGAAGAACCTTATTTGTTCTATATCACGGCGGGTGCGGTCGATACAGTTGTTTACAGCACTCCGGCTACTTATCACGGATATCTTGAGCAAAACGGCGTTGACCACATATACCAGAACATTCAGGGCGCCGGACATGACGGAAGCTCGATAAGACCGCACATTTATAACTTTATAAGATTCATCTTTAAATAATGAATCAATCATTTAATAAGCTCCCGCTTAGCGGGAGCTTTTTTTGCAATATAGAATACATCAATTATTAGTTAAAATAAATCATTGAAACTTAGTTTTGATTGGGGTATACTAATGCTGATGTATCCACGAAGAAAGGCAACAGAAAGGAATGACATTTTAATGGAACGCAGAATTTTAATGCTGATGACAGCTTTTGCAATGCTTTTTACAGCAACAGCCGCTGTTGTTGCCGAGGGCGACATTTCTTTGGCTCAAACTCAGCCGCCGCTTCAGGCAGTTTATTCTTCTCCTGCAACCGACTGGCAGTCCGAAGCCACACCAATGGGCAACGGCTTTTTGGGCGCCATGATTTTTGGCGGAGTTCAAAGCGACAGAATTCAGCTTAACGAGCACACGCTTTGGTCGGGCGGCCCCGGTGCCGACCCGGATTATAACGGAGGCATGAGCGACGCAACTGCCGAAGAAAACAAGAAAAATCTTATGTTTGTAAGGGAAGAGCTTCAGAAGATCATGACCGAATTTACCGAAAACAACTCCTCTTACATTGGTAAAGACGGAAATGTTGTATCAAGCGACTATCCAAGCATGCCTCAGAGCGTAATTGACGCTATTGAAGCTTTAAAGGGTGACAAAAGCCTTTACGGCTCTTATCAGTCGCTTGGAGATATTTATATTGATGATGTAAACGATACCTCGCAGGAAGCGCAGGATTATAAGCGTACTCTTGATATTGACAACGCAATAACCACGGTAAGCTATGTTTTGGACGGCGTTAGCTATCAAAGAGAATACTTTGTCAGCAACCCAAACAACTTCATGGCGATCCGTTTGACCTCGGACAAAGCAGACGGCTTAAGCAAGCTTATCCGTTTTGAAACACCTCAGTCTAAGGTTAAAATAACTGCCGAGGGTGACACGATAACCATGACAGGCCGTCCCTCTGACCACAGAGAAGACATTGAGCACCTTGAATTTGCCATGCAGATTAAAGTTGTAACCGATGGCGAAATGCAGACAACAGGCAAGTCGATAAAGGTTTTGAACGCCGATGAAATAATCATTTACATGACAGCAGGCACGAATTATCAGCAGTGCATGGATGATTCGTTTGATTATTTCAGCGATGAGATCCCTCTTGAAACGGTAAGCGAAAGAATTGAAACAGTAAGCAACGAGGGTTATCACGACCTTAAGGCAGCGCATGTTGATGATTACCGCGAGCTTTATGCAAGGGTAAATCTGTCTCTTTGCGGAGTGACACAGCCGAAAAAAACCACGAAAATGCTTTTGACAGGCTATAAATATGACATCAATTCAGAAAACGATAACCGTTATCTTGAGGTTTTATACTATCAGTTTGGCAGATATCTTTTGATTTCTTCCTCAAGAGAGGGTTCGTTGCCCGCAAATCTTCAGGGCATATGGGCAGACGGACTTTATCCGCCGTGGAATGCCGACTATCACACAAACATCAATGTTCAGATGAACTATTGGCCTGCGCAGCAAACCAATCTTGCCGAGTGTCATCAGCCGATGATTGATTATGTAAACAGCCTTGTGCCGCGCGGCGAAATTACAGCGCAGATGTATCATTGCACCGAGGACGGTGAAGACGTAAGAGGCTGGACAACATATCACGAAAATACGATTTGGGGCAACACGGGTCCCGCTGTTTCCGAGGCGTTTTATTTCCCGACAGGTGCCGCATGGATATGTCAGGATATCTGGGAGCAGTATGCGTTTACTCTTGACAAAGAGGCGCTTGCCGAAAACTTTGATACGCTTAAAAATGCTTCGCTGTTTTGGGTAGATAACCTTGTAACCGATGAGCGTGACGGAACACTGGTTTCAAGCCCGTCGTGGTCGCCCGAGCATGGGCCTTACTCTTTGGGAGCCTTCAGCGACCAGTCAATTATTTGGGATCTGTTTAACAACACGTTAGAGGCCGCTGATGTTCTGGGCATTGAGAACGGAGAAATTGACGAAATAAGAGAAGCTTTTGAAAACCTTTCCGGCCCTAAAATCGGTAAGGCAGGTCAGTTCCAGGAGTGGAAGGATGAAATTACAATGGACATTACAGGCGACTATGGTCATCGCCATGTAAACCATTTGTTTGCGCTTCACCCCGGGCGTCAGGTCGTTGTTGGAAGAAGCAAGCTTGACGACAAATATGCCCAAGCTATGCGTGTTACCCTTGAAACAAGAGGAGACGGCGGTACAGGCTGGAGCAAGGCGTGGAAGATCAACTTTTGGGCACGCTTGCGCGACGGAGACCATGCAGGCATTATGGTAAATCAGATACTTAAAGAATCTACATATGACAACCTTTTCGATGCACATCCGCCTTTTCAGATTGACGGGAACTTCGGCTCGACAGCGGGCATGACAGAAATGCTTTTGCAGAGTCAGGCAGGCGCAGTTGAACTGTTGCCTGCATTGCCAAGCATGTGGTCGAACGGCAGCGTTAAGGGCTTGCGTGCAAGAGGAAATGTCGAAGTTGACATTACATGGTCAGATTCGTTGCCTGTAAGTGCTGTTTTGCAGACCTTCAGCACAAACGAAGCCCTTCAGGTGAAGGGTGAGGGGATCAATAAGGCGACAATTACCGACTCTGACGGTAAAAAGGTAAAAATCTCCTCGCGTTCAAAGAACATGATAGAATTCTGTGCCCAAGAAGGAGAAACCTATACCATAACCTTTAACGGAGAAGCAGACTCGGGTATCGGTATTGTTTGGATGTTGATTGCCGTATCTGTTGTTGCGGTTGTGGCTGTAATTGTTATTGTTAAAGCTTTGCACAAGAAAAAATAAGCAGATTTTAAACTGACAAAAACAAACACCTGTTCAAGGGAAAAATCTTGAACAGGTGATTTTTATTCTTCGTTAATAGGCTTTTCGGTGCGAACTCTTTTTCTGTAGGTCAAAGGAGATTCTCCTGCTATGTTTTTGAACTGACGGCAGAAATGCTCGACATTTTGATATCCGCAGATTTGAGAAATCCTCTGAGACGAGTAGTTTGAGTTGCGCAAATGCTCTTTTGCAAGCTCAACTCTTTTTATAACTACGTCCTGCATACACGAGACGCCGAATTGCTTTTTATATGTAGACTGCAAATATCCTGCGCTGACATGAAGCCTCTCTGCCATTTCACTTACTGTCCACGGGTGATCGGGTCTGAGCTGGATTTCATATCTTAAGTTCAAAAGTGCACGCTGCTGGTCTGAAAGGTCAACATCCTTGACTGATTCTGCGATTTTTAAAAGCATCATACGAATTGTCATTGTGATTGATTGTGCCGAATTTTTAAACTTAAAATAGTCTTCCATCGAAAGGACACGGAAAAGATATTCCATCGAATCGGGAGCCTCAAGCAAAAGGGGGGTGCCAAGAGGAATATTCTTTTCTTTAATAAAGTCTTCAAGAGATTCATCGGCATAAAAGCGGAGGAAGTTGTTGCAGTAATAATCGCCCGTGGCCTTGTAGACCGCAAACATATCGGGAGGATAGAGAATGACGTTGTTTTTGCTTACTTCAATGTCTCCCGAGGGGGTACAGAAAACAGCGGGTGTTTTGGTGTGTACCAAAAGCCACCAGTCATGCTCACCCTCAGTGTAAACAAAGTCGGCAGGGTGATGAACATCTAACCCCATAAAAGATACTTTTGCCATCATGTCAAATCAGCTCCTCACTTTAAGGTTAATAAAAATCAATAATAGTATGCACGATTTTTGTGATATTGTCAAGAGGTTTACAAAATTAATCTAAGAATAAATCAATTAATTATAGCATGCTGAAACATGGTATTTAATGATTTTTTTATCTGCTATTGCAAAAGCTGAATAAAAATGCTATAATTAAGCAGTATAAAATGCTTTAAATTACCAAAGCTTGAAAGTGAGGCTTTTACATATGATAAAGAAAACAGCAGCAGTTTTATCTGCATTGATTTTTGCTTTGTGCTCAATGCTTACGGTCGTAAGCGCAGCACCCATGGTTACACTCGGTCAGACTACCGTTCCGGCAGCGGGTGAGACTTTTTCCGTAAACCTAATGCTTACCGAAAATCCCGGGCTCAACTCGATTCAGATAATGGTGACTTATGACAGCTCTTCCGCCTCGCTTTTATATTGCGGCGACGGGGGATATTTTGACCAGTTTAATACTATCCCTACTGATGGCGGAGTTATTTTAATGTGGTCCAGTACCGCAGGTAACGATAACTATTCTACAGGCTCGTTGGCAACCATTGTTTTTACAGCCGCGAACGACCCAACAAACGGCTCACTTATTTCGGCAGTGGTTATTTCGGCAACCAACACCGCAGGCACCGAGGTAACTGTTAACGGCAGTACAAGCGTTTTGCAGTTCAGCGTTGCTCCCGATGACGGTGATAATGTGATTGCAGATGTTGAGGATGATGATTCTGTTTCTGCCGATGATGACGATACTGTTATTTCGGCTGATGATACAGACGATGAGATTGTGGATGACGATATTATCTCGGCTGACGATGATGAAGAAGTAACAACCGCTACCACAAAGACAACCAAGGTAACCACCACAACAAAAAAGACCGGAGCAACAACTACTACAAAAGTAACAACAACCAAAGCAACCACTACCACCAAAGCAACCACTACCACAAAGGTTACAACCACTACCGAGCAGTCAACGACACCTCAAACCACCACGACTGCTGAAGAAACCACCTCGGAAACAGTAACTACTACCGAGGAGACTACTCCTGCGGTTACAAGTTCTGTGCTTGAAAGCTCGCAGTCGGAGAGCGTTAAGTTCAGCGGAGACGCCGCAACTGCCGCAGCTCAAAAGAAGATGGCTAACGGGGGAACGGTTTTTGCTGCAGTAATGATTGTTGGTGTAACCGTTGCTGCAATTGCGGGGATGAGAATTTGGAAAAAGGAACAGAATTAATTTAACAGCTTAACGGAGGTAAACTGATTTGAAAAAGATTTTTAGTGCGAAGACGATTTTAATCATTGTTATATTGCTTATTGCGGTTTTAATTGCCGCAAGCAGTATTGTTATTGTACAGGCAGGTCACACAGGTGTTGTTGTAACCTTGGGTAAGGTTGAAGACACCGTTTTGCAGGAGGGCTTGCACTTCAAGATACCCTTGATTCAGGAAGTTGTAATGATTGACAACCGCATAACCAAGCTTGAAGTTGACACCGAAGCATTTTCAAAAGACTTGCAGACTGTTTCGACCACGCTTGCAATCAACTACCGTGTTGATACCTCGAAATCTTACAGCATTTATAAAAATATCGGCAGAGATTATGAGACCGTATTGGTTGTTCCTGCCGTTAACGAGGTTTTAAAGAGCACCACCGCCCTTTATACCGCCGAGGAAAGCGTAACCAACCGTTCTTTGGTTTCGGACGGACTGATTGAAGGCTTGAACTCCAAGCTCAACGAGATCGGCCTTTTTGTAACTGACGTAAATATCATTAACTTCGACTTCTCCGATGCTTATATAACTGCTATCGAAGAGAAGCAGGTCGCTCAGCAGCAGCTTTTAAAAGCTGAGACCGAAAAGCAGACAGCAATAACCAATGCCGAGGCAGAGGCTGAGGCGACAAGAATCAGAGCTGAGGCTGAAGCTGAAGCAAACAGGATCTTGTCCGAGTCTATTACTCCCGAGCTTGTTGAATATAACAAGATTGAAAAGTGGGACGGTCAGCTTCCTATGGTTTCGGGCGAGGCTTCACCGATAATTGATATGTCGGGCGCGTCTGCATTTTCAGGCGGCAGCAACCCGGCACAGTAAATTAGGCATATGGCTTCATTACAAAGACGGCTTAGCGGAAGCTTTTTTGAAATCCGCTCTAAAATATATCACGAAATTGTATCGGGCAGTATTTCCTGCGAGCTTAACGGATCTCATGACTTTACCGGCAAAAATTCTCGCTGCAGCGTAATGGTATTTGAAAGATACAGCGCTTTCGGCGGAAATCGAGTCAGCTTAAGTGTTACGCTTTATCAAGAAGGTGACGGGCCTGTGCAACTCAGTGCAATTTCTTCGGGCGGAAGTCAGGCGATTTTTGCCAAGGTCAACACCTTCAGCGAGGAAGCTTTTTTAAACAAGCTTCGTGAAATTGTAGACAATTAAATATAAAGAGGAGACATTAACATGAAAAAATTGATTTCTTTGGTTTTGGTTGCAGCTCTTATGCTCAGCCTCAGCTCGTGCGCATTTTTAGAGGCAGCAACTGCTTACGGCCTTTACTCTAAGGCAATGAAGACAATTGAAAAGGCAGGAGGCTATGAAGCTGACTGCACCATGACAATGGTTATGAACCTTTTGGGCGAAGAGCTTGAAATGGCATATGATATGAATGTTAAGCAGAACGGCGAAAATATGCAGATGTTTATGGACATCGAAGGCGTATCAACCGAAATGGTAATGGTTGATAACACAGTTTATATCAGCGCTGAAGACCAAAAGATTAAGTACAGCGTTACCTCCGAGGAACAGAGCGAAGAAATTGCTGACAGCATGGGCACCGCAAATCTGCCTGACTTGACTGAGGACTTCTTTGAAAATATTGACGTCATTGAAAGCGAAGACGGCACCAAAACAATTACCCTTGCTTTGGATAACGAGACTGCTAAGGAGATCATGGGTATTGTAAACGAGCAAAGCGACGAGCTTGGCGGAACTGTTGAACTTGAAAACATCTTTTTAACCATGAAGTTTACCGAAAAGAACGTGCTTGATCTGATGACTCTTGATTGCGACATGGCCGTTTCTACCATGGGCATTGAAATGGAAGTAGGCATGTCGATCGAGTATAAGTTTGTTAACTTAGGCACTGCACCCGAAATCGTAGTACCTGAAGATGCCGACAGTTATACTGATGGTGGCGAATACCCCGGAAATATGTGATTTTACCATTAAAACCCTCTTTTTTTAAAAAAAGAGGGTTTTAAATTAACGGAGGATAAATAATGACTGACTATAAGCTTTTAAACGAACAGCTTTATGCACTTGTGCACGGCGTGCCCCACCTTGTTGCGAACCTTGCAAATGCCTCGGCACTTTTGTTTGAGGCTCTTGACAATATCAACTGGGCAGGGTTTTATTTAATGCACGAGAGAAAGCTGGTTTTAGGTCCGTTTCAGGGTAAGACCGCCTGCATAGAGATTGCCGTCGGCAGGGGAGTGTGCGGTACGGCTGTGGCAAAAGATGAAACTCAGCTTGTTTATGACGTTCACATGTTCGAGGGTCACATCGCTTGCGACAGCGCATCAAACTCCGAAATCGTGATACCATTGCACAAAAACGGCGAAGTTGTCGGTGTGCTTGATATTGACAGCCCGTTGGTGGGAAGATTTAATGATGATGACCGAAACGGTCTTGAGGAGTTCGCCAAAATCCTCGAAAAAGAAGTTTTTAAATAACGCTAACAGCCCTTTCTAAGCCTTATCAGCCAAGAAAGGGCATTAAATTTTGCTGCTTACTTTTTAAAGCCTGCCGAACGCTTGGAAACTATTGAAATGAATTTTTGTGGGTGATATTATAATCTTGCAAGGAGGGGTTACGTTGAAATTTACAGTTGTGATTGATATGCGGTAATTCCGTGGCGGTTTTTGCTTGACATAAAAGGCCAAAACGGGTATAATGTATTGGAATCGGGATGTAGCGCAGTTGGCAGCGCGCCTGCTTTGGGAGCAGGATGTCGCAGGTTCAAATCCTGTCATTCCGACCAAAAAGCCTTGAAAACACTACGTTTTCGAGGCTTTTTCCATTTTTGTAAAATCGCTTTTTCTTTGTCTACTGCGGGTCAAATTTTGATTCCTCTTGATTTTATCGTCATGATATGCTAAAATATTGACACTGCCACCGGGTAGTAAGATGCAATTAAAGCATCCGTTTACACATCGTTAGGTCTTTGAAGATGTGTATACGGATGCTTCTTTTTTTGGAGTGATCTTATGAAAAGCCTTTTGAATTATTTTTCCAAACTTGAATTCATACTTTGGAGCTCTTCCGTGCTGTTGATCATCGTCTCGTTTCTCGCTTTTGACCGAACGAACTATATGACGTTGATCGCATCTCTGATAGGAGTAACCTCGCTCGTCTTCAGCGCCAAAGGAAATCCCTTTGGACAAGCATTGATGATCGTGTTCAGCTTACTTTACGGTATTATTTCTTATACTTTCAATTATTACGGAGAAATGCTCACGTATCTCGGTATGACGATGCCGATGGCAATATTCGCCTTGATTTCTTGGATTCGCAATCCGTATAAAGGCAACAAAGCCGAAGCCAAGGTAAACAGTATCAGTAATACAGAGCAGATACTTATGTGG
Organism: Oscillospiraceae bacterium; assembly: GCA_017472735.1. Lineage (GTDB taxonomy): Bacteria > Bacillota > Clostridia > Oscillospirales > Ruminococcaceae > Faeciplasma. The sequence goes on along the minus strand of JAFUOD010000009.1, from coordinate 35,394 downwards.
CTTGCGACCGCCATAGTAACGATTGCTTTTTATTTCATTTTGGCATACTTCGGCACAGCAAATATTATTCCTAGCACGATATCTGTCACAACAAGCTTTCTTGCCGTATATCTGACCTTCCGCAGAAGCCCGTATTTTGCTTTGGCTTACGCTGCAAACGATGTGGTTCTTATTATTCTGTGGGTGCTTGCAAGCATAACCGATATTCACTATGTTTCGGTCGTTGTCTGCTTCGTAGCTTTTCTTTTCAATGATATTTACGGTTTTATCAGTTGGCAGAAAATGAAGAAAAGACAAACGGAATAAGGATAACTAAAATATTTTTTCTTTGTCTACTGCGGTGCAGTTATTGGAGGGCGCCTATTTGGCGCCCTTTTTGTTTCGCTGTCCATAAGCGCTTTGCCTACCGGCAGGACAAAGCAAAGACAACAAGCAGGCGTAGCCACGTTTGCTATGATTGTTAATTCGAGTATAATCTATCTACTCAACGCTCGTTTGATTTTATCAATACCAACTCCATTGAAATCAACTGCCGTTTGTGATATGCTATATACAACAAAAGCGGCTTTTGAATATTTCAAAGGAGAAAACTTATGAGTATTGAAATGATAGGAAAACAGATCGCATCTATGCGCAAAGAAAAAGGAATAAAACAAGAAGAACTTGCAAAATTTGTTGGCGTAAGCGCACAAGCGGTCTCCAAGTGGGAAAATGGCGGTGTTCCCGATACTGAACTTTTACCTAAAATAGCAGACTTCTTCTCAGTATCCGTAGATTCTTTGTTTGGGCGAAATATTACTGATTACAGTGACTTACGGGAAGCTATCTGCAAAAAAATCATTGATACACCGAACGAGCAACGATTTAAGGCCGTTTTCAATTATTGTTGGGATATGGAACGCGCGCTATATGGTCATATCCCAAAAGATGGCAGCATCGAAGATTATGAAAGGGAACTCGGCAAGCAAGAACAGCGATATTCAAGTATTATGTCCGATTACGGATTCACGCGAATGGGGGTAGCAAACAAACTGCAGTACTTCCTGTTAGTACCTGAAATTCAAAACACCGATACTGCAATTTTTGAAGGTGTGGATTATCTGACCTTTTTCAAAGATTTTTCAGACAAAGATGTGTTTGACGCTTGTGTTTTCTTAAACAAGCGAGACAGTGATAAAGCGTTTACCGAAAACTTGTTTGTAAAAAACTTAAAAATCGAGGCAGATAAAGCAAAACAAATCATCGTTGTTCTTGAAAAATATAATTTATTATATAAAACGCAAATTGAGATGGACGATGAAACCCAGACTGTATATAATTTCAAACCGACGCCGTCGTTTATTGCATTTTTGATTTTTGCTCGAGAAATGATAAAAACTCCCAACAACTTTAGCTATTATAGTGGAGGCAGAAACAAACCATACCTCAAATAATTGTGTTCTTGTATGAACACTCTTACCACAAAAACTCCTTTTTCTTTGTTTACTGCAAACCAATTTTGAGGGCGGCTCTCACGAGTCGCCCTCTTTTAGTTTCGCTGTCCATAAGCGCCTTTGCCTGCTCGGCAGAGATCTGTTCACAGATGTTGTTTTTGAGTGCTGAGTCTTCCGGCTCGTTATCCTATTTGCACGAGGATAAACCCGGTGCGGTAAAGCCGATCAAAAGCGTTATTATCGTTGCTTTAATTATCTTCACAGATTATATTCTCCAAAAAACATATTTAATCCAAGCGTTTTTTATCCTAAAAGCACGTCAGTCACAAGCATAATGCAAAAGCCGATAAGCAAGGAATATGTAGCGCCGCGCTCACTGCCGTGCGCGTGAGTCTCGGGTATCATCTCATCGCTGATAACATAAAGCATTGTACCGCCTGCAAAGGCAAGTGCAAAGGGCAAAACTGCCGATGCTATGCTTACTGCAAAGTAACCTATCAGCGTGCCTAAAACCTCAACAAGGCCTGTTATCATGGCACAAACAAAGGTCTTTTTAGGGGTAACGCCTGCTGCAAGCATGGGGCCGATGATAACCATACCCTCGGGGATATTCTGCAGTGCGATACCTCCTGCAATAACAAGTGCCTGCGAGGTATCACCCGAGCCAAAGCCGACACCTGCGGCAATTCCCTCGGGCAGGTTATGTATGGCAATGGCAGTGACAAACAAAAGCACCTTGCTTAAGTTTGAATTGTTGTGAGCCTCTGTGTCAGAGCCGACCAGCTTGTGCAGATGCGGCACCAGCTTATCAATGAGGTTTAAGCACAAAGCACCTGCAAAAATGCCCGCAATTGTGCTTATAATGCCATATTTCCCGCCATATTCAAGCGAGGGGAGAATAAGCCCCAGCACTGCCGCCGCAAGCATAACTCCTGCCGCAAACGATAAAACGATATCGGAAAACTTATGCGATATTTTTTTGAAAACAAACCCCATCAGCGAGCCGATGACCGTTGCGCCGCCGACACCTAAAGCTGTAAGTAATACCAGTTCCATATAGATCTCCTTTTTCAAAAAAGTTCCCACTCTTCACGCATGAAAACAGCGAAGGAGTGGGAACCGCATTTTGATTATTCTTCTGCGCTGAAGTTAGACTTATCTACACCGCAAAGAGGGCAAGCAAAATCATCGGGCAGATCCTCGAACTTTGTGCCGGGAGCGATACCGTTTTCGGGATCACCGATCTCTTCATCATAAACCCAACCGCATACATCGCATACATATTTCATAACAATTTTCCTCCTTAAGTTTTTTATATATCAGTTTTCCACAATCCGTGAAGATTGCAATAAGCATAAACTGCAACAGGCTTTTCGTCTTCTAAAGCAAAGGTTACAACGGGCTCGGCGCCTGCTTTTAAGCACTTGCGCTGACCGCCTCGGTCAGTCTGAAGATAAACCCATGTAATGCTGTGCTCTTCTGTCATGGGGTGAGCCACCGAACCTACGTTAGCCTTAACGGTGTTGCCCTCGACCGTAACAACAGGAATATGCTTTTCGCGGCTGGCTTCAACGGTGCCTGCTTCAAGCTGAGCCATTTTTTCGCCGCAGCACACCAAAGGTGCGCCTGATGAGTGGATCATTCCGACAATGTTGCCGCAATGCTTACAAATGTAGAATCTGTTTTCGCACATAATACTAACCTCCAAAAAATTATTTATAATCTTTGCAAAGCTCGTTTGCAAGTGCAATCAACTGTACTTCGCTTTCGTTGTTAAGTGCCGAGAGGATCTTAACCGTTGTGTCGGCAAATGTTATGTTTTTGCTCTTTTCAAGCATACCCTTCATCACCTTTGCAGCAGTAGGCGCCCATGTGCCGTTTTCTATAAGTCCAACGGTGCGGTTTTGATAGTTTCGCTCGGTAAGGTTGGTTATAAACTGGTGCATAAACGGGAATATTTCGGCGTTATAAGTGGTGGTTGCCAAAACAAGCTTGCTGTAACGGAAAGCATCCTCAACAGCCTCTGCCATGTCGCAACGGGCAAGGTCATTAACTGCAACCTTGGGGCATCCGTTTTCTTCAAGCATTTTTGCAAGCTTTTCAACAGCCTTTTTGGTGTTTCCGTAAACCGAGGTATATGCGATAACAACGCCCTCTTCCTCGGGGCGGTAGCTCGACCATGTGTCGTAAAGGCCAATGTAATAACCAAGGTTTTCTTTCAAAACAGGGCCATGAAGCGGACAGATGATCTCAATATCCAAGCCTGCCGCCTTTTTTAATAGAGCCTGAACCTGTGCACCGTATTTGCCGACAATTCCAATGTAATAACGTCTTGCCTCGCATGCCCAGTCTTCGTCAACGTCTAAAGCGCCGAATTTGCCAAACCCATCAGCCAAGAACAAAACCTTGTCGGTGCTGTCATAGGTAACAATAACCTCGGGCCAGTGAACCATTGGAGCAGTAACAAAGGTTAATGCGTGTTTGCCCAAGCAAAGCGTATCACCCTCGCCCACAACGACCTGATTTTCTTTAAAATCGGTGCCGAAGAAGTTTTTCATCATTTTAAAAGCCTGAGCCGATGAAACGATTTTTGCATTGGGGTAAGCGTTAACAAAGCTTACAATGTTTGCCGAGTGGTCAGGCTCCATATGCTGAACGATGAGGTAATCGGGTTTTCTGCCCTCAAGAGCGTTCGCAATGTTATCAAGCCATTCTTTAGTAAATCCCGCGTCTACCGAATCCATTATGGCGATCTTCTCGTCAACAATCGCATAAGAGTTATATGCCATGCCGTTGGGAACAATATACTGCCCCTCGAACAGGTCTGCTTTATGGTCGTTAACGCCGATATATTTAATGTCGTTTGTAACTATCATTTTGTTGACACCTCTTTATGTTTTTCTTTAATTGTATCACAAAAGCAATATATTTTTCAATATGGCAGAGTTTTTATTCAACTATTTTTCCGTCTGTTGAAATAGTCACGACCTGCCAGGGAATGAACTTTCCGCTTGCTTGCAATGCACGCTTAACTGCGTTTTCAATTCCGCCGCAGCAGGGAACCTCCATTCTTACAACCTTAACGCTTTTAATGTTGTTGCTTGCAATTATTTGCGTAAGCTTTTCGGCATAGTCGCCTTCATCAAGCTTGGGGCAACCAATGAGCGTTATGTGATTGCGAATAAATTCGTTGTGGAAGCTGCCGTAAGCAAAGGCGGTGCAGTCGGCGGCGATGAGAAGGTTTGCACCCTCGAAATAAGGAGCGTTGACAGGCACAAGCTTAATTTGGCAGGGCCACTGAGAAAGCTGGCTGGTAACCGAAGCCGGCGAAAAAGATTTTGCCGGTGTTTCACGCTTAATGGCTTTTGACTGTGTACCCGGGCAGCCGCAGGGAAGCTTAACCCCGAACTTTTTCATTTTTGCTTCACGCACTGCGTCCTCGTTATAAGCAGGGGCTTCACGCTCTTCAAACGAAATAGCGTCAACAGGGCAGGCAGGCAAGCAATCACCCAAGCCGTCACAATAGTCTTCACGGGTAAGCTTGGCCTTGCCGTTAACCATTTCAATCGCGCCCTCGTGACAAGCGGAAGCACAAGCACCGCAGCCGTTGCATTTTTTATCATCTATTTTAATGATCTTTCTTAGCATTTTTATAATCCTCCTTGCTTTTCTAAGGCAATTATAGTATAATCGCTAAAGAAAGTATGTTGAAAATTCAACAAACGGAGAGATTTTATGAAAAAATATATTGATATTTTACGCAAATGTGCGCTTTTCAATCAAATTGAGGAAGAAAACCTGATAAAAATGCTTGGTTGTTTGGGCGCAAGGGTAGAATCTTTTGATAAGAAGTATACTATTTTTTCAGAGGGCAGCCCTGCAAAATACTTCGGCATTATGCTTTCGGGCTCGGCACAGATAATTAGGGTCGATTATTACGGCAACCGAAGCATTGTTTCAAGCATTGAGCCTGCAGAGGTTTTTTGCGAGGCATTTGCTTGCGCCGAGGTGAGAAACACCCCTGTTACCGTAATTGCAAACGAGCCTTGTGAGGTTATGCTTGTTGATTGCTCTCATGTTTTGCACACCTGCCAAAACCATTGCGCTTTTCATCAACAGCTTATTTTTAATTTGATGAAGAACTTAGCCGCAAAAAATATAATGTTCCATCAAAAGATAGAGATCACCTCAAAGCGCTCAACAAGAGAAAAGCTGATGACTTACCTTATGCTTCAGGCAAAGAGGGCAGGAAGCAACAGCTTCGACATTCCCTTTGACAGGCAGGAGCTTGCCGATTATTTAGAGGTTGACAGAAGCGGTCTTTCTGCCGAAATAAGCAAGCTTCGCAGCGAAGGCGTTATTAACAGTCACCGCAAGCATTTTGAACTGTTATAACATTTGTGCTAATAAAAAAGAATCCCTATGGATATGTTCAGATATCCAAAGGGGTTTTACTTTTTACTGCTTCTTTGCAACTATAATTGTCGTTGTGCCTATTTTAAAAACCTTTTCGGCAGTTTTAAAGCCTGCAAGCTTAAGCATCACAATCTGATTTTCAATCGTGCAGGGGGTGTCATAATGGTAATGTATTCCCTCGTCAATGCCTGCGTTGCGTTTTAAGCGTTCGTTTTCGGCAAACCAAAGGTCTTCTTCATCCTGCGTTTCAACCATATAATCGCACTCGATATAAACTCCTTCGCTTTTTAGCGAGGAGTAAATGCGGCGGTAAAGCTCGGTTTTAGCGTCTTTTTTAAAATGGTGCATTGTCTCAAACGAAACAGCGCAGTCAAAACGGTCTTCGCCCAAATCCACCTTGAAATAATCGCCGCAGATAAGCGTGAGGTTTTTATCGGGGTGTTTTTGCAAAAGCTTGTCAAGCATGGCCTGGGTGATGTCGATACCCACAACTTTAATGCTCGGCATAACTTTAAAAATCTCATCAAGCTCAAGCCCTGTGCCGCAACCAAGGTCTAAAAGAGTTTTGGCGTTTTGGGGCACAAGGCTCGCCATTACGGCATAGCCTTCCTTACAGCCTTCAACATTTGTAAGCATATGCTCGTCATAGCCCTCAACACGGGCGGTGAAAAATTCAGCCATTGTTTCAAGCCGTTCCATGGTCTGCCTCCTTAAAAAACAGTGTGTTACACGCATTATATCACGATTTTTCTCGCTTGTCATCAGCTCAACGCACAGTTGACATCCAAGTTCAACTGTCATTTTAGTTTTGGCTTTGGCAAAGTTTATTGACAATACTTTCTATTGGGTGTATAATTTTGATTGTATTTCATTGCTTTAAAAGGAGAAAAGATCATGAAAAAATCTACAGGCGCCCTTTGGGGCATAGTTTTGGTGGTCTTGGGTGTTATCTTTGGGCTTAACGCTTTGGATATTACCGATATAGACATCTTTTTTGACGGCTGGTGGACTTTGTTTATCATTGTTCCCTGCGTTATCGGACTTATTAACGAAAAGGAAAAGACGGGCAATTTGATCGGCTTGCTGATTGGCGTTGTTCTGCTTTTGGCTTGTCAGGATATCTTAAGATTCGACCTTGTGGGCAAGCTTATCTTCCCTGTAATTCTTGTGGTAATAGGTATAAGCCTTGTTATCAAGTACCTTTTCGGAGGGAAAATTAAAAGTGAAATTAAGCAGATAAACGAGAAAAACAGCGGTGCAAAAGAAGAGTTTTACTCGACCTTTACAGGACAGGACCTTAAATTTAACGGACAGGAATTTAAGGGCACAAGCTTAAGCGCTGTTTTTGGAAGCATTAAGTGCGACCTTACAGGTGCCATTATCAACGAGGACGTTGTTATTAACGCAAGCGCTGTTTTTGGCGGAATTGATATTATTGTGCCCTCGGAATATAACGTAAAGATTCAGTCGAACTCGATCTTCGGGGGAGTTTCAAACAAACGAGGCGGAAACGAGGTTGCGGGCGCACCGACTGTATATGTTAACGGCTCCGGCATTTTCGGAGGAGTTGATATTCGATGAAAACTACTCATAAAATCATTAAATATCTGGCGTTTGCGCTTGCAATTGCAATTATTGCCGGCATAGTTACTTCGCTCATGGCTGTGTTCGGAGGTCTGTCGGGATTAAACTATAGCTTCAGCGGCTCGAAGACGGATGCAGAAAAGATCTTTAACGGCAATGAAGATTCTATTCTTTACATAGAGATCGCCGCCTCTAAGTTGAATATTCACGAGGGCGATGCGCTTTTGGGCGTTACTGATGATGAATATATAACCGTTGAGGTAAGAGGCAGCAAGCTTGTAGCCATTGAAAAGTCGCACTCAGCGGTTAATAAAGATGATACATATCTTGATATAACAATACCTGCCGATTATGTGTTTGAAAAGATTGTTATCATCACAGGTGCCGGAACCGTTCAGGCAGATGCGTTAAGAGCCGATAAATTCGACCTCACACTGGGCGCGGGCGAGGTTACTATTAACTACCTTGCCGTTAACAAAGAGGCTGACATTGAAGGCGGCGTGGGTGAATTGACCGTTAAAGACGGCGAGATCAACAATTTAGATGCTGAAATGGGCGTTGGCAAAGCAAGCATTCGTGCAAGCATTAATGGCGAAAGCGACCTTGAAACAGGCGTGGGCGACTTTGAACTTACACTGTTGGGCGGCAAAGAAAGCTATAAGTTCGATGCTTCTACCGGTATCGGCGATTGCAGAATCGGCGATGAAAAAATCGTCGGTGAAAAAACCATCGGCAGCGGTAAAAACAAAATTGACATCGACTGCGGAATCGGCAGCGTTAATGTGTATTTTGAATAGAATTAAAAGCACTCCGCTCGGAGTGCTTTTAATTATGCCCTGCATCAGAATACGAGTGGTTTTCAATAAATGCGTTTCCATTTTTTCAAGTATTATACCATAAAACATCTGCTCGAAAATTTTAAAAAAATTATTGGAATTTGGCGAAGAATGTGATATAATTATATTAAACAAGGGAGGCGAAAAACATGGAGCACAGAACGATAGTAGTTTCTCCTAAAAATTCATATACAACAAACGGCGGCGTTTTCGAGGGCTGGGGCACAAGCCTTTGCTGGTGGGCAAACAGGCTTGGATATTCGGACAAGCTTTCGAAGATGGCGGCAGAGCTTATGTTTAACCCCGAACGCCTTGGATTAAACATTATGCGTTATAACATTGGCGGAGGGGACGACCCCACACACCGTCACATTACCAGAACCGATTCGATGATACCCGGCTGGCTGGAATATAATTCCGAAACAGGAGAATATAATTATAACCGAACGGCAGATGCCCGTCAGCTTAACGTGCTTAAATGCTGTGTAGAGGAAGCAGGCGAGGATGCTTATGTTGAGGTCTTTTCAAATTCGCCGCCATACTTTTGGACTGTCAGCGGCTGTTCATCGGGAAATGCGGATGCCTCGACCGACAATTTAAAGCCCGAATGCTGCAAGCAGTTTGCCGATTATTTGGCAAACGTTACGGCTTATATAAACAACGAGCTCGGAATTAATGTGAAAAGCCTTGCCCCAATGAACGAGCCGAATACCTCGAACTGGTTTGCATTCAATCGCAAGCAAGAGGGTTGCCACGTTGATGCAGGCGAGTCGCAGTCAAATATCATCTGCGACTGCTATGATGCGCTTAGAAAATACGGCTTGATGACGTGATCATTTCCGCAAGCGATGAAATGTGCACAGCATCTCAGGAGCTTGCGTATAAATCTTACTCGCCTAAAGCAAAGGAATGTATTGGAAGGATAAGCACCCATACTTATGATATTTCGGGCATAGATTCGCTTGGCGAGCTTGCCAAAAAAGAAGGCTTTAACCTTTGGATGAGCGAGGTTGACGGCGGCGGAGTTGCGGGCGAGAATGCCGGTGAAATGTCGGCGGCGCTTTGGCTTGCCAAAAAGATAATTTTTGACATGAACCGCCTTAATCCCTCGGCATGGGTGCTTTGGCAGGTAATTGACAGCCACATTTGTGCCGCAGGGTTCATGGATAATCATGACAGATGCATGCCGGATATTTTAAAAGGCTATTGGGGTCTTGCTGTTTGCGACCATGACCGAGAAGAGATCATCCTCACCCAAAAATACTATGCAATGGGACAGTTTTCAAAGTTCATTCGTCCCGGTGACAGGATAGTTTCGTGCGAAGACGACAGCTTTTTGGCGGCTTATAACCCAACAAGCGGAAATGTTGCGGTCGTCGCAATAAACAGCGATTCCGACCCTAAGTTTTGCCATATTGATTTTTCCGAATTCGGAGAGTTTTCTAATATCAGGGCGGTAAGAACAAGCGGCAACAGTAAATTTGGCGAAAAGTGGCATGATGTTGATTGCACAAATGTTCAAAGATATGTTAAAGGCTTTGGCGTATATCTTAAACCGAACTCGATAACCACATTTATTTTTGAAAGATAAAAAACGACCCCTCACTTTAAAAGTGAGGGGTCGTTGCGCTTATTTAAGCTTTTTTACGATCTTTTCAACGACCTTTTCATTCGATTCAAGCTTTATCTTATATTCCGTTCTTGAGTAGAAGTTGTCGTTAACGTCCCAAATCACGGGAACAAAGCCATATTCAACAAGCTCGGTTAAAACGATTTCAAGGCACTCGCTCGATTCGGTGTGAATAGCATCGTGACCAAAGTTTTCTGCAGGGTAGCCCGCCGAGGTCTCACCCATGAAAACGGGAATGTTCTTGTCCGAGAAAGCTTTTTTAAGCTTCTGACACTGGTCTTCAATATAGTTAAGCCAATCTTGTGTGCCTATTCTTCTTGCCCAGTACATTGCATTGTCAACATAGTGTACCGAAACCATAAGTCTGTCGGCTATCGTGTCGGTAGGCATTGCAAATTGCGGCGAAGAGGTTTTATCAATGTTTGTCCAATAACCCGAAACAACCAGAACGCGCTCGGCATTGTTGCCGCCGGTCGCTCTTACGGCATCAACAAATGCCTGATTAAGCACGTTTGTCATTAAATATGCCTTGGGGTCGCCCTGCTCAACCAGGTCGCCGTTTTCGTTAAACTGGTTTCCGCCGAGGTATTCGTTAAAGCCCTCGAACACAACGGTATAGGGGTAATCTTTAAAGTAATCGGCAATCTGAGTCCACAATGTCGTAAAAATCTCTTTGCAGTTTTGAAGGTCGTTGCGGCGTATAATGAATTCATCAAAGTGGTGGATGTTTATTACAGAATAAACACCGGCATTTTCGCAATAATCAACTATTTCTTTAATTCTTGCAATATAGTCGGCGTTTATTGTCCATGTGCCGTCGTTTTCCATCATGTTACCCCAGTAAACAGGGATTCTGACAGTGTTAAAGCCACAGTCACGCATGCCGTCAATAACTTTTTGTGTTGTGGGAACTGCGCCCCAGTTAGTTTCATAATCTTCGGGAGTATTGTTGCCTACAACGGGCATCCATTCATAATGAGTCTTGTCGCAGTCGGTGGCATTATAAGCCTCGAAAGTATTGCCAAGGCTTATGCCAAGACCCATTTCCTTGGCTACGGTATTTGCATCCGGGCTCTTTACCTCGTCCAAACTGTTATCTTTTGCAGGGGCAGATGAACAACCTACAGCAAAAAGCATTAATACACACAAAAATAAAGCGATGATTCTTTTCATATCGTCCTCCAAAATAATATGGTAATTCGAGTATAAAATAAAGACATAAATGTGTCAACTGAAATATTGGGGCAAAAATTATCTGTTTTTGTCAAGTTGCCTTTTAAAACAACAAAATAAGACGGCAGTATTGTTGTTGACAACTCAACAATGTTGGTGTATAATGGCAGATGTTGAATATTCAACATCTTGTTTTTAAGAGGGCGCAAAAATGAAAGATTTTATCCGCAAAGTGAACTATCATGAAACCGACAAAATGGGCATAACCCACCATTCGAACTATATTAAGTTTATGGAAGAAGCCCGAACCGATTTTTTGGACAAACTCGGCTTTGGCTATGCAAGCCTTGAACGTGACGGCGTGGTCTCACCTGTTATTGCGGTTGAGGGCGAATACAAACGCTCGACGACCTTTGATGATGAGATCAAAATTCACGTTTTTGTTGAGGAGTTTAAGGGCGTCAGACTTACAATAGGTTATGTTATGACTAATAACAAATCGGGCGAGACAGTGCTGACAGGCAGAACAAAGCATTGCTTTTTAGATGAAAGCGGCAAGCCGATCATACTTAAAAAGCGTTTTCCTGAATTTGACAAAGCTCTTAAAGACGAGATGAATAAGACTAAGGAGACGCAAAAATGAGCAACTATGTGATTTTTACCGACTCGGCAAGCGACATTAAGCCCGAGGTTTTAAATAAATGGGAAGTGCCCTTCATTAACCTTACCTTCAGGTTCGAGGGCGATGAAAAGGAATATTCGAACAGCGAAATGAGTGCCGACGTTTTTTATTCAAAAATGCGAAACGGCGGCATAGCAAAGACCTCGGCAATTAACCCCGAAACTTTTTCCAAAGCATTTGAAGAGATATTAATTAAGGGTACCGATATTTTATATCTTGGCTTCTCGTCGGGCTTAAGCACCACATTTAACTCTGCAAAGATTGCAGCGCAGGAGCTTTTGGAAAAATACCCCGAAAGAAAGATCCTTTGTGTTGATACCTTGGCGGCATCCGCAGGGCAGGGAATGCTTGTTTATTTAGCGGTTGAAAAGAAAAACAGCGGCGCTTCGATTGAAGAAACCGCTGAATATATCGAAGGAATTAAGCTTAAGCTTTGCCACTGGTTTACCGTTGACGATTTGGTTTACTTAAAGCGTGGCGGAAGAATAAGCCCCACACTTGCGTTTGTGGGCAACCTTTTGGGAATTAAGCCTGTTTTGCATGTTGATAACGAAGGCCACCTTGTTAATATGTTTAAGGTAAGAGGAAGAAAAGCCTCGATTGCGGCACTTGCAGAAAAATTCGGTGAGCTTGCTTCCGACAAGAAAAACGGCACAGTTTACATCTCGAACGGTGACTGCTTAAACGATGTTAAGCTTCTTGAAGAGACACTTAAAAACAATTATGGGGCAAAGGTCGATATTGTTACCGATGTAGGCCCTGTAATCGGGGCACACTCGGGTCCCGGAACCCTCGCACTGTTTTTTGTGGGCGAGGAAAGATAATAATTCATTCCTCTTTTAATAAAGTTGAAAAGTTCCGAAGGTTTTTGCTTTTGGGACTTTTTTGTTCTTGTTTGGGAAAAGAAGTTGTGATATAATTATTATAACACCTAAACACAGGAGGACAGCAATGGACAACGCAACTGTTTTTATTGAAAAATATAAAAAGCTTGAAGCTGTGGTGCGTTCGGTTTATAATCTTAAAGAGGAAGAATCGATAGCGTATTACCTTAAAAACCGCAACGAGTTCAAAAAATATTTCGATGAGATCGCATATTGTCAGCGCCTTAGAAACTTTTTGCAGCACGAAATCAAGATCGGCGGGAAGTTCAGCGTTGTGCCCAGCGATGAGATGATCTCGTTTATTGACTTACTGATTGATAAAATAAAAGACAGACCCAAGTGCATGGATGCCTGCGTTAAGTTTAAGGATATTTACTGGTGCAGCTATTCAAGCAATGTAAAACTTGCAATTAAGGCAATGCGCGAGCGAGGATTTACCCATGTGCCGATTCTTGAAGGTGGTAGAGTTGCAGGCGTTTTTGATGAAAACTCGCTTTTTAACTATGTTGCCGATAACGAGCTTGTTGATGTTGACGACAAGCTGAGATTTAAAGACATTAAGCAGTACCTTTCGCTTGAGGACAGAGAGCTTGAAAGCTTTATTTTTATAAAAAGCTCACTTTATGTCGAGGAGATCGAGAATATCTTTCAAAAGAATTTTACCGATAAAAAGAGGATAGGCGTGGCGTTTGTTACAAATAACGGCCGTCCGGACGAGCCGTTGCTTGGGTTAATAACCCCCTGGGATATTTTAGCGAATAATGATTATTAAGCAAAGCCTCGCAAGCAGTTAAGCACTGCCTGCGAGGGCTTTTTTATTCCGTATCAATCAGCAATGCCCTGCACGGAGCGCCGTCTGCACCGAAAAGATTAAGAGGTGCGGCGTTAAGCAAATAAACACCTTCGGGTACGTTTTTAAGTCTTATGCCCTCTAACAAAACGGTATCGGCAACCAAAAGCACCTTGTGAACAGCCATCGGAGCACTTTCGGGACCGACGGTCTGTGATTCGTTACCCAAAAGCAAAACCTTGTTTTGGGCGAAAACCTGTGCCGCCTGCAACGAAACCTCTGCCTTGCCTTTGATAAGAATACGTTTTGCCGCTTGTGGGTTAAGAAGCTCTGCCCTTTCTAAAAAATCTTTGGCATCGTCGGCTGTAACAACGCCGTCGTGCTGAACGACAAATGCATATCCGACAAGAGATTTAAGCGAAAGCGAATCGACAGTTTTGCCGTTTTCGATAAAATGATAGGGAGCGTCGATGTGAGTGCCGTTGTGTGCACACATAGAAAAAGCCGTAAGGTTACAAACATCTCCGCCCGAAATGCTTAGAATAGTTTCTTTTTTAGGGGCAGGGTCACCGGGGTAAACCTCGCAGCTAAAAATCTCTTGCGAAATATCGTAAATTTTCATATCAACACCGCCTTTTAGTTTATCATAACAAAAAGTCGGTCTTTGGGCAAGTATTTATTTGTCTTGGAAATTACAAGGAAAAACTCTATTGCAATATGCCGCCTTATGTAGTATAATAAAACAGATAATAGGGGTTTTATGTGAAAAAATCAAAAAGTCTTTAAAAACATATTGCTTTTTGCTTAATGAAGTTATTGGGTGGAGTAAATGAAAGTACTTATTATAAGCCATTTGCCGATGGCAACAAAAAATAATATTGGCAAAACGCTTTTATCTCTTTTTTCGGAGTTTAGAAAAGAAGAGCTTTGTCAGCTTTATATCTACCCGACAATACCCGATGTTGACAGGTGCTCTTCTTATTATAGGGTGACGGATAAGGAAGCGTTGCTATCGCTTATTAAATTTAAAGAGCCGGGCAAGGAGATTGCAAAAAAGCTTATAAACAAAGACCAAGGGCTTTATGAAAATGCCGATGATGAATCGCTTTATCGCAACAAAAAGAACAAATCCGCATTAAGACGGCTTATGCGTGATGCCGTATGGCAGGTGTCAAACTGGTATAACAGCGGCTTAAAAGCATGGCTCGAAAGAGAAAAGCCCACCTGCATTTTTGTTGCGCCCGGTGCGGCACGGTTTGTCTATAACTTTGCGCTTAAAATCTCTAAAAAGCTTGGTATACCTATTATTACATATATCTGCGATGAATACTACTTTGTCAAAGACCCGACCACACTGCTTGAGGGATTTAGGCTAAAGCTTTTAAAGAATAAAATTGAGGCTTTGGTTAACAATTCCTCTCATTTGGTGGTTATTTGCGAGGAGCTGAAAAGTGCCTATACCGAAAAATTCGGTACACAGGCAACGACCCTTATGACAGGGACAAGCTATGAGATCTCTGACAGCTTAAAGATTGTAGACGACCCGAAGGATATTTGTTACTTTGGCAATATTCGTTGCAACAGATATATCTCGCTTGCTGAAATAGGCAGACAGCTTGATGGCATTAACGCAGAGTTGAATAAAGATTATAAGCTTAAAATTTACACCTCGGAAAAGGACAAGGAGATTTTAAGCACCTTTGACGGAATAAGATCGGTTAAGCTTTGCGGTTTTGTTATGGGCGAGGCTTTTAAAAAAGCGTTTAGCGAGTCGCACCTGCTTTTGCACATCGAAGCATTTGATGAAAAAAGCATTGACTATGTAAAGCACTCGGTATCTACCAAAATTGCCGACAGTCTGGCAAGCGGTATTCCGCTTTTGGCATACGGCCCCGAATGTGTTTCTTCAATGAAGCATTTGATAAGAAATAAATGTGCGATCACGGCGATCTCGGAAAAGGATTTAAGACAAATGCTTTTAAAGGCGTTTAATGATATCGAAGCCAAAGATTTGGCAGTAAAAAATGCTTTGGCAGTCGCAAAAGAATATCATAACAGCAAGGAAACAAGCCTTAAGCTGAAAGAGATTGTTAAAACGGTAAGCAAGTGAAAGAAGTTGTTTTATGAAGATATTGCAGGTTAACAATGTATATGCCAACAAAAGCACCGGAAAGATCACCAAACAGATTTATGACGGCTTAACCTTGGCAGGGCATGAGGCTTTGGCGGCTTACGGCCGCGGGGAAACCTTTTGCGGAAAAGGAATAACAAGGCTTTGCCCTGATTGGTATGGGAAATTAAACAGCCTTTTTTCGCGTTTTACAGGATTGGCTTACGGAGGATGTTATTTATCAACCTCACGCTTAATTAACCTTATAAAAAAAGAAAAGCCCGATGTTGTACACCTGCAGTGCATAAACGGTCATTTTATAAACATCTACAGACTTATTAACTGGCTTAAAAAGAACAAAATTAAAACGGTTGTTTCGCTTCACGCAGAGTTTATGTATACAGCCAATTGCGGCCACGCATTTGACTGCGACCAATGGAAGCATGGCTGCAAAAAGTGCCCCGACAAAAGAAAATCGACAAAAAGCTGGTTTTTCGATAACACCGAAAAATCGTGGAAAAGAATGAAAAAAGCCTTTGAGGGCTTTGAAAATGATTGCGTCGTTTGTCCTGTATCTTTGTGGACTGAGGAAAGAGCAAAGCAATCGGATATTTTAGAGAATTTTAAATTCAAAACCGTATTTAACGGAGTTGATACAAAGGTGTTTAGCTTCATCAAGGGTGAAAGCCCGGCTGAAAACACCGTTTTAAACGTTACAGCCTGCTTCAGTAACGAAAAATCTCATCCCAAGGGCGGCCGATATTTGACCGAGCTTGCAAGGCGTATGCCGCATGTTGAATTTTTAGTCGCGGGAAAAACAGAATATGTTGGCAGTCTGCCCGAAAATTTGCACCTGCTTGGCGAGATATCAGACCAAAGCAAATTGGCAAAGCTTTATAACAAAGCAAAGGTCTCGGTTTTAACAAGCCAAAGAGAGACTTTTTCGATGCCCTGCGCCGAAAGTCTTTGCTGCGGTACACCTGTTGTAGGCTTTAAGGCGGGAGCGCCCGAGCAGATATCGTTGCCCGAATACAGCGGATTTGTTGAATACGGCGATGTTGAAAAACTTGAAGCACTGATTGAAAAATGGCTTGAAAAAGAAGACATTTGCAATAAAGAGATCTCGGATGCAGCCGCTGAGGCTTATTCTACCGAAACCATGATAGAATCATTTATTAAAGTTTACGAGGGAATTCTATGGAAATAAAGCAAATTGATGCGATCTTGTTTAGAATATTATACTTGCTTGTAGCGGGAATTGCAGTTTCGGAAGTTCTTTCGTTTTCTGACCTGACAAGCGCCCTGTTTATACTCACATTTCCCTTAACTGTTGCGCTTTGGGCAAGGTCGGTCAGAAAAACACTGACAGGTCTTGACTTTTTAGTTATTGTTACGGCAGCGTTGGCTGTTGTAAATGTGTTGATAAATGCAAGCCTGACCGATACACCGCTGACCTTTGATTATATAAAAAAGCTGATAATGTTTATAATGTCGCTTTTGTTTTTGCAAACGTCTTACCGAATGAAAGCAGGACAGGATCTGGTGCGCTTTGTAAATAATCTGGTCGACTTTCTGACACTGTTTTTCATTGTCATGTTCTTTGTCGATAATACTGAAATGCACATGATAGGCGAGTATGTTTCGTCATATCTTACCTTCAGATTCTCGAACCCCAACCTGACAGGACTGTTTTTGGTAAGCATGTATATGCTTGAGCTTTACAGACTGTTCTCGCCCGAAAAGCGCAGCCGTAAGCTTGTGCATATCATAATGGCAGGGTTCTTGGCATATTTCACCCTTCTCAGCCAGTCACGAAACAGTATACTTGCCTTGGTAATATTTACAGTAATCTGTGCATGGCTGATGTTTAAAAGTAGGAGATCGGTCTTACGTATCAATAAATTCTGGGCAACGGTCATTTCACTGTCTCCGGCTCTGTTTGCGGTCGGTTATATGATACTTATAGAAATCCCGTGGATCCAGAATATTTTATCGTTCCTGACCGGTGAGGGTAAAAACCTTTCATCCCGAGTTGCGGTTTGGAGACCTGCGCTTGAGAATTTATTAAAGTCACCGTTATTCGGCGCATATAGCCAGGTTTCCGACGGTACAGGTATGTCTCAGCTGCACAACACACATATAGATATTGCAGGTTCTTACGGTATAATAGTTCTTATTTTGGTATGTATCCTTTTATACAAGTATTTCTATCAGAACGGCCGTTATTACAGCAACAAAAGCAGCTATATTTATATCTTGGCTTTTGCATGTGCAATATTCCTTGGAATAGGAGAAGCAGCGTTGTTCTCGGGAAGCTTGGGACTTTATGCGTTTATCGGTACACTTTTGATGTTTTCCGATGTTGAGACCAAGAAAGCTTAATTGATATGAACATTGTTTTTATAAGTAATTATTTTAATCACCATCAAAAGCCGTTGTCTGATGAACTTAGCAAGCAGTCAAACTATATGTTTGTTACAACCTCACAGATTTCAGAGGAAAGGCTTAAGTTCGGATGGAAAATAGAAACCGAGCCAGAATATGTCTGCCATTATGACAGCGATGCGCAAAGGGCAGAAACCGCTATTGCCGATGCCGATGTTATAATTGCCGGCTCGGCACCCGAAAAACTGGTACAAAAGTGTATTAAAAGTAATAAGCTTGTTTTTCGTTATTCCGAGCGCCCTCTTAAAAAAGGCTTACAGCCGTTAAAATATCTGCCAAGACTTGTTAAATGGCACTTGCGAAACCCTTTGGGCAAAAAGGTCTATATGCTTTGTGCCAGTGCTTATACAGCGCCTGATTACGCAAAGTTCGGTCTGTTTAAAGGCAAGACCTTTAAGTGGGGTTATTTTCCCGAGGTTAAAAGGTATGACAGCATTGAAGCTGTGATCGACGGCAAAAACAAAGCTTCGATTTTGTGGGCAGGCAGATTTTTAGATTGGAAGCACCCCGATGATGCGTTGCGCGTTGCCTCGGTGCTTAAAAAGCAGGGTTATTGCTTTAAGATGAACATTATCGGCACGGGCGAAATGCTTGACGATGTGCAGAAAATGATTTCGGACGAGAAACTGAGTGACTGCGTTAATCTTCTTGGAGCTATGAAGCCCGAGGAAGTACGTTGGTATATGGAAAAGTCACAGATATATCTTTTTACAAGTGATAGAAACGAGGGCTGGGGCGCTGTTTTAAACGAGTCGATGAACAGCGGCTGTGCTGTCGTCGCCTGCGGGGATATAGGCGCAGTGCCTTACCTTATTGATGATGGCGAGAACGGCTTGATATATAATTTCGGCGACACCGATGAGCTTTGCAACAAGGTGAAGTTTTTGCTGGATAACCCGGATATAGCTAAAAAGCTTGGCGAAAACGCTTATAACACCATAACTGAGGTATGGAACGCCGAGGCTGCGGCAAAAAGGTTTTTAACTTTGGCACAGAACATTTTGCTTGGCAATAAATTAGGGGATTTGTTTAAGGAAGGACCTTGCAGCAGGGCGTAAGACAATCTCGGAATAATTGCTTTTGTTTGAGCAATTACGGAGGACGGAATGGACTTTAAAAACATTTTAAAAAACAAGACAGTTAAGAATGCCGGCTGGTTAATCAGCGGACGTCTGGCGAACAAGCTTTTAGCATTTATTGTCGGTATCATAACAGCGAGGTATTTGGGCCCAAACAACTTCGGCTTAATTAACTATGCCGCCGCTTACATATCCTTCTTTGCATCGCTGTGCAGCTTGGGAATAAGCTCGGTTATTATTAAAGACTTTGTTGATAACCCCGAAGAAGAGGGAAAGGCGCTTGGCACCGCCCTCGGCTTAAGGGCAATATCCAGTTTGTTGTCGGCATTGATGATAGTAGGCGTTGTTTCGATCGTTGACCGCGACGAGCCGCTGACCATTGCGGTTGCGGCACTTAGCAGTATCGGACTTGTTTTTCAGATATTCGATGCCTTCAATCAGTGGTTTCAGGCAAAGCTTAAATCAAAATATGTGGCAGTTGCAACCGTTATTGCCTATATTGCGGTTTCGGTATATAAAATAGTATTGTTTGCCTTGGGTAAAAGCGTTGAATGGTTTGCGCTTGCAACCTCGGTCGATTATATTGTAATTGCCGTATTTTTATATATCGCCTATAAAAAGAACAACGGCCCTTCGCTTTCGTTCTCGCTTAAAAAGGCAAAACAGCTTCTTTCGTTAAGCTCAAGCTTTATTGTATCGGGATTGATGGTTTCGATATATGCCTCGACCGATAAGCTTATGTTAAAGCAAATGCTGGGTGAGGCATCTGTCGGTCACTATGGACTTGCAGTGTCAATTAGCACTATGTGGGCTTTTGTGTTACAAGCTGTTATCGATTCGGTTTATCCCTCGGTTATCGAGGCGCACAGCCATGATTTGGAGGACTTCAACCGCAAAAACCGCCGCCTTTATGCCCTTGTAATTTACACGGCACTGTTTATCTCTTTAATAATATGTATATTCGCTCGCCCTATTATAGGTATATTATACGGCGAGGACTATCTGCCTGCAGTCGCACCTTTAAGAATTATTGTGTGGTATACGGCATTTTCTTATTTGGGTGTTGCACGAAATGCATGGGTCGTGTGCGAAAACAAGCAGAGGTATTTAAAATACCTTTACATCAGTGCGGCAGTTATAAATGTTGTTCTGAATATTGTACTTATCCCCTGGATTGGAACTGTGGGTGCGGCATTGGCATCGCTTATTACACAGATATCAACGGCAGTTATTCTGCCTGTTATTATTCCGCCGCTAAGACCAAATGCAAAGCTGATGCTTGACGCATTGCTGCTTAAAGATGTATTCCCTAAATAATGTGAATTTATTATCCGCCGAGCGTATTGCTCGGCGGATTTTCGTATTATTGTCATATAAGAGTTTGTACACATTGCTGAATTTTGTACACTAAATTAACGGATTTAATGCATCACAGTAAAAAGTTTACAAAATATGTTGCAAAAAAACGGCTTGTGTGTTATATTATTTTTGTATAGGTGGAAGTTTCCGCATTTGACGCTTTTTTGATTTACAGCACGCTTTATTGCTTCCACGAATGACATATTAGTTTCGACAGAAATCTTCATGCCGAAAGGATGATTTGATGGGAAAGTGAAATTCCTGCAAGCTTTTTAAAACGACAAAAGAAACTGCGACTAATAATTTGCACTTTATAAGGAGGACAAACATGAGAACTGAGAACTTTACACGGCTTTTGTCATTATTGTTGTCTCTTACAATGGCTTTCAGCGTTATTGCGCCTGTTACAGCTTCGGCTACCGGAACAGAAACGACTGACGGCAGCTCTGAAGGCATAGCTTTAGATGACGGCATGACGGTAGATGAAACCGTTGAAATCGGTGTTGGTGACGATGTTACCTTGAACGAGGACAACCTTGAGCAGACTACTGAAGATGATGTTGCCTTGAATGAGGACGACCTTGATCAGACAGCTGAAGATGATGTTGTTTTGTCAGACACAGGCAACGAAGGCGTTGTTGACGGCGAGGTGACTGTTGATACTTTAACAACCGATTCTTCGGAGCAGGACGGTGACGACATCAATGCACTTGCATCTGATATTCAGGTTACCAACTATGCTACCTTCCTCGAGCTATTTAAGATCTTGGAGGGGTATGCGATTGATTTTGCGGCAGCAAATCAGCCTAACGACCCTGTTACGCTTGTATTGAACTATATTCGTACAGGCGTAGAAAAGTATACCGATGACAACTGGACAACTTTGGCAGGCCCTGAGAAGACTGAATTCAGAGATTATGTTACAGAGATGGATGCACTAAACGGTACCACCGCTGCTGCACTTAAAAATCTCAACAACTTTGAAATTCCCAACGGTCAGACTGTTGAATTTGACCATATGTTCGGCACAATGAACATTGCTTATTTTAACCCCGGCGGTGAAGGAATCGGCGGTTGGGCAGGCGACCTTTGCGACCTTCTTAACAGTGTTAAGGTTCATGGTGGCGTAACCGGTACTTTAGATGAAATGGTTACTGAAATTCGCGAGTCCCACCTTGGCTTTGAAAGCGGTATTGAGGGTGTAAGCTCGTTCGGCCAGCTTGATATTTACGGCGACCTTGATGCTTATTACTTTGTTACCACAATTAAAACGGACGGCGGCAAACTAAGCACCTTGTTTGAAAACTATTTCACTGCTTCGCTTACCGATGAAGACCGTGCCGCTTTCTTCCTCAATAATAGATTTAACGGATTGCTCACCAGAGAAGAAGTGCGTGAGGCAATCTATTCGTCATACGCTTCTGACGTTAGTATTCAGATCTTGGAAGCAAAACGCGGAATTGAAAAGGTTGCAGACGACGAGCTGAGAAAGGCTTGCTGCTATGCTTTTGCTGACTATGTATTTGACTTGGCAGACGGCCGTTTGGTTGCTAACCCCGACCTGCCTGTAGATCCCGACAATCCTGATGACGGTGATGACGGTGATGACGATGGCGACGGTGATGAAACCACATTTAATTACTTTAACGTTTTCGATTCTAAAGAGTCTACCCTTGCTCCCGGCATCACTCAGACGATAAAGACTGCAAGAACTGCTGATGACAAGCAGATCATTTATTACATCGCCACAGTAGATATTAACCGTTCCGATGTAAGTATTCATGCTAACTATAATAACAATGACCCCTCACAGGGCTGGGGAATGTCGAAGGTAGTAAGCCAGATGGCTGCTGCACAGGAAAGACACAGCCACATTGAAAACTATAACACCATAGTTGGCGTTAACGCTGACTTCTTTGACATGTCTAACGGTAAGCCTACCGGTGCACTTGTTATGGAAGGCGTTACTTATAACCCTGCAGGACGCGAAATATTCTTTGCAATTTTAGATGACGGCACTCCTTACATTGGTGACCCCTCTGAATGGGAAGCCTATAAGGACCGAGTTGTAGAAGCTGTTGGTGCTAACGCATGGCTTGTTAAGGACGGCAAATCGGTCGTATCTTACACCGAAGGCTACTATCTTAACCGTGCTTCAAGAACCTGTGTTGGTATAACCGCCGATAATCAGGTGGTACTTATGGTTCTCGACGGCCGTCAGGAACCCAGATCTGCCGGCGGCAGCATGCAGGAGCTTGCTCAGATCATGCTTGAAGCAGGCTGTGTGACCGCAGTTAACCTCGACGGCGGCGGATCGACTACATTTGCGGCAAAGCAGGAAGGCAGCGACGAAGTTACCGTTGTAAACAAGCCCTCTGACGGTTTTGCACGTTCTGTAAGCTCCTCCTTGTTAGTAGTTTCAACAGCTACGATTTCAAGTGAATTCTATTATGCAAAAATCACTTCTGAATTTGATTATGTAACAGTCGGTACTCCTGTTGTAATGACTGCTACCGGCGTAAGCGGTTCGGGTCACTCTGCTGATATTCCCGCAAACGCTTATTGGCAGGTTTCCGATCCTGCAATGGGCTCGATAGATGACGGTGTGTTCACAGCGCTCGCTTTGGGAGAGGTCGATGTTCAGCTTGTTGTTGACGGCGTTGTTGTAGGCAGCAAGACAATGAAGGCAGTTGTTCCCGATAAGCTTGAATTTTCAAGCAGCTTTATAAGCGCAGTATTCAGTGTTCCCGTTGAGCTTCCTTTAACCGCTTCTTACATGAATGCCCCTGTCGCTTTCAATATAAATGACGTAATGCTCGGTGCTTCCAACAGTAATGCAGGCACATTTAATGGGCTGTACTTTACTGCTGATGAAGCATCGGGAATAAGAAACGTTACCCTTGGCGCGGCACTTTCGTCTGACAAAAATGTTTATGCCACAATATTGGTTAATGTATTTAAAGCTGACGAAACAACATTCGACTTTGATAATGCCACAGCAGGCAATAAGAATCTTGCTTGGGTAAGAGACATAGATAATTCTATGACCTCTGATAATTTCACTTATTATCCCTTAGACCCCGAAAAGGAGATGCCTATCTCGTATACATTTGCTTTGGACATGACCGAGATCGGTATTCCCGAAAAGTTCAAAGACCTCGTTTACAGACTTCCTGCGCCCGATGACGGCTCAGAGCCTACTGCATGGGGCTACTTGCTGTGCCTTGCAGAACGTGTAAGTGTACTTACCGAAGTTAAGGTGGAAGCTACATTTGACGCAGATCTTGACGTGGATATTTCTGAACTTACAGTTTCTAATGATTATTTCGAAATGAAAAGTGCAGTGCTCGATCCTGTTACAAATACTCTTACAATTATTTGCAATTGGATTGACCAAACCGAAGCAATTGCTCCTTCTACTGCTAATCCTCTTTGTATTCTCAGCGGTATCAAGGTTAAGGCAAAGGATGGAGCTGACTGGAATGAAGAAAATCTTTCGATTATAAACACCGGCGTTGTTACTTACGATATCTATTTGCGTGCAAGCTCGCTTTATTCGTTTGCACAGGAACCTGCTAACCAGGAGCAGTACGGTCTTATTCCTTTCGAGAATACCGAGGTTATTATTGGCGGTTCAACCGAAAAGGGTGCTCATTATGCAGATCAGTACACCACTTTTGTTGATGCTTACGTTTTAAACAACGGTGTTCTTCAGGGCTGGCATCAGGTTGGCGACTTTATGCATTATTATGTTGACCACGTGCCTTTGAAGGACGGTATTTACAAGCTGCCCGGATTTACCGAAGAAGACAGAAATACCGAGCTTTACTACCGTTTTGACGAAAACGGCGGATGTATCGGTGCTGTAACAGGTATGTTTGAACTCGGCGGCAACAAGTATTACGCATTTGACGGTAAGCTGTTGACAGGCTGGCAAGAATTTGACGGCGCTGAAGGCGGCAGCGAAACATACTACTTCGACCCTGTAACCGGTGCTGCAGTTGATGGCACTCAGGTAATTGACGGATATACTTATGTATTTGAAAATTACATTTTAATCAGGGGTCAGTTCATCACTGATTCTAAAGGTATCCGTTATATCTGGGCTGGCGAATTCCCCTCTCGAAAATGGGTTACCGTTGACGGTAAGGAGTATTACTCGGAAGCTAACGGATATTTGGCAACAGGTATTCGTACATTCCCGGAAGAAGGCGTAGCAGTATTCTATTTATTTGATGAAACAGGCGCATGGATGAAGGACTATACCGGATTCTATGAGATTTCTGCTAAAGTTCACGACTATCTGTATGCCGGTACTTGTTGGATAGTAGAAGGTAAGGCCGCGACCGCCTACAAGGGAGAGGACGACTTGATGCACCCTTACGGCTTGATTTTGGTAGACGGAGATTATTATTACATTTCCATAAGAGGTGTTATCGCAAAGGGCACAACGACCTATGTTGACGCAACTAACGGCTTAATGTCTAAAGGCAGCTACACCTTCGATAACGACGGTAAGATGCTCAATACCAATGTAAAGAATATTTACTTCTACTCTGACGGCGAACTTTATGAAGCATATTCTATTGCTGCCGGCGGTGTTATCACAGCACCCAAGGCTCCTGCCAAGGAAGGCTATACATTCAAGGGATGGAGCTATAACGGCAAGGATGTTATTACATTGCCCGATAAGATCTCGAACAGTGATATAACTGTTTATGCTGTTTGGGAGATTGGTAAGTTCACCATTACATTTGACACATTGGGCGGCAGCGAGGTTGATGCCATAACTGCCGAGTACGGAGCAGCTGTCAAGGCTCCTGCTGACCCCACTAAGGTAGGCTTCTCCTTTGAAGGCTGGGATGCTCTTCCCACGACCATGCCTGCATCGGATATAACTGTTAAGGCTATATGGAAGGCTAATGAATATACCATTACATTTGAAGACGGTTACGGAAATAAGCTTTCTACATTAACTCAGGAATACGGAAGCACAATTAATGCAGATGATATAGCTGAACCTGTTTCTACTTTGGTTGGTTATACATTTGATGCTTGGAATCCTGAGATTCCCGCAACAATGCCTGCCGAAAATATGACAATTGTTGCAAAGTGGAAGCTCGCAACATATACAATTACTTTCGATACTGTCGGCGGCACCGAAATTGCGCCCATTACCGCAGCTTACGGTTCGCCTGTTGTCAGACCTGCGAACCCCACAAAGGCAGGTTACAGATTTGGCGGCTGGGATAAAGCAATTCCAACGGTTATGACAGGCGACTTGGTTATTACCGCTAAGTGGAATCCTTTGCCGTTTACCATTACATTCAACACTGATGGCGGCACTGAGATTGCTCCTATCACCCAGAATTGCGGAACTGAAGTGACCGCACCCGCTGACCCCACCAAGACAGGTTACACATTTGCAGGTTGGGATAAGGAGATTCCTGCAACAATTCCTGCAGAAAACATTACCGTTACCGCAACATGGACGATCAATCAGTATACAATCACATTTGATACTGACGGCGGCAGCGCAGTTGATTCTGTTACCGCTGACTTTGGCGATACAGTAACTGCTCCCGAGGCACCCACCAAGACAGGTTATACATTCGCAGGATGGGAGAACCTCCCCGAAACAATTCCTGCCGAAAACGTAACCGTTAAGGCTTTGTGGACTGCTAATAAGTACACAATCAAGTTCAATTCCAACGGCGGTTCTGAAGTTGCAGATATCACCGATGACTTCGGTTCTGCTGTAACTGCACCTGCTGCTCCCACTAAGGAAGGCTACACCTTTGCAGGTTGGGATAAGGAGATTCCTGCAACGATTCCTGCTGAGGATATTACGCTTACTGCAACATGGACGATCAATCAGTATATAATCACATTTGATACCGATGGCGGCAGCGCAGTTGAATCTATCACTCAGAATTATGGCACTGCTATAAATGCTCCTGCTGCTCCCACCAAGGAGGGTAGCAACTTCGGCGGCTGGTCTCCCGAGCTTCCCGATACAATGCCTGCAGAGAATATTACTGTTAAGGCAATTTGGAACATTGGCAAGTACACCATTGTATTCAATACTGATGGCGGTACAAAGATCAATTCCATTACCGCTGATTTCGGCACTGCTGTTACCAAGCCTGCTGATCCTACAAAAGAAGGTTATGAATTCATTGGCTGGGATAAGGAAATTCCTGCAACCATGCCCGACGAATATCTTGAAATTAAGGCTTTGTGGAAGGTTAAGCAGTACACGATCACCTTCGATACCGACGGCGGCAGCGAAGTTAAGGCTATCACTCAGGACTTTGGCACAGCTGTAACTGCACCTGAAGCACCCACTAAGACAGGCTACACCTTTGCAGGTTGGGACACAGAAATTCCCGAAACAATGCATGCAGAAAATATTACTGTTAAGGCAACATGGAAGATTAATCAGTACACCATTTCGTTCGCTGAAACAGGCGATACTGCTGTTGATGCAATAACTGCCGACTTCGGCACAGCAGTTACCAAGCCTGCCGACCCGACTAAGGTTGGTTATACATTTACAGGTTGGGATAAGGAAGTACCTTCGACAATGCCCGCTGAAGATGTAACGATTACAGCACAGTGGACAATCAACAAATATACCATCACCTTTGAAACCGACGGCGGCAGCGAAGTTGCGGCAATTACCGCTGATTTCGGAGAAGCGGTTAACAAGCCCTCTAACCCCATTAGAATCGGTTACAGCTTTGCAGGATGGGTTGATGATAACGGAACACCCGTAACAGTTCCCGAAACCATGCCTGCTGAAAACATCACTTTAACCGCAAAATGGAATATTATCAGATACACCATCAGATTTAACACTAACGGAGGATCGGCAATTGCAGATATTTATGCAACATACGGTTCTAAGGTAACGCCTCCTGCTGACCCCACTAAGACAGGTTATACATTTGCAGGTTGGGATAGGGAGATTCCCGAAACCATGCCTGCTAAGAATACAGTTATCAACGCTAAGTGGACAATCAACAAATACACGATCAAGTTTGATACCGACGGTGGCTCTGCGGTTGCAGACATTACCGCTGACTTTGGCTCTGCAATAACTGCACCCGAAGCACCCACCAAGACAGGCCATACTTTTGCGGGCTGGGATATTGAAGTACCTTCAACAATGCCTGCTGAGGATATGACGATCAAGGCTTTGTGGACTGCTAATAAGTACACTATCACATTCGATACTAACGGCGGCACTGCGATCGAACCTATTACTTTGGGCTGCGGTACTATAGTAATTATACCTTCTGCGCCCACTAAGGCAGGTTACACATTTGCGGGTTGGGATAAGAAAATTCCCGAAACAATGCCTGCAGAAAACGTAACGATTACAGCTAAGTGGACAATTAATCAGTACACCATTACCTTTGATACTGATGGCGGCAGTGAAGTGAAGGCTATCACTCAGGACTTTGGCACAGCTGTAACTGCACCTGAAGCACCCACTAAGACAGGCTACACCTTTGCAGGTTGGGATAAGGAAATTCCTGCAACAATTCCTGCTGAGGATATGACGATCAAGGCTTTGTGGACTGCTAACAAGTACACAATCAAGTTTGATACCGATGGCGGTAGTGCAATCGCAGATATTACTGCCGACTTTGGCACAGCAGTAACTGCACCCGAAGCACCCACCAAGGATGGTTACACATTCATAGGTTGGGATGTTGAAGTACCTTCAACCATGCCTGCTGAGAATCTCGTTATTACAGCAGTTTGGGAATACACATATACCGGCTGGTTAGAGGAAAGCGGCGAGATCACTTACCTCGTAAACGGCGAAAAGGCTTATGCCGACGAGCTTGTAACTATCGAAGATGAGAAGTACTATTTCGACGAACAGGGTTATGTTGTTAAGGGCGTAGCCGAGGTTGAGGATACCACCTACATCTTTAATGCAGAAACAGGTGCTTTGTGCGAGGATATCAACGGTTTGTATGATATTGAAGACGACACTTACTATGTTGAAAACGGCGCAGTTGTTAAGTATGCCGGTGTTGTAAAGGTTGGCAATGCTTACTATTACTTCGGCGAGGACAACAAGGCTGTTAAGGGCGGCACTTATAACGTTGTTAAGACCAATGATTTGGTCGAGGCAGGCGAATACGAGTTTGAAGCCGACGGTAAGATGATTTATAAAACTTACCTTGTGGGAGACTTTGACGACAACGGTGTTGTAGATAACAACGATGCTATTTACTTGCTTTATGCTGTTGTCTTCGGCGAAGGTGATTATCCTTTGAACCAGAGCGGCGACTTCGACAAGAACGGCATTGTTGACAACAACGACGCTATCTACCTGCTGTACCACGTTGTTTTCGGCGCAGCAGATTACCCTATTGAATAAGTAAGCAGTTGATATATAGATGCGGCGCACGCCGCATCTATATTTCGACATTAACGATTTAGCGTTTTAAAAGGAGAAAAATGGGGAGCTATTTGCCGTAACAGACTTACAATTAATCGTTATGAAATGTGAGGTCTTGAACATTGCTTGATCATTTGCAAATGATTTTTTGGTCAATTACATACATGCTAATTGTTTTCTACGGAATTAAATTTCGTAAAGAGCGCAAAGTGATGATGCCGCTATTTTGCGGCAGTTTAAACCTTGCATGAGAAGTAAATGCGCTTATTGTTTCGCAAGGATTGTACGGTCACATTTTATGGTTAAGCCTTGATATTATAATTTTCATTATCAATATTTTTAATATCAGCAAGAGAAGAAATAGATGGCTTTATGGTGCATTGGTTTTTTGTTTATTATTGCTTTTTTGGATAGTGTTTAGGATGCCTAATGTAGATGGAATGTTGATTTCATCATTTATTATTGATTTAATTATATCCATAGAATATGTGATGGAAGCTAAAAAAATCAGTATCAATGGCAAACTGCCAATAGCATTAACAAAGTTGATTGGGGACACCTGCGCATGGATTTATTATATGGAGTCGTCTGCTTTTGTGTTAATCATTGGTGGAGTAGTATTACTCTTTAATCTGTTTTACTTAGCATACTGTTTGGAAGAAAACAGTATGCACCAAAAGGGAAAGAAATAGAAAATGAACATTTTTACTCAATGGATTGTTGATAACAAATTATGGTTATTGCTTGCTTTGGCAACGTTTTTTGGCTATTTTTGGCTTGTACAGTTTAAAAACAAGCTACAAATAAACGATATAGCGGCTTTTTTATTATCCGTTATTCACACTGTTATAGGTGTTTTGTGCGTTAAGGCATTTGCTTTTCTCGAATCGGGAGAAGCAGGAGGCATGAGCCTTTACGGAGCAGTTTTCTTTTTGCCGGTCGTTTACTTTATTGGTGCAAAGATAACCAAGCTAAGCCCCGAAGATGTGTTTGATATATTTACTATAAACACAGTCTTTACGCTTTTGTGTGCACGCTTAAATTGCATTTTTTCCGGGTGTTGTTTAGGCAAGCCTATTCCGGGAACGAACGGTTGGCTTTGGCCCACGCGTGAACTTGAGATTATTTTTTATATTATTTTGCTTATTTTACTTGGAAAAAGAGTTGGAAAAGCAAAATATAAGGCTCGGATTTATCCTACTTACATGATAGCTTACGGAACATTCAGATTTGTGATTGAATGGTTCCGTGAATCTGATAATTTAATTTTTGGAAATATGCATATATCTCACATATGGTCATTAATTGCAATTGCGGCAGGGGTCATTGTATGTTATGTGCTTAAATATATTAAAACGGCAAACAAGAAAAAGCGGCACAAAGCGCCGCAAGCCTCTTGAAGACAAAGATTTTAAGGAGGAAAAACGATGATTTTAAATGCAAGTAAAAGATTTTTGTCACTTATGTTGGCTTTGCTAATGGTGATTGCCCTTGTGCCCGAAATTACCGTTGAGGTTAGTGCGGCTGTAAGCGATACTTTGTCGGTTGATGGTCTGACTTACGCCGAAAGTGGTACACAAATTACGACTAGTTGGACCTTATCAGGTAATACTATCGAAGGTAGTGTAACTGGCGAGGCTGATGGTTGTAATAATAATTCGGGTAAAAGTACGCTTACACTTACAAACAATCTGAATACCGCGGCAGTGTTATCATTTGATTACATCTTAACGCTTAATAGTGGTACTATTACGATTGATGGAGCGGGTGTTACTGCTAAAGGCTCATTTGAAAAGGAGCTTTCATCGGGAGGAAGTATTGCTATTGCGTTAACATCAAAGGAAGGCGCGTATACAACATCAATAAGCATTACTAATATTACATTGGCTGTTGATACTCAGGTTACAACCACTTTTAAAACTGCCGCAAACGGTAGCTACACGGTTGACGGAACTGCAGTAACCGCAACGACCGAGAAAAAACAATCTGCAACAAAGAGCTATGCTTTAAAAGCAACTGCTAACAGCGGCTATATGTTCTTTGGCTGGTATGATGAAACAGCTAAAAGTTATATAGGTTACAATGCAGAACTTTCGCTTGTTCGTACCGCCGATTCCGCGATTTATCCTGTGTTTATATCGGCGAACACAGCAATTTTTGGCGTTGGCGCACAAAAGTTTTATGACCTTAACGAAGCTAATACTTATGCATCTTCTCAGAGCATCAAAAAAATCGTGTTGTTGAACAACGGCACCCTTCCTGCAGGTGATTATACCATTTCGGTAGGCAACACCTTGCTTATACCGTTTGATGATGCGCATACGTTGTATACGACGAATCCTGGCTTTGTTAATGGTGGCGATAGCACGTATATTAAGCCGACGAAGGCTTATCGTACTCTTACCATGGCGAGTGGCGCAAACATTACCGTTAAAGGTGCAATCAGCGTTAGTGCAAAACATGGAACGGCTACAGGCGGTTATTCCAACGGCGGCGCTGTGCACGATAAGTATGGACAGATTGTAATGGAATCTGGCAGTAACATTACTGTTAACAACGGCGGCGCACTTTATGCTTGGGGATTTATAACCGGTAGCGGCACTGTGACTGCCAAAAGTGGTGCAGGAGTTTATGAATATATAAACGTCACAGACTTCCGTGGTGGTACACAAACTGCAGGCATGGATAACAAAGTATTTCCGTTTGCACAGTATTATATTCAAAATATTGAAGTTCCGTTGACATTGCATCATGGTGCGACTGAAAGTGTATACATAACACTTACAATGTTAAGGCAAGACACCTCACAAATGATTACGTTTATTGGCGGTAGTGCCGCAATGTTTAAAACTGTTGAAGGAACAACAATAACTAAAAGCTATGATCCCACAACTGACAGAATGATTCTTGAAGCAAATGGTAACATAGAATTGAATGGGTTGTCGATGTCGGTAGGCGTTATAGGCTTAACGATAAATGTCAATTCAAGTGATTACGTATTGCCGATAAACAATAACTTTACAATTAAATTCAACTCGGGAACCGCGACAGTTAACCAAGACTTAGCGCTATTGCCCGGTGTTGAAGTGTATATTGGAAAAAATGCGACACTTAACGTAACTAAAAGAGAAAATAAAGCAGGCTGGAATGTTTATGTATATGACTCTGCTGAGTGGGGAACATATGTTTTTGGCGCTGGTAACTCAAACAAAAAGCTTATCCCTGCCGTTTATTCGCCAACAAGAACATATACACGAACAGAAGCCGACCTTAAGGACGTTATAATTGATGTTAACGGTACAGTGACAGTTAACGGCTATCTTTACACGACTAACGGCGGTGCAAGCATTATTAGTAGCGAAGGCACCGGCAAAATCGCCTTGGTAAACGGTGTGGGTTTAGAGACTGTAACTTATCAGTTAATTCAGAAGGACCCAAATGAATGGGTGAAAATCCCCATCACCCCCGCCCAGCTTAAAAACCTTGATACAACAATTCCCTTGTTCACCCAAACAGCGGGCGCAACAGCTAATACAGTATTTAAATGGAGCACGGTTGCCGGTGGTTGGATTAGGGAAAATTATGTTTCCACAATTACTCTTAATGCAAACGATGGAAGCGACTCTCCTGATACCGAAAATATTGGATACGCATCAGGCGAATTGCCTTCGAATACATTCACAAATAATGGCTATTCGTTCAAAGAATGGAATGACAAGGCAGACGGAAGCGGTAATTCATTTGCTGATGAAGCAAATATTACTGCTATTGCTGATATCACCTTATACGCCCAGTGGACGCTCGAAAATTACACTATTTCTTATAACCTTGATGGCGGTGTCTTAGGGGATGGAAAGACAAACCCTACTACTTACACCATCAAAGACAACACAATCACTCTTAACAACCCTGCCAAAACAGGTTACACCTTTGCGGGTTGGACAGGAACTGACCTTAATGGTAATACAGAAACAGTAACGATCTCCACCGGTTCAACAGGTGACAGAACCTACACCGCAAATTGGACGCCCGAAAATTACACTATTTCTTATAACCTTGATGGCGGTGTCTTAGAGGAAGGAAAGACAAACCCTACTACTTACACCATCGAAGACAACACAATCACTCTTAACAACCCTGCCAAAACAGGTTACACCTTTACAGGTTGGACAGGAAGCAATGGCGAGGCTGCACAGACAGAAGTAACCATTACAAAGGGTGAAACGGGAAAAAAGAGCTACACTGCAAACTGGGAAATCAACCAGTACACAATCACTTTTGTGGATACTGACGGCACTGAGATAAAAAAGATCACTCAGAACTTTGGCACAGCTGTAACTGCACCTGATGACCCTGCTAAGAAAGGTCATACCTTCACAGGTTGGGATGTTAAAATTCCTGAAACCATGCCTGCCGAGGATATGACAATCACTGCACAGTGGAAGATTAAGCAGTACACAATCACTTTTGCAGACACGGGTGATACAACGATTGCTCCTATCACTCAAGATTACAATTCTGCAGTAACCGCACCTGCTGCCCCCACTAAGAAGGGCTACACCTTCACAGGTTGGGATGTTGAAGTACCTGCAACAATGCCTGCCGAGGATATGACAATCACTGCACAGTGGAACCTAAAAACCTATAGCATAACCTATAATTACCAATATAAGGTAGACGGTAACGATTATGTTGTCACAGATAGTTATACCATAGAGGATACTATCACTTTGCCCACATCTGTAGAGAGAACCGGTTACACCTTTGGCGGCTGGTTTGACGACAAAGCTTACGCAGGCAAAGCAATAACTCAAATCGAAAAGGGTTCGACCGAAGATAAGACCTTCTACGCCCAGTGGACGCCTAAAACCGACACCGAGTATATTGTTAACCATTGGCAGCAGAACATTGGTGGCGGAAGTGAAGAAAACGAGACCAACTTTAAGCTTATAGAAACCGAAAAGCTTACAGGTACAACAGATGCGAGCGTAACGCCTGCAGTTAAGACTTACGATGGCTTTACAGCACCCTCTGCTAAAACCGTAACTATCGCAGCAAACGGTTCTACCGAAGTAAATTACTACTACACTCGTAATAGCTACACCGTTACATGGAAAAACTATGACGGCACAGATTTAGAGACTGACCTCGAAGTACATTACGGTACAGTGCCTACATTTGACCAAGATGAGCCTACCAAGGACCCAACACAACAGCATACTTACACATTTAAAGGTTGGACACCTGAAGTTTCTGAGGTAACAGGCAATGTTGAATATACTGCCGTATTTGACGAAAAGGTGAGAGAATACGAAATCACTTGGGTAAATGGCAATGGAGAAAAAATCTATACCGTTTCTGTTGCTTACAATAGTACCCCTGTTTATGATAAAGATACATATGGTGAACCCAAAAAGGCTACTGATGGGCAATATGTTTACACCTTTAAAGGTTGGGATAAAGCTATAATGTCAGTTACGGGCGATGCAACATATACAGCTGAATTTAAGTCTTCACCCGCGTCCCACACCATTACCTTTGTAACAAACGGCGGTAAGGCTGTTGACGATATTGATACCGCATATAATGCTAAAGTAACCGCTCCCTCAACCACTAAAGATGGCTATACCTTTAACGGCTGGGCAACCGAGAATGGCGGAGAAGTTGATTATAAAGCCGGAGCTACAATAACTGTCGGCACTTCAGATATCACTCTTTATGCCGTTTGGACGATTAAGCAGTACACAATTACCTTTGATACTGACGGTGGCAGTGCTGTTGAGGCTATCACTCAGGACTTTGGTACAGCTGTAACTGCACCTAAAGCACCCACTAAGGAAGGTCATACCTTCACAGGTTGGGACACGGTAATTCCCGCAACAATGCCTGCTGAAAATGTTACAGTTAAAGCAATTTGGGCTGTTAACCAATACACAATCACTTTTGTGGATACTGACGGCACTGAGATAGCTAAGATCACTCAGAACTTTGGCACAGCTGTAACTGCACCTACTGACCTCACTAAGGTTGGTTATACCTTCAAGGGCTGGGATAATCTCCCCACAACCATGCCTGCTGAAAATGTAACGATTACAGCTAAGTGGAAGATCAACCAGTACACGATTACATTCAATACCGACGGCGGCTCCGAAATCACAGACATTACAGCTGATTTTGGCACTGCAGTTACCAAGCCTGTTGACCCAACCAAGGATGGTTATACATTTACAGGTTGGGTAGATGCACAAGGCAACGAAGCAGAAGTTCCCACAATCATGCCTGTTGATGGCATGAGCCTTAAGGCAACATGGGAAATCAACCAGTACACAATCACTTTTGTGGATACTGACGGCACTGAGATAGATAAGATCACTCAGGACTTTGGTACAGCTGTAACTGCACCTACTAACCCCACTAAGACAGGTTACACCTTTAATGGTTGGGAACCTACACTTCCCGAAACAATGCCTGCAGGAAATGTAACAATCACTGCACAGTGGAAGATTAAGCAGTACACAATCACTTTTGCAGACACGGGTGATACAACGATT
>JAFUOD010000022.1 GCA_017472735.1 Oscillospiraceae bacterium | reverse complement strand
GGCGGCCTCTCCCAAAAAGCAGGCGATGCTGTAAAACTTATGGATGCTTTTGGCATGGACGTAGTTATCGTTGAAACCGTAGGCGTTGGTCAATCTGAAGTTGACATCGTTAAAACTGCGGATACTACCATGGTAGTTGTAATCCCCGGTATGGGCGACGACATCCAAGCTATTAAAGCAGGTGTACTTGAAATCGGTGACCTTTTCACTATCAACAAAGCTGATCGTGAAGGTACAGACAAGCTCAACATTGAGATTGAAATGATGCTCGAATTAAATCCCGAACATGTTGGCTGGCGTCCTCCGATTAACAGGACCATAGCTAGCAAGGGTGAAGGTATAGAAGCTGTTGTGGACTCCATTGAAGCTCACAAAGCATATTTGATTGACACCGGTAGATTGGCAGAAATCCGTAAAGCTCGTATCAAAAACGAAGTTACTGCAATGCTCAATGACCGTGTAAATCGCTACATCGACAAAGAAGTTGTTTCCACTGATGCATTTGATGCTCTGGTAGTTAAGATGCAAAACCGTGAAATCGAACCGTACTCTGTCGTTGATGATATCGTTGGTAAAGTTTTAAAATAAATAAAACCACCAAAATTCAAACATTTAGGAGGAATTTACTATGGCATTCAAAACTATTTGTGTTGACCACGTTGGTATTGCTTGCGCTGACCTCGAAGCAGCTGCAAAAATTTACACCGAAGTTCTCGGTTTAGAAATCACCAACCGTGAAGAAGTTAAAGAACAAGGCGTTGCAACCGTATTCATTCCTTGCGGCGAAACCCTGCTCGAACTCCTCGTTGATATCACCGAAAACAATGATGGCCCGATCGGCAAATACATTGCTAAAAACGGCCCTGGCATCCAACACATCGCATTGCGCGTTGACGACATCAAAGCTGCAATCGCTGAATGTGAAGCTGCTGGCATCAAAATGATCGACAAAGTTGCTCGTAACGGCGCTGGTCAAATGAAAATTGCTTTCGTTCATCCGAAATCCGCTGGCTGCCTGTTGGAACTCTGCCAACCGGCTGCAACCTATGTTGACTAATTTATAAGCTTTAGTTTGTAAATTAACTTAGGTATTTAAACTTGTTACATGGTGCAGGGCGTGCAAGTGACATGCTCTGCACATGTATATAAAATTTGTTCTCCCAATAATGATGGAGGTGTAAGATTTGTCTACTCAAGAAAGAATTGAGAAAATGCTCAAAAAAGCCGAAGTTATCATTGCTGCTGGCGGCGAAAAACGCGTTGCTAAACAACATGAATCCGGCAAAATGACTGCACGTGAAAGAATTGCGGCTCTCCTCGACGAAGGCTCCTTCGTAGAATTGGACCGTTTCGTTCGTCATCGTTGCACCAACTTCGGTCAAGAAAAGAAAGAACTTCCGGGTGAAGGCGTAACCACCGGTTACGGCACTGTTGATGGTCGTCTTGTTTATGTATTCGCACAAGACTTCACCGTAGAAGGCGGTTCCCTCGGCGAAATGCACGCTGCTAAAATCGTTAAAGTTCAACGTTTGGCAATGAAAATGGGTGCTCCGCTCGTAGGTCTGAATGACTCCGGCGGCGCTCGTATTCAAGAAGCTATCGACGCATTGGCTGGCTATGGTAAAATCTTCTTCGAAAACACCATCGCTTCTGGCGTTGTACCGCAAATCTCCGCTATCATGGGTCCCTCCGCAGGCGGCGCTGTATACAGCCCGGCTCTGACCGACTTCATCTACATGGTAAAGAACACTTCCAAAATGTTCATTACCGGTCCTGCAGTTGTTAAGTCCGTAACTGGCGAAGACGTTACCCAAGAACAATTGGGCGGCGCTATGACCCACAACTCCACTTCTGGTGTTGCTCACTTCGCAGCTGAAAACGACGAAGACTGCTTGCAACAAATCCGTTACCTGCTCTCCTTCCTGCCTTCCAACAACATGGAATGCGCTCCGATCGTAGAAACTGGTGACGACCCGATGCGTATCGACGAAAGCTTGAACACCTTGTTGCCTGACAACTCCAACCAAGCTTACGATATGTACACCGTTATCAAATCTATCGTTGACAACGGCGAATACTATGAATCTCAAAAATATTGGGCAACCAATATCATTACCTGCTTCGCTCGTATGGACGGCAAAACCGTAGGTATCATTGCAAACCAACCGAAAGTAATGGCTGGCTGCTTGGATATCAACGCTTCTGACAAATCTTCCCGCTTCATCCGTTTCTGCGACGCTTTCAACATTCCTCTGTTGAACTTGGTAGACGTTCCTGGCTTCCTGCCCGGCTGCAACCAAGAATATGGCGGCATCATCCGTCACGGCGCAAAAATGCTGTATGCTTACTCTGAAGCAACCGTTCCCAAAATCACTTTGGTTACCCGTAAAGCTTACGGCGGTTCCTACCTGGCAATGTGCTCTCAAGACTTGGGCGCTGACCAAGTAATTGCATGGCCGACCGCTGAAATCGCAGTTATGGGTCCTGCTGGCGCTGCTAACATCATCTTCAAAAACGATCCTGATGTTGCTGCTAAAACCGCTGAGTACATCGACAACTTTGCTACTCCGTATCAAGCTGCTATGCGCGGTATGGTTGACATGGTTATCGAACCGAAAAACTCTCGTCCCACCATCATCAACGCTTTGCAAATGCTCGAAAGCAAACGCGAAACCCGTCCGGCAAAACGCCACGGCAACATTCCTTTGTAATTCGAAGCAAAGAATTGCTTAGTGCTTAATAGCTAAATTAAGAAAAGATGAGGTGAAATAAATGGGTGCTGTAACCACTAACCCTTGGCTGATTGCTATCATCAACATGACCATCGTATTCGGCGTATTGATCGCTTTGGGCGTATTGATGAGCTTGATCCAAGTAGTCGATCCCACTAAAAAAAAAGCTGATGCTCCCAAAGTAGCAGCTCCGGCTCCGGCTCCGGCTGCTGCTCCTGTAGCAGCTCCCGCAGCTTCCAGCAACGATGAAATCATCGCTGCTATCGCAGCTGCAGTTGCAGCTCTTGGTTGCTCTGCTGACGACATCGCTTATGTTCGTCGTCTCCCGAACACTGGTTGGACCAACGCAGCTCGCGTTGAAGCTAACAGCGTTCGTAAAGAATGCTTCTAATTTAAAATTAGAATATAATCTATTTATTTAAATACGAGATTTAAGGAGGATTCATTTCCATGAAAAACTATACTATCACCGTTAATGGTACCGCTTATGAAGTATGTGTAGAAGAAGCTGGCGCAGTTGCTGCTGCTCCGAAAGCTGCTCCTGCTCCGAAAGCTGCTCCCGCTCCGGCTGCTGCTCCCGCTCCGAAAGCTGCTCCGGCTCCCGCTCCGGCTGCTGCTCCCGCTCCGGTTGCTGCTGGTGCTACCACCGTATCCGCTCCGATGCCTGGTAAAGTATTGTCCGTAAACGTTAAAGCTGGCGACGCTGTTAAATCTGGCGACGTTCTCTTGATCCTCGAAGCTATGAAAATGCAAAACGAAATCATGGCTCCGGCTGACGGCACCATTGCAGACGTTCGTGTTTCCGCTAACCAAAACGTTAACACCGGCGACGTAATGATCGTTATGTAATTTTTAGTTAACAGTTCGCAAGGTTAACTAATTATTAAAATACTTGTTCCTTGGAGGGGCTCCTTCGCAAGAGCCCTTCCACAAATTGAAAATTGGGAGGATATTAAATGGAAGCTTTTATTGTTGCTTTAGCGTCTGTTTGGGCTGACTCCGGTTTTTCCGCTTTGACCGGCGGTCATGTAATTATGATTATTGTAGGTCTTATTCTTTTATACATGGCTATTGGTAAAGGCTTTGAGCCGTTGCTGCTCTCTCCGATTGCATTTGGTTGTATCTTGGCTAATATTCCTAAAAACGGTTTTGATGCTCCTGGTGTTATGTCCGTAATCGCATACGGTATCCATCACGAAGTATTCCCGCCGTTGATTTTCTTGGGTGTAGGTGCAATGACTGACTTTGGTCCGTTGTTGGCTAATCCTAAAACTTTGCTCCTTGGTGCTGCTGCACAAGGTGGCGTATTTGTTGCATTATTAGGCGCTATGTTGTTGGGCTTCTCTGTACAAGAGGCAGCTGCTATCGGTATTATCGGTGGTGCTGACGGCCCGACTTCTATTTATTTAGCGGCTAAAATGGCACCGCAACTGTTAGGCGCAATCGCAGTAGCTGCGTATTCCTACATGTCTTTGGTACCGCTTATTCAACCGCCTATCATGAAACTTTGTACCAGCGAAGCTGATCGTAAGATTGTTATGAAACAACTTCGTCCGGTAAGTCGTTTCGAAAAAATCGCGTTCCCGATTATGTGCACCATCGTAATTTCTTTGCTGTTGCCTTCTGTAACCGCATTGATTGGTATGTTGATGCTTGGTAACCTGTTTAAAGAAGCAGGCTGCTTGGATCGTTTGTCCGATACTTCTCAAAATGCATTGATGAATATCGTAACCATTATGCTCGCAACTGGTACTGGTTGCACTATGAGTGCAGAATCTTTCTTGAACTACCAAACCATTCTTATCATTTGCCTTGGCTTGGTAGCATTCATTGCAGGTACTGCTATGGGTGCTATGTTCGGTACTCTTATGTGCAAACTCGATGGTGGTCAAACCAATCCGCTTATTGGTTCTGCTGGTGTATCTGCAGTTCCGATGGCAGCACGTGTATCCCAAAAAGTTGGTCAACAGTGCAACCCTGCAAACTTCCTGCTCATGCATGCTATGGGCCCTAACGTTGCAGGTGTAATTGGCACCGCAGTAGCAGCTGGTACTATGCTGGCTATGATTGGTCCTGTTGCTAAATAACTTTATGTAATTTTACAACCGACACTTTATGTGTCGGTTGTTTTTTTATTTTATTATAGATTGTTTATGAGAGTTTTTAGAGGTACATATCAACCTAAGGACGAAGTTGTAAAATCAGTTCATAAAAGATTTGAAGAGAAGTTTATCAAGAGTCGATGGTTAGTTGGCTCTTTTTTATTTGTTGTGTAAGAGGTAGAAAATTAAAAAAGTACATATTAAGGAAGAGCGAATTATTAAATCTATATGAAAGTTTTTTAAGACGGATTAAAGAAAAGATTACCTTGCTTATTTAAGCTATAAGAATTTTTTTATAAAATAATCAAACAAGATTATCAAGTTATTTTAGAATTAAAACATTAACTACTGATAAAGTAAATAGCCAAACTGCAAGTACTCTTTCAAAAATGATATGGGCAACAATTGTAAAATACTTAGGCCTTATAATGTGGAAAGACAAGGGGAAGCTTGTCTTATAGTGCGTTTACTCAATAAAAAATGTGCTTAAAAAATTATGAGAAAGAGGTGAGGAGAGTGGGTGCTGTTACCACTAATCCGTGGCTGATTGCTATTATCAATATGACCATTGTATTTGGTGTATTGATTGCTTTAGGTGTGTTGATGAGTTTGATTCAAGTCGTTGACCCCACCAAGAAAAAAGCTTAATTGGGTTTATAAGCAGCTTGCTGCTTTAAGCATTCTCACAGTGGTGAATTGGCTTTTTAACAGGCATTATATTGCTGAAGAGTAGGGGAGGCTGAATAAGCTGAAAATGTCTGCCAGAATGGCTTTAGGAGCCTCTGTAAGGATTTAAAATGTCGTTAGACAAAAGTTTTATCTGGATTCATAATTTATATTCGTCCCGTGAGGGAAATAAGGAGGAAATTTATCAATGTTTGAAGCATTTATTGTAGCTTTAGCATCTGTATGGAACGATTCCGGTTTCTCCGCATTGACCGGTGGTCACGTTATTATGATCACTGTAGGTATCGTTCTTTTGTATCTCGCAATTGGTAAAGGTTTCGAACCTTTGCTGCTCTCCCCGATCGCATTCGGTTGCATTCTCGCAAACATTCCTAAAAACGGTTTCGACGCTCCTGGCGTAATGTCCGTAATCATGTATGGTATTCACCACGAAGTATTCCCGCCGTTGATTTTCTTGGGCGTAGGCGCAATGACCGACTTTGGTCCGTTGATTGCTAACCCCAAAACTTTGCTCCTTGGTGCAGCAGCACAAGCAGGCGTATTCATTTCCTTG
>JAFUOD010000008.1 GCA_017472735.1 Oscillospiraceae bacterium | reverse complement strand
GGCTATTCCTATCTTGTTACAGACGGAGACAGGCAATACGTTCTCAAGCAGATCCACCATGAGCCTTGCAGCTACTACACCTTCGGGGATAAGCTTGCCTCCGAGCTTCAGGACTACGAAACCCTCTCCCGCATCGGTATTCCCATGCCCCGGCTTCTGGATTGCGACCGCGAGCAGGAACGGATCTTGAAGGAATACATCCATGGCGATACCATTGACCAGCTGGTGCTCCGGGACGAAATGCAGCCAGCGTTTTTCGACCAAATCCACGCCATGTGCGAAACCCTTTACGCCGCCGGCATCAACATTGACTACTATCCCACCAATTTCGTGGTGCAGGAAGGCATTCTATATTACATCGATTTTGAGTGCAACAGCTACATGCAGCAGTGGGATTTTGAACACTGGGGCTGCAAGTATTGGCACAAGACACCAGAATTTATGGAAGCATTTTGTAAATAAGGAGAATCCCTATGATTTTTGCAGCAGAGAAACTAAACTGGACAAGAAAGCCTCAGAATTTCACCATTTCCAATGAGAAAATCACCATCACCACCGCACCGGGCACAGACTTATGGCAGCGGACATACTACCATTTCCGCAATGACAATGCACCTGTGCTGCAAATGACAACGGATGAGAAATTCTTTTCCTTTGTGGTAAAAACCGACTTCTCCGGTGCCCATCACCGATTCGATCAGTGCGGTGTGGCAGTGTATCTGGACAGCGAAAATTGGCTGAAAGGTTCCATTGAATACGAAAACGAAACTTTCCAGAATCTGGGCAGCGTTGTGACCAACCACGGCTACTCCGACTGGGCCACCACGCAGATCCCTGCCTCCGTCAAGTCCATGTGGTATCGCCTGAGCCGCCGGGAGGATGATTTCTGCATCGAATGCAGTGCGGACGGCGTGCACTTCCAGCAAATGCGAGTCTGTCATTTGCACAAAGCCAAGGACAAGATCTCCTTCGGTATTTATGCCTGCAGCCCGGAGGATTCCTCCTTCACCGCGGAATTCACCGAAATGCAGCTGATGGAATGCCAATGGCAGGCTCACGACGGACAAGCACCGGACGAGGAACTATAACAAAAAGACCGCTGATTTTTGAGTCATATCCTTAATGGATAATGTATGATCTTCTTGTAGGGCAGGGGTTGTGACCGAAGGAAATCCCTTTAGGGGCTCCCGCCGTTAACTCCAACAACGAACCGCAGCACCCACGATAGGTGCTGCGGTAAACTATTCGACATATTGGAATTGGTCAGCAACTCAGTGTTTCAAATCTTCTTTGTCAGTAGTTCCAGATACTCCGCTCTCAACAATGTTACCGTCTTTCAATGTGTATTTGTAAACCGAAGTTGGCTCATCCTCATAGACCACATTGATAATCCACTCATTGTACGACAGTAGGATATTAGCAAATGAGTGTTTTATCTCAATGCTCTGTATGTCTGTTTCACTATAATTCTCTTGTTTTAGGTAGTCCCACATTTTGCTTTCAATGCTGTTTTTACCAATGCCTACATATAAGAAACTGCCTAATATAACAACTACCAAGAAAATGCAAATGCCTATAAGTAATTTCTTTTTAATGATAATCACACTCCTTTGTCAAATTCAAGTTATAGCACTCTTAATTCCTGCTATTGGAATTATTTATTCAATCCTGTAATTGATCGCACCTGTTGCATTGCAACTAACCGACTCATCTCGGTTGGGAAAAGTAGTGTAATCTACGATGTTACGAACAATTAAGTAGTATGTTCCGTCAGGGATGTTTTCGATAAATCCATAATCGTGACCACCTACGATTTCTTTAACATACTCTTTTCCATCTGTTGCAACTAATCCAAACTCTAATGTCAGATCGGCTTCTCCATAAGTAATGACATAAGCAAGCTTGGCATCTTCTTTTGAAATAGTTATTTCAGAAGAACTCTTAATTTCTGTATTGGGTGCCAATTCAACAAAGCCGATACCATCTAACCACTCTTTATTAGGTGCCAATTCGACAAAACCAACTTCATTTGACAACTCTGTATTTTCAAGCTGCTTATCTTGATTACAACCAACCAAACCAAGCACACAAACCAACGCGAA
Organism: Oscillospiraceae bacterium; assembly: GCA_017472735.1. Classification (GTDB taxonomy): domain Bacteria; phylum Bacillota; class Clostridia; order Oscillospirales; family Ruminococcaceae; genus Faeciplasma. The sequence continues at coordinate 138,461 of JAFUOD010000008.1, read as the reverse complement.
AACTAATGTCATCAACTTTTTCATAAAATCACGCTCCTTTTGCAATTTGGAATAGTTTTATTTCTTATCGGGTAAGAAGGTCATTACAGTGCCTGCAATGCCGATGATGGCAAACACCGCAGACCATCTAAAGCTAAAATCAAAGACAGGTTCATTTCCAAAACCAAGCATCAAGAGAATACTAACTAAAATAATTGCAATACCTTGCAGTTGCTTTTTCATACGATCACACTCCTTTGTCAAATTCTTATTTATAGCACTCTTAATTCCTACTGTTGGAAATATTATAGCACATAAATGTGAAGATTTCTACCACCAACAGGCAGCCGAGCGCATGAGAAAAAGACGCGCCCTTGTTACGCAGTAGGGGTGAAAAAGGGCTTGATTTATAAGGGCTTCCGGGCGCGTTTTTCATGGGGTAAGGGATTTATACCTACCCCCGCAAAATCGGCGTTCTACTGCGTAACACATAACCAAAACTGTACCTACGAAAAGACAGGGCGCGGCGGCCACAAGTGGGCTGCCGTGTCCCGTCTTTTTTGTTTATTAGACCTCATTCCTATATAATCTTTGTCACAAAAAGATATACGCCTTCTGCTAACATAAGAAGTCCTGCGAGAGTAGCAATAGCTCCCATATACAGCGAAAACTTCACGCTTGAATTGGTGTTCACAACAGCATAATCAGGAGCATTTACATATACTCTCAATTCCACCTCATCGCCTACTTCAAATTTTGAACCCGGAACAACTTCCAGTTTTTTGTTAAATTTTGACGAACTAATAATATGCTTCGCCCTGCGGATCTGTCCGTCATAGTAATACTCAAAAATTGGCGTATACACAATGGAGGTTCCTTTGCGTCTTTTCTTTATGGATTTTTCATATTCCACTACTTTACCACGGACAATTACATAATCAAGTTTTCGGTTGAACAGATATGTCTTTAATCCTTTATACCCAATGGACAAGGCAACTGCACCAAAAAGAATTAAATATAAAATGGCTGCCATAATATTTTTCTCCCTGTTGGTTAATTTTTGGAGGATTTTATAGGTATATTTTATCTGCTATATAGCACTCACAAATCCTACTATCGGAATTATTATAGCACATAGATGTGAAAATTTCTACCACCTATCCACGCTCTGTTTCTTTGCCCCGTTCCGGCTCTTTATCCTGGCGCAAAATGCTGTCAATGTTCCGCTTGATAACGTCGTATTCCTTGACCTGTTTTTTCAGCTTCCCATAATCGGCGTAAAGGGCTTCTTTCTGCGCTTGGAGCTTTTCATATTCCCCCTGCAGAACGGTGACGCTTGGGAGCTTGCCGCCGATCTGCGCCGCTTGTAATGCCTTTGCAGCCGCTTCATGGAGGATAATTGCCCGTTCATGGTCTGCCCGGTAGCTGCCCTTATTCTTTGCCTTGCGGTATGCGTCATAAACAGGCTTTGTCTTTTGGTAGGTGGTGACGTTCTTAATCAATACCGCCATATCCGCAAGCCGCTTTTCGACCGCCTTTAGGCTGTCCGCTGCCTGTTCGCTTGCCGCCGCGATTTCCGCGATTTTGGCGGTTAAATCTGCATACTGTTCAATCTTGTGTTCGGTAAGGAAATTCAGCGTCTTTGCCGCCTGTTTCAGATTATGGATTTTCGCCCATTGCTCATAGCCCCGGCTTTCCTGCGCCTTGATACTGTTCTGAATATCAATAAGCAGATTGATACCATTTTTCTGCTGCCCCGGAGCTTTGGCGGCGCGGGTGCGCGTCCCGTTGATACGTTCCCGTAATGCGTCCTCTGTATAGTCCGCGCCGAGAGTTTTAAGGCGGGTAAACCGTTCCTGTCCCGGAGCGCGGCAGGACACATATTTTCCGGGCTTTATCTCATAGCCCGCCGCTTGCAGCCGGGATAGCAATTCTTCAAAATCGGACACTTGGGGAATGAGCGCGTCCACGGCGATTTTCAGCTTGCCTTTCCAACTTGTCCCGGTCTTATCCGCTTGGTATTCGGCGTAAGATTTGCCCTTGCTGCCTTTGCCCGGAATGACCACGGACAGACCATTTTCCCGACACAGCTTGTCGCTCATGTTCCGTATGCCGTAGTAGCTGCGCTTATTGGAATTGTACTTGTGGTGATCTACAAAGTTTACCGCGCAAAATATGATGTGGTTATGGATATGTCCACGGTCAATGTGCGTCGTCAAAACATATTCATGCTGTCCCTTTGTTACCGCGTCGGCAAGCTGCCGCCCGATTTCATGGGCTTTCTCATAATCAACTTCTCCCGGCTCAAAAGACTGTATCAAATGGTGGGCTAAATTGTTGCCCTTATCCAACGCTTGGGAAATGGTAAATCCAAATTCAATGTCTGCCGTTTCATAGCTGCACCCGAACGAGGACACAAGCATTTTCCCGTCCGTCTTGTCCGGGTTTTGGATATAGTCAAGGGCTTTGCTCAACGTGCTTTTAATAGGCTTAATCTTTGTAACCGCCATATCTCATTAAGCACCCCCTTGATTTCTTCAATGTCCTGTTCGTACACGCTGCCCGTCGCATTGACCCGCTTTGCAATCTGATTGATATTGACACCGATTTTCTGTATCTCTGCTGTCATAGCCTTAATGTCGCTATGGTCTACTTGAATGATATACCCGTCGATAGCCATTTTCCGCAGATACGCCGCCATGTTCCGGGTGGGTACGAACTTCATTTTTTCCTCAATCAAATTCCGTTCTTCCTCTGTCACATAGAATTTGACTTGTACCGTTCTTTTCCGTCCACTCATGCGCCTGTCGCTCCTTTCCGTTTAGAGGGTTTGGGACACTTCCCAACAAGCCATTTTGCGGGGCAAAATACGGAAAAGGGTACTCTTTTCCTATGCTTGCTATGAAAGTTTTATCCCTCGTTACCTACTACAACGGAACACCCCATTTTGCCAAATAGGGCAAAGAAAAAACGCTGCAATCCCGGTAAAGGCTGCAACGCTTCTTTCTGCAATATTCAGTTTTGACGGACAGATTATTTGTCCTCGTTTTCGACTTCCGCGACTTCTTTCGCCGTAGCGGTGACAATCCGTAATCCCTTGTCGCTGATACCGTCAAGGAGGGTATCAAGCTGCCGCCGCTGCGTGGACTTTTCGGCGTTCTTGTCCGGGAAAAAGAATTGGTCTACCGATATATTGTAACGGGTGACAAGCTCATAAAAGATTTGCAGGCTTGGCTGCTGTCCCTTGTTTTCGATATTCGCAAGGTAGCGCGGAGAAATGTTTATTGCGTCACATAGATTTTTGCAACTTTCTTTCCTCTCTGTCCGCGCCGCTTTTATGGCTTGCCCGAAAGCCTTGAAGTCATAAAGTGGTACTGGTCTTTTTGCCATCTCAATTCACCCTATAACATTTTACAGTTCATCTTTCGTTTTGGATATGCTTACACAGTTCCTATGATTAGCCAATATAATTCAAATTATTCACAGAATGTTTCTTGTATTATTCGAACAAACGAAGTATAATATTGTGTATTGGAGGTGCAGTATGGACTACATGACTTTGAAAGAAGCAAGCGAAAAGTGGGGGATTTCTGCCCGTCAGATAAACTATTTGTGTGCTGCGGGGCGTATTCCCGGTGCTATGAAAATGGCAACAATCTGGCTTGTCCCGAAAGACGCAGAAAAGCCAGCAGACAAACGAAGGAAAGAAAATAAACCCTTGTGAGATTTCTGTGATATTTGTCTGATATTCTATTTGGGAAAGGATGTGATTATATGAAGCTGTTGGTAGTTGAGGATGACCGACTTTTGAATAATACCTTATGTTACAATCTATCGTCTGCTGGATATGCTGTGGATGCTGCTACAACAAAGTCCGCAGCAACACGATTTTGTGAAAAACAGGACTATGATCTGATAGTTCTTGATATTAACTTGCCAGACGGGAACGGTTTTGACTTTTGCAGAGAGATCAAGGAACGCCGTCCCGATACAGCAATCATTTTTCTTACTGCGAATGATATGGAACGTGATATGCTCCGGGGATTTGAATTAGGTGCAGAGGATTATGTAACAAAACCATTCCCTATGAGCGTGTTCCAAAAGAAGGTATCAGCATTTATAAACCGTATTCAGAAGCAGACAGGCGGCGATTGCTATACGGACGGAAATCTGTTTATCAACTTTTCCAAAGCAGCCGCTACCCTCGCCGGGGAGCCGGTATCATTTACCGCTATGGAGTATCGTTTGTTGAGGGTGCTTACAAAGAATACGAACATTGTTTTGACAAGACAAGTGTTGCTTGAAAAGCTGTGGGACATTGACGGTAACTTTGTGGATGAACACGCTTTGACAGCAACGATCAGTCGTGTTCGCAGCAAAATTGAAAATAACGGATTTCAATATATCAAAACAGTTTACGGTATGGGCTATATGTGGATTGGGGGCGTTAAGAAGTGAACACAAAGAAATTCTCCATAAATAAAGCCTGTGCGATTATTGGGACTGTTATTGCCGTTGCGTCTGCATCCCTGCTTGCGATCCTATATTTACTGACCGAAAATTACATTGTGGTGCTTTGCGGGCTGGTGTTTATTTTATTGGTTTTGTTTTGCGGTATCCTGTTGGTGTCTGTTATGCGCCGAAAGCTGACCTTGTTTTCAGAAAGCATTTGTCGAACGCTTGATGATATGATGGCAGGTGATACAGAGCCACACCTGTTGGACACAGAAGAAGAAAATCTGTTTTACAAAATCAATCACCGTTTGGTACGGCTATATGAGGTCATGCGTGAAAATCGGCGCAGTATTGCCAAAGAGAGAGAGGAATTACAGGAATTAATTTCAGATATTTCCCATCAAGTAAAAACACCGATTGCTAATTTGAAAATGATAGATGCTACACTTCTTGAACAATCTGTGCCGGAAGAGAAACGGCGCGATTTTCTAAAAGCTATGGGTGGGCAAATTGACAAACTGGATTTTCTCATGCAGGCTATGGTAAAAACATCCCGATTGGAAACAGGCGTTATCTCATTGGATAAACGCAAGCAGCCCATATATGACACGCTGGCGGCGGCATTGGGCGGCATACTATTGAACGCCGAAAAGAAAAACATTGAGGTTAGTGTATCATGCCCAGAAATGTTGGAGGTTGTCCATGATCGAAAATGGACAAGTGAAGCCTTGTTCAATATTTTGGATAATGCGGTCAAGTACACCCCATCTGGCGGCAAGATCTGCGTATCCGTTGAAAGTTGGGAAGTGTATATAAAAATTGATATAACGGACACAGGCAAAGGAATAGCGGAAAGTTGTCACGGAACGATCTTTAAGCGTTTTTATCGTGAGGAAGAAGTACATGACATTGAGGGTATCGGTATCGGTCTGTACCTTGCCCGTGAGATCATTACCATGCAGGAAGGTTATATCAAGGTGCTTTCAGATATTGGAAAAGGTTCAACTTTTTCTGTGTTTCTCCCTCACAAATAGAATGTCACGACTCCGTGATATTTCAAATTAAAAATCCGGAAAATCGTGACATTTTCGTGAGGATTGAGTTTTATTATATAGCCATCACATGAAAGGATGGTGTTTACCATGAGCGTTTTGCAAACAACAGAATTGAAAAAGTATTACGGCACAGAACCGAACATAACAAAGGCGTTAGATGGTATTTCTCTCACAATTCAAGAGGGAGAATTTGTCGCTATCGTTGGTACTTCCGGCAGCGGGAAATCTACCCTGCTTAATATGATTGGAGGTTTGGATGTTCCTACTTCCGGCAACGTCAAAGTAAAAGGCAAGGAACTTGCAAAGATGAGTGACGAGCAGTTAACTATCTTCCGCAGACGAAACATCGGCTTTGTTTTTCAGAATTATAACCTCGTTCCCATTTTGAATGTCTATGAAAATATCGTACTTCCCACAGAGTTAGACGGTGATACGGTAGATAAGGCTTTTCTGGACGAGGTTGTGCGCATGCTTTCATTAGAAGAAAAATTGAGCAGTATGCCGAGCAATCTTTCCGGCGGTCAGCAGCAGCGTGTTGCTATCGCCCGCGCACTTGTTTCAAAACCTGCTATCGTGCTTGCTGACGAACCGACAGGAAATCTTGACAGCCGAACAAGCAACGATGTGTTGGGATTATTAAAAACTACCAGTAGTAAGTTCAGGCAGACCCTTGTAATGATTACTCATAACAATGAGATCGCCCAACTTGCCGACCGTATTATTCGTATTGAGGACGGCAAAATTGTAGAGTAAAGGGGCGAGAACATGAACGATATTCTATTTGGAAATAATAATAAGACAATCATAAGGAAAATAACATGGCGGGCGATCAGCTCTGACAAAAAGAGAAATTTTTTTGTTATCGTAGCTATAATGCTTACCACTATTTTACTTGCAGTTGCATTTAATATAGGCATAAGCACGTTAGAAGCTATGGAACAACAACAAATTAGAATGGCAGGATCTATTGCTCATGCGTATATTTCAAATCCCACTAATGACCAGTTGGAAACTTTACAGAAACTTGATTATATTGATAAAGTAGGTACGGGCATAGGAGTGGGTCGCGTAAAAGATAGGCAGTCAGTTGGTAATATAGATTTATCTCTTGTCTATACCGATACTACGCAATGGGAAGACATTAACACTCCTGCTTTTTCTGAAATAACAGGTAATTATCCTGTGGCAGAAAATGAAATTATGCTATCACGGTGGACACTCGAACATTTAGGTATAGAAAACCCGCAACTCGGAATGAACATTACTTTATCTTATACTGCTTGGACGCTTCCTTTTTCGACTGAGCGCACAGATATATTTATTCTCTCCGGGTACTTTACAAACTATTATTATGTTAATTCTGGCGGGGCAGATTTTGCGCTTGTTTCCAAAGCATTGTCAAACAAGTATGGATGCACTTCGGAAGAACATGGAACAGCAAATATCCTTTTCAAGAACAATAACGATGGTAGTCATGATCGATTGTACACAGATATTACTTTGAACAATGGACAAGATATAGTTGTAGTAAGAACAAATATTAACAGCGATTCATATATATCAACCTTTGCTGTCTTAATACTACTTTCAATGATTTTCATGTTGGGCGGTTATTTGCTGATCTATAACACCATGCTCATATCGCTGTCAAGAGATATACACTATTATGCACAGCTAAAAACAGTAGGTATGACGCCACGGCAAATACGTTATATCGTTGTACATACAGTAATGTTTTTATGCTGCGTAGGTGTTCCGATTGGTTTAGTAATTTCCACACTTTTTTCATACATGATTGTTCCCAGCATTATTTCTGCGAATGGCATTTTGACGGGAGGTGCCATGTCCTATTCGCCATTGATCTACGTCGGAGCAGCTTTTTTTGCTGTTACTACTGCATTGATTGCGGCATTTACTCCGGCGAGAAAGGCAGCCAATGTATCACCTGTCGAAGGCAGCAAATACACAGAAAACATTGCAAAAACGATTCGATTTAAGGCTCTTGATCGAATTTCAAAGCCCGTCAACATGGCATTTCGTAATATTTTTCGCGGTGGAAAAAGATGCGTAGTAGTTATAGCCAGTATGTCATTAAGCATGATTATACTTATTGTCACCGCTACTTTCACATCAAGTATAGATGCGGACAAATATGCTGAAAGCACACTTGATTGTGATATTCGTTTGGAAAACGTACATTCTGCATTTGGTGAAGTAACAGATGTTTTCAAAGATGATTTACTTGCTACTATCGACGCACTCCCATATTTGGAGCAAAAACAAATCATAACCGAAGCAATGTGCGAAGCAAATTACGACGGTAAAAAATTTTACGATCAAGATGTTTGTATAAGCCTTTACGGTGTTGATAAGACAACCATTCTTATGCTGAATGAAACACTTGATCTGGGAATAGATGCAGAAGCCTTTGATAATGGGGAGTTTGCTATTATGGAAGCATATTTGCCCGAACAATGGCTGAATGTGAAACGGGTTGGCGGTACGCTGGTTAGTGTATCTGAACAGGGAAATACCTTTGACCTTCCACTTGGACTGGTCATTCCGAGCGGATCTACTATCGGAACAAAAAGTGAAATTCAGTTGTTCGTTTCAAATAACTATTTAAACGGCATCACAGGCTCATTGGAAATAAAAAGAATAGACTTGAATTTTGCAAATAATCATGATGTGGAAGCGCATCGCCTATTGCATCAAATTGTGAGGACAGACAACAACATTTCGTTACTATCTCAATATGAAATAAAGCAGAGTATAACCGAAAGCATAACTATACTTTCAGTTTTGGGTGGAAGTGTTTCTCTTGTTTTTGCAGTTATTGGATTATTGAATTATATAAACGTAATGGCTGTTGGTGTAATATCTCGCCGTCGTGAATTAGCAATATTAGAATGTGTAGGAATGGAACGCAGACAAATTCGCAAAATGCTTTTATTAGAAGGCATTGGATATGGGGCGATATCTTTAATATTTGGCAATCTACTTGGCAATACGATTGTTTCAGTTCTATTTACGCAGTTGTTTGAAGAAATGGTGTATATGAATTTCAATTATCCTTTCGTGTTATTTATCATGCTCTATATGTTGATTCTGCTTCTTTGTGTTATTACACCGCTTATTGCGTATAATTCGATCAATAAAGCAACTGTGTCAGAGCGTTTGCGTCAGAAAGAGTAGCATCATTTTGGCACTTGTAACCATTTTGTCAATCGTTTGTGCTGTTACGGTAACAGGAAGCGGTTTCTTGGATTTGAGTAACATCGTGAGAGCAGTTTGCATTGGTGTTGCCGTGGTTTGTGGTATCCTCGCTGTTGTGGCTTGGAAATTCTCTAAACCGAAAGACTAACCAATTCCAATTTGGTAAAAGGAGGTGAAAGCACTTGTGTAAAATTGAATGGTTGTTATGCCCTATCTGCAAGAGTAAAACACGGATAATGATACGCCCGGACACGGTGCTTGAAAACTTCCCACTTTACTGCCCAAAGTGCAAACAGGAGCGACTAATCAACGTAAAACAAATGAATACCACCGTTATCACAGAGCCAGACGCATAGACGCAGAGCCGATAACCCGTTAGCCTTTGGGCGCGGTTTGTCGGCTCTTTCTTTTTTGCCCGGAAAGGAGGGGCTGCAATGCTTGTATTTTCCTTACCCAATACCCACGACTTGCACCAATTAAAAAAAGCCTTGTTCCCCCACCGGGTATGTCCGGCTTTTGGTGGGAACTGTCAATTCAACTGAATAGAATTGTAAATTCTTTTAAGCCCGATCGCGTTAATACGCGGTCGGGCTTTTTCGTGCGAAATTCCTTGTTTTTTGTCGGCTGCCGTTCGCCGCCACCTCTCACTTTCTGCCCAGTGAAATTCTGACAGGAGGTGCGACGCATGGATAGCTCTTAAAAAAACTTTTTTCAAAATATTCCCCGTTCCTTTGGCATTTTTGAAATGCCCGTTGTTGAGGGTTTACGAAAGGGGACATCATCACCCGCTTTCGCGGTTGCGAAAGGAGGTGATACCATGAATGAACCTAATCGTACCCATTGGCAAATCCGTTGTGCTTTTAACGGTTTTTGCAAGCGGGCATTGAAGAATGAAGCAATCAACGCCCACAGGGAAATCAAAAGGCGGCAGCTACAAGAAGTATCGTTTTCTGACCTCTCCCCACAGGAGGAAAATCAGCTTTACACCTACGACACTTATTTCGAGAATGATGAAGCTGAAAAGTCCTTTTGCGTGGCGGGCAAGGAAATTACTGCGAAGCTGCTTGCCGAAGCCCTGCACAGCTTGCCGGACGAGAAGCGGGAAGCCGTACTGCTGTACTACTTCTTTGATATGAACGACGCGGAAATAGCAAAGCTCCACGACGTTCCGAGAAGTACGGTACAGTACAGACGGACAAGCTCTTTTGAACTGTTAAAACGCTATTTGGAGGAACGCGCCTATGACTGCACATAATGGTAACACCGAACAGGACGAACGCGGCTTGTTACCGTACCCGGTAATCATAGCCGCAACAAAGGGCGACCCGGAAGCTATGAAAGTTGTCGTACAGCATTACGAAAGCTACATAGCGTCCCTGTCTATGCGAAAGCTCATTGACGAGCGCGGTAACACTTACTACGGCATAGACGAGGACATACGCGACCGCTTGCGGTCAAAGCTCATGCGGGCTGTCCTTTCATTCAAGGTATGAGATAACCCCGGCAGCGTCCCCCTTTCCGCTGCCCCGGCTCACTTATGCCTGTTCGCTCATTGACAAAGAAAGCGGCGCAAGATAACGGCGGCGCAGCATAGGGCAAATCAGATACGTTCCTTTTGCGCCGAGCTATACGGCGGGCGCGCCATGACACTTTTCCCTACGGGAAAAGCCGAGCGAGAAACACCGCGCCGGAAAACAAGTGTAGCGACTTGTGGGCGACGACGCGCAGAATACATAATGATACTCCCTTACAGCCACAGTCCGAGCGTTAAGAGCGTCGCAGGCAATGGGTAGGGCTACGGCAGACCGCCGCAGGGGTGAAACTCCCGTGAGATTGAGCTAACAATCGTCTGATTAACGCCCATTTTTGTAACTATCAGACTTTAGATCAATATCACGAAAGGGGGTACATTATGAGCAATACTGATGTGCCTATTTGGGAAAAGTACACGCTGACCATTGAGGAAGCGTCTAAATATTTTCGTATCGGTGAAAACAAGTTGCGGAAGCTGGCAGAAGAAAACCTATCCGCGAATTGGGTAATCTTAAACGGCAACCGTATTCAGATAAAGCGAAAGCAATTTGAAAAAGTTATTGACAATTTGGACACCATATAGATTTTGAGCCTTGAATGTGCTATAATATCTTATAGGCATATCAAGGCTCTTTCCGTCATGGAAAGGAGCATGACGCAAAATGTCACAGAAAAGACGCGATAATAAAAACCGTATCTTACGGACAGGTGAGAGCCAGAGAAAAGACGGGAGATATGCTTACAAATATACAGATACCTTTGGAAACCCGCAATTTGTTTATGCTTGGAAGTTAGTACCGACCGACAAGACCCCGGCAGGAAAACGGGAGGATATTTCACTCCGGGAAAAGGAGAAAGAAATCCAGAAAGACCTTGACGACGGGATAGACCCTATCGGCAAGAAAATGACCGTCTGCCAACTTTACGCAAAGCAGATACGCCACCGGGCGAATGTGCGGCACAGTACGACACAGGGACGACAACAGCTTATGCGGATTTTGCAGGAGGATAGTCTGGGCGGCTGCCCTATTGAAAACGTGAAGCTCTCCGACGCGAAAGAATGGGCTTTACGCATGAAAGAGAAAGGCTATTCGTTCAAGACTATCAACAACCACAAGCGTTCCCTAAAGGCAGCTTTCTACACCGCCATACAGGACGATTGTATCCGCAAAAATCCGTTCGATTTTCAGCTTAACACCGTCCTTGAAGATGATACGGAGCCAAAGGTGCCATTATCCCCTACGCAGGAAGCGTCTTTCCTATCCTTTATAGCGGGTGATAAAGTCTATCAGAAGTATCACGACGAAATCACCATACTGTTAGGGACAGGGCTTCGCATTTCTGAACTCTGCGGACTGACCGACAAAGACATTGACTTTGAGAATAAGTTAATCAACGTAGATCACCAACTGCTGAAAGTTTCCGGCATTGGGTATCACATTGAAGTACCGAAAACAAAAAGCGGTGTCCGGCAAATCCCTATGAGTACAAAGGTATGTGAAGCGTTTAGGCGGGTGCTGCAAGAGCGCAAGCGTACAACGCCGTTTATCGTCGGCGGGTACAGCGGCTTTATCTTCCTTAACCGGGACGGGCTGCCGAAAGTGGCGGTCAACTATGAAAGTATGTTCCGGGGACTTGTGAAGAAGTACAACAAGTGCCATGAGGTAGCATTACCGAAAGTCACAACGCCGCACACCTTACGCCATACGTTCTGCACCAATTTAGCAAACGCCGGAATGAACCCGAAAGCATTGCAGTACATCATGGGACATTCCAACATCACAATGACGCTGAACTATTACGCCCATGCAACATCTGACAGCGCAGTAGCCGAAATGGAACGGCTGATTGCATAGGTAGTAAAGGACGGTTTTACTACTCCATTTACTACTTTTGGTTAGGGAAACATGAGGGGATTTAAGAAGATTTAAGAACATCTCCCGAAACAGGAAATGCCGAAAAGCCTTGAAACATAAGGCTTTAACGGCATTTGAAAAGTTATAAGAAGATAATCAATTTTTATATATAAGTTTTAGTAAAATAAAGCGATAAATTTCATTTTGGTTATTTACTTGTTTAAAGTTTTATGGTAAAATTTAATACATCTTTTAAATAAGAGAGGACGCTTATGAAGATTTTAAAACGAGGTTTGTCTTTGGTTTTGGCTGGGCTGATTTTAACAAGCTGTTCGCCAACACCCTCGACAGTAACAGGAGGAACAGACATGAGTTATGCAAACACGATAATCTCTGATTTTAACATCAGCGAGCTTGAAATGGACGGTGCATTTTTTGAAAATGCTTTAGACAAAGAGATCGACTATCTTTTATCGTTTGATGTTGACAGGCTGGTTTATAATTTCCGCAAAAACGTCGGTGCTGACACTAAGGGTGCCGAGCCTTATGCAGGCTGGGAATCGCACCTTATCGGCGGACACACCGTGGGACATTATTTAACAGCGCTTGCTCAGGCATATGCTAGCGGCAGCGTAAGTCAGTCGGACAAGAAAAAGGTTTATGACATGCTGACAACAGTTATTGATGAGCTTGCTTTGTGTCAGCGTGACAACGGTTTTTTGTGGGGCGGTAAGTTTGTTGAGCTTAACACCGAGTTCCAGTTTGACAATGTTGAAAAGGGCAAGTCTGACCTTTTTAACGAAGCTTGGGTTCCGTGGTATACCATGCACAAGATCTTAGAAGGTTTGGTTGCTACATATAAATACACCGGTTATGAGCCTGCTTTGACCATTGCAAGTAATTTGGGCGACTGGGTTTATAAAAGAACGAGCAGTTGGGACGAACAGACACATCGCACAGTTCTTTCGATCGAATACGGTGGAATGAACGATGTAATGTATGACCTTTATAACATTACCGGCAACGAAAAGCACGCAATCGCCGCACATGCGTTTGACGAGGACGCTTTGTTCGAGCTTATTAGAACAGACGGTGTAAACGTTTTGAACAACCGCCACGCAAACACAACTATACCGAAAATTATTGGTGCGATTAAGAGATATGAGGTTTGCCACGGCAAGAAGATTGACGGCAAGGTTGTTGACGCTACCGAATATCTTGAAACTGCTGAAATCTTTTGGCAGATGGTTTTGGATCACCATACCTATGCCACAGGTGCAAACTCGGAGTGGGAGCACTTTGGTGCTGATGACGTTTTGAACCGTGAAAGAACAAACTGCAATTGCGAGACCTGCAATGTTTATAACATGCTTAAGCTTTCGAAGGAGCTGTTTAAAGTAACAGGCGACAAGAAATATGCAGACTATATGGAAAACGCCTTTATTAACGACATTATGGCATCGCAGAACCCCGAAACAGGTATGACTACTTACTTCCAGTCGATGGCTACGGGTTACTTTAAAACATTCTCGACACCTTATGACAGCTTCTGGTGCTGCACAGGCAGCGGTATGGAAAACATGACAAAGCTTGGCGACATGATCTACTTCAGTGAGGGAGATTCGCTTTATGTGAATATGTTCTTGGCTTCGAACATTGAATGGGACGACAAGGGTGTTAGGATCACGCAGACCACTAACCTCCCCATAACAGACACGACCAATATTTCTGTTAAGACTGATGCGCCTGTCAGCTTCTCGCTTAAGATAAGAATACCCAACTGGGCAAAGGGAGACCTTGCAATTAAGGTTAACGGCGAAGCAGTAAGCTATGAAACCGTTAACGGCTATGCTGTTATTACAAGAGAATGGGCAAACAAGGACAGTGTTGATGTGACTATCCCCTTGGGCTTTACAACCTATAACATGGTTGACGGACTTAACACCGTTGCATTCAAGTACGGCCCTGTTCTTTTGGCAGCAGACCTTGGAAACGAAAACATGAAGACGACATATACAGGTATGAGCGTTCTTATTCCTGAATCCTCGATTTTAGTTAATGACCACCTTGTGCTTAACGAAGGCATTACCGGCAAGGATGTTAGAACCAACCCCGACGCTTACTTTGAGCGTGTGGGCGATGGCTTGGAATTTAAGTTTACACCTGCTGACAGGGAGCTTACCTTTATCCCCTATTACCAGATTTACGATGTAAGATACGGTATTTACTGGAGCTTGAAGGAAGCTGAGTAATTTAACGCAAATTATCCCTCTCACCTTTTTACGGGGTGGGAGGGATTTTGTTTTGGCGGGAGGGAGACCGCCGCCAAATTCCGAAAGGATTTGGCGGTGGGAGGGCCCGCTGTGCAGGCAGTGAGGTAGATGCAGTTATGAGCCGCCGTGGCGAGGCGTGTGCCGAACGGGGTGAGGCAGAGTGCCGAGCCGTGGCGGCGGTGAGCACAAAAAACTCCCTTTCTTTTAAGTAAGAAAGGGAGTGATTTTTATGAAATCAGTTGCCTTATGCTTTTTTAGCGACCTTAATTCTAAGATTCGCGCGCTCAAGCTTACGCTTAGCAATTTTCCTATCAGCATCGGTAGATGCAGATTGAAGTAAAGCTTCTGCCCTTGACATTGCAGCTTCAGCGCGCTCGATGTCGATATCATCAGCCCATTCGAATGTGGTAGGTGCCAAAAGAACTTCCTCATCTGATACGTTAAGCATGCCGCCGCAGCAAGCAGCAGTTTTCGGGACTTCGCCATCGTTAACATATAAACGGCATTCACCGACAGCAACTGCAGTTAAGAACGGAATGTGACCTTTTAGAACAGCAATTTCACCGTCGATTGAGCGGATTGAAAGCTGTTTAGCTTCTCCGTCAAAGAACACACCGTCGGGCGATACTATTTTTAAATGGAAGGTGCTCATCTAAAACCTCCGCAAAAGTTACTTTGTGCCCTTGGCTTTTTCAACTGCTTCGTCGATCGTGCCGACAAAGAGGAATGCAGATTCGGGTAAATCGTCGTGCTTGCCCTCAATAATTTCCTTGAAGCCACGGACGGTTTCGGCAACAGGAACATATTTTCCTGTAAAGCCTGTAAACTGTTCAGCAACGGTAAACGGCTGAGAAAGGAAGCGCTGAACCTTTCTGGCGCGGGCAACAGTAAGCTTATCTTCTTCGGAAAGTTCGTCCATGCCCATGATCGCAATGATATCTTGAAGCTCTTTATATCTTTGCAGAATCTTCTGAACGTCGCGTGCGACCTGATAATGCTCTTCGCCTACAACATCGGGAGAAAGGATTCGGGAAGTTGAGTCAAGAGGGTCAACAGCGGGATAAATGCCTAAAGATGCAATACTTCTTGACAAAACCGTGGTAGCATCTAAGTGAGCAAAGGTGGTTGCAGGAGCAGGGTCTGTAAGATCATCGGCCGGAACATAAACAGCCTGAACAGAAGTGATCGAGCCGTTTCTGGTGGAGGTAATTCTTTCCTGCAAAGCACCCATTTCGGTTGCAAGTGTGGGCTGATAGCCGACTTCGGAAGGCATACGGCCCAAAAGTGCCGAAACCTCGGAGCCTGCCTGTGTGAAGCGGAATATATTGTCAATGAACAAAAGTACGTCCTGACCTTCGCGGTCGCGGAAGTATTCAGCCATGGTAAGACCTGTTAAACCTACTCTCATTCTTGCTCCGGGGGGTTCATTCATCTGACCGTAAACAAGCGCGGTCTTAGAAAGAACACCTGATTCTTTCATTTCGTTGTAAAGGTCGTTGCCTTCACGGGTACGTTCACCTACGCCGGTGAAAACGGAGATACCGCCGTGCTGTTTTGCAACGTTATTAATAAGTTCCTGAATCAAAACGGTTTTGCCAACGCCTGCACCGCCGAAAAGACCGATTTTACCGCCCTTTGCGTAAGGGCAGATAAGGTCTACGACCTTGATACCCGTTTCGAGAATTTCGGTAGTGGACTGCTGTTCGTCATATGCAGGGGCGGGACGGTGGATAGGCCAGCGTTCTTTTGTTTCGGGGGTGGGCATGTTGTCAATGCACTCGCCCAAGAGGTTGAAGATTCTGCCCAGAGTAGCCTCGCCAACAGGGACACTGATGGGCGCACCTGTATCTAAAGCCTTAATACCTCTGGGTAAGCCGTCAGTCGAGCTCATTGCGATGCAGCGTGCTACGTTGTCGCCGATGTGCTGTGCGACCTCTAAAACAATGTGACGGTCTTCATATTCGATTGAAACGGCGTTGTTAAGCTCGGGTAGCTTGCCGTCGTCGAATCTGATATCAAGAACAGGACCGATTATCTGCGTTACAACGCCAATATTTTTGTCCATTTTACATTTTCCTTTCGGATAATTTTTTGTTTATTACTCTGCTCCTGCGCCCGAGACGATTTCGGTAATCTGCTGGGTGATCGAGCTCTTTCTTGCCTTGTTATATTTAAGCTGCAGGTCTGCAATAATATCATCGGCATTCGAGGTTGCCGATTCCATTGCTGTGCGTCTTGCCGCAAGTTCGCTCGTAAAAGATTCGCACACAGTGCCCCAGATAAGGCCTGCTACGCTATCGGGTACGATTGAATTGAACACAGCTTCTGCCCCGGGCTCGACCAACATGAATCTGTGGTTGTCAGAAGTATTTGCGCTTATGCTGGCATCGAGTGGCAAAATTTTTAAGGTGCCGGGGTCCTGGGTTAGCATTGAAGCAAAGTTTGTATATACAACATACAGCTCGTCGAACGTACACTCTGAGAACATTTCACAAAGAGAGCCTGCAATTTCAAAACAGTCGCCGACATCTATATCCTCAACGCTTGAATACTCACTAGAGATGATCTCATAGCCCTTGCGTGTGCAATAATCGACAGAGCGTTTGCCAATGGGAAGCACACAAACATTTTTGTCGGCACTAAGCTCCTCGAACAACTTGAAAAGGTTGTTGTTGTAACCGCCTGCAAGGCCTCTGTCACCTGCTATAACGATTATGCACGACTTTTTTGCCTCGCGAGCTTGGCAATAGGGTGAATCTTTGGCGGTGCTTGTCGTTGAAATATCGCAAAGTGCCTGATAAAGCTCGTTATAAAACGGACGGCAACGCTCGGTCCTTTCGCGGGCCTTGGAAAGCTTTGAGATAGCAACAAGCTCCATAGCCTTGGTTATTTGCCTTGTGCCTGTAATACTTTTGATGCGAAGGTTAATTTCCTTCATGGAAGCCATGTGTGTTCCCTCCCTTCGTAATTATTTAGTGAAGATCAGTGAATGCTTTTAAACTTTTCGGTGAAGTCGGCAATTGCAGCATCAAGCGCCGCTTTGCTTTCATCATTAAGACCCTTGGGGTCTAAAATGAGGTCTAAAACATCCTGATGGTATGAGCTCATTTCAAAGTAAAGCTCTTTTTCATATTCCTTGACCAGATCAACAGGAATATCTTTAAGATAGTTGTTGACAACGGCATAAATAATGCAAACCTGAAGCTCGACCGCAACGGGCGAATTTCTGTTCTGCTTTAAAACCTCAACAATGCGGGCACCCTGTGCCAAACGGTCTTTAGTGTCTTTATCGAGGTCGGAGCCGAACTGGGCAAACGACTGAAGCTCGCGATATTGGGAATAAAGGAGCTTTAACGAACCCGAAACCTGCTTCATCGACTTAAGCTGAGCAGAGCCGCCTACACGGCTGACAGAGATGCCCGGGTTAACCGCCGGCATGATGCCTGAGTTGAAAAGCTCGGTTTCTAAGAATATCTGTCCATCGGTAATGGAAATGACGTTTGTGGGAATGTACGCCGAAACGTCGCCTGCCTGAGTTTCGATGATAGGCAAAGCTGTCAGCGAGCCGCCTCCGCATTCGGGTGACAAACGTGCTGCTCGTTCGAGAAGACGGGAGTGCAGATAGAATACGTCGCCCGGGTAAGCTTCACGTCCCGGAGGGCGGCGAATGAGGAGCGAAAGTGTGCGGTATGCAACTGCGTGCTTGGATAAATCATCGTAGATGATAAGGCAGTCCATGCCCTTGTTCATAAAGTATTCACCCATGGTGCAGCCTGAATAAGGAGCGATATATTGCAAGGTTGCAAGTTCGCTTGCTGTGGAGCTTACGACAATGGTGTAATCCATTGCGCCTGCACGGGTTAAGGTTTCTACAAGCTGGGCAACGGTCGAATTCTTCTGACCGATGGCTACATAAATGCAGATGCAGTTTTTACCCTTTTGGTTGATGATGGTATCGGTAGCGATAACAGTCTTACCTGTCTGACGGTCACCGATGATAAGCTCACGCTGACCTCTGCCAATAGGAATCATGCTGTCTATTGCCTTGATACCTGTCTGCAAAGGAACGCTAACAGATTTTCTTTCGATAATGCCTGTCGCTTTACGCTCGATAGGCATGAGCTTTTCATATTCAACAGGGCCTTTGCCGTCAACAGGCTGACCGAGTGCATTTACAACACGACCGACCAAGGCATCACCTACAGGAACCGATACGACCGAGCCTGTGCGCTTAACGGTGTCACCCTCACGCACGCCTGCGTCAGAGCCAAGCATTACTACGGAAACGAAGTCCTCTTCTAAATTAAGAGCCATGCCGTAAGTGCCGTTCGAAAACTGAACAAGCTCGTTAGAAAGGCACTTATCAAGTCCGTAGACTGAAGCGATACCGTCACCGACAGTGATGACGGAGCCGATCTCGGAAAGCTCGGCTTTAGCTTCATAATTCTTTATTTGAGCCTTTATAAGGCTGCTGATTTCGTCTAAGTTCATAATTATATCTCCATATTTAAGATGTTATGAGCCCGATTTTGGGGACAAATCGCTTTGTCTTAACAACTGACGCATATCGGAAAAACGCTGTTTTACGCTGGCATCAATCCTCTTACCGTCATATTCAAGCATGATGCCGCCAAGGCATTTGGGGTTGACAACGCAGGTTAACAAAATCTGCTTGCCGGTCTTGACCTTAAGCTTAGAAATGAGTTTGGTCTTTTGCTCATCGGTAAGAGGCTGAACAGAGGTTGCCGTAACAGGCAAGATGTTATTTGCCTTGCAATAATTTCTGCGGTATTCGAGCCAGCATTTTGAAAGCATATCGAAACGTCTTTTCTCGGCAAAGATCATGAGCATATTAAGAAGATAACCGTTAATTTTGCCGCCGAAGACTAAGCGTACAGCATCTGCACGCTCGGATGCGGTTAACATGGGGTTTGACAAAAGCCGCGAAAATTCGGGCTGAGCGTCAAAAACCTCTGCTACCGATTTGAAATCCTCAAAAATAGCTTTTGAACAGCCTGCTTCTATACCCAAGTTATACAAAGCGAGTCCATACTCGTTAGCATAATTTTTCATCATACGCTGTCACCAAGGTTGTCAATGGCATCGTCGATAAGTGCGGAATGAGCATTGGCGTCGATTTCTTTTTCGACGACCTGCTCGGCAAGTGAGATGACCATATCAGAAATAGAATCCTTAATGTCGTTAACAGCCTTTTTCTTGGCAAGCTCGATGTCTTCATCGGCACTCTTACGGCGACGGTCAGCTTCGGCTCTAGCCTGACTGATGATCTCGTTGCTTTTTGCCTTTGCGTGTTCGGAGGCTGTTTTGATGAGAGTGTCTGCTTCATCCTTTGCGCGGGTGAGCTTTTCTTCATAAAGTGCCTTGTCAGCATTTGCTTTTTCAAGAGCTGTGTCAGCATCGGAGTAGATCTTGTCTACTTCCTCGGCACGCTTTTGCAAAATGTTGTTTATAGGCTTAAAGAGAAATTTCTTTAAAAGCAAAACAAGGATCAAAAGGTTGCCCATTGCCATAAGGATATGCCAGACGTTTATGGAGAGAAATTCTAAAAAGGTTCCCGCCATTATCATTATAAATACATCTCCTTACTTAACTTACTGCTTATTCCAAAATTCAGAATTAAAGTCTGTTAAGGAAGAGTCCGGGAGCTACGAAGATGAGAAGCAAGCCGATGATAAGACCGTAAAGGCCGGTGGTTTCGGCGATTGCACAACCCATTAACATGGTAGTGGTAACGCTGCCCTTTTGCTCGGGCTGACGTGCGATAGCTTCACAAGCTTTGCCTACTGCGTAACCTTCACCGATACCGGGACCGATACCTGCTATTAAAGCAAGACCTGCACCGATTGCACAACCCATAAGTACTAATGCTCTTTCCATAAAATATACCATCCTTTCAGTAATTCGGCTTAAGTGCCGATTAACTTAACAAAATTAATTATGCTTCTTCTGTTTGTGCCGCAGATGCGATGTAAAGCATTGTTAGCATGCAGAAGATGAATGCCTGCAAAACGCTTGAGAAAATGTCGAAGTAAAGAGAAAGCACTGCAGGAAGACCAAGCTGAAGAATTGGGAATAAATCTGCCCATTCGCCCAAGAAGCCCGGCAGCCAGCCAAAGATCACTCCGTTGAGCCATGCAAGCGCTGCATATACAAGTGCAGAGATAACCGAACCTGAAGCGACGTTACCGAACAAACGGAATGCCATTGAGATCGGGGTCGAGAACTCGCCGATGATGTTCATGGGTGTCATAATGAATATCGGCTCGGTAAGGCTTTTTGCATAACCTAAAGGGCCGTTTGTTTTGATCTTATAATAAGTTATAATGAAGAACACTATCAATGCCCAGCCGATCGTGGTGTTAAGATCGCTTGTGGGGGAATACATGCCCAAAAGCGATATGAGACTGCAACACATTGCAAGCGAGAAAAGCGCAGCAACAAAAGGCGTGTAGCTTTTAAATTTCTTGCCCATGTTGCCCTCGACAAAATTGGTAACAAGATTAACCAGATATTCGGCAATTATCTGACGTTTGGAGGTTGGCTTTACTTTTAGATCGTGGGTTAACCAGATGCATACACCTGTTATCAATGCCATAACTATCCACATGTTCACCTGCGTTTCGGTTATGGTCAAGCCAAAAGGAAGCTCTAACAGTATTTTCGCACCTGTGATTTCAATTTGAGTGTGCATTGTTTAAAAATCAGCCTCCTCTTCTTTTTCATCAATATCGGCATAAGCATCGGGGTTGCCCGCGGTTAAAGGCTCGTCCTTAGCAATTTTCTTATATCTTTGCTGCCATATACCCAAAGCAATTCTCGGATAGATTATCGACAGTGCCATAGGTATCCAATGGATAATTCCGAACTCGGCGTATAAGAACAGTCCAACGCCTAAAAGCAGAACAAGCACCATCAGCCTTTGACTGTAAGATAACTGCATTCGCTTTTTTGCAACCTCAGGGTCGGGTTCTTTAGCAGCTTTAGTTATTCCCCCGGCCATTAAATAATAATAAAGAATCATTACCAGACCGCCGTAAACTGCACCTAAAACAACAGACAAGGAAAATCTGCCTATTAGTGCAAACACTAAAACGGTAATGGCTTCACATATTGCGACACCAAATGCCACTGCCTTTAAGAAACCGAATACAGCCTGCTTTTCCTCGTTTTCGGGCGTGACCAAAGTGTTTTTTTCTTGGTCCATATGTTCCTCCTTTTTATGAGAAAAATCATCTCACAAATTTGCAACAATACATGTAATATTATATCACAGAACTTCGCCCTCGTAAAGTGTTTTTTAATAAATATAGTATGTTACTTTTCTGTCAATATATAAACTGTTGAATAAATATCGCAAACTTGCACAAAGCGGCAACTTATAAATTGTGCTGTTTACCAATTCAATAAAAAACTAAAATGTGCTAAAATAATTTTGCATATTTTTATTTATGAAAGGAATACCCCAATGAAAAGACTGTTAGCAATTATTTTGGCAGCATTTATGGCACTTAGCCTTGTTGCCTGTGAAAAAGAGCCCGAAGGTATTTTCCCTGACGACTATGACGTTTCGGCGCTGACAAACCCCGAAATCAAGTATACACTTGAGGAGCTTGAAACTTTGTCTAAGACAGAGCTTGCTGCCGACAGCGTTGATGCACCCGCACTTTATAAGTATTTTAACAACATGAAGATAGGCTGTGCATTTGGCTATAATCAGTGTACAAATCTTAATACTCCCGTTGCAAAAAGCCTTTTGAAGCACTATAACGTTTTTGTCTTGGGCAACGAATGTAAGCCTGCTTACATAAACCCTGCTGAGGGCGTTTTCTATTTTGACGACGTTGACGGCTTTGTTGAATTCGGTGAGCTTAACGATGTAACCTTACGCGGACATACGCTTTTGTGGCATGCTCAGACCCCTGATTGGTGGTATAAGGCTGACCCTGCCGACACAAGAACCGTAAGAGAATGCTATGAGCAGGGCGCTTTGGCAACCAGAGAGCAGCTTACAGAAAGAATTACAACCTTTATTACCGAGTATGTAACAAGATATAAGGACGACATTGATGTTTGGGACCTTTGCAACGAGGTTTTGAATGCTGACTCGATAAGAACCGTAAACGACGACTCGTACTGGGCTGAAATTATCGGCGACGTTGACGGCAACGGTTATAAGGACGACTATGTTGAACTTGTTGCCAATGTTGCACGCGCTGCTGATGAAGACGCTATTTTGGTTATTAACGACTTTAACATGGAATGGCAGGCCTCGAAGACACAGGCAATGTATGACATGATGGAAAGAATGTTCAGAAAGGGCGTAAGAATTGACGGTGTCGGCTTCCAGTCGCATATCGGTCTTGATTGCAACGTTGAGCTTTACAGAAGCCAGATCGAAAAGATTGCAGGACTTGCTGAGATCTATGATGAATGTTTCCCTGAATACAAGGGCAACTTCAGAGTTCAGATTACCGAGCTTGATATGAATATGTTTGTTGGCTCAAATTCTGACGGTGCTTTCTATAAATGGACTGATGAAGACTATGAAAAGCAGGCAGAAAAGTATGCCGAGCTCTTTGATATGTTCCAAGACTTTGCTGACGAAGGCGTTATTGACATGGTAGTTTTGTGGGGTACAGACGACGGCAACTCGTGGCTTAACTCGACCCCCAAGCTTAGAAGAAATGCTGCAATGATCGTTTTGAGAGAAGAGGAAGGCTTCCTTTTGAAGCCCTGCTTCTGGAGCATTGCAAGAACAAGCTTTGACCACTATACAGTTGAATAATTAAACAGCAAACTGCCGCTCTGTTTTTAACAGGGCGGTGTTTTTTTAAAAAAGCGGCGCCGCCGAGTGCCGAGCCGTCCCGGCAAGGGGGCGAAGCGTGGGCGGCGCAAGCGGTGGGCTTTGCAGTTTTGGGGGCGCCGCCGTGGCGAGGCGCTTGCCGACCGGAGGGAGGCAAAGTGCCGGAGCCGTGGCGGCTAAAATGGCGAAAATGCACAAACTTAATAACCAAGCGGCAAACAAAACGCTTTTTTTGGGTAAAGCGCTGATATTTGCCGAATTTGTTGACATATCTATTTTATTATGGTATAAAATTATTATTACTGATAGAGGTGCAGTGCTTCATTAGTAGGCTCGTTAAGTTAAACGCCGCCGAGGCGGACGGGTTTGAAAGGGAACGCTGCCGAAGGCATTTTGTACGGCGGCAAAATGTTCTGGCGGAATGGATTAACAGTCATTTCGCTGTCGCAATTTTGCGGAGCGCTATCGAAACGATGTTTTCCTCGCTGTGCCGATGCAGATTTAACGGTTATGCGATGTATCGGTGTGGTAGTTGCCCTCTTTCGGTAACTGCCTTTTTTGTTTTCTAAATCTTTTACTGGAGGTTAAGTATATGAAAAACACAATTTTTACCGGTGCAGCAACTGCTATTATCACTCCTTTTAAGGATGGCGGCATTGACTATGAAGCATATGCAAGACTTATTGACTGGCAGATTGAAAACGGCATAAGCGCAATTGTTGCCGCAGGCACAACAGGCGAAGGCTCGACATTGACAGACGACGAGCACAAGGAAATTATTAAGTTTACTGTTGAACACGTTAATGGCAGAGTACCTGTTGTTGCAGGTACAGGCTCAAATGATACCTCTTATGCAATTGAGCTTACAAAGTATGCTTGCGAAGCCGGCGCTGATGCTATGCTGGTCGTTACCCCTTATTATAACAAAGCTACACAGAATGGCTTGATTAAGAGCTTTACTGCAATCGCAGATGCTTCGACAAAACCGATAATTCTTTACAATGTACCCTCGAGAACGGGCTGCAACATTACGCCTGCAACTGCCGCTGTTTTGGCAAAGCACCCCAACATTGTTGCGATTAAGGAAGCTAGCGGAAATATTTCGCAGATTGCTGAGCTTGCAGCACTTACAAAGGGTGAACTTGACATTTATTCGGGCAATGATGACCAGATAGTGCCTGTAATGGCATTGGGCGGCAAGGGAGTAATTTCGGTGCTTTCAAACCTCATGCCCAAGGAAACGAATGACATTTGCATGGACTTTATTAACGGCAAGCACGCTAGTGCTCTTGATGCACAGCTTAAGCTTTTGCCTTTGGTTAACGCATTATTCTGCGAGGTCAACCCTATACCCGTTAAGGCTGCAATGCATGCAATGGGCTTTGGTGAAAACAGCTTGCGTTTGCCTCTGACTGAAATGGAAGAAAAGAACGAGGAAAAGCTTTTGGCACTTATGCGTGAACAGGGCTTAATTTAAGGAGAAGAACATGATTTGTTCGAATGTTAAGATTAAGGACGGCGTTCTTTATTTTGGCGGGCAAAACACAGTTTTGCTTGCAGAAAAGTACGGTACTCCCCTTTATTTAATGGATGAAGCAACCATTAGAGAGAACTGCCGCAATTATGTTAGTGCCTTGCAGGAATATATGGGGCAGGATTCTTATCCTTTGTATGCAAGCAAGGCGGCAAGCTTTAAGAGAATTTATGAGATCATCGGTGAAGAAGGACTGGGTGCCGATGTGGTATCCTCGGGTGAGATATATACAGCCCTAAAAGCCGGATTTGATATGTCGAAAGCATATTTTCAGGGCAACAACAAGACCGATGAAGACATTGTATATGCTATGGACAACGGGGTTGGATATTTTGTGTGCGACAACGTTGAAGAGGTTGACGCCATTGAGCGCATAGCTTGCGAAAAGGGCATTGTGCAAAAGATTCTTTTGAGATTGACCCCCGGAATCGACCCTCATACCTATGACGAGGTGGCAACAGGCAAAGTGGACAGCAAGTTTGGCACAGCCATTGAAACAGGTCAGGCTTTGGAAATTGCTTTGCACACGCTTGAGTGCAGGCATATTTCGTTAGAAGGTTTTCACTGCCACGTTGGTTCGATGGTGTTTGAATCAAGCACATTTACAAGAAGCGCTGAAATTATGCTTGGCTTTATGCACGAGCTTAAGAATAATTGCGGATTTGTTGCAAAAATACTTGACCTTGGCGGTGGTTATGGCGTAAAATATACTTGTTGCGACCCTGCGATCGATATTAAAGAGAACATTAAGGGTGTTTGCGAGTTTGTTAAAGCCGAGTGCCAAAGATTAGACTACCCTCTCCCCTCCTTAAGATTGGAGCCGGGACGGAGCATTGCTGCAAATGCCGGAATGACGCTTTATACCGTTGGCACTGTTAAGAGAATTACGGGATATAAGAACTATGTTTCGGTTGACGGCGGAATGACCGACAACCCAAGATTTGCTTTATATGGCTCGAAATATACGGTGCTTTTGGCTAACAAGGCAAGTGAAGAAACAACTATTGAATGTGACCTTGTGGGAAGATGCTGTGAGTCGGGCGATGTTATTCAGCCAAACGTAAAGTTTCCAAATAGTGTAACAAGGGGCGACATTGTTGCTGTTTTGACAACAGGTGCTTACAATTATTCGATGGCATCGAATTATAACAGAATTTGCCGACCGCCTGTTGTAATGATCGACGGCGAGCGTGATTATGTTTCCGTTAAGCGTGAAAGCTTTGAATATCTTACCGCTAACGATGTTTGATTTTGCATTTACTTTGTGCTTATGAGCTTGCGCTCAGCGTCCGTCGGGGCTTGACCCGACGGACAGCCCTCACGGCACCGAAGGCGCCGTGAGGCGCCCGCCCCGCAGGGGTGGGCGGCTGAGCGCCGCGCTCTTTTGGCGATAACGATTAAACACTAAGGAGAAGATTTATGCTTAAAAACACTTTCTTTAGCGCAATTGCCGCCGGCATGATGGTAGGCATAGGCGGCGCGGTTTACATGAGCAGCGACAACAAGTATGTCGGAGCGGTTTTGTTCTCGGTTGCACTTTTGACAATCTGCTATATGGGAATGTATTTGTTTACCGGCAAGATCGGATTTTTGGCTGAGAGCTTTTCGTGGGATACTGTTAAGCACCTGCTTGTGGGATTGCTTGGAAACTTTGTTGGAGCAACAGCACTTGGATATGCCGTGCGCTTTGCAAGACCCTCGATAACCGAAAAAGCGGTAACTGCTTGTTCGGGCAAGCTTGACAACAGCTTTTTGGCATGGATCGCACTTGGTGCAATGTGCGGCATTTTGATGTATGTGGCTGTTAAGATTTACAGAGAAAAGAATTCGGTTTGGGGAATTTTCTTCTGCATTCCTGTTTTCATTCTTTGCGGATTTGAACACTCGATCGCAAATATGTTCTATTTTGCGCTTGCAAACATGTTGACCGTTAAGTACATAGCATTTATTCTGTGCGTTGTTTTGGGAAATGCCGTGGGTGCAATGATCTTGCCATGGCTTACCAAACTTGGCGCCGTTAAAACCGAAAAGAAAGCGTAAGGCTATCTATATAAAATAACTGATAAGGAGTATGTAGAAATGTTTTTTGAGAATTTAAAAAACTTCGACGCTGAGGTATATGCCTCTTGTGAAAAAGAGCTTAACCGTCAGCGCCACAACATCGAGCTTATTGCTTCTGAGAACATTGTTTCTGAGGGCGTATTGCTTGCTGCAGGCGGTGTTTTGACCAACAAATATGCTGAAGGATATCCCTCGAAGAGATATTACGGCGGCTGTGTTTATGTTGATGAGGTTGAGGAAATTGCACGCGAACGTGCTAAGAAGATCTTTGGAGCAGAGCATGCAAATGTTCAGCCCCACTGCGGCGCTAACGCTAACCTTGCTGTATTCTTTGCACTTTTGAACCCCGGCGACACTGTTTTGTCGATGAGCTTGGCTCACGGCGGACACCTTTCGCACGGTTCGCCTGTAAACATTTCGGGTAAATACTTCAACATTGTTCCTTACGGCGTTTCTGATGAAACACAGACTATAGACTATGACGAAGTTGAAAGACTTGCGTTGGAATGCAAGCCAAAGCTTATTTTGGCTGGTGCTTCGGCATACGCCAGAGTAATTGACTTCAAGCGTTTCAGAGAGATTGCTGACAAGGTTGGCGCTTACTTAATGGTTGATATGGCTCATATTGCAGGCTTGGTTGCAGCAGGCGTTCACCCCTCGCCCGTACCTTATGCTGACGTTGTAACTACAACCACACACAAGACCTTAAGAGGTCCCAGAGGCGGCCTTATTTTGTGCAAGGAGCAGTATGCAAAAGCTATTGACAAGGCTGTCTTCCCCGGCACACAGGGCGGACCTTTGATGCACATTATTGCTGCTAAGGCTGTTGCTTTTGGTGAGGCTTTGACCGATGAATTCAAGGAATATCAGAAGCAGATTGTTAAGAATGCTGCTGTTTTGGCAAGCGAGCTTACCGCAAAGGGTATTAACCTTGTTTCGGGCGGAACTGATAACCACCTTATGCTTTTAGACCTTAGAGGAACAGGCGTAACAGGCAAGGAGCTTGAGCGTCGCTTGGATGAAGTTCACATTACCGCAAACAAGAACGCTATTCCCAACGACCCTGAGAGCCCCTTCATAACCAGCGGTATCAGAATCGGTACACCCGCTGTAACCACACGTGGCTTTAAGGAAGAAGAAATGAAGCTTATTGCAGGCTGGATAAGCGACATTATTAATGATTTTGATGGCAACAAGGAAAGAATCACCGAAGAAGTTATTGCACTTTGTGAGAAATTCCCTATATATAATGACTAAAAACATTAGAGCGAAACGGGCAAAAATGCTCGTTTCGCCTATTTTTCTTTCAGCGCTTGACAAGAAAGTGCAGGTTGGTTATACTGTATGTAGTGCAGTGATTGGAAATCTGCCACAATATTTTGAAGTAAGTGTGAAGAAAAACTATTAATAGCAAGGTTGGCTCTCACACTTAATTTGTTTTAAAAACAAAAGACAATAAAAATTCGGAGGACAGACATGGGTTACAAATCTGACATTGAAATTGCACAGTCGGTCGAAATGCAACCGATTACGGAAATTGCAAAGACTGCAGGAATTGACGAAAAGTATTTGGAGCAGTACGGCAAGTATAAGGCTAAGATCGACAATTCCCTTTTGAGCGACTCTACAAAAGAAAACGGTAAGTTGATTCTTGTTACAGCAATTACCCCCACACCCGCAGGCGAAGGTAAGACAACAACCACCATCGGTCTTGCAGACGGAATGAGAAAGATTGGCAAAAACGTTATGGTCGCACTTCGTGAGCCCTCGTTAGGCCCTGTATTTGGCGTTAAGGGCGGCGCTGCAGGCGGCGGATATGCTCAGGTTGTACCTATGGAGGATATTAACCTTCACTTTACCGGTGACTTCCATGCAATCGGTGCTGCTAATAACCTTTTGGCTGCAATGCTTGACAACCATATTTATCATGGAAACGCACTTAACATCGACCCCAGACGCATTACCTGGAAGAGATGTGTTGACATGAACGACCGTCAGCTTAGATTTGTTGCAGACGGTTTGGGCGGCAGAGTTAACGGCACCCCCCGTGAGGACGGTTATGACATTACCGTAGCTTCGGAAATTATGGCTGTTTTCTGCCTTGCAAGCGACATTGAAGACCTTAAGAGAAGACTTTCGAACATTATTGTTGGTTATACATATGACGAAAAGCCTGTTACTGCAGGCGATTTGAAGGCAGTGGGTGCAATGGCAGCCCTCTTGAAGGACGCTATTAAGCCTAATCTGGTTCAGACACTTGAGGGTACGCCTGCGCTTGTTCACGGCGGACCTTTTGCAAACATTGCACACGGCTGTAACTCGGTTATTGCAACCAGAATGGCAATGAAACTGGGTGACTATGCTGTTACCGAAGCAGGCTTCGGTGCAGACTTAGGCGCTGAAAAGTTCTTGGACATTAAGTGCCGTATGGCAGGACTTACACCCGACGCTGTTGTTATTGTTGCAACCATTCGTGCTTTAAAGATGCACGGCGGCTTGGCAAAGACCGAGCTTGGCGAGGAAAATCTTGAAGCACTCGAAAAGGGCCTCCCCAACCTTTTAAGACACGTTTCTAACATCAAAAACGTTTACGGTCTTCCCTCGGTAGTTGCGGTCAACCGCTTCCCTACTGACACCGATGCCGAAGTTGAGCTTATTATTGCAAAGTGCCGTGAATTGGGCGTTAACGTTGTTCTTTCTAACGTTTGGGCAGAGGGCGGCAACGGCGGCGTTGAACTGGCGAAGGAAGTTGTTAGACTTTGCGAAGAAGAAACACCCAAGTTCACATTCTCTTACGAAGATGACCTTAGCTTAGAAGAAAAGATCGAAGCTGTTGTTAAGAAGGTTTACGGCGGTGTTGGCATTAACATTTTGCCTGCTGCCAAGAAGGAACTAGTAAAGCTTGAGGCTTTAGGCTTTGTCAAGTGCCCTGTTTGCATTGCAAAAACTCAGTATTCCTTCTCGGACGATATGACAAAATTGGGCGCACCCGAAGGATTTACTGTTAGCGTTAAGAACGTAAAGGTTTCGGCAGGTGCAGGATTTGTTGTTGTTTTAACAGGCGACATTATGACAATGCCTGGACTTCCTAAGGTTCCAGCCGCTGAAAAGATTGACGTTGATGCAAACGGCGTTATTTCGGGATTGTTCTAAATTTTAGACAATAGATAACAGGAAATTTTCAGTTGCAAAAAACGATAGAATATGATATAATGCAATAAGAAAGGCAGGCGTTAATAAATGAACGGAAAAAGACTTTATAAATCGAGAAACGACAAGAAGATTTCGGGCGTTTGCGCCGGAATTGCCGAATACTTCGGAATTGACCCAACGCTTATCAGACTTTTGTGGGCTGTTGTAACTTTGTTTACTATTGGCACAGGTTTGTTTGCTTATATTCTTTGTGCAATCATTATGCCCGAGATGCCCGACGATACGACTTATGTTGTTAACGAGGATAACTAAAAGGCTGAATCTCCCCTTGATTTAAGGGGAGATTTTTTTGCGGCGCGAGTGGCGGCGGTGGCGCCGCAGTGGTTAAACGCAGAAACTGCCCAAGAGGAGATCCTCGTTGGGCAGTTGTTTTTGTGTAAAGCTTCCCTTAATGTAAGGGAGGTGTCAGCGTAGCTTACGGAGGGATAAAGCTTGCAGGTCACCAATATTTATATACACTTGGGCAGTAATTCCTTTTTGAGGCGGCTCTTAACTCGACAAAACAGCCACATTCGGCGCAAATGCCGTTCTCCAAGCGGTCGCACTGCTTGCAGGTTTCAAGGCGGTGGTTGTAAACCTCGCTTGATACCTTAACATCATCAGGCATTACGGCAATAAGGTCGCTGACCTGTTTGTAAAGTCCATCAATGTCTATATCCGCCAAAAGGCACTTTTTGCAAAAGGGTTTCGGCATTTATGCAAGCTCGATTGAAATTACAGAGCACTTAGGAAGCTTGATTGCAAGCTTTTCGCCGTCAAGCTTAACGCCGTCATAACAAACAGGCGCTACAGCGTCGGGGGCATCAAAGGTGTTGCAAGCATTGAACTCGCCGCTTAAAACCTTAGCAGAAACGGTTGTGTATTCAGCTCTGGGCATTACACAGTCGATGTCGAATTCTTCATCAACAGAAGCGTTAGCAATGGTAATGTGCATTTTTCCGTCAGCATCAACCGAAACGGACTGAGAAATTGCAGGGAGATAATTGTCATCTAAAATCTGCTTGTTTTCAACGCTGGAGTAAACAAGATCAGCTTCCATATGACCGGTGAACATATCGAAAACGTGATATGTGGGGGTCTTGACCATTTTTTCACCCTCGGTAAGAATGATTGCCTGCAAAACGTTAACGACCTGTGCGATGTTAGCCATCTTAACTCTGTCGGAGTTGAGGTTGAAGAGATTGAGGTTAATTGCTGCAACCATGGCGTCACGCATGGAGTTCTGCTGATAAAGGAAGCCGGGGTTGGTGCCGGGTATAACATCAGCCCAGATGCCCCATTCGTCAACAACAAGACCCACTGTGTGCTTGGAGTTGATATCGTTGTAGCGCTGCATAACAGCCTTCTGGTCTCTTAAGATTCTTTCCATATACCATGTGCGAGAAAGAGATGCATAGTATTCGTCCTTCTCGAAATCGGTGGACGAGCCCTTTTTGCCCCAGTTACCGGTGGGAATGGTGTAATAGTGCAAGGAAAGGCCCTGCATTTTGCCAAAGCCCGAGGACTTGTTCATCATAACATCGGTCCAGTGAATATCGTTGGAGTTAGGTCCGCAGGCGATCTTCTCTGCACCGCGCAAGAAGCACTGGAACTGATTATAAACATCGGAGTAATACTCGGCAGACATATTTCCGCCGCAGCCCCAGTTTTCGTTACCGATACCAATGAACTTAACCTTCCAGGGTTCTTCTCTGCCGTTTTTCTTTCTAAGCTCAGTCATGGGAGATTCGTTGGCAGAGGTCATGTATTCGACCCAGTTTGCTGCTTCTTCGATGGTGCCGCTGCCTACATTGACGGAAACATATGCATCGCAGCCAACGAGTTCGCAGAAATCGAGGAATTCGTGAGTGCCGAAGGAGTTGTCTTCGGTTACTCCTCCCCAGTGAATGTTAACTATTTTCTTTCTGGATTCCAAAGGACCGATGCCGTCCATCCAGTGATATGTATCTGCAAAGCAGCCACCCGGCCAACGAAGAACAGGGAGCTTGATTGCCTTAAAAGCCTCGACAACGTCTTTTCTGAAACCGTTGATATTGGGAATAGGGCTATCCTTGCCAACGTAGATACCGCCGTAAATACATCTGCCGAGATGTTCGGAGAAGTGGCCGTAAATGTTCTTGTTAATTTTACTTAATTTGTTTGACTTATCGATAGTCATTTTTAAAGTTGCCATAAATATATGCCTCCTTATGCATAATACTATATCTTAATTTTACTACTTCACACAAAAATGTGGGTTTCAAAACAGTTAACAAACATTGATTTATTCTTAGATATTTCAACTTTTTATTGATTGATTTATAATTATTGCTTATCGGCAAACTGATATGCTCTGACATAGTCGACCTCGACAGTTGCGGGCAAATCTGAAAGATTTATTTCACCCGCCCAAGAACCGACCTCGAGCGTTAATTTCATGTAACCGGGTTGGTTGCAAACGCCGCCTGCCGAGGATTCCCACATAAGCTCACCGTCGATATACCATTTATACCCCTCGGGCGACCAGCGCATGGAATAGGTGTGGAAGTTGCCGTCATAAAGGTCCTCGCGGTATTCAGATGTGCCCTCGGACTTGTGGTGTTCATTATAACCGTCCCAGTGCAAAGCATGGTTTATGCCGTAAGTTTGGGCATTAAAAGCCTCCATAATATCAATTTCGGTGCCGTCAACGCCGTCAGAACCAACGCTGCCGACATTGCCGCACATCATCCAGAAGGCGCTCCAAAAGCCCGGGACGTTCTGCACGCGCATGCTGCACTCGAAATATCCGTATGCCTGCTCGAAGATGCCCTTGGTGCGGATAGCGCCCGATTTGTAGCAGGCGGCTTCTTCATCATAAATCACAGACAAAACAAGCTTGCCGTTATCTATATACGTACATTTGGGGTCCCACTTTCCTCCCCTGTCGGCACGCTCCCATTCGGGGCAATATTCCCAGTTCGAGGTGCTTAAGTAGCTTCGAGAGAAGTTATCAAGAAATGTGAGAACATATTCTTCTCCCATAATGTTTTCTGTTTCGCCCAGATTTTGAGCGCGGGTTTCATCAATCACTTCTTCGTCCTCCTCTTTTTCGTTGTCAGTTTTCTTGGGTGTGTCGGTTACTGTTTCCGAGTCATTTTTGGAATCGGGCTGAGAATTATCAGAGTTTGAGGGGGCAGCACACGAGCCTAAAAGACTTAAGCACAATGCAAAAACAAGCAGTAAGATTAGTTTTTTCATATATTTTGTCTCCTATCAAGGGATTATATGCTAATAATATCCTTTAATTAAAGATGTGTCAATTAACAAAATTTATAAATTGTAAGCGAATATTTTTACATAGGTAAATGCGATAAGATAAAATAAAAGCAATAAAGCTGTTGTAAAATTGTTGGATTTGTGATAAGATAATTTTGTATGTGATATTTTATTTGGAGGGTATACCCGTGTAAACAGCAGTTTTTTATATCAGTGAGAATTAATTATAGATATTGGAGGAATTTTCTTGGCGAAACTTGAAAATGAGATAAACAGACGACGCACGTTTGCTATTATCTCTCACCCTGACGCCGGTAAGACAACACTTACCGAAAAGCTTCTTTTATATGGAGGAGCGATCACTCTTGCAGGCTCGGTTAAGGGCAAAAAGACGGACAAGCACGCGGTATCGGACTGGATGGAGATTGAAAAGCAAAGAGGTATTTCGGTTACCAGCTCGGTTATGCAGTTTGAATATGACGGCTATTGTATTAACATTTTGGACACACCCGGACACCAAGACTTCTCGGAGGACACTTACCGCACGCTTATGGCGGTGGACTCGGCGGTAATGGTTATTGACGCTGCAAAGGGTGTTGAAAACCAGACAAGAAAGCTGTTTAAGGTTTGCGTTATGCGCAATATACCTATTTTTACATTTATAAACAAGCTCGACCGTGACTCGAAAAACCCGTTTGACCTTTTGGAACAGATTGAAGAGGAGCTTGGAATATCGACCTGCCCCGTTAACTGGCCTATTGGCAACGGTGTTGACTTTAAGGGCGTTTACGACAGATCAAACAAGCACATTCTTTCTTATACCGCAAACGGCGGGCAGAGCGAGGTTGAAAAAGTTGAGGTTGACCTTAACGATTCTTCTTTAAGCTCGGTTATCGGTGAACAGAACTATAATCAGCTTGTTG
Source organism: Oscillospiraceae bacterium (assembly GCA_017472735.1). Taxonomy (GTDB): domain Bacteria; phylum Bacillota; class Clostridia; order Oscillospirales; family Ruminococcaceae; genus Faeciplasma. The sequence continues at coordinate 104,302 of JAFUOD010000008.1, read as the reverse complement.
AGGATATTGAGCTTTTGGACGGTGCCGCTGATGAGCTTGACCTTGAAAGAGTATCAAAAGGCAAGTTAAGCCCTGTGTTCTTTGGCTCGGCACTTAACAACTTTGGCGTTGAACCTTTTTTGGAAAACTTCTTGAAGATGACATCAAGCCCTTTGCCGAGAGTTTCGGACGAGGGAATTATTGAGCCGACTGACGACCATTTCTCGGCATTTGTGTTTAAAATTCAAGCAAACATGAATAAGGCTCACCGTGACAGACTTACGTTTATGAGAATCTGCTCGGGCAAGTTTGAACGCGACATGGAAGTTTGCCACGTGCAGGGCGACGGAAAGAAGATGCGATTATCGCAGCCTCAGCAGATGATGGCGCAGGAGCGTGAGATCATTAACGAAGCATATGCAGGAGATATTATCGGTGTGTTTGACCCGGGTATTTTCTCGATTGGCGACACGATTTGCGCACCCGGCAAAAAGTTTAAGTTTGACGGTATACCGACATTTGCACCCGAGCATTTTGCGAGAATCAGACACAAAGACACAATGAAGCGCAAGCAGTTTGTTAAAGGCGCTACGCAGATCGCACAGGAAGGCGCTATTCAGATATTCCGCGAGCCTGAATCGGGTTATGAGGAAGTTATCGTAGGCGTTGTCGGTATGCTTCAGTTTGAAGTGTTTGAGCACAGAATGAAGACTGAATATAATGTTGAGATAATAAACGAGGGACTTCCTTATCAGTTTATTCGCTGGATAGATAATGAGGGGCTTGACCCGAAGAGGCTTAATTTGTCCTCGGACACTAAAATTGTTCAGGACTTTAAGGGTAATTACCTCTTGCTGTTTACAAGCGAGTGGAACATTAGATGGGCACTTGAAAAGAACGAGGGCTTAGAGCTTTCGGAATTTAATAAGAACTAATTGAAAAAACAGCAGACTTTAAGGTCTGCTGTTTTTTGATTTATGCTGTTATTGCGGATTTATATTTTAACTTTATTCTGTCGGCAATTAAGGCAATAAACTCGGAATTGGTGGGCTTGCCCTTTCCTGTGTTAACTGTAAAGCCAAAGAATGAGTTTAAGGTCTCAAGGTCGCCTCTGTCCCAAGCAATTTCGATCGCGTGACGAATTGCACGCTCGACACGTGAGGGTGTGGTATCGAATTCATCGGCAACGGTGGGATAAAGAAGCTTGGTAACACATTCAAGCATTTCAGCATCGCGGATGCAGTGAAGGATAGCGCTTCTTAAATAATGATAACCCTTGATATGTGCAGGCACGCCGAGCTGATGGATCATTTCGGTTACAACGACCTCTAAATCGGGCTGGTGCTTAAATGCAGGAGCAGCAGGCTGTTCATCTAAAATATCATAACCCATGAGGCTGTTGATACGATCACCGAGCATTTTGAAATCGAAGGGGCGAATTAAGAAATAAGCAGCACCGCTTTGCATAACCTGCGTTTGCGCAAACTGGTTGTCGAACGGTGATGTGACGATGAACACCGGCTTTTTAAAGCTTGAACGGTTTATCTTTTTGATAAGCTCGATTGCATCTATTCCGGGCATCGAAAGGTCGATGATCGCAACATCGGGTGATTCATCTTTAATTGCGTCGAACAATACCAAGCCGTCCTTTTGTCTTGAGATGCAGAAAAATCCCATTGTTCTTAAAACGTCGGCACAGCTTGTTCCAAACTCCTTGGTATCGTCGCCTATCAGCACTTTTAGCTTTTTTGTCATAAACTATTCCTCTTTCCTTGTCATATACAGTTTTTTCAATTTAGCCCGACGAATGTCGAGCCGATGACAAAAGTATACGACAGCTATGATATGGAACTTTGTCGAAATTTGTCGAAGAAATCTTAGATTACAAAATATTTTCCAATTTTTGTATATCTTAGGTGCTATTATGTCTATCCAGTATCTTTTTAAGATATTTTCCTGTGAAAGAGTCGGGATTTTGTGCAACTTCTTCCGGAGTGCCACAAGCAACGATCATGCCGCCTCTTACGCCGCCCTCGGGTCCGAGGTCGATGATATGGTCAGCACACTTGATGACATCTAAGTTATGTTCAATAACCAAAACAGTGTTGCCGCTGTCGCAAAGCTTATCGAGCATATAGATAAGCTTGCTGACATCATCGGCATGCAGACCGGTTGTTGGTTCGTCAAGGACATAAATGGTTCTGCCGGTCGCACGCTTTGAAAGCTCGGTTGCAAGTTTAACGCGCTGAGCCTCGCCGCCCGAAAGGGTTGTTGAGGGCTGACCAAGCTTTAAGTAACCAAGTCCAACTTCTTGCAGGGTTTTGATTTTGCGATAGATTTTTGGAATGTTTTCAAAGAAAGTGCAAGCTTCTTCAATTGTCATATCCAAAACATCGGCAATGCTTTTGCCTTTATATTTGACCTCTAAGGTTTCACGGTTGTAACGTGCACCCTTGCAGACCTCGCATGGGACATAAACATCGGGCAAAAAGTGCATTTCGATCTTTAAAATGCCGTCGCCCTCGCAGGCTTCGCATCGTCCTCCCCTAACGTTAAAAGAAAACCTGCCTTGGTTATAGCCACGGGCTTTTGCATCCTTTGTCATGGCAAAAAGCTCGCGGATATCGTTGAACACGCCTGTGTAGGTTGCAGGGTTTGAACGGGGCGAACGACCGATGGGAGACTGGTCGATGTTGATTATCTTATCAAGGTTTTCGAGCCCCCCGATAGTTTTAAAGGCACCGGGTCGGATTCGGGCACGGTTGAGCTTGCAGGCAAGCTCTTTATAGATGATCTCGTTGACAAGTGACGACTTGCCGGACCCCGAAACGCCTGTTATGCAGGTGAACTTGCCTAAAGGTATGGTTACATCAATATTTTTGAGATTATTTTCGCTTGCACCTTTAACAACAAGGCTTGCGCCGCTGCCTTTTCTTCTTTCTTTTGGCAGAGGGATAACGCGCCTGCCGCTTAGATATGCGCCTGTAATTGAGCGTTCGCACGCCTTTATATCCTCGACCGAGCCGTGGCAGACGATCTCTCCGCCGTGAATACCCGCGCCCGGACCGATATCAACAATATAATCGGCAGCAAGCATTGTGTCCTCGTCATGCTCGACAACAATAAGGGTGTTGCCAAGGTCTCGCAAACGCTTAAGAGTTTCGATAAGCTTGTCGTTATCACGCTGATGCAGACCGATAGAGGGTTCATCAAGAATATATAAAACGCCCATTAACGACGAGCCGATTTGGGTAGCCAAACGAATTCGCTGGCTTTCGCCGCCCGAAAGGGTTGCACTTGCACGGGAAAGAGTGAGGTAATCAAGTCCAACATTTTTAAGGAAAGTAAGGCGTGCCTTTATCTCTTTTAATATTTGAGCTCCGATAAGCTTTTCACGCTCGGTAAGCTGAAGATTTTCGACGAAATCCAAAGCCTCGCTGATCGACATATGTGTGAAATCGGCAATATTTTTGCCGCCGACGGTTACTGCAAGGATTTCTTTTTTAAGGCGGTTGCCTCCGCAGGTTTTGCATTTTACCTCGGACATGTATTCTTCGATCTTGGCTTTGGTGGCGTCGCTTTCGGTGGATTTGTAGCGTCGCTCAAGGTTGTTGATAACACCCTCGAAGGCTGTTATCCAATAACCGCCGCCGAACTCACGAGGACGGTCGAACTGGAGCTTCTGTCCGCCTGTGCCGTAAAGGAAAATATCAAGCTCGTCACGGGTAAGGTCTTTTACGGGGGTGTCGAGAGATATACCGTAATGCTCGCTGAGCTTGTTATAATAAAGCATTGTAAAGGAGTTGTCGTCAAGAGTGTTCCAACCGTCGGCTTTAATGGCACCCTCGCGGATGGAAAGCTCATCGTTTGGGATAACCAGCCTTTCATCGACACGCAAAAATGTGCCAAGACCTGTGCACTCGGGGCAGGCACCAAAAGGGTTGTTAAAGGAGAACATTCGGGGTGAAAGCTCCTCGACAGAAACGCCGTGGTCTGGGCAGGCGTAGTTTTGAGAGAACAAAAGTTCTTCTCCGCCGACGATATCAACAGTAACTAACCCTCCCGAAAGGCCTAAAACGATTTCTAAGCTGTCGGTAAGGCGAGAGCGGATATCGGGCTTGACAACAAGGCGGTCAACAACGACCTCGATAGTGTGCTTTTTGTTTTTATCAAGAGTAATCTTCTCGGAGAGGTCGTAAATTGAGCCATCGACACGAACACGCACATAGCCCGACTTTTTAATGCTTTCAAGCTCTTTTACATACTCACCTTTTCGTCCTCTGACAATCGGGGCGAGAAGCTGGATCTTTGTACCCTCGGGTAAAGAGAAGACCTGGTCGACTATCTGGTCTACCGACTGGCGCTTTATCTCTTTGCCGCAGACAGGACAGTGGGGTATGCCGATTCGGGCATATAAAAGCCTAAGATAGTCGTAAATTTCGGTAACTGTGCCTACAGTTGAACGAGGGTTATTCGAGGTCGTCTTTTGGTCGATGGAAATGGCGGGAGAAAGTCCGTCGATAGAATCGACATCGGGCTTGTCCATCTGACCCAAAAACATGCGGGCATAGGAAGAAAGGCTTTCGATATAACGGCGCTGACCGTCGGCAAAAATGGTATCGAAGGCAAGCGACGATTTACCCGACCCCGAAAGACCTGTAAAGACTATCATTTTGTCACGGGGCAGGGTTATATCGACATTTTTAAGGTTATGCTCGCGCGCACCTTTAATTATGATTTCGTTGTTCATTGAATATCACCTTTTAAGTGCGAAATTACATATTTCGCAGCTCGTTAATTTTATCTCTAAGATATGCTGCCTGCTCGAATTCGAGCTGACGGGCAGCCTCTTTCATTTGCTTGGTCATCTTATCAATAAGCTCCTGACGTTCACGCTTGGTGTATTGCTTAAGGCTCTTCTTGGTTTCCTTCTTCGTTATCTCAATTACGTCACGAATGCCCTTGATGATGGTTTTGGGAACGATACCGTGAGCTTCGTTATACTTCATTTGAATTTCACGGCGGCGCTCGGTCTCGGTAATGGCTCGTTCCATCGAGCCTGTTACGCTGTCGGCATACATAATAACCTTGCCGTTTGCATTACGGGCGGCACGGCCGATCGTTTGAATAAGGGCGGATTCGCTTCGTAAAAAGCCTTCTTTATCAGCATCTAAAATGGCAACTAAAGACACTTCGGGCAGGTCTAAGCCCTCACGCAAAAGGTTAATGCCCACCAAAACATCAAATTCGCCTAAACGAAGGTCACGGATTATCTCCATGCGCTCCATGGTGTCGATAGAGTGGTGCATATATTTAACCTTTATGCCCATGGTTTGCAGGTAGGTCGTTAGATCCTCGGCCATTTTTACGGTGAGGGTGGTAACAAGCGTGCGCTCGCCTGCCTGGGTACGGGCGTTTATTTCTAAAATAAGGTCATCAATCTGACCCTGCGTGGGCTTGACTTGAATTAACGGATCTAAAAGGCCTGTGGGACGAATGATCTGCTCGACCATAGCCTCGGATTCCTGCTTTTCTAAGTTGCCGGGGGTGGCGGAAACAAAAATCGCCTGATCGACATGAGAATAGAACTCATCGAAGGTAAGGGGGCGGTTATCAAGTGCCGAGGGCAGACGGAAGCCGTATTCTACAAGTGTTTCTTTACGGGCACGGTCTCCGGCATACATTCCTCTTACCTGAGGGAGAGCAACGTGGGATTCATCGACCACAAGAATAAAATCATCGGGCAAAAAGTCGAGCAAAGTGAACGGAACGGCACCCGGCTCACGGCGGGCAAGAACACGGGAATAATTCTCGACACCCGAGCAGAAGCCGACCTCTTCAAGCATTTCCATGTCATATTTAACTCGCTGTTCAATGCGCTGAGCTTCGATGAGCTTATCGTTTGCTTTGAAATATTCAACACGTTCGCGCATTTCTTTTTCGATGTCGTCTATTGCTGCCATAAGCTTTTCTCTGCCTGTTATATAGTGCGAAGCAGGGAAAATTGCAGCGTGAGCCATTGAATGAATGACCTCGCCCGTGACGACGTTGATTTCAGTGATCCTATCTATCTCATCGCCGAAAAATTCAACACGGATAGCAGTATCGTTGTGGGAGGTGGGAAAAATTTCAACAACGTCTCCCCTCACCCTAAAGCGGTTACGCTGAAAATCGATATCGTTGCGCTCATATTGAATGTTGACAAGCTGTGCAACAAGCTCGTCACGTGATTTCTGCATTCCCTGACGCACCGATACTATCATGCCCTTATATTCATCGGGATCGCCCAAGGAATATATGCAAGAAACAGATGCCACGATGATAACATCACGCCGCTCGCTGATTGCGGCGGTGGCAGAGTGACGCAAACGGTCGATCTCATCGTTAACAGAGGAGTCTTTTTCGATATAAACATCAGTCGAGGGAATGTAAGCCTCGGGCTGGTAATAGTCGTAATAAGAAACGAAGAACTCCACGGCACTATCGGGGAAGAATTCTCTGAATTCGGAGCATATTTGTGCCGCAAGAGTTTTGTTAGGCTCTAAAATTAAAACAGGGCGATTGACCTGTTCGATAACATTGGCAATTGTAAAGGTTTTGCCCGAGCCTGTTACACCCAAAAGGGTCTGTTTCTTTTTCCCCTCTTTAATGCCTTTAACAAGCTCGGCGATAGCCTCGGGCTGGTCGCCTGTTGGTTTAAATTCGCTTTTTATTGTAAATTTGTTCACCCAAGACACCTCCTGCAAAACAAATGTTCTTTTAATAGAATATCACTATTTATTTTATAAGTCAATGGTTTTGAATCTATTTTACAAAAAATTAGGGGGAGTTATTCACTCCCCTTACAGGTTTTGAAATATGTAATTAAAGTGCCTGCTTAAGCGCCTGTGCAAGCTGGTCGGGGCAAGAGGTGCTTCTGGGTCCGCAGGTGGTGTTTTCAAGGCGTGCAATAACGTCTTCGACCTTCATGCCTGTTACAAGCTTTGAGATGCCCTTTAAGTTACCGTTGCAGCCGCCGATGAATTCGCAGGATTTGATGATGCCGTATTCGACCTCGATGTTTATCTGTCTTGAGCAGGTGCCTTTTGTTGTGTAATTGATAGTCATTTGTTTTTTCTCCTTTTATTTAAAATATTCGTTAACAAACCATATATCTTTAATTTCAAAGCTTTTGCCGTTCAGATAGTTCAATATGCCGGCATCGGTTTTGAAACTGAAAGTGAGTTTATAAGCACAGAGTGCCTGAGTTTTGATCCCTCTTGCACGGTTTTCGGAATTGATTCCGTATTTGCCGTCACCCAATAAAGGGTGACCGATGTGAGCCATGTGCGCACGGATCTGGTGGGTGCGGCCTGTTATGAGGTCGATCTCGCACAAAGCCAAGCCGTTTTTAGATTTTAAAACGGTGTATTTTGTAACGATGGTCTTGTTGTTTTGGTTCTTTTTATCGGTTACGGTAACGGTGTTCGTTGCCTCGTTTTTTTCGAGGTATGCTGTGAGGGTCGCTTCTTTTGGTGCAGGGGTGCCAAGGGTTATGCAAAGATAGTTTTTAATTATCTCACGCTCTTTAACGATGCGGTTTAAAAGCCTTAAGCTTTCGGCATTTTTGGCACAAATTACAATGCCCGATGTGTTTCTATCAAGTCGGTTGCATAAAGCGGGTGCAAAGCTTGCCTCGCGTTCGGGGTCATACTCCCCTTTTTTAAAGAGGTAATGAGTTATGCGGTTAATTAAGGTATCAGCAGTTTTTTCGTCATCCTCGTGCACGACCATGCCGCATTTTTTGTTGACAAGTAGGATGTTTTCATCCTCGTAAACAATATCAATATCGCAAGGGACGGTTAAGAATTCTTTTTCGGCAGATACCTCGCCAAAAAATTCGTCGTTAATATACATCTGCAAAATGTCACCAACGCTTAAACGTGTTGAAATTTCGCACCGCTTGCCGTTTAGCTTAATTCTCTTTAAGCGAATGTATTTATACATTAAGCTTTGAGGCAGGTTTGGCACGGCTTTTGAAATGAACTTATCGAGCCGCTGACCGGCATCGTTTTTTTGAATAATAAACTCTTTCATGTATTATACCTTGCTGATCTTCATTAAAAGATTATGCGGCAAAAGCTTTGCCAAAACACGGTAGAACTTAAAGAACATAAGATGAGTGTATACGCATCTTCCTTTTTTTGAGGCTTTAAGCGTGCCGCGTGCAACCTTGGCAGGGTCGGAATAAGGCAAAGTGTCGAAGGCTTTTGATGAGCCCGGTGCTATGTCGGCGACAGCAAAGAACTCTGTCTTCATGGGACCGGGGCAAACGCACATGCAGTTTATGCCGTAAGGCTTAAGCTCTTCTCGCAAGCCTTTGGTAAAGCTTAAAACATAAGCCTTTGTTGAGGAATAAACGGTTAAGCGAGGGTTTGGAACAAAAGACGCAATTGAGCAAACGTTTATTATCTCGCTGCCGCGGGACATATGCTTTAAACAAATGGCAGCAACGGCAGTTAAGCCCTTGCAGTTAAGGTCTACCATTGAGGTCTGGGAAGGATAAGGAATATCTTTAATGTTGCCCATTTTGCCAAAACCTGCGTTGTTGACTAAAAGCTTAACATTGTAATTGTCTGAATTAAGCTTATCATCCAATGCAGCGTAGCTTTCTTCTGATGAGAGGTCGAGGCTTAAGGGCACACACTTAATGTTTGAAAACTCGGACGCAATTTCGTTTAATCTGTCAAGTCTTCGGGCGATAAGCCAGATTTCATCAATGTCGGTCCTTGAGGCAGATATTTCTCTTAAAAATTCAATGCCCAAACCGCTTGAAGCGCCTGTAATGATTGCTATGTTCATGCCAATGCCTCCCTAAATCGTTATACAGTATTATTATAATACATGTATGGGTTTTGTCAAATGGAAACTATGAATATGTAATCAAATTGTAACGCCAAAGCTATTGAAAATGGGATTTGAGCGTGATAAAATGTAGATATGGAACGAATCTTGCGTAAAGCAACGTGGCTTTACAGTGTTTTATAGATGAATCAGTCATTTAGGAGGACGAAAAAGTGAATATTAAAAAATTGTCCGCATTTGCGATTGCGGCTGTTTTAGCGGCAAGCATGCTATGCTCGTGCGCACAGATAGAAGGCAACAAGGATGATGTGGAAACAGGCTCTCAGACTACACCTGTTTCATCGAGCGAGCCCGAGGTTACAACTACCGAAGACCCGAACATACCCTCGAACATTATAACGACCACCACACCCGAGGTGACGACGGCCACACCTGCGCCGACCTCGAGCGAGAGTGAAACAAGTGAGACCTCGCAAACGCTTGCAAGCGATGAAGAAACAACACCTGCACAGACCTCGGAGACAAGTAAGGTTGAACTGCCTTCAACTACGCCGGCCGTTACCAACCCCGAGGGCGAAATTGTTGATGACTATAAGCAGGACATTGAGTTTAACACCGAAGACCCCGATGAGCTTTATGAGATGTTCGGGCTTTCAAGAAGCGACCGTGAAAGCTATTACGCTGAAATATCACAGGAGCATGAGTTCCCTATCGTTCATATTTCAACAGAGGACGAGCAAAACATTGTTTCGAGAGAAGAATATTTAAACTGCTTGGTTGAAATATTCAACTGCGAAGAAAAATATGTGATGGATGCGACCTCGGCAGGAATAAGAGTAAGAGGAAACGCAAGCGCACACTACGGCAACGTAAGTCAGATTTTGAAGGAGGGTGCGCCTTACAGAATTAAATTTACCGAAAAGCAGTCGGTTTTGGGGCTTAACGACGGTGCAAGATGCAAATCGTGGGTGCTTTTAAGAACATTCTCGACAGGTATAAGAGACTACCTTGCTTATGACATTGCAAGAACCGTTAATGACGGTGATTATTATGTAACAGATGCACAGTTTGTTCAGGTTTATGTTAACGAGGAATACAAGGGCATTTACGTTTTGTGCGAGCAGACACAGGCTAACCCTAACCGTGTTGACCTAAACGAAGCTGACGAAGGATATACCGGTACTGACATCGGCTATTTGGTAGAGCTTGATAACTATGCAACCAGCGAGGACCGGTGGTTCTGGCTGAACTTTAACAAAGAAGAAATTACCGACGTTTACGGCGAGACAAGAGTGCCCAGAAAATATCACTACTCGGTTAAAAACGACCTTTACAGCGATGAACAGCTTAAATATATTGAAAGATATATGGAAGTCTGCTGGGAAATTCCGATGAGAGCGATAAAATACGGCGAATATTACAAGGTGGATGAAAACTTTAACCTTGTTTTAGCGCAGGAGGAATTTGCAAGCGCTTATGACTGCATCAGTCAGGTTATTGATATACAATCGGTGTTGGATATGTATATGGTATTTGAGATATGCAATGACCAAGACCTAGGCGGCGGAAGCTTCTTCTTTGCGGTTGACTTTGGTGAACACCCTACATATCCTGTTTTAACCTGTGTGGCGCCATGGGATTTCGACTGGGGATATACAGACTACAGCTCGGACGCTGACGGCGGGCTTTATGCTGCAGCGTTTAAGGATGATTATTTTGTTGACAACTGGGGCGATAGATCGAACCCTTGGCTGATATTGTTCTACTCGGCTGATTGGTTCCAAGACCTTGTAAAAGAAAAGTGGCGTGAGAAGTACCCTGAGATAAAAGCCACAGTTGACGAGTGCTATGAGCTGGTGACAAACAACAAAATCGACTTTAATTATGACGGCGAGAGCCGCACAAGACGTGCTTTGGCAAACCTCGACTGGGTTTACGAGAGATTGGAGTATTTGAACGAGATCTGGGGTTAATAGTTAAATCAGTAAACTGATTTAACTATACAAGCAAATTTTGCTGCGCAAAATTTCTTGCCCACTTCGAATATGGTAAGTATAAACTATGATATTTGTTATTTATAACATAAAGATAACGGACACCGCTTAGTGCGATGTCCGTTGTTTTGTTATATGCGAGCGTCTGCGAACGCCTGTCCGAAGGACAGAGTGTTGCAGGTGCGAGCGTGAGCGCAAGGGTTGTTTGAAATATTTCGGTTTTGCGTGAGCAAAATGCGGTTTGGAAAACCGCAAGAAATATTTGCATCGGCGGGGCGGGCAGTGAAGCTGTGAAATAAGTAAGACCGCCGATTGTTAGTAAATTCTGTAGTTTCCGCTTAAAGCTAAGAGTGCAAAGAGATAGAGGCAGTTATCATAATATCTGCGCTTGCCTTCACGAAGCGGAGTCTCCATAAACTTCTTCACCCAATATTTTGCGTTATTAACGGTCTCTTCGTCGGCATCTGCTGTCCACGATGCCAAGGAAGCGGCAGCATTGGTGGCAATTAGGCCTGTTGGGTGCATAACTTCTTCCTCAGTAAATTCGCCGTCGATACGGGGTGCATATTTCAAGCCCTGCTCCTCGTTATCTTTAAAGAACTTTTGAAGCTTGGCATTGTTTTCACACTGCCAGCTATCAACGCCGTTCCACGACCAATCGAGACCGATGTTTGCGGCGGTTCTGTATGAGTCAGAATAAAAGCGGTCGATCCTTCTCTTTCCGCGTCCCCACGGAACGCCTGCAACGGGCGAACCATCGAAATGTGCATAGTCAGAGCAAAGGCCCGTTTTAGGGTGGCATGCCGTGTGAAGATACTTGCGGGAAGCCTTAGCGGCATCTGCCCAGAACTGACGGTCACATTCATCTGCCCAAAGAGCAAACAGATCGTAGAAGTGCATAAGGTGGTAAGAAGGGTCAGAAAAATCGACACCGGGAACAAAGCGGATGAGCTTGTTATCCAAATCCCACATGGTTCTGCCGATGTGTTCACCCTCACCGCCACGGTGGAGACAATCGTGCAGAATCTGACGAGCCATTTTGGAGTAGTTAAAGATACCTTCACCGTCGCCCCAGCGGTGAGAAGCGAAGAAGAGTGCCATTGCAAAGAACTCTTCGCCGTCGGGTGCAGGTCCGTCGGCATTGTGTCTGCCGTCTAAAGCGCAGGACCATGCGAAGTAGCCGCCGTGCTCACCCTCGTGAGTGTACATGTATGTATATGACCATTTCCAGATGCGGTCGAATTCTTCTTTCTTATCGAGCTGAACGCACATCATCATGCCATATGACATGCCTTCGGTTCTTGCATCAATATTGCCGGTATCGACCATGTAGCCCATATCTGCGCCTGCTTCGTGATAGATCCTTACATCCTCTGCCCCGTGGAACATGGTGTTAAAGGTGTTATCTATCCAAGTCTTGATTTGAGCATCGGTCATGCCCATTTCGCCCAAAATATTGCGGTATTCTTTATTCATTGGTGTCACTCGCCTTTCTTGTCGTCAAGTTCTTTTGTTCTTTCATATTCACGCAGTTTTGATTCTAAAAGTGCCCATTCTTCATCGGTCTCGATGGGATGAAGCTGGAGCGTCTTGTCATCGGGGTCGAAAATTGCGGCAAACACTTCGGTATCGCCGTTTTCGTCCTCGGTATTTTCGGTATAAACGATGTAGCACTTATTTGTTGCAGTGTTTTTAAAAGTGAACAAAACATCGCAGTCGATGATATCGCCGTTTTCGTTTATAGCTGTCATTATTGCACGTTCTGCCATATACAGTCCTCCGATTAAAATATTGAATTAATTTTAGCATATTTCATGAATTTGTGCAACCATAAAAAAGCATCTGCAAAGGGTTAATTTGCAGATGCTTAAAAAACATTATTTAGCAAGTGTAGCCGATCAAGCGGTTTGTTGGCGCAGCTCACACGGCGAAGCTGAGTGAGTCGGCAACAAGTCGCCGGGGTTAGCGTCCTCCGCCGAAGCCGCCGTGAGGGGGCTGCTTGCCTTCGCCGCCCATGCCGCCGAAGCCGCCCGGATTGCCGAACATCTGACCTCCGCGAGAGCCGCCGATGCCGATGCTGCCGTAAGTTGTAAGGTAATCCTGAATAGTTACCTTAGAAAGCTCATCGCCGCCCGAATATTTACCGTCTTCGCAAACGCCGTCGGTAACAGTTCCGCCCGAGTATTTGCCGCCGTAAGAAATGGTATATTCGGTACCTGCCTTAAGCATGGGAGAACTGAACACTATGTTCTGAACGTCCTTGCTTACGCAGAATACGAAGCTTTCGCCCCCGCCTTCGATAGAAATACAGGTGCCTGCTCCTATTGTTTTATCGAGGTTTGCGGCAAGGGTATACTGAGTGGGGTTATCGGGTGCCTGTGCCATCATTGCCGAGCCTGCAGCCACAAGCATGCCACCGTCGAGATAGAAGTCTCCTCCGTAGTCGATAGCGCCATCGCCGCCCGAGGTAGGACCGTTAACAATAAGTGTGCCATCGGTCATGTAAATGCTGCCGTTCGAGTCGACACCGTCGCCCTGAGCATTTATTACTGTGTAGCCGCCGGAAACTCTAACATAGTTATCACTTGATGATGCCATGGGGTTCATCATGCCGTCGAAGCCCTGTTCGCCTGCACCGCCTGCGGTGTTAATGCCGTCATCCTTGGCAGTGATGTAGGTGTTGCCGCCGTTAACCTCAACAACCATGGCTTCTAAACCTTCGTTGCAGGTAGTAACAACTATCATACCGTCGTTAATATAAAGGTTAGCATCAGAGTGCAAGGCATCATCGCCTGTTGCAATGTTTAATGTGCCGCCGTTAACGGTCAAATCGCCGACGATGTTAAAAGCATCATCTTGGGTATCAAACAAGAGGTTGCCGCTGTGAACAACTGCATAGCCCTGGTTGCACTTAATACCCTTGCAGCTTGTGCCGTCGGTAACCGAGCTATCGCTTCCGTTGCCTGTTTTAATGCTGATTGAGCAGTTGGTTACGCTGACAGCGGTTTCAGTCTGAATACCGTCGCCGGCAGAGCTGATATAGATATTAGAATCAATTAAATCTGCCCAGCCGAGTGTGGAGTCTGTATCCTGAGTGGAACGGAGTCCGTCGCCGCCTGCGGCAATGTTTACGGTAGAGTTCTGTACAGTCAAATTATCTTTGCCGTTAATGCCGTTATCTTTAGCTGTAACACTAACATTGGTGTTTATAATTTTCAAGGTATCCTTTGCAGTAATGCCGTTATTAAAGTTAGCGTTAACTGTCAATTTGCCTGTGCCTCTTATAATAAGGTCAGCTTTGCTGTAAATGCAGGCATCGGGGTCGCCCTCAATCTCAGTACAATACTCTAAGCCGTAATTATATGAATTACCGTCGGTAAATACGTTTTCGGTATCGCCGTTTAAAACAAGGGTTACGGAAGCGGCTTTATAAACATAAAGCGGTGCGGAATCGGAGCAGGTTATATTAACACCGTTTAAGATGAGCACGACATCCTCGCCCTGAGCACGGACTAAGATTCTGCCGTCGTTAAGAGTGCCGCTTAACATATAAGTACCCGGGCGGTCTATCATGATCGTTTTGCCGTCAAACTCGGCTCCTCCGCCGTTAACGGTAACATCGCTGCCGTTTAAAATAATCTCCGTATCGCCTGTTTCGTTGGTTTTTTCAACCGGTGCCGTAGCGTCCGGCAGGTCGGATTCTGAAATTATCTGCATATTAGATGAGCCGTTTGTGCTGTTAATCACACCGTCGCCAACCTTGTCCCCTCCCGAAGTATCGGGCTGGAGTATTACAAACAAAGCCAAAACAGCAACAAGTGCCAAAACTGCAAGAATTGCCACAAGGGTTTTTAAGCCGTTATTCTTTTTCTTTCCAAATGTTTTTGCCATATTATATACCTCCTTAAATTTTTAAAGGGTAACTTTTTATCTAATGAAATAATTATACCACTAACAGCGTGAGAGTCAATTAATTCAAGTAATTTTTCATTACTTTTTCACAATATTTTTATAAAAAACAGAGCAGGAAACCTGCCCTGTAAAGACTATTTAATCAACTCGTTGCGAACTGCGTTGATAACCTTTCGGGTGAGGGCTGTTGTGCCGCTGTCAACACGCTGCATAGTCATTAAAATTGTCATTTTGCTTTTGGGATAATTAGCAAAATAACAGCCAAGCCAGCCGTCCCATCCGTATTCGCCCTCCTCACTTAAAATATAAGCCTGACCGGGGTTGATCAAGTTTCGCATTAAGTTACCGTAACTGTAACCCGAGAGCGAGCGCCAATCTTTTGAAAGCGATTCGGCCTGCCACGGCATTAGAGACGGCGAGGTGAGGTATTTTACTGCGTTTTTGGAAAGGATTCGTTTGCCGTTAAGCTCGCCGCCGTTTAAAAGCATGGTTGCAAATTTTGCATAGTCGTCTAAGGTTGAGTAAAGACCTGCACCGCCCGATTCAAATGCGGGAGGAGTATCGGTAACAGGCACACCGAGGTGTTCGGTGAAAACGGGTTCGATCCGCCAATTAGCATAATCGGTTTTATAAGCCTTGGCAAGGCGGTGCTTGCTTTCGGGCTTGACATAAAAGCCGGTGTCGGTCATTCCAAGCGGCTCGAAGATCTCTTTTTGCATAAACTCGCCAAGCTTCATTGAGCTTCTATATTCAATTAAAGCGCCAAGAACATCGGCAGAAGCGCCATACATAAATTTATCGCCCGGGTTAAAGCTAAGGTCACACGCACCGATCCTGCGCGCAAATTCGGCAGTAGTCATGGGGTTATCGGTGTGAAGGCGCTCGTTAAGCTCCCAGAATACCCCTCCTACCTGCTGAGATGAAGGAGTGTTGCCCGGGTAAGGTATACCCGATGTCATGTTAAGAAGGTCTTTAACAGTGATTTGCTGGGTCGCCTTAATACGGGTGCCGTCGGTGTTATAATAAGCCTCGGAAAAGCCGGGCATTGTCCAGCACAGGCAATCGCCAAGGTCAAGCATTCCCCTGTCTGCCAGAATCATTGCGGCGACCGCGGTTATGGGCTTGCTCATGGAATAGAGTCTTGTTATGGTATCACGCGAGAAAGGTATTTTGTTTTCGGCATCACGATAGCCGTATTCCTCGTAAATAGCCTCTTTACCGTTAACTAAAACAAGCAGGTTAACACCCGAGGTAAACTTTTGATTTTCGATCTCGTGCTGCATTATCTTTTTTATGTCAGTCATGGCAATCATCCTTTCGGCAATAGTTATAAATTCATTATATTTGCTGAATGGAAATATGTCAAACATATTTATTGACAATTTTATAACAAAGGTGTATATTTGGGTTAGCGAAGGCTAACTTGATAGGCGTGGAGACGTACCCACCGATTAGCGAGCGTCGGATTTCGCGCGGCGAAGCCGCTGTGGAATTCGGTGCGAGCGTTGGTGAGAAGGCTGTTTGAAATACTTCGGTTATATGTAAGTAAAACGTGTGGCTATGGCGAAGCAGTGCCTCGATTGACACAAAACGCAAAAATATTGCGTACAAGTGATTGATTTATTTATTATTTTGAGGTATAATATTGTGTTGAAATATGATATCTTGAGGAATAATAATGAAAACAGTTTATATCTACACCGATGGGGCATGTTCGGGCAATCCCGGGGCAGGCGGTTGGGGCGTTGTTTTGAAATATGGCAGTGCCTGCAAAGAGCTTTCGGGGGCAAGTGAAATGACCACAAACAACAAGATGGAGCTTACAGCTGTTATTATGGGGCTTAAAGCATTAAAAGAGCCATGTGAGGTTATTTTAACGACCGACTCGAAATATGTTGTGGACGGCATTGAAAAAGGCTGGGCAAAAAGTTGGCAAAGAAACGGCTGGATAAAGTCGGACAAGAAGCCTGCTTTGAACCGTGAGCTGTGGGAAGAACTGCTTTTGCTTTTGGATACACACCGAGTTAAATTCGTGTGGGTAAAGGGGCATGCAGGACACCCGGAAAACGAGCGATGCGACGAGCTTGCGGTTTCGGCTTACAGGGCATTAAAACAAGGTTAAAAAATTCATTCACATATATAGGACTTTGAAAGGAAGTTGATTGAAATGGAAAAGCGTTTTGTTTATGCTGATAATGCAGCAACGACAAAGGTTTCAAAGGCAGCTTTAGAAGCAGCACTTCCCTATTTCACCGAGATCTACGGAAATGCTTCGAGCATTTATTCGCTTGGTATGAATTCGGCAAGGGCTGTTATGAAAGCAAGACAGCAGGTTGCAAATGCAATCAATGCAAAGTCGGGCGAGATATATTTTACCAGCGGCGGTTCTGAAGCTGACAACTGGGCTATCAAATCGGCGGCAGAGGTGCAGGCTAAGAAGGGCAAAAAGCACATTATCACCTCGAACTTTGAACATCATGCTGTTTTGCACACGGTTGATCACCTTGCAAAAAACGGCTTTGAAGTAACTTACATTCCCGTTGACGAGTTTGGCTTAGTTAACCCCGAGGATGTTAAGAACGCTATCCGCGAGGACACAGCGCTTGTAACAATTATGTTTGCAAACAACGAGATAGGCACTATTCAGCCTATTAAAGAGATTGGCGCTATATGCCGTGAAAGAAAGGTATGGTTCCATACCGACGCTGTGCAGGCTATAGGCAATGTTGAGATTGACGTTTCGGACATGAACATTGATATGCTTTCTCTTTCGGGCCATAAGATTCATGCGCCAAAGGGCGTGGGCGCATTGTTTGTAAGAACAGGTATCGGCTTGCCCAACCTTATTCACGGCGGCGCACAGGAAAGAACGAAGCGTGCAGGTACCGAAAATGTTCCCTCGATTGTTGCACTTGGCGTTGCAATGGAGGAAGCTTGCCGCGACATTGCCGGCAAGCAGGCTAAAATAAGCGTAATGCGTGATAAGCTGATTGAAAACCTCTTAAAAATTAAAGAGACAAGACTTAACGGCGATGCAAAAAAACGTCTTTGCGGCAATGTTAACATCTCGTTCAGAGGTATTGAGGGTGAGAGCTTGCTTTTATCGCTTGACCTTGAGGGGATTTGCGCATCCAGCGGTTCGGCTTGCACATCGGGTTCTTTAGACCCATCGCACGTTTTGCTTGCTATCGGACTTCCTCATGCTACGGCACACGGCTCGTTAAGACTTACAATTAATGAAGACACAACGGAAGAAGACGTTGATTATATTATTGAAAAGGTAAACACTGTTGTTGCAAAGCTGAGAGCAATGAGCCCCTTGTGGGAGAGAATTTGCAAAACCGAAGGCATTAGCGATTGATTTGTAAATATACATTGAAAGGATGTTTTAGATAATGATTTACAGCGAAAAGGTTATGGACCATTTTGCCAACCCCAGAAACGTCGGTGAGATTGAAAACGCTGACGGTATTGGTGAGATCGGCAACGAAAAGTGCGGAGATATAATGAAAATGTATCTTAAAATCGACGGCGGCATTATTACTGACGTTAAGTTTAAGACATTTGGCTGCGGTGCCGCAGTTGCAACAAGCTCGATGGCAACTGAGCTTATTAAGGGTGCAACCATTGAGGACGCTTTAAAGCTTACAAACAAAGCAGTTGTTGAGGCTTTGGACGGACTTCCGGCAGCAAAGCTTCACTGCTCGGTTTTGGCTGAACAGGCAATTAAGGCTGCTTTGTGGGATTACTATTCCCGTCAGGGCATTGACCCCTTGCCGATAGTCGGCGAGCTTCATGAGCATTGCGAGGAATGTTCGATTGGCTAAGAAAGTATTGGTAGCACTCAGCGGCGGAGTTGACAGCTCGGTCGCTGTGCATCTTTTAAGAGAAAAAGGCTATGAGGTTGCAGGCTTGGTAATGAAAATGTCGCCCGTGCACGACAAGGTGGTTGAAGCGGCAAAGAAATCGGCTGAGCAGCTTGGTATCCCTCTTATAATAAGAGACTTGCAGGAAGAGTTTAAGCGTGAGATTATTGACTTTTTTGCAAGCGAGTATTTAAGCGGCAGAACGCCCTCGCCCTGCGTTAGGTGCAACCCGAGAATAAAGTTTAAATATCTTTTGGACACAGCAATTGAAAACGGATTTGACTTTATTGCAACGGGTCACTATGCAAAAATTTTGTATGAGGACGGAGTTTACAAGCTGACCTTCAGCGAGTCAGAGGCAAGAGACCAATCTTACATGCTGGCGGGGCTTGGGCAGGATGTTCTATCGAAGCTTCTGCTTCCTATTTCGGATTATGAGAAGCCTAAGGTGCGTGAGATTGCCAAAAGCATTGGGCTTGAGTGCCACGACGCGCCCGACAGCGAGGAAAACTGCTTCGTAACAGATAACGATTACGCCTTATACATCGAAAAGAACTACCGCACAAGTGATGAGGGTGATTTCATCTCGCCCGAGGGCAAGGTGTGCGGCAAGCACAAGGGCATTTTGCACTATACCATAGGTCAGCGAAAGGGTTTGGGCATTGCATTAGGCAAGCCTGCTTATGTGACTGACATTGATCCTGTTACCAATGAAGTGCGATTAGGTTATGAAAAGGCGCAGGTTACAAAGGTTTTGATTGAAAACGTCAGCGAAACATTTGACGGTGCTATTGCAAACGGCATGAGGGCTAAGTGCAAGCTGCGCTCTACAGGAAAACTTTTGGACTGTGTGGTTGAGCTGACAGACGACGGTGCTGTTTTGCATCTTGATTTGCCTACCGCTAGAGTGTCGAACGGACAGGCAGCGGCGATTTATGCTGAAGGCTTTGTTTTAGGAAACGGAACGATTTGCGGCGGCAACTGAATATATTAAAAAACAAACCACCTGATAAGGCAACAAGTGCTTTATCAGGTGGTTTTTGGGTTTATGGTAGCGGTTTTTTTGAAATTGCAGGCGAGTGCGAAAGAGGCGAAGCCGCGGCTGACACGAAGTGTCAGCCTGCCCCACCCCGAGCTTCGCTCGGGGTGGGGCGCCCGCCGAAGGCGGGCGGCGGCTTCGCCTCGCAGCGCAAACGTTTGGGGAACTATGTTTTTATAGAAAAGGACTAAAAAAGCTCGTTATATAATGCGACAAAGCTATGATAAGGACAGCAATCAACATCAGCATAACAAGAGCAAGCAGCCACCTATTCATTAATAAGCTCCTCGTCGCCGAGTTTTTTAACGGTGATATTTACCTTAAACAGGTCGCCGTCGATGTCGATATCAAGGGTTGCGTTCTGCAGATCGCAAAGACTGCGAGCGATTGACAAGCCTAAGCCGCTGCCTTCGGTTGAACGGGAGGAATCGCCGCGGACGAAGCGTTCCATAAGCTCGTTGCTTGATATGTTAAGCTCATATTTCGAGATATTTTTGAAGGATACCACAATGTCGTCGCCTTTTTCAACGGCGGTGATATAGACGCGTGTGCCGGGCTGAGCGTATTTATAGATATTTCCTAAAAGGTTATCAAACACTCTCCACATAAGCTTGCCATCGAGAAGGGCAACAAGAGGATTTTCGGGCAGTATCATTTTTACCGCAAGGTTCGAGTTGTTGAATCTGTCTTCATATTCAACCACCGACTGCGACAGAAGCATGCTTAAATCACTTCTTGTAAGCTCGACATTGGTAGCACCTGTTGAAGCTTTTGATGCCTCGATGAGGTCGTCGATAAGCTTTTTCATTCGCTGAGATTGGCGTACTAAAACATTAACATGTTCTTTTGCTTCTTCGGGCTGAATGTCCTCTTTGCTTAAAATATCGATGTAGTTGACGATTGAGGTTAAAGGCGTTTTAAGGTCGTGGGATACATTTGTTATAAGCTCGGTCTTTAAGCGTTCGGATTTCATGCTTTCCTCAACCGCTTTTTGAATACCCATGCCAATGTTGTTAAGGTCATCGGCACATTCTTTAAAGATGCCGAAAACGTATTGGCTATCGACCTTGGCGTAGGAGTTGCCGTTTGCAAGCTCTTTAATGCACTTTTTAATTTTGAAGAATGCAATAAGATAGAAAACAGTCATTGTTGCCAAGAAAAGATTTCCGAAGAGGAAGACGAACACCCAGAACGCACGCATCCAATACATTTCCACAATAAAGAAGATGGTAAATATCTCGAAGGCGGCGATTAAGACACAGATGATTACTGCCCTCCACACAAACTTAAGGTTTGCAAACGCATAGCATATGCCTGAAAAGATCTTCTTGACAAACTTAAAGACAGCTTTGAGGATTTTGACAAGCAATACAAGAGCTAGGCCGATGACAGTGTTAGATAATACTGTGCCAAGCTTTGCACGGGTGGCGGTTGTCATGCACAATGAAATGAACAGCAGTGCCAACAGAACACCTGCGCAGAACAAATATATGAGCATTAAAAGATCATGATCGAAAACATCGCTTAGTTCAATAATCACGCAAACGATTACAGCAAGAATTATAAGGTAGAGGTCGAACGGGATTTTGTCTATCCAGTTGGGGGTGATACCCTCTGCCCCTGCTTTACAGCCGGCGGCGCACATTAAGTATATGAAGATGATAAGAAGCAGCACAAGGCTTGCAGCGCCTGTTATAATGGGCAGATATCTGTAAGCAATTGCGAAATCGACAAGTGACATTACAACTGCGCCTGCGTTTTGAACAGGATAAGTTTGAGGAATGTAAAGAGTTATTTCATAATTTTTTGTTTCAATCGGAATATAGTCAGCCTCTATGACCCATGTTTTTAGGCTGGGAGTACCGGAATCGGAAACATAACCCTCTTTGGGGATAAAATAGATGGTACTGTTATAAAGACCGCCTTTCAAGTCTTTAAGATAGCGGTTAAGGTCATATCGGCTTTCAAACTGAAGATTGATTTTTTGCAGGTCGCCTAAAGCTGATGTTTTTGAAGTATGAGTTATGGTATCGACATAATCGGCAGGCGGGGTAAAGTTAGCAAAAACGACCTCGCCGCTTTGAACGTCTTTGATTTCAAAAGCGTAATTGGTGCGGCCCTCGGCATAATCATAAGAGAAGAACTGACCTACCATATCTCCGCCGAAATAATTTTCAGGCTCGGTATAAGGGAAATCGGATGAGTTGAAAGTGATACCTTCGGTTTTCTTTTGGTATGATGCTGACTCGGGGTCATATTCCCAAGTGTCGCCCTGATATTCCTTTTCTTTGGTGATTTGATACCATTCGGGAGCGACATACTCTTTAAACTCATAAGCGATACTGCTTACGGCTGAATAAGCATAATCCTGCTGAACTGATTCTTTAAAGTTCTTGCCGCCGTCAAAGTAGACCTCCATATAACCTAATGCTATGACACCAAACACAGACGCCGCAAAAACTGCCAAAAACACAACAAACAAAATTATTGAAGTGATTTTTAGCCACAGCTTTGAATTTGCCTTTTTCATGTTTAAACCTCCTTATGTTCAAATTTATATCCCCTGCCCCAAACGACCTTAAGGTAACGTGGGTCGGCAGGGTCGATCTCGATCTTTTCACGCAGGTGTCTAATATGTACGGCAATTGCGTTATCAACACCTATGGGGACCTCGCCCCAAACACGGCGGTAAATTTCGGCAGGTGAAAACACTGTGCCGGGGTGCGCCATTAAAAAGCTTAGAATGTCGTATTCCTTTGGCGTGAGGGTTATAGGCTCGCCGTCAACATTAATTATCTTTGTGTTGTCAAAAAGCTCGATACCGCCGATGCGGATGACCTCTAACTGCTTGGAATAAGAGCCAAGCATGGTGTAACGGCGAATGTGAGATTTTACTCGCGCTATAAGTTCTACAGGATTAAAGGGTTTGGTTATGTAATCGTCGGCGCCGACGGTGAGGCCAAGCACCTTGTCGGTGTCCTCGCCTTTTGCCGTTAAAAAGATAACAGGCACGTTTGAAAACTCACGCAGGGTGTTAATTGCAGATATACCGTCTACCTGCGGCATCATTATGTCCATTAAAACAAGGTGGATGTTTTCGGAACGCAGAATTGCCAAAGCATCGGCACCGTTGTATGCCTCGAAAAAGCGATAATCTTGGTTTGAAAGATATATTTTAAGTGCAGAAACAATATCCTTTTCATCGTCGCAAAGAAGAATGTTATACACTGTTTATCACTCCGTTTCTTTTGGTCTAACACTATGATAACAGAAAAATTATTAAGTTACAACTTGTAAATTCTTAAGATATTCTTAAGATTTACAAAGGATTTCTTAAGAATTAAAAAGAAAAGCCGCCCCAAAAAAGGAACGGCTGTTTCTTTGTGTGTAGTTGTGTTTGGTGTTAAACGTGTTTACACATTTACATTATATCCAATATTTGTATATATGTCAAGGGTAATTTACAAATTTTGAAAATCGGGTATATAATCATTTTGAATAAGCGGTCAATCATATTTTGGTTTTTTGGTGAAGGCTTTGCTAAGCTTGAACTCGGTGCCGTTGAAGATGCGGACATAGTTATCGCGGTGCTTATAAGCAATAACGGCGCTTGCAATTGCTAAAATGATGCCTAAAAGCAAGCTGTGCGAGAAAACCGCCAATGCAATGGGTGAGAAAACGATCATGCTGGTGGTGCCGGCAACGATATAATTTGTTATAAGCGCAACAACAACCGCAACTGCAAGAATTATGAGCCCGATTTTCCAGTTAAGGGCAACGGTTACGCCAATAAACGATGCGAAGCCTTTGCCTCCCCTAAACTTTAAATAGAAAGGATAGATGTGACCCAAAACGCTTGCAACCCCTGCGACTGCGCCGATAAGAGGAACCTCGGGGAAAATGAGGTTTGCCAAAACTACCGCAAGGACTGCCTTGCCGATATCGTGGACGGCGGAAAGTATGCCTGCAGACCAGCCGAGAAGCATGGTGGCATTTGATGCGCCGAGGTTTTTCGAGCCTTGATTTTTAACATCAATCTTTTTTATCTTGGATATGTAATAAGCCATGTTTGAGCTGCCCAAAGCATAGGCACAGATAAAGGTTATGACATAAATAAGGAAATGCATTTATAGTCCTCCTTTTAAATGAGGGTTGATAAAAGCAGTATAACACAACATACAAAAGTTGTAAAGGATGTGGTATGGTTGCTATCTCATTTTGGCAGACAAAAAGCCACTTTCTCAAAAGCGATCGGTACCCTTTATGCGTATAGGCGCCGCATTGCTGTGACGCCTAGGTTCTGTCTTTATTATATTTCAGGTGCTATATAACCTTTTTTCTCAAGCACATCGGCAATTTTATCAAGTATCTCATCTGAATCTGCGCGAATGGTATGGTAGTGATATCCGCCGGTTATACTCATAAGCTCTGTAGATTTTCCGGTTCGTATTCCCTCAATAAACTGTTTTACATGAAGTTTTGAAAAAATATTGAGTGTAGCCGAAATTTTACCGTATACTTTATGCCAAACAAATACATCCACAACGGTACCGCCGAGATCCACGATCAGGTTCAGCTCATCCTCTGTTTGTTCTGATGTGTGATACAGCTTAAAGACGCGTTCCCTCAAGGGCGTCTGCCGCATAATATATCCGTTATGGGCGGAAAGTATCTCAAAGCCGGAGCTTTTTAACACAGCAATATCCTGGACAATGATCTGCCTTGATACTCCGAACTCTTCGGAAAGAGCCTTTCCGGATATGGCTTCTTTGCCGGACAGTAGCAGATTGACGATTGCTTTTCTTCTTTCGGCCGCCTTCATGTATTCACCTCTTTATGCGCATTAAATCGCGTGAAGATTTTTAAGAGAAAGATCCAAAATAGGAGAAGAGTGCGTAAGCGCACCGCTCGATATATAGTCTACACCGATATCTATAAGTTTTGCAACATTTTCTTTTGTAACGTTACCACTGCACTCGGTCTCGGCTCTGCCTGCGGCAAGTCTTACGGCCTCACGCATATCCTCAACGCTCATATTGTCGAGCATTATGATATCAGCGCCGGCTTCAAGTGCTTCCTTCAGCATATCCAAATCCTCAACCTCAATTTCGATCTTGCGGACAAAGGGAGCATATTCCTTTGCCATTCTAACTGCCTCTTTGACACCGCCTGCGGCTCCGATATGATTATCCTTTAAAAGAATACCGTCACTGAGATTATAGCGGTGATTATATCCCCCGCCGACCTTTACGGCATACTTTTCAAAGATACGCATACCGGGTGTGGTCTTACGGGTGTCGAGGAGCTTAGTTTTACTGCCTTTAAGCATATCGGCAATGGTGCGGGTATAGGTTGCGATACCGCTCATACGCTGAAGGTAGTTGAGTGCTGTACGCTCACCCGAAAGGAGCACGCGGATATCACCGTGAAGCACGCCCAGCTTTTGACCTTTCTTTACCGTATCACCGTCCTTGCAGGTAAATGCCACCTCGGTCTTATCATCAAGAAGCTCAAACACTCTTTTAAAAACTTCAAGACCTGCGATCACGCCATCCTCTTTACAGATCAGCTCAACTTCACCAAGCTGATAGTGAGGCATTACAGAGTTGGTGGAAATGTCCTCGCCGGTAATGTCCTCTTTCAAAGCTTTTAAAATCAGGTCATCTGCGTTTAGTTTCATTGTGATATTATTCATGGCTTTGTTTCTCCTTTTCGATAGCTGTCAAAACTAACTCTTTATATTTTTCTTGATACCCATCATATTTTGATGCATCAATAGATACCTCACTGTGCTGCTTTATTGCATCATAGTTTGATGTGATATGCTTTGCGGCACGCTTTGCAAACACAAGGCTTTCAAGCAGTGAATTACTTGCCAAACGGTTTCTTCCGTGAACGCCGTTACAGGCGGTTTCGCCCACCGCATATAGCCTGTCCATTGATGTTTTGCTATATCTATCCACATCAATTCCGCCCATAAAATAATGTTGAGACGGTACAACTGGGATCGGCTCTTTGGTTATATCATAGCCCTCGTCTAAGCAGTGCTGATAAATGTGCGGAAAATGGGTCTTGATCTCGTCTTCCGGTATCGGTGCGAGCGACAACCACACATGCTCACTGCCTTCCTTTTTCATTTCCTCAAAAATAGCACCTGCCACAACATCACGCGGTAGCAGCTCATTTACAAACCGTTCGCCCTTGGAGTTGAGCAAAATTGCTCCTTCGCCGCGTACCGATTCGGATATCAAAAACTCCCGACCGTTCTTTTTTGTGTAAAGTGTGGTTGGATGGATCTGTATGTAATCAATGTGCTGCAGCTTGATGCTGTATTTTAAGGCAAGAGCCAGAGCATCACCGGTTAAATGTCGGTAATTGGTCGAATGTTTAAATAATCCTCCTATACCGCCTGTTGCAAGCACTGTGTAATCGGCATTGACGCTGATGTAGTTACCGTCCGCATCGTGGCCGATTATACCGCTGCAAGTATTGTTCTTGCATATCAGGTCAACCATTGTAAAGTTTTCTATCAGCGTAATGTTGCTTTTGCCTCGTGCAGTTTCCAGTAGGTGCGAGGTTATCTCTTTACCCGTTTCATCCTCGTGGAAGAGAATACGGGGTCTGGAATGAGCGCCCTCACGGGTATAGGTGAATTCTTCTCCGTTTTTTTCAAAACGAACGCCGAAGGATACAAGGTCGCCGATAACTTCCCGCGAAGAACGGATCATAATGTCCACCGAATCGGGATTGTTTTCATAGTGCCCTGCACGCATGGTGTCATTATAAAAGGATTCATAGTCATTGTCATCCCGAAGTACACAGATGCCGCCCTGAGCTAAGAAAGAGTCGCTTTTCGGTGCCTCGCTTTTTGTAACGATAATGATGTTTTTATCTTTCGGCAAATTGAGAGCGCAGTAAAGCCCCGACACGCCGCAACCTACAATTAAAATATCAGTATTCATAATTCTTATTTTGCAAGCTCCAACATTTTTTCAAGAGGAAGCAGAGCTTTTCGGCGAACATCCTCGTTTACGGTTACTTCTTTGTCTTCCTTTTCCAGCACCGACAAAACAGCGGCAAGAGTATTAAGCTTCATATCGGCACAGCACGGATGAGGTTTGGGATAATAAAAGCATTTATTCGGATTTTCCGAAAGCAACTTATAGTTCACACCGTCTTCCGTGCAAACGATAAACTCGTTCGCAACACTGTTTTTGGCAAAGGAAATAATCTCTGCAGTGCTGCCGATATAATCGGAAAGAGCAAGTACGGATGCATCACATTCCGGATGGGAAAGCACGATAGCATCGGGGTGCTTATCCTTTTCAGCTTTTACCTGCTGCGCCGTTATTGCAGCATGAATGGGACAGCAACCGTCATTGAGTATGATATTCTTTTCAGGCACCTGTTCAGCAACAAATCTGCCAAGGTTTCGGTCGGGAATAAAGAATATATTCTTGTTTGGAAGTGCCTTTACGATCTTCACTGCGTTGGAGGACGTTACGCACACGTCACTTTGGCATTTCAGTTCAGCAGTAGAGTTAATATAACAAACGACTGCAAGGTCATTATACTTTGCACGCATCTCATCGATGGCACCACGCGCTACCATATGTGCCATCGGGCAATCGGCAACCAGATCCGGCATAAGAACCTTTTTATCGGGATTGAGAATCTTGGCGCTCTCCCCCATAAATGACACGCCGCAAAACACGATAATATCTGCCTTACTCTGTTTGGCAATCTTTGCAAGATAGAACGAGTCACCCACAAAGTCTGCTATTTCCTGCACCTCGGCAGGTGCATAATAATGAGCGAGAATAACAGCATTTTTCGCTCTCTTTAATTGTTCGATTTGATCTTTCATATGTACCTTTCCTTTATCTCTCGAACGATTTATTTTTAACTTGTGTATTATACCGCAAAACTTTACATCTGTCAACTTATCTGTAAAGTTTTAATGTAATTACAGGCGATGCCACACGGCATCGCCTGTTTTTTTACCATATTACCTACTCCGGATTTGAAGCACTTGGAAATTTTGCAGGTATATTTTATAAACGCATCATTTTTCCGTCCGTAAACACAAAATTACGCATACCTCTGCCTGCAAAGAGTCTTTTGGGGGAAGCGGATTCCATGTGCTCGATATCCTCTTTGGTAAGCGATATTTTGAGTGCCTCTACTGCGCTCAAAAGATGCTCCGGCTTGGTTGTACCAACGAGGACCTGAACATTCTCGTGTTTTGCAAGCGACCACGCAATCATCAATTGTGAAAGCGAAACGCCTTTTTCATCGGCGATATTCTTTATTGCATTAACAGCAGAAAGCGATTCTTCGGGTATTCTGCCTCTGCCGAAGCCACCCGTTTCAAGCACCTTTTCCGAGAACATACCATGACCGAGAACACCAAAGGCAAGCACCTTAACACCAAGTTCCTTTGCAGCGGCAATCAGCTCTTTTTCGATATCACGGTTTATGAGAGAATAATTCATCTCCACTGTATGAATGGGATGCACCTTGCAGGCGCGGCGAAGCGTTTCGGCATCCACCATAGAAAGGCCGATATGCTTGACATAGCCTGCCTTGACCTGCTCGGCAATCGCACCAACAAGCTCCTCCACGGGAACGGTGGTATCCTGTCGTGCCGGCTGATAGAGGTCGATATAATCAAGTCCGAGACGGCGAAGCGAATAAGTCAAATGCCCCTTCACATTAAACGGCTTTACGTCAAGACCGTAGATACCGCCTTCGGGAGACGGCAGAACGCCGAACTTGACAGAAAGGAAAAAGTTTTCACGCTTAACGTCCTTCAAGGCTTCACCGGTTACCATTTCGCTTTCACTGCCTTGGTAGAATTCGCCCGTATTAAAGAGAGTTACACCTGCGTCGAGCGCGGCGTGAATCGTTTTGATGGAACTTTGCTTGTTGCCGAGGTTCATATCCATCGTACCGAGTCCGAGTCTGCCTATATCTGTCATTGTTAGTCTCCTGTTTTTATTTCACTTACGATTTTATATTGTACCACATAAGCCTTAATATATCTATCTTTGTGTAACAAGTTCTCTCGGTTTAGCCGGCTTGATCGCATCCCGTGCAGATGAAAGCATCAGTTTGATTCGGTTTAACTGATTGACCTCACTCGCTCCCGGATCATAGTCCACTGCCACAATGTTCGATTGCGGATATGCTTTTTTCAGTGCTTTGATAACACCCTTGCCAACCACATGATTGGGCAGGCAAGCAGAAGGCTGAATACACACGATATTGGGAACACCGCTCGTTATCAGCTCTGCCATTTCACCGGTCAAAAACCAGCCTTCGCCGTATTGATTGCCCAAGGACAAAAAAGGCTTTGCCAGTTCTGCCACCTTTTCGATACGCATCGGCGCTTCAAAACGCTTGCTTTTTTCAAGCGCTCGCAAAGCAGGACCTCTGAGTGTTCGGATAACGGACACACCCGCCTTAGCAATAAAGGAGCTTATCCATTTTGCCCCGAGGAAACGGTGCTTGTAGTCGCCGCCGTAGATGCAGAAGTTCATAAAGTCCATAAGATCGGGAACAACAGCCTCTGCGCCCTCATTTTCCAACAGTTCTACAATGTGGTTATTGGCAAGCGGCATATATTTTACTAATATCTCACCGACAACGCCCACACGAGGCTTTTTAACTGTTTCATTGATGGCGAGAGTATCAAAGGACTCCACGATGTTTTGGCAAACCTTTTTGTAAGACCACTTGGTTTTCTTGTTTACAAGACTGTCGATGGCGATCTTCTGCCAATATTTATGGAGTTTGTCGGCGGAACCCTTTACCTTTTCATAAGGACGAACTCGGTACAGACAACGCATAAACAGGTCACCGTAAACAATAGCTTTTGCCGCCGAAATCACCATTTTAAGCGGCGGCTTAAAGCCCTCGTTTTTCTCCATACCGTTGGCATTGAGAGAAATCACGGGGATATGCGAAAGCCCGACCTTAGCAAGTGCTCGGCGGATAAAGCCGACATAGTTGCTGGCTCTGCAGCATCCGCCTGTTTGCGTCATAATAACCGCCAATTTATTCGTATCATATTTGCCCGAAAGAACGGCGTCCATGATCTGCCCAACCACCGTAATAGACGGGAAGCAGGCATCGTTATTGACGTATTTCAGCCCTGTATCGATGGCGTTGCGGTTGTCGTTATCCAGCACCTCAATGTTAAACCCGTATTTATGAAATACCGGCTCTAAAATATCAAAATGAATCGGGCTCATCTGCGGTGCCAGAATGGTATAACCGTTTTCGAACATTGGTTTCGTAAACTCGGCGCGTTGATACTCGAACGGAACAGAGTCCGAAACAACACCCTGCTTTTGTCGTTGTTGCATTGCCGCCAAAAGAGAGCGGATACGAATTCTTGCGGCACCAAGGTTATTTACCTCGTCGATCTTTAAAACGGTATAGAGCTTACCGCTGTTTTCGAGAATTTCCTGCACCTGATCGGTGGTAACGGCATCTAAGCCGCAACCGAAGGAATTGAGCTGTATCAACTCCAAATCGTTCCTATGGCTTACAAATTCAGCGGCTGTGTATAGTCTGGAATGATAGACCCACTGGTCTGTTACACGAAGCGGTCCCTCTTCAAAATCAGTGGGCAAGCTATCCTCAGTAAATACAGTAAGTCCGTAGGACGCAATCATTTCGGGAATACCGTGGTTAATTTCGGGGTCAATATGATACGGTCTTCCCGCCAAAACGATACCTCTGCCGTGATTTTTCTCCATTTGTTCAAGAAGACGCTTGCCCTCTGACCGAATATCCTCTTTCGCTCTTCGTTGTTCACTCCAAGCAGCATTTGCTGCCGCCCGAACCTCAGATTCTGAAATGCCCCATTCCTTTTGACACAACTGCACAAGGCGGTCTGCGGCGGTTTTCTCATCTGTAAAAGCAATGAAGGGACGGATATATCGAACTCCTTTGTTGCCGATATCCTCTACGTTATTTTTTAAATTTTCGGCATAGGAGACAACGATAGGACAGTTATAGTGATTTTGCGCCGTCTTTGTTTCCTGATGCTCATAGAATACGCAAGGGTGAAAAATTGTTGTAACACCGTTGTCGATAAGCCACTGCACATGACCGTGGGATAACTTTGCAGGGTAACATTCCGATTCCGAAGGAATGGATTCCATACCCCGTTCATAAAGCTTACGGTCACTCAATGGCGACAGTACGACTTCGAAGCCAAGCTTTGCGAAAAAGGTTGCCCAATAAGGATAGTTTTCGTACATATTGAGCACTCTCGGAATACCGATAACACCTCTCGGCGCATTCGCGGGATAGGTATAGTCGAACAAACGCTTGCGTTTATATTCCACCATACTGGGCGCCTTCGCATTATTTCCACCGCCTGCTCCCTTTTCACAACGGTTGCCCGTAATGTGCTTTTTGCCGTTTTGAAAGGTGTTGATCGTCAGCATACAGTTGTTAGAGCATCCACCGCAGCGAACGGTAGAAGTCTTATAGGTAAGGCTGTCGATCTCATCGAGAGAAAGCATAGTGGATGCTTGACCGCAGTAGCGTTCCTTAGCAATGAGTGCCGCGCCGAAAGCACCCATAATACCCGAAATATCGGGACAGATAGCCTCAACCCCTGCAATCTGCTCGAAAGCGCGCAGTACAGCATGGTTATAGAAGGTACCGCCCTGCACAACGATGTGTTTACCCAAGTCCTTTGCATCGGCAAGCTTTATGACCTTATACAGTGCATTTTTGATAACCGAATAAGCAAGTCCTGCCGAAATATCTGCTACGCTCGCACCCTCCTTTTGCGCCTGTTTCACATTGGAGTTCATAAACACGGTGCAACGGGTACCCAGATCAACAGGCTTTTCGGCAAAAAGGGCTTCCTTTGCAAAATCAGCGGCAGAAAAGCCCAAAGAATTTGCAAAGTTTTCGATAAACGAGCCGCAACCGGAGGAGCAGGCCTCGTTGAGCATGATGGTATCAACCGCACCGCTGCGCATCTTTATACACTTCATATCCTGTCCGCCGATATCCAGCACGCAATCCACGTTACTGTCAAAAAAAGCGGCGGCGGTGGTATGGGCGATAGTTTCTACCTCTCCCTCGTCCAAGGAAAAGGCGGTCTTTAAGAGGCCCTCGCCATAGCCCGTGGAGCAGGATCTGACAATTTTTGCACCGATAGGTAAAATTTTTTGAAGTTCGATGATTGCTGTTTTTGCTGTTTGTATGGGATTTCCCTTATTATTGGCATAAAAAGAATACAAAAGCTCTCCATGATCTCCGATCAACGCCACTTTTGTAGTGGTAGAGCCGGCATCAATACCTAAAAAGCAATCTCCTTCGTAGGTAGAAAGTTCACCCTTGGGAACGACCGCTTTGCTATGACGATCGCAAAATGCGTCATACTCTGCCTTATCCTTAAAAAGAGGTGAAAGTCTCGGCATTTCAAAGGAGACCTCAACACCGCTTTCCAAGCGTTTTATTAAATCTTCAATATGTATCGGCTCTGAATCCCCACTTTCAAGTGCCGCACCCATAGCAGCAAAGAGGTGTGAATTTTCGGGATCCACGGTTGTTTCGGGAGTTAATTTCAAGGTGCGGATAAAGGCTTTTTTCAGTTCGGGCAGATAATGAAGCGGTCCACCCAAAAAGGCAACAGTACCACGAATGGGTTTTCCGCAGGCAAGACCAGAAATGGTCTGATTGACCACCGCCTGAAAAATAGAGGCGGCAAGGTCGGCTTTGGTAGCGCCCTCGTTGATAAGCGGCTGAATGTCCGTTTTGGCAAAGACACCGCAACGGGCGGCAATGGGATAGATCTGCTTATAGTTTTCCGCTTCGATATTAAGTCCCTCAGCGTCAGTTTGCAAAAGGCTTGCCATCTGGTCGATGAAAGATCCCGTACCGCCAGCGCAAACGCCGTTCATCCGTTCTTCCAAACCGCCTGTAAAATAAATGATCTTTGCATCCTCACCGCCAAGTTCAATGGCAACATCTGTCTGAGGTGCCGTTCTTTGCAGAGCGGTTGCTACTGCAGATACCTCCTGCACAAAACCGATATTCAGTGCTTTTCCAAGATTTATCGAGCCTGAGCCTGTGATTTTGAGCCGCAACGAACAATCGCCCAAACGTTTATTTGCATCTTTCAGTAATTCTGCTAACGTCTTTTGGGTTTCGGCATGATGGCGGCGGTACTCGCCGTATAATATTTTCTCATTTTCATCCAGCACCACCAGTTTGACCGTTGTGGAACCGATGTCTATTCCTGCTCCAAAAATTTTCATTATCTAATCATTCTTTCTGTATATGGCATCCATTTTGCTTTACGATGCTTATTCAAACTGACTGCTGTAAAGATTGGTATAGAAGCTGTTCTTTACAAGCAGTTTCTCGTGTGTTTCGCTTTCTATAATGTCGCTGTCATTCATATATTGGAATTGTTATATCTAACCATACCCGAGCAATAACAAAGGCGACACGGTCAAGAGTATAGATCCTGCCCTGCTGTTTTTTACTAATTTAAACATAAATACTTCTTTTGCGGAACAAAAGCTTTCTTACTTAAATTTATGTGTAAGCTCATAAATGCCGTTGTCTAACTTGGTTAGATTTATTCTCAAAAATAAAACAGACATACGCCTGATTAGTTTTTAATTATAATGTTTTGGCTTCGGGAGGTAATCGCTCCTCCATTGCCTCTTTCACCTCTACGGAAAGTGCGATAAACTGTTCCAGCTTTTCCATGCCGAGCTTATCTATAACACCTGAAATATGATCAAGTATTTTTTCACGCATAGCTCTTGCGGTATCGATTCCCTTTTCCGAAAGACGAACGATCGTAACACGCGCATCTGCTTCATCGCTTTCACGGACGATCAGACCCTTGTTTTCCATTTTTTTAAGAAGCACCGCAACCCGTGCTGTGCTGACACCCATTGCATCGCTGATTGCTCCTGCCGATAAACGGTTACCCTCAGCAGCATAAAGCAATTTCATTGCAAAGCCGATTCCGGCATTGGCATCATTGATGATCCTAAAGAAATTTACCGGATGCGCCTTGGGAAATTCATTCATTATGAACTCGACCTGCTCTTTTGTAGCCATATTCTTCTCCTTTCGAGATATAATCTAACCGCGTTAGATTATATCGCAATTCTGTGAACTTTTCAAGAATAAGATGTGAAAAAGTAATTATCTTCTGTAGTTTATTTTATAAAGTTCGTCTTAATACGGGAATCTATGGCCTCACGAAGCTCATATTTACCGTCAAAATGACCGAGGGCGATGGCACAGCAAGGAACCATACCTTCGGGAATGTTCATTTCCGCTGTAAGTTCTGCATTACCGCCAAGCACGCCGACAGCGCCCCAGATATGACAAGCGCCCACACCAAGCTCGGTTGCAGCGAGCGCCATATTTTGAACAAGAATAGCGGCATTGGAAAAGTTTACGTTACTCATCGGTGCATTCGGCATGGCTGAGGATACGAGGATCACGCAAGGAGCGCCGTAAAAAGGGTGCAGGTCGGGATTTCCGACAGCTGTCTGCATAAGTCTCTCCCATCTGTCAAGAAGTTCCCTATTTGTGATGACTGTGAGACTTAGGGTATCGTACATAGCACGGCCTACGGGTGCCGCATATGCCGCCTTTAAAATTTCATGGGTCTCTGCATCGGTAATGGGTTCACCGTTAAAATTACGGATGGATCTTCTGCCGTGAATTGCATCAAGTGTGTTCATTGTAATTCTCCTTATTTAACCATAGATTTCTTCAAGCTCGTGCTGAATCTCCTCGGCACGGGCGATCTGCTCGTTTAATTTCCATTTGCCGATATTGGCTCCGTCACGCATAAACATGGATCCGCATTGGTGGAAATAGAATTCAATATTTCTTTCCTTTGCTTCAAGATAGAGGTCACGCACCCACTCCCACATGATCGGTCTTACTTCATTTTTGGGCGACATCTCGCCGCCGACGTTGACACACTTAATAAGTCCTGTGTCAAGGTATTTACCAAGTCTGATGGGCGCAATCAATGGCGAACAGAACACCTCGCGATGCTTGAGAGGGGCCTCTAAAAAATGCTTCAAACGGATATCTGCCATTTCCTGATTTTCAATAGAAATGCTCAGATGAAAATGCTCCCAGCCGTCACCCCAATCGAACGGAACACACTGCTTTATTCTTTCGGGGCGCTTGGTGGTGGTAACGAAGATGCAGTCTTTTCTGCGCCTGATAAAATCCCAACAGCCTTCACGCCACGCGTCAGCTTCCTCGATAAAGAAATCGGAGGAAAAGCAGAGCTTGACGATGGAATTCGGAGGACAGTCCTTGTCCTTCAGTTCATAGGTCGTTTTTCCTTTGGCAATGAGGGTGGTATCTCTGCCGTAGCGTCTGTCCATCTTATATACAAAGCAGTTCTTACAACCGGGGCTTACCTTTTTACAGCCGTGCCACGGGTTCCACGGTATTGCCTTATCAATATCACAGTTTTGCATAGTTTTATCCTTTCATTTCATCAAGTACGGTTTGTGTTTTTTCCAGCAAACGGATAAGCTCGGCAAAGCTTTCTTCACCAAGTCCCATTTCGATCTTCTTCAGATTTTCCGTCTGACTTGCTTCAAATTCATCGGCGAGAGCCTTGGCTTTATCGGTCGGCCGCACGTAAAAACTGCGTTTATCCAGCATAGACGACTCTTTGTATATGTACCCCTTCTTTTCAAGGACAGCAATATGCGCCGCGATCATCGGCTTGGATACCCCGAGTAGTTCGGCAATGGCAAGGGGTGTGAAATCTCCGTCGCGCTTAGTGATGATGTTAACAACAGCCATCTCGCTGGGTCTTATGGGCAGATCCTTTTTGAGTTCCATATAATCTCTTGAAAATTTAGAAAACACGATATTCGCATTCATATATCTTTCCATACCGTTCTCCTTACAGCTTGACTGTTTCGGTTCTTTGATTTGTAAACCATTGTGCTTCAAAGCCCGTAAATTTCAAAATGCAGTAATCGGGATCGGTCACACCCTTACGGTAAAAGCGGTTAAAGAAGGGTTTCCAGAAGCGTTGCTTTGTGGGTTGGTCTGTGAGAACTGCCATATTGCCCTTGATCTCCACGCCGGAAAAGCTTCGTCCCTTTTCGTAGAAATACACACAAGCCTTGGAATTCGCACGATAGTGCGCTACCTTTCTTGACGAGGTATAAGTAGCAAAGTAAATGTCGTTGCCGTCGATCAGCACAGGCTGAATAAGGGCTCTTGTGGCGGGATAGCCATCCTCACCGACAGAGGTAATAATCGATGTTTTCTGCCGTGCGATAAATTCGTAAATGCCTTCTTTTGTCATATGCGTGTTCTCCTTACTCAACTTTATATTTCTGTTTTGCAGTCCCGAGGCAAGTGCCTGATCGATCTGCGTTTTATAATCTTTGATATGATAGATCTTGCCGTCCTTTACAAAGTAGTTTCCAGTCTGTCCAAAGATAAACTCAACGTTGTATTCGATACACTGGTCGTATATTCGCTTTACCCAATCATAATAAAGCGGTCGGTCGCCTTCGTAATTCTCCCCTCCTGCAAGGACGGTTTCGATCTGTCCCGTCGCAAGATATTTTTCAAGGTCAATTTCACCGATAAAAGGCTTGAGACTTACCCATTTGTGCTTAGCAGGAACATCTAACAGAAGCGGAATGCGCTCATCTGCCCGTTTTTGATTTTCGCAGGACACCGCAAGATACACGTTATCCCATCCGTCACCCCAATCCTCGGGCAAGCAGTCTTTGATACGATGGGCTCTTTTTGTTAAAAGTGAGAAGGTAACATCGGGACGCTGCCGTATCATCTCCCATGCCTCGTCCCGCCACGCATCCGCTTCCTCAAGGAAGAAATCGCTGGACATACATACGCGGACAAATTCACCGGATTTTATTTTATAATTCCCTTGGCGGTCTTTTTTCAGCGGTAGATTGGCATCAGTCTTGTTCTTGTGGATCTCGCTGCCGTCTCGGTCCCTCTGTTTGTCGAGGAAGAACATATAGCAGTTCTTGCAGCCCTCCGAGACCCTATGACAACCGTGCCATGGATTCCACGAACGGTCATTTCTATTCATTTTTCCTCCGTTCCGTTTAACCTCATAAGGCAACGATTATTTTAAGCAAGTTAATCTCGCTTAACTATTATAGTTCATTCGCATTAACTTGTCAATGGGCATGAAGGAAATATAGAAATTATTTATGAATAAATATATCTGCAACAATATCAACTTAATTTAACAAAACAATGCAAAACAAAAACCACCCTTTTGGGGTGGCTTTTGTTGGCGGAGAAGGAGGGATTCGGTCTCGCTTGCGGGCTCGGTCAGGCGCGGCTCTGACAGTCCACCGGACTGTCATTCACTACCGCGCCCCTTCGAATCCCACTATTTTAATCAAAGAATAAAGGACACAACCTTGCGGTCATGTCCTTTATTTTTGGCGGAGAAGGAGGGATTCGAACCCTCGATGAGCTATCAACCCATACACGAGTTCCAGTCGTGCGCCATAAACCGGGCTAGGCGACTTCTCCACATTGCTTTTTGCAACGTTTGATATTATAACAGATTCAAAACAAAAAAGCAAGTCCTTTTTAAAAAGTTTTTGAATTAATTTCAATGTTTATTTTTAATAACAGCCACCCTTTCGGATGGCTGTTATGCTATGATTACTTATCCATATGTACATTAATGTGAGGATAGGTCATCTTAACGCCGGATTCGGCGAATGCCTCGCGAACTTCCTCGTTAAGGAAGAAGTAAACATCCCAATAATCGGGAGAGTTTACCCAAACACGGGCTACATACTCGATGTTTGAATCGTTATACTTAAGAATAGAAACAAAGGGCTCGGGATCGGTAAGGATCTTGTCGTTTTTGCTGACAGCCTTTAAGATAGCCTTCTTAACATCCTC
This sequence comes from Oscillospiraceae bacterium, assembly GCA_017472735.1. Lineage (GTDB taxonomy): Bacteria > Bacillota > Clostridia > Oscillospirales > Ruminococcaceae > Faeciplasma. The sequence continues at coordinate 66,716 of JAFUOD010000008.1, read as the reverse complement.
GGTGCTTGAATCATAAGAAGCGGTGAAGTTAAGGTCGACACGGCGAAGCTCGTTAGTTGAGTAGTTGACAACAGCAGTAGCGATAACATCGCCGTTGGGAATGCTTACTACTCTGTTATCAACGGTATCAATAACGGTGTAGAAAAGGCCCACACTTCTTACTAAGCCTGAATTTGCACCGATATCAACATAATCTCCTGCCAAGAAGGGACGAGTAACCAAAAGGGTAATACCCGCAAAAAGGTTTGACATGATGTTTTGAATTGCAAGCGACAAAGCCAAGCCTGCAATGCTGATGACTGCAACGAGAGAAGCGGTATCGATGCCCAAAGAGCCTGCAACGATTACGATCGCGATTGCCCAGAGTGCGATTTTGATAGCTGTCTTTAAGAAACCTCTTAAGGTACCGTCGAGAGTTTTGGAGCTATCAAGAAGCTTTGAAAAGATTGCGGATAAGATCTTAACTGCGATTAAGCAGATCAAGAATGTGAGAATGGCTTTGAGAACGATCGAAATTGATGATATTCCCAAAGTGTTTGCTAAGTTGGTGAAAAAATCAGCCATTTAAAAATCCTCCTTAAAATTCCTAAATCAATTACTTATAATTGGTTTACTATTAGAATATAGCACGACGAGAAGGAAATATCAAGGGGGAAAGTGAAGATAAAAAACGACGTATGTTGACAGATTTTGACGAGGGAATTATAATCATATTATAAAGACGACTTGAGATTGTGAAAGCGGTGAATCTGAATGCAAATGTTAACAAATGAGCAACGAGAATGCTTTGCACTTAGTCCTATTTGTGATAACTGGAAATGCATCGTTGCCAAGCCAAGCCCTTATGATAAGTCGATAACTTATCTTTACCTTGACGGTAATACCATTGTTAAGTGTATTGTAACCGGCGATTCGCAATATATGGAATATGATTTATTGGAGAAAGTTAGTGAGGATAGAAAGTATTTGCTTCCTAAAACTCAAAAGGGCAAATCTATTCTTCTATCAGCATCTACCATAGGTAAGCGCCGCGGCGTTGGTATGAAGTTAAATTACGCAAATAAGAACATCCATCTATACAACGAGAATACAGAATGTTCATATTATTACAACGCGGTTTTGAATGATGGTGTTTATGATTTAGATACTTTCTTTAAATGGGTTGAAAGTTGGTGCGATGAAACCAAGGATGAAGACAAATCAGACATAATCAATTTTTCCAAACAAGAGAGAAAACATGTTAAATATCAAGAGGGTGACGTTTTTCGTTTTAAGATTGGGCGCAGGAAATATGGTTATGGAAGGATTATTCTTGACTATGGTAAAATGCGTAGAAATAAAGAGACCTTTTGGGATATACTCATGACTAAACCTGTTGTATGCAGTGTTTATCATATTATCACAAACAGAGATGATGTTTCGGTTGATGAACTGAAGCATCTTAAATCTTTGCCTTCGACGATTATCACTGACAATGCACTGTTTTACGGAGAATATGAGATAATTGGTAATTTGCCGATTTTAGATTGTGAAGATTATCCGATTATGTACGGAAACAGTATTTCGTTTGGTGAAAACGCAGTATGTTACCAATGCGGAAAAGTTTTCCGCAAAATTGTTGACGAGTCACAGCTATTTAGCGGGTTTAGAAACAACGGTGTTTCTTTCAATTTAAACTTTAGCGAAAGCATTCTGCAAAAGTGCATTAAAGAAAATTCAAATGATCCTTATTGGGAATTGTATCATCCTCGCGATGTACACCATGATTTGCGAAATCCGAAAAATGCGGAAACATTACGGATTATAAAAAAACAGTTTGATATATAACATCACATTATATTTTAAGTTAGTGATAGTTCGGTTCTTTATCCCCTCTTTTAAAAGAGAGGGGATTTTTGTTTTAATATTTTAATATAGATTTACTAAATTTATATTGAAAACTTTGTTTTGGAATGGTATAATTTTTGTGGATGCAAAGAGTACGCTTTTTGACATATCACTAAACTGCTTTTTGAAAGGACTTTTGATTATGAGCAACGTTAAAATTTTAAACGGCACAAATCTTCCTAACATTCCCTGGCAGGACCGACCCGAGGGACATTTGCTTCCTATTTGGAGATACACAGAAAACCCTATTATTAAGCGCAACCCCATGCCCGGAATTGCACGAATCTTCAACTCCTCAGTTATACCCTATGGTGACAAGTTTGTAGGCGTTTTCAGAGCTGAGGCTACACACGGCGTACCTTTCCTTTACTTAGGCTGGTCGGATGACGGCATTAACTGGGAATATGAAAAGGATATGATCCCATTCATTGATGAAAACGGCAACAGCGCTATTCCCTATTATATGTATGACCCGAGACTTATTAAAATTGAGGATGCTTATTATATTATTTGGTGTCAGGATTTTTACGGTGCAGCACTTGGTATTGCAAAAACTACTGACTTTAAAACCTTTGTAAGACTTGAAAATCCTTTCATTCCGTTTAACAGAAACGGCGTACTCTTCCCCAGAAAGATAGGCGGAATGTATAAGCTTTTGTCCCGTCCCTCCGACTCGGGCCACACGCCATTTGGCGATATCTTTATTTCGGAATCTCCCGATATGATTTACTGGGGCAAGCACCGCCACGTTATGGGAACGACCGGCAACTGGTGGGAAGGCATGAAGGTCGGCGGCGGCGCTAACCCTATTGAAACGAGCGAGGGCTGGCTTATCTTGTATCACGGTGTTGTTAACACCTGCAATGGCTATGTATATTCTATCGGCGGCGCTATTTTGGATATTAACGAGCCTTCGAAGGTGCTTTACCGTTCTAAGAGATATCTTTTGACCCCCGAAAAGTGGTATGAGGAAATGGGCTTTGTTCCCAACGTTACTTTCCCCTGCTCGACCTTGCAGGACGCTGAAACCGGCAGAATCGCGCTTTATTACGGCTGTGCTGACAGCTATGTTGGCCTTGCATTCACCGATGTTGACACCTTGGTCAACTACATCAAGGAAAATGACGGTGCAAGCTGGGAAGATCAGCACGAAGGCAGAAGATAATTGCATACAAATGTTAAAAGCCCATCGGTATTTCCGGTGGGCTTTTTATTATTTAATGTTTATTACCTGCTTGACCTTTTCAACAAGCTTTGGCTGGATAAGCGGATATGTCCAATCTGCGGGCAAATCATCGAACAAAAGAACCTTTTCTATTTCGGAGGGCGGGAGCTCTGAAAAGCTGTGAATATCGGCAAAATAGAGCATTCCGCAGGTTTCGGCAGTGTCGCTGGCAACTGAATATACGCAAACGGGTGTGAGTGAATAGTCATCGGCGCCAGTTTCCTCATAAAGCTCGCGCTTAGCGGTATCGGTTATGTTTTCGTTTTGTTCGCGGTGACCACCCGGACATTCGAATGTATCTCTGTCTTTATGCTTGCAGAAGACCCATTTACCGTCGTGTTTTGAAACGATGACTGCAAACTTAAGAAGTGAATCATCAACCGAATCATAAAATTTAACTTTTAGCATAGTGTGTCTCCTTGTATGGGGAGCCGCCGTTACGAACGCGCGGTGAAACCTGTGCGGAAGTAGTGGCGGCGGTTATTTTTCGGTTCGTTTCAGAATTTGAGCAAATATTATCATTATTATCGGGAAAATTATTGCGGCAAGTAAACCTGCTTTCAGGTTATCGTTAAATGCGCCTGCAATAAAGCCGACGAGTGTTGGGCCTGTTGAACAACCAAGGTCGCCTGCAAGTGCCAAAAACGCAAACATTGCTGTTGCACCTTTGGGGCATTTTTCGGCGGCGAGGCTAAACACGCCCGGCCAAAGCAGACCTACCGAGAAGCCGCAAATGCCACAGCCAATGAGCGACATTATCGGTGAGGGTGAAAATACGATAATAAGATAAGCAAAGATACAAAGGCAGCAGCTAAGCGTTACCGCTTTTATAAGGTCGAGCTTTGCGCCGAACTTGGCATATAAAACTCGGCAAGTACCCATTAAAACAGCAAAGAAGCAGGGTCCTGCCAGATCTCCGACTGCTTTTGATACACCCAATGCGCTTTCGGTAAATGCTGATGCCCACTGGGTCATCGCAAGCTCGCTGGCACCTGCACAAAGCATTAAAACTGCAAATATCCAGAATATCTTTAAACTGAAAAGCTGTTTTATAGACATAGGTTCGGTTTCATCGGCAAGGCTGTTTATGGGAACCATTGTGAAATAAACCGTATTAAAAACAGGTACAAGTGCCCAAATAAGCGCTAATATCGGCCAGCTTTGCTTGCCGAACCCTCCCAAAAACAGGGTGGAGAGTAAAACTACAGCAACACTGCCCCAGCAGTAAAAGGAATGAAGCAAGCTCATGGCAGAAGCCTTGTTATCAGAGGGGCAAGCTTCGACTATGGGGCTGATGAGAACTTCGATAATGCCTCCGCCGATGGCGTAAAGTATAACAGAGATCATAAGCCCTGCATAAGGTGCGATAAGATGAGGCAAGACCGCCATTCCGATAAGTCCCAAAGCACAGCAGATGTGTGCAATGATTATGCTTGTGCGATAACCTATTTTATCAACGAACTTTGCCGATATGAAATCGACAAAAAGCTGGGTCACAAAATTCAGTGTAATTAAAAGCGTTATCTTTTCAAGAGGGATACCGAAGCTATCTTGAAAAGTGAGAAAAAGAAGCGGAGCAAAGTTGTTGATTATTGCCTGAGTTATGTAGCCTAAGTAGCAAGCATAAACAGTGTGATTGTAATTTAGTTTCATGGTGTCACCTTTTTGAATAAATGCATTTCTTATATAATACAAAAATCCCAAGCAGTTAGCAAGGGATTTTTTTAAATTCCATGAGATTGATTGTCCACACGCAACATTGCGAAGGCACTCGGTATTAAAATGAAGCTATATCAATTCGGAGTATATCTTATTTAACAGGGGTATATCCTGTTTTTTCGACTAATTCCTGACCCTGTTCGGAAAGAATCCATTCAACAAGCTTTAGCGTATTTTCGCTCGCATCGCTTCGGGTGACAGCGTAGAAATCATACGTCAGAGGATAGGTGCCGTTTTCGATATTTTCTACTGTCGGGGCAACGCCATCAATGCTCAAAATCTTGATTTGGTCATTTGCCGCCATTTCTGTTGAATAGAATCTGAAAGAGAACCCGATTGCGTTTTTATAGTTTTTGTAGTCGGCGGTTTGTGAGATGATACCGCCCATTGCTCTGACAATATTTTCTTTGGGAGCTTCGACAAGTTCTTTTCCTTCCATTATACTTATCAAGGTGCTTTGGCTTCCGCTTCCTTCATCACGCTGGAATGCACGAATATCGCCAAAGCCTTCGACACCAAGATCATTCCAACGAGTTATTTCACCCGAATAGATTGCCTGAACCTGTTCAAGAGTTAAGTTGTCTATGGGATTTCTGCTATTAACGAAAAATACAAATGCTTCTTTACCGACAGGGGTTAGCACAAGCTCAGCACCCTTTTCTTTGGCGAACTGCACTTGCTCGGCAGAAGGAGCAAAAGCAAAGATTATATCGGCATCGCCCTGTGCAATTCTGATATATGCTTCGGTAGTTGTGTTGCACATTAGATGCTCGTTAACTAAGTAATCATACTCAAATTCGTTTCCAATCAATGTTTCAGGATAAACCGCCTTTGCAAAAGCTGAATACACAGGATACATGGCAGTTGCGCCGTCCATTTTAGGGACATCTTCAGTAATAAGCAAGGTGGATTCTTCGTCAAGCTCGGCGACTTTGGTATCTTCTACATAAGGAACATACGAAGATAATAAATCTTCGTTTTCTCTCATAGTCGGAATACTGTTATCTTTGTTATCAAGAGCGATAAGAACGCCGGTGATGCACACACATATTGCTGTACAGACTATAAGAGGTATGTAAACGGCTTTCTTTTTTATAACTTTCCACATAACAAAAGCGAATAAAGCTATAAGCAACAAGCCAAGAATCCATAACATCGTGTTGATTGCATCGGCATATGAGCTTATAAAGTTAAAAAGAAGATGCAAAATTATTTCAACAAAGAATATGAGTCCTATTATCGGAAGCATCATAAATACCCTGCCTAAATGCAACAGCTTATTATGAGCTACAAGGTTGTAACCGATAACGCCTAAAATTATCAATATAATCGGAGAAATCATAAGCAATTCAAGTATAAACACAATGTATTACCTCCTGCTTGAAATCTAATGAAAAAACTGTGAAACAAAGGCTTATGATTAAAATATATCGTAAAAGGAGATTTTTGTCAATGTTGCAAAGGCTTAGGTAAGTCCGCAGGACTGTTTTTTTAACGTGCCTCACCCTCTCAGGCTTCGAGTCCCGTTCGGGCAAACAAAAAAACACCAACCACATGGGTTGGTGTTCTTTGTTTTGGCGCGCCCGAAGGGACGATCCTGCTCTCTTTGTTCGCATGATCCGTCCTCGCGGCACAACCGCTTCGGACTTCGGCACTAAAAACAGTCCGCAGGACTGTTTTTTTAACGTGCCTCACCCTCTCAGGCTTCGAGTCCCGTTCGGGCAAACAAAAAAACACCAACCACAAGGGTTGGTGTTCTTTGTTTTGGCGCGCCCGAAGGGACTCGAACCCCTGACCTACTGGTTCGTAGCCAGTCACTCTATCCAGCTGAGCTACGAGCGCATTCCACGAGAAATTATGTTACCACAAATAAATAAAAATGTCAAGCGTTTTTGAAAAAAATGCGTTGATATTCTCCACTTGTTTTCTATTGCAAAAATTATTCATATTTGCTATAATTGTTTCTACCGATGCGTTAGTGTCGCATTGATATTGAAAGTACACAATTTCTTTTACATATAAACGCAAAAACTAAGGATGGTACATATATGGATTTAGAGAATAAAGTTATACAGGATTTAGAACTGCCCTGTGTTGCTACGAGGGATGTTATTGTTCACCCTAAGATGACTGTGAGATTTGACGTTTCACGCGCGAGGTCTTTGGCCTCGTTAAAAACAGCGCTTGAAAGCACAAGGCTTGTGTTTTTAACAGCGCAGAAGGATAACAGCGTTCAGGACCCCGACATTAACGACGTTTATAAGATTGGTACTGTTTGCGAGATAAAGCAGATAGTTAAGGGTACCGACGGGATCTCGAGAGTGCGTGTTGACGGACTTTACCGTGCAAAGCTTTTAAAGCTTTCAAAAGAGGGCTTAGGAATTACCGCAACCGTTAAGCCGATGCGGAACTTTGCGAAGGACAAGGCATTGGCTGATGAAATTAATGCAATGACCAGAGTTGTTAAAAGCGCTTTTGAGGCTTATTCGCACGTTGTGCCCAGAATGCCAGAGGAGCTTAAAGCTGCCGTTTTGAATGCAAAGAGCCCGCTTGAGCTTTATGAAGCTATTGCTTTTAACGTTAACATGACAACTGAGGATAAGCAGCAGGTTTTGGAGACCTCGGCACTAAGCGACAAGCTTGCGGTTTTGCTTGCAATTTTAACAAAGGAAACACATATTCTTTCGATTGAAAAGGATATTCACTCGAAGGTTAGCGAGGTTATTGAGCGCAGTCAGCGTGAGTATTACTTGCGCGAGGAGCTTAGAGTTATTAAACGCGAGCTTGGCGATGACGACGGTGACGATGAGGCTTATAAGTATCTTGAAAGGATCTCGAAGCTTGGTCTTAGCGAGCAGACAGTAGAAAAGCTTGTTGACGAAGCTAACCGCCTGACGAAGATGCCTTCTGGATCGCAGGAGGCTGCGGTTATAAGAGGATATTTAGACACGGTTTTGGCTTTGCCGTGGAATGAATCGACAATTGACAACACCGACATTAAAAAGGTTTCCGATCAGCTTGACCGTGACCACTATGGTATGAAAAAGGTTAAGGAACGAATTTTGGAGCTTTTATCTGTAAGATCTTTGACACCGGATGTTAAGGGACAGATAATCTGTCTTGCAGGCCCTCCGGGTGTGGGAAAAACCTCGATAGGACGCTCGATCGCCGAGGCTTTGGGAAGAAAGTATGTAAGAGTCTCTTTGGGCGGCGTTAAGGATGAATCGGACATAAGAGGTCACAGAAAGACATATATCGGTTCGATGCCCGGCAGAATTATAAACGCAATTAAGCAGGCAGGCACAAAGAACCCTTTGATTTTGCTTGATGAAATTGATAAGATGTCGAACGACTTTAAGGGCGACCCTTCGAGTGCGATGCTTGAGGTTTTGGACGCTGAACAAAACAAGGAGTTCAGAGATCACTTTTTGGAAATACCGTTTGATTTATCGGATGTTTTGTTTGTGACGACGGCAAACGACCTTTCAACTGTAGCTCCTCCCCTTTTGGACAGAATGGACGTTATTGAGCTGCCCAGCTATACAAGAGAGGAAAAGTTTGAAATTGCAAAGCGTCACCTTTTGCCAAAACAGCTTAAGAAAAACGGTCTTAACGGCAATATGTTCAGAATTTCTGATGCAGGGCTTTATGAGATAATTGACCACTATACAAAAGAAGCAGGCGTGAGAACCTTGGAGCGCACTATTGCCTCGCTTTGCAGAAAAGCGGCTAAGGAGATAGTTTCTAAAAATGCTTCACGCGTGACTATTACCCCCGAAACTGCAGAAAAATATCTTGGTACAAGAAAGTTTACCGACGATTTGAAATTGAGCACACCTTGCGTTGGCGAGGTTAACGGCCTTGCGTGGACCTCGGTAGGGGGAACGCTTATGCCTCTTGAAGTTATATCTTTGGACGGCAAGGGTGTTATTGAGCTGACAGGCTCTTTAGGCGATGTTATGAAGGAAAGCGCAAAAATTGCAGTAAGCTATGCCAGAAGCGTTGCCGAGAGATTTAATATCGACAAGGATTTTTATACTAAAAAAGATATTCACATTCATGCACCCGAGGGTGCAGTGCCGAAGGACGGCCCCTCGGCAGGTGTAACAATGGCAACCGCTATTATATCTGAGCTTTCGGGTATACCTGTAAGAGCTGACGTTGCTATGACAGGCGAAATAACCTTAAGAGGCAAGGTTTTGGCTATTGGCGGTCTGCGTGAAAAGACAATGGCAGCTTATAAGGCAGGAATTAAGACGGTGGTTATTCCTGCGGCGAACAAGCCCGACCTTGAAGAGGTTGATGACAAGGTTAAGCAAGCAATTGAATTTGTTTTTGCCGAAACCATTGACGATGTTTTGAATGTGGCTTTGATTGTTGACAACAAACCCGAAAAGCAGATACCCTCGAACATAATGAAAAAGACAAACAAACAGTTAGGAGTAAGATGCTGATGGATTTTAGAAGAGCTGAGTTTTGTGCTTCTTACGGCAGTTTTTCGCAGATACCTAAGCCTGAAAGGCTGGAGATCGCATTTGCCGGAAGGTCGAACGTGGGTAAGTCCTCGCTGATAAACAGAATATTCGGCAGAAAGAACTTGGCTCGTGTCAGCTCGGTGCCGGGCAAAACTGCAACTATTAACTTTTATGGCTTGGAAAATGTTTATTTTGTTGACCTGCCGGGTTATGGCTATGCAAAGGTTGCAAAGAGCGAAAAGGAGCGTTGGAGCGGACTTATAGGCGGATATTTGGGTGACACGGAGCGTGATCTGGTTTTGGTTTTGTCGCTTATTGATATGCGTCACCCACCGACGAAGGACGACTTGCAAATGATAGACTTTTTGGTTGAAAACGAACTGCCGTTTATCGTCGTACTCACAAAGGCTGACAAGCTTAACAAGACTGAGCGCGCTAAACGACTTGAGGCGCTTAAGACAGAGATTCCTTATTATGAGGATATTACGGTCATACCCTTCTCGGCGGTGACAGACGAGGGTGTTGCCGAAGTAAGACGAATTATTGAAGATGTTGCCTGCGAGGACGGCGAGATGTTGGGCGACGAGGCATAGCAATAATGAAAAAGCCGAAAATATTTGAGCAAAATTCACAAAGCGTTAATGTAATGCACATTAACGCTTTACTTTTTTAAAGCAATATGGTAGAATGATATTTGTATAAAAATGTACTAATAATATTGGAGGAATTTTCATATGAATTCGAGAATTAAGGACAAATATCTTGATGACCTTTTTGAAGCTATTCTTCTTTTGGAGACCGAAGAAGAGTGCTATAACTTCTTTGAAGATCTTTGCACTGTTTTAGAGTTAAGATCGCTTTCTCAGCGTTATCAGGTTGCTAAGATGCTTAACGACCGCAACGTTTACAGCGACATTGTTTCGGAGACAGGTGCTTCAACTGCTACCATAAGCCGCGTAAACCGTTCTATTAACTACGGTTCTAACGGCTATGCTGTTGTTTTTGATAGACTTAAGAAAAAGCACGAAAACGACTGATGAGTTACGGCATATTCGCTTCGTATTATGACTTGCTGACGGGCAATGTCGATTATAAGAAATATGCAAAGCGTATTGATGAGCTGGTTAAAAAGCACGGCGGTAAAAAAGGCAAGCTTGTTGATCTGGCATGCGGTACTGCCTCGCTTAGCTTTGAGCTTGAGGGATTAGGTTACACCGTTACAGGGTGTGACCTTTCCTGTGATATGCTTTCGTATGCGGCTCAAAAGAAGTATTCCCAGAATTCAAAAATAACTCTTGTTCAGCAGGATATGACAGCTCTTTCTTTACCGGGTAGAGCTGATGTTTTTGTGTGCTCGCTTGACGCTTTGAATCATTTGGAATGCCTTATATTTGTTGAAATGACTTTTGCGCGCGTTGCGAAATATATGAAAAAAGACAGCTTGTTTATTTTTGACATGAACACTGTTTATAAGCACAAGTATGTTTTGGCAGATAATGCTTTTGTTTTTGACACGGATGAAGTGTTTGTTACGTGGCAGAATGAATATAACGACATGGAAAGAAGTGTTTTGATAACGCTTGATTTCTTTGTGCCTGATGAGGAAGAGAATTTTCAGAGGTATAGCGAAAGCTTTAAAGAAATGGCTTATAGCGTGGATGAAATCAGAAGATCGCTTGATAATGCAGGACTTAGAATTATAGAAATGTATGATGGGCTGTCAAACGACCTCCCCCACGAAAAAACAGAGAGAATTTTATTTGTTTGCGGACTAAAGAGGTAAGAAGGAACATATAAATGGGTAGAATAGTAAGAACGATAAGCAAGGACGCGGCAGTTGTTTGCAGTGCTATTGACGGCACTGACATTGTTGCGGAAATTGAAAAGATCCACGAAACAAGTGCTGTTGTAACTGCCGCTTTGGGAAGGCTGGCGCTTGGAACCTCGCTGATTGGATTTGGGTTAAAAGACAAGGACGACAGCGTTTCGGTGAGAATTAACGGCGGCGGACCCGTGGGCAATATGGTTGCGGTTTCGGACAGCTTTGGCAATGTTAAGGCATATTGCGACGAGCCTGTTGTAGAGATACCTTTGAAGCCAAACGGCAAGCTTGATGTTAGCGGCGCTGTGGGCGTAAACGGAACAATAAGCGTGGTTAAGGACTTGGGACTTAAGGAGCCTTATGTCGGTCAGACCGAGCTTGTAAGCGGTGAGATCGCCGAGGATATTACAAATTATTTGGCAACAAGTGAGCAGGTACCCACGGTTTGCGCTTTGGGCGTTTTGGTAAACCCCGACTTAAGCGTTAAACAGGCAGGCGGATTTATTATCCAGCTCCTCCCCTTTGCGAGCGATGAGTGCATTGACGTGATTGAAAGAAACATTCAGACGATGTCGAGCGTTACAAACCTCTTGGAGCTTGGATATACGGCTGAGCAGATCGCCATGCGTGCGCTTGAGGGCTTGGAGCCTAACGTTTTGGACGACTTTGAGGTAGGATATAAGTGCGGATGCAGCCGAGAGAAGACCGAAAGAATAATCATATCGCTGGGTGAGAATGATATTAAAGAGCTTGCCGAAGACGAAGTGACCGAGGTTAAGTGTCATTTTTGCAACAAGGTTTACAAATTTACAAGCGAGGAGATTTTAAACCTCGTTAAAAAATAAAGAATTTACTAAAAGGTATTGACAAAAGCCTTTTGGTTGGGTATAATAATCAAAGTCGCCCGATGAAGGCGACAAGGATGGGAGCATAGCTCAGCTGGGAGAGCACCTGCCTTACAAGCAGGGGGTCATAGGTTCGAGCCCTATTGTTCCCACCATTTTTGGCCCGGTAGTTCAGTTGGTTAGAACGCTAGCCTGTCACGCTAGAGGTCGTCGGTTCGAGCCCGATTCGGGTCGCCAAAAATGCGGATTTAGCTCATCTGGTAGAGCGCCACCTTGCCAAGGTGGAGGTAGCGAGTTCGAGCCTCGTAATCCGCTCCATATGGTGCCATAGCCAAGTGGTAAGGCGTGGGACTGCAACTCCCTGATCCCCAGTTCAAATCTGGGTGGCACCTCCAAAACAAAAAGCACTTCGTAAGAAGTGCTTTTTGTTTTGGAACGATGTTTGCCCTTACGGGCAAGTGATGTAGCCTTCGGCAGTGATGTTCACTGCGTGAGTGATGTTTCGCCTTACGGCGAAGTGGGCAAGCATCACATCACTTTGCGCCAAGGGTGCAATACATCACTGTGAGCGTAGCGAACAACATCACTTAGGCGTAGCCGATACATCAACTCTTTACAAGCAATCAAATTTATACTATAATTATAACTGAAAGCGAGGTGTTACTATGGCTGAATCTAAACTCCGTGAACTGTCAATGGAGTTTTCCGTTGATATTATAAATCTCGTCAAATTCTTGAAATCTAATCACGAATCTGTTATCGCCAATCAGATTGGCAGAAGTGGCACTTCCATTGGTGCAAACATTCATGAGGCACAATACGCCCAAGGCAAAAAGGATTTTATATCCAAGCTTGAAATTGCACTCAAAGAAGCAAGTGAAACAGGATATTGGCTTGAGCTTTTGCATAGAACGAATTATATTGATGAAAAGCAATATAAATTTCTCTCCGACAAATGCGCCACGCTTCGCGTAATGCTTGTTTCTTCTTGCAGAACAGCGAAATCAAATATTGATAACAAATAAATTTCAAAATCTTATCTTTCCTCTCGGTATAAAGGTGTAAAACCCGACCGAAAGGAAGTTTTTATTTTAATAATACAACCATTGGTGGAAAAAAATTAAAATAGTTGTATATTGACTCTGCGGCAGTATGTGATATAGTATAATCAGAACCGGTTCAATAACAAATATTGAGGTAAGATTATGAGTGAAAATTTTTCTGACAACTTTAAGTATATGCGTAAGCAGAGAAGCTTAACACAAGAACAAATTGCTGAAACATTGGGCGTTTCTTGCCAAGCGGTCAGCAAGTGGGAAACAAATTCGTCCTATCCCGATATTTCTCTTCTTCCAATCATTGCGGATTATTTTGGTGTGTCTGTGGATTATTTGATTGGACACGACACAAGCAAGCAGATAGAAGAAATCAATAACACTTGTGCTCTGGTAATTGAACTGTTTTCCGAAGATCGTTATATGGAGACAATTCCACTCCTTCGTGAAATGTTGATAAAGCATCCCGGAAATGAAAAGTTGATGTATAATCTTGCGTGGGCGTTGTCGGGTACGAAAAGAGAATCAAAAGAAAATTATGAGGAAGCAATTTTGCTTTATCATAAAATTCTTGAAATCAGCACAGATACCGAAATGAGGAATAAGGTGTCACGTGATTTGATGTACAGATATAACACCTTAGGAAATATTGAAAAGGCGCTGTATTATGCAAATACTCTCCCCTCGTTTGAGTTATGTCGAGAATATCATCTTGGCAGAGGAAATCTTTTTGAAGGGAAGGAACTCTCCAAATATTTGCTGGATAATATCCAGCTTTACGGAAAAGCAATACTTGAATGTTTGGAGTATTTTGAATGTCCTAATATTCTGACTGAGGAAGAAAAGAAACCGTATAATACCGAGATTGCAAAAAGGAAAATCGAGCTTCTTAATGAAATCTTGAAATAAACACTTGGCATCTTTTTTGTCAAAACGAGCCAAAGCCCCAAGGACGATTAGTTCTTGGGGCTTACTTCTTACCTCTTCACTTTTACTTCAAACAGTCCTTTTCACTATTCATGTCGCAAAATCAACTAGCACTTTATACAAATTCTCATTATTTGATTTGAAACTGTCAGATAAAAATGTTATAATACATGCAAGTCAAGTAAAGGAGAGGATATTATGGCTACTTTTTCGGAAATATTCAAAGCATTAAGGAAAGATAAACAACTAACGCAGGAGCAAGTTGCTGAAATTTTTGGGGTTTCTCCGCAAGCAATAAGCCGTTGGGAAAATGCAACATCCTATCCGGATATTACTTTGCTTCCCGGAATTGCGTCGTATTTTGAAACAACTGTTGATGATTTGCTTGGTGTTAAGAAAACTGTTAAAAAGCAAAAAATGCTGTATTTTCAATTTCGGTGGCAAGAAAGCGCCGATATAGTCAACAAATATTTGGACGATGGCTGGACAATCAAAGAAATGCATACACATCCTCTTGATGAAGGACAGCATCCTGAAGGCGTGGTTATACTCGAAAAAATCATGCTGAATTGATGTGGCATCTTTTTTATAAAAGCGGTCAAAAACACATCTGAAATGCAGGTGTGTTTTTTTATGAAATCCCCTCATGCCTATTGATTGATTTTATAAATTGTTGTATAATCAACAATTAGAGACTATAATTGCATTAAGGAGACAACATGAAAACCAAGGTTATACTTTTTGATTTAGACGGTACACTTTTGCCAATGGACCAGGAGATTTTTGTTAAGGCATATTTTAAGGGTATTGCCAAAAGGCTGGCACCGCACGGATATGACCCCGAAAAGCTTATTAAGAGCATTTGGGGCGGCACCGAGGCTATGATTGCAAACAACGGTGAGAAGACGAACGAAGCCGTTTTTTGGGACTTTTTTGCCACTGTTTTCGGGGAGAGATCGAGAGCTGACGAGCCTAAATTTGCAGAGTTTTATGAAGAGAATTTTGATGATGTAAGTTCTGTTTGCGGCCATGACGAGCGTGCTGACAGGATCGTTAAGAAGATCAAAGAAAAGGGCATGAAAGTTGCTTTGGCGACAAATCCCATCTTCCCGCAGATTGCTACACGCAAGAGAATGAAGTGGGCAGGGCTTGACGAAAACGACTTCGAGCTTTACACCACTTATGAAAACTCGAATTACTGCAAGCCAAACCTCGATTATTACAGAGTGATTTTAAATCAGCTTGGTGTTGCCGCAAGCGAATGTGTAATGGTTGGCAACGATGTTGGCGATGACATGGTGACGCAAAAGCTTGGAATGAAGGTGTTTTTGTTGACGGACAACCTGATCAACAAGAATAACGAGGACATTTCTGAAATACCTCAGGGTGGATTTGACGAGTTGGAAGCATTTATTGACACACTTGACTGACGGAGGAACACAAAATGGACGATTCATCTATTGGAATTATAGGCGGTTCTGACGGACCGACTGCTGTTTTTGTTACAGGCTCGCCTGTTGCAGTGATTGTTGCTGCTGTTGTGGTTGTAGCGGTAGTTGTTACGGCAGTTGTTTTGATAAAGAAAAAGATACGCAAAAAATAAGCTTATCCCCTCTTGGTGAACGGGAGGGTTGCTTTTTATTGTGAGCAGCCGTGGCGAGGCGTGGGCGCACCGCAGGTGCGGCGAGTGCCGAGGCGTGGCGGCGGTTTGTTTGCATGAAAAAACAGGTACTCGCAATTAGCGAATACCTGTTGTTTTTGCAATTAGCTTAATCTTGCTGAATTAGTCAGCAGAGTAAGGAAGCAAAGCCATGAATCTTGCTCTTTTGATAGCCTTGGTGAGCTCTCTCTGGTGGTAAGCACATGTGCCGGTTACACGACGAGGAAGGATCTTGGATCTTTCGGTCATGCACTTTTTGAGCTTAGCAGTGTCCTTATAATCAATGGTGGTAGCTCTATCAACGCAGAACATGCAAACCTTCTTGTGAGGTCTCTTGCCGGGTCTTGCGGAATTTCTCTCCATTTTAGTATTCTCCTTTCAAGGTAATAGTTCCGTGATTTTAGAACGGAACGCCGTCATCACTTAAAATTTCTTCAAAATCGTCAAATCCTCCAATGGAAAGTGACTGATTGTTGGCAGGCTCTTTATAGCCTGCTTCGGGAGTTCTTGCTTTGTAATTTGAGTTAGAGGCATAATTTGATTCGCCGCCCTGGGTTGCACGCTCACCTGTGAAGGATACGTTATCAACGAATACCTCGGTGACATAGTGCTTTGTGCCGTTCTTATCATCGTAAGTACGGCTTCTGAGGCTACCCTCGAGCGCAATCATTCTGCCCTTGGCAAAATATCTGTTAATGAATTCTGCCTGCTGGCGCCATGCGACGCAGGTGATAAAATCGGACTGTCTTTCTTCGCCCTGTTTAACATAACCGCGGTCAACAGCAATGTTGAATGTAAGCACGCTTACACCGCTTGATGTTGTGCGAAGATCGAGATCCTGTGTGATCCTACCCATCAAAATAACTCTGTTAAGCATAAGAAACCTCCATTTTTCTTGTCCTTATCACTAATTACTTGGTGATAACCATGGAACGAAGAACGCCGTCAGTGATGTTGAGTACACGCTCGAATTCTGCAGGGAAATCAGGGTTAGCCTCGAAGTTATAAAGTACATAGTAACCTTCGGACTCGTAGTTGATTTCGTAAGCAAGCTTTCTCTTGCCCCATTCTTCAACACCTGTTAAAGTTGCATTAGCTTCGATCATGTCCTTGAACTTAGCAACGAGAGCGTTAACTGCTTCCTCGCCTGCCTTGGTTGAGAATACTACCATTGACTCGTAGATTCCGGTAATCTTTGCCATTTGTTGCACCTCCTTTTGGATTTCGCCCACCGCTCATACGATGGACAAGGATAACTCAGATAGTATAACAAAATAAATCCGATTTGTCAAGGGTAATAATGTAACAAATCGGAAATTATTTATGTGTAAGTTACTACATCACATTCAATGCAGTAATAAGCATCATTATTGCAATATTTACAATAACCATAATGGTTGAGGCAACTAAAACGCCGATCCATGAAGTGCCGCCCTTCGAGGAGATCGCAAGCTTTCTTACCTCGTTATTAACCGTATCTTTTTTAATTTTTCCTATATCCTTTTTCGCCTTGCTATAATAGAACCAATCCGCAAACAGACCGCAGGCAAACTTAAACACCATTGATAAGAGATAAAATATCATAACAATATTTATAAATGCCTGATTATTTGCAAGCGCATTCGATATCAGTCCTGCACTCATAAGATATTCGAACACAGAAGGAACCGACAAAAGAATTGTTATAATTAATGAAGCAGCGCCAATGCCGTTCATTTTGCGGTAAAAGAAATAAAATTGCGGGAAGAAAAATGCCCAGACATTAAATGATGTCTTATTCCCCTGCTTTGAGAACTTTAAGAACTTGGGAATAAAGCTAAAGAACTTGCCGCCGACATAATGGGTATATTCATCAATAGTATTTCCGTCAATATCCGATTCGGGCTTGAACTGTTGTGCATTGATGAAAGGCATACCGAAAAATGCGCCTTGTGAAGTCGCCTTTTCCATATCTAAGGGTGCGCCGCAGCGAACACAAAAAACCTCAAAGGGTTTGTTTTCGAGCTGGCAAACCGGGCAGATATTCTTTTGATTGCGGTTTTCGCTCAGCTTGGCACCGCACTTTGAACAAAAAGCATCATTATGATTGGTTTCGTTATTGCAGATGGGGCAATAATGCTTTGTATATTCCTCCTGATAAGAGGAAACGCCTCCATGTTCGTTAGGGGCGGATTTTGCTTCACTGTCGGAATTCGGCGAGGTTGCTATTCCGCTTGCAATAGGGGTTGCAGTTTGTTCGTTATGAGGGAGCACCGGCTTCCACTCCTCACCCGTTTCGTGCAGAAGGGTGTTTATACACTTACCCTCATTTTTATAGCAGTCACGGTGATAAGGCGTGCCGCAATCGGGGCAAACTACAATATCATCGTTTTTGTTAAACGGTGCTCGGCACGAGGCACACTGCTGACCGATATATTTTTCTTTTGCCATATGAAATTCCTTTCTTGATTGATGACAGGCTGATAAGCTACAGTCTGATAGTACATAATGTAGTATACCACCATTTTCTAAAAAAGCAAATCAATTTGTGATAATTTCATCTTATTTTCACTAAATGTTTATTTTTGCTGTTTTTGAGCGACGTGCGTGCGGCTGCGGTGCTCATTGGCGCGGCAGTGCCGCACGCGTGGAGCGGGTGAGCTAAGCAAAAAAGCGGCGGATTGTATTTACTTTTTAAGAGATTTGTGGTATAGTAAATGTGTATATTTACAAATGTAGAGGCGGTTTAGAATGAATCAGGATCATATTAGAAACTTTTGCATTATTGCTCATATAGACCACGGAAAGTCGACCCTTGCAGACAGAATTTTGGAGCTTACCGAAACCGTTGCAAAGCGTGATATGTCGGAACAGCTTTTGGACAACATGGACATTGAACGTGAGCGCGGTATTACCATTAAAGCACGTGCTGTCAGAATGAAATATCATGCTGACAACGGTGAGGACTATGTCTTCAATCTTATTGACACTCCCGGTCACGTTGACTTTAACTATGAGGTATCACGTTCGCTTGCAGCTTGTGAGGGTGCGATTTTAATAGTTGACGCCTCGCAAGGAATTGAAGCACAGACGCTTGCTAACACCTACCTTGCGATTGAGCACGACCTTGAGGTTTTGCCTGTTATTAATAAAATCGATTTACCTTCGGCAAACCCCGAAGCGGCTATTGCCGAGATTGAAAACATTATTGGCCTGCCTGCTGAGGATGCACCGAGAGTTTCGGCGAAAATGGGTATAAATATTAAAGAGGTTTTAGAGCGCATTATTACCGATATTCCTGCACCTAAGGGCGATACCGAAAAGCCTCTTAAAGCACTGATATTTGACAGCTATTACGACCCTTATAAGGGTGTAATTATTTATGTTAGAGTTAAAGAGGGTACTCTTAAGGTTGGCGACACAATTAAATTCTTTGCGACCGATGCACAGTTTCAGACGGTTGAGGTTGGCTGCATGGGTGCAACAGAGCTTATACCCACGGGTGAGCTTAAGGCAGGCGACGTTGGATATATTACAGCCTCGATAAAAAACATTACCGACACAAAGGTGGGCGACACTGTTACCAATGCGTTTGACCCCTGCGACGGTCCCCTGCCCGGTTATCGAAACGTTCAGTCGATGGTATTCTCGGGTATTTACCCGGCAGACGGTGCTAAATACGGTGACCTTAGAGACGCGCTTGAAAAACTTCAGCTTAACGATGCCTCGCTTACCTTTGAGCCCGAGACATCGGTGGCTTTGGGCTTTGGCTTCAGATGCGGCTTTTTGGGCCTTTTGCACATGGAGATCATTCAGGAGCGTTTGGAGAGAGAATATAACCTCGATCTTATTACAACTGCGCCCTCGGTTATTTACAAGGTCAAAATGATGAGCGGCGAAACGGTTTATATTGACAACCCGACGAATTATCCCGACCCATCGCTGATAGCCTCTGCCGAGGAGCCGGTGATAAACGCCCACATTTATGCGCCTAACGATTTTGTGGGAAACATTATGGAGCTTTGCCAGGAGCGCAGAGGCACATTTAAAGACATGAAGTATATTGACGACACAAGAGTTGATATTCATTATGAGCTGCCGCTGAACGAAGTTATTTACGACTTTTTTGACACATTGAAATCAAGAACCAGAGGATATGCTTCGTATGACTATGAGATGCTTGGCTATGCGCCCTCGAAGCTGGTAAAATTAGACCTGCTTTTGAACGGAGAGATAGTTGACGCATTGTCGTTTATCGTTCATGCAGACAGAGCTTATAACCGTGGCAGACGTTTGTGCGAAAAGCTTAAAGAGAATATTCCGAGGCAGATGTTTGAAGTGCCTATTCAAGCGGCTATCGGAGGAAAGATTATTGCCCGTGAAACCGTTAAGGCATACAGAAAAGATGTTTTGGCTAAATGCTATGGCGGTGATATTACCCGTAAGAAAAAGCTTTTGGAAAAGCAGAAAGAGGGCAAAAAGCGCATGAGACAGCTTGGCACCGTTGAAGTGCCTCAGGAAGCGTTTATGAGCGTTTTGAAGCTTGATTCGTAACAAACGGGTTACAACTTAATACAATTTGGCAACATTTGTTGATTTTAACACGACTTCATATTATAATCGACAAGAAAGGAGTGTGAGCTTGTTTGAATAAAAGCTTTCTTTCGAACAAATGGCTGGGATTCGGGATCTCGCTGTTTAACCTTTTGTATTTACTGCTTGTCGGCGTTTTGGCAATTTGGACGTTTTTGTATGAGATTGAATTTGAAAACGCAACCACATTTAACATAGTTTATATTACGGCAAGTGTGCTGTTTTTGGCTCTTATGATAATATCACGAAGCCAGTTTATAACGCGTATAATATCAATGCTTTTGCTGATGCCTGTGTTTATGCTTGTTGTTTTTAACGAGGCTAACCCTGCTATATATCTTCCCCCGCTGATTGTGGGAGTGATAATGTTCTTTGTGTGCACCTCGAGCGCAACAACAAAGGTTATAATGGGCACAATTTACATTCTTATGTATTTTGTGGGGCTTGTTGGGTTTATGCTGATAAGCACCTTGTTTGGCGGCTCGGCAATTGAAACGAGGCTTGATGCAAGCCTAACGGACACAGCGATTATTGAGCAGTATGATATGAATAAAATCGATCAGCTCAATGCAAACAGCGTTTCGCCCGATGGGAAATACAGATATTATATTTTAGACGTGCAGGACAACGAACGCGGCAAGGTGATAATTGTTGTTGAGCCGAACGATATGGATATAAAGTACCGTTACTTTACTCTGGTGGAGGTTGGATATACCTCGAGAATTGCGAAATTTGCAACACGAGGAGTAACACCTGATATTGAATGGATCTCTGGTAACCAGATAAGATATAGGTTTGGTGAGGGTGCTGAGTGGAAGACCTCGACGATAAATATACCGACCGAGAAGAATTATCTGAGATTTTTAAACATTGCATAAATGAAAATACCGCCCGAACAGGACGGTATTTTTTTGCAGTAAAAAACCGCCTTGCAAAAACAAGGCGGTTAAAACTTTTAATTTTTTAGATGATGATGACTTCGCCGCCCTCGAGACCGGTTAAGATCTCGGTTCTGTCGCCCGAAACGACACCGACTGTAACGGTTATCTGAACCTTTACGCCGTTCATTAAAACGTTTACGTAATGTCCTTCATCGGTTTCAAAAACTGCGTCGGTGGGTACGATGATGGCTTCGTCACGTCTTAAGGTGGTGAAGGTTACTTCAATACCGCCCATATCAGAGAATTCAACCTCTTCGTCGCACTGGATAACATACTGGTTGACGGTGATAGGATCATCACCAAATCCCCAACGGGTAGAAGTTGTTCTGAAATCGACAACCTTGCCTGTTGTGTTAGCAAGAGCGCCCTGATTAACCTCGACCTTAGTGCCGAATTCAATGTTCTTTAAAACTCCGCGGTAATCGTTTGCCGCAAGGCGGGGACGTGAAGCATCGGCAATTGTGCAAATGGTCTGATTCTGTCTTACGCTTGCACCGTTCCATACGTTGCCGACATATGTGATTATGCCATCGAATGGAGCTTTGAGGACCAAGTGCTCACGCTTTTCGATAAGAGCGTCATATTCAAGCTGTTCTACATCATATTCGATTTTAGCGAATGCAATTTCTTCTTCGCTTGCCTTTTTCTCAATAAGGATTTCGTAGGTATTCTTTGCAGAATCGAGCTTAAGCTTTTGGATAACAATTTCTTCTTCCAAAGCTTCGTCGCTTAATCTGCACAAAACATCGCCTTCCTTAACGCTCATGTCAGGTCTGAGATCAATGTGAGCGATGGTACCGCCTGTGAGTGTAAATGCAAGGTTGGTAGAGTAAGGATATGTGATTTCAGCGGTAAGAACTTCGCGCTCAGTTATCGAGCCACGGTAAGCAACAACAGTTTCGTAGTTGATGGAGTTGCCTGTTCTTATGGGAACGTATATTTCCTGTGCTACCTTGTCTTCTTCATTACAAGCGGTGAAGAGAGTAAGGCTGAGAATCAAAACCAAAACAATTGAAAGAAGTCTTTTCATGAGATACCTCCGAGAAAATGCAAACAGTAATGCTTATACTAGTTTATTTTAACACGAACAAGCAAAAATGACAATAGTTGATGTGAGATTTTTTGGTTGCGGAATACACTAAAATTCGCTAATATTTTTATATATTTTGACTAAAGCTGTGACATTATAAGCTTTAAAATAATTTGGTTAGAAACCAAAAAACCATTGGGTGTTAAGCAAATGCTGTCACCATTAACGTTAGCGAAGCCTCCATTAATAAAAGGCTGTGCGGCATTTAAAAGAGCCTTGGGATTTCCGCCGATCGACGAAAGCTTTTTAAGGCTTAAGCCCGAGCACAAACGAAGCGAGAGCATGATGTATTCTTCTAACGGGTCGGGGGCTTCATCCTCGGCAACGGTGATTTGAGCTGAGCTTGAAAGGTAGCTTTTTAAATCGGCAGGCACATAAAAACGCTTGCCATGCCAAAACGAGTGGGCGGCGGGGCCAAAGCCGATGTAGTCGGTTCCCTGCCAATATTTTAAGTTATGACGGCTTTCGTAACCCTTGGCAGCGAAATTGGAGATCTCATATTGCTTATAGCCCAAGCTTTCAAGCTCGCGGCACATTAAAAGATACATATCTGAAACGGTGTCATCATCTGCGACGGAATTTCTTACCGAGTCGCAGTCATAAGCCGTACCTTCCTCGATTTTAAGCATATAGGCAGATATGTGCTGAATTTTAAGAGAGGCAAGGCGATGAACGGATTCTTTAAGCGAAGCAAGGGTTTGATTTGGCGTGCCTATCATTAAATCGCAGGAGATGTTGGTAAAGCCTGCATTTTGAGCATTTATGACGGCAAGCTCGGCTTGTGAGAAATCGTGGAGCCTGCCGAGGCGGGAAAGCTCGTTGTTGTTGGCAGACTGAACACCGAAAGAAAGGCGGTTTATGCCTGCCTGTTTAAAAGCGCAGAGCTTGTTAAGATCTACTGTGCAGGGGTTGGCTTCAAGCGTGATCTCGGCGTTATTGCAAAGGGTGAAGGTGTGACTGACAGCATATAAAATTTTAGCAACATCTTCGGGCGACATTAATGACGGGGTCCCTCCCCCGAAATAGACGGTATCGACCTTTTCACCGCAGGCGTTAAAGCTTAAGATGTTTCTTATTAAAGCCAAGGCGTAATTGTGAATGGTTTCATCATCTGCCACAACGGAATAAAAGTCGCAATAAGGGCATTTACGGCGGCAAAACGGGACGTGAATGTAGACTCCTTTAGCAATATTGGGCACAGAATCACCTCTTGTTTAAACAATTTCTACGATATTTTAGCACAAAGGCGCAAAATATTCAATAATGTTATTAAATAAGCCTTGCGTGTGTTGATTTTTTGCGCGTTTTTTGCTATAATCGTTGTATATATAATAGTATTATTATGGGTTGTTATGTCCGGATGAGCGACGACGTCCGGCGCGCCTGCCGAAGGCAGAGTGCGGCGGGTGGAGGAGCGGTTTGAGGCGCAGTTTTTTAAAATTTTGGAATTGAGATATATTAAGGAGAGCGAACATGATTTATTTGGACAATGCGGCGACAACAAAAGTATGTTTAGAAGCCGGTGAAGCCGCTTTGTTTGCAATGCGTGAAGCTTTCGGGAACCCTTCGAGCTTGCACGGAATGGGAATTGAAGCCGAGAAGCTGATTAACTTTACAAAAGAGCAGATTGCTTCGGCACTTAGCTGCAGTGCAGATGAGATCATTTTCACCTCGGGTGCGACCGAAAGCAACAACACGGCAATTTTGGGGCTTGCCGCAAATTACGGAAAGCGCAAAAGGCGTGTTGTAACAACGGCTGTTGAGCATCCCTCGGTGGCGGAGCCCTTTGAAAAGCTTAAAGCCATGGGTTTTGAGGTTTGCGTTATAAACCCTGACGAAAACGGCGAGATGACCGCCGACATGATTATTGATGCAGTTGATGACAACACATGTTTGGTAAGCGCAATGCTTGTCAACAATGAAACGGGATATATTTTACCGATTGCAAAAGCATTCAGCGAAGTCAAAAGGTATTTTCCCGAATGTTACACACATTGTGATGCTGTGCAGGGATTTGAAAAGCTTTCGATTAAAGCAAAAGCTTTGTGCGCTGATACGATTTCTTTCAGCGGGCACAAGATTTATGCGCCCAAGGGTGTTGGCGGACTTTATATTAAAAAGGGCGTAAGGGTTGCACCTTTGCTTGTTGGCGGAGGACAACAGAAAAATCTTCGCTCGGGAACAGAGAGCGTACCGCTGATTTATGCTTTAGGCAAAACAGTTGAAATGCTGACCCCGACAATAACTGAGCGCTATGAAAAAGCCTCTGACTTAAAGAGCCATGCAATTTATAAGCTTGGCGAGATCGACGGAGTTATAATCAACTCGAAAGATAACTACAGTCCATATATTTTAAGCGTTTCCCTGCCTGGTTATAAAAGCGAGACCGTTTTGCATTTTTTAGAGCAGTCGGGGATTTATGTTTCAAGCGGTTCAGCTTGTTCGCGAGGCAAAAAGAGCAGTGTTTTAGCGGCGTTTGGCTATGGCGACAAGCTGCTTGATTCAACTTTGAGAATAAGTTTCTCGTGCGAGAACACGCATGCACACATTGACTCTTTGGCAGACGGGCTTTTTAGGGCAAGGGAGAGTTTGGCGAGGATCAAATGAATTATGGCTTGACGCTTATTGAGGCGACGTCGCTTGCGTGAGTGGCAACGAGCAAGCGGTGGAGCCGATTGGGTTAGCAAATTTATAAGTTTATATAAGCAAGAAGGTTAGATTATGAAAGAGATTATTCTTTGCAAATATGGTGAAATTGTACTTAAAGGGCTTAACAGAACAAGCTTTGAGGCTGAGATGCTTAGAAACATTCGCAGAAGATTAAAGCCCTTGGGCGAGTTCAAATATATATCTGCGCAGTCAACGCTTTATATTACACCGTTAAGCGATGATATTGACATTGATGAAGTTGTTTTAAAACTTTCGAAAGTGTTTGGCATTGCTAAACTGTGCCGTGCAGTTGAGATCGAAAAGGACATGGATGCAATATTTGAGACTGCAAAGGTGTATTTAGGTAGAGCGTTAAAAAACGCGAAGACCTTTAAGGTTGCGGCAAAGCGTTCGGATAAGAAATTTCCGCTTAAATCTCCCGAGATTTGTGCTGAGTTGGGCGGAAGGCTTTTAGAGTGCTTTTCACACCTTTCGGTTGATGTTCATAACCCTGATGTTACCGTTACCTGCGAGATACGTGATAACGGTGCATACATTCACGATTTGCCGATTGAAGGTGCAGGGGGTATACCTGTAGGAACCTCGGGCAGAGCTTTGCTTTTACTTTCGGGCGGTATTGATTCACCTGTTGCGGGATATATGATGGCTAAGCGCGGTGTTCAGATAAGCGCCATGCACTTTGAGGCGCCGCCTTACACCTCGGAAAGAGCTTTGATGAAGGTCGAAAGACTTGCAAAGAAGATGACCGATTATTGCGGACAGATAAACTTTTTCTGCGTTCCGTTCACAAGAATTCAGGAAGAGATTAAAGAGCACTGCCCAGAGGAGCTTTTTACCATTATTATGCGACGCTTGATGATGGAAATTGCCCAACGTCTTGCCGAAGACTATGAGCTTACGGCATTGGTGACGGGTGAAAGCATTGGGCAGGTAGCATCGCAGACGATGGCTGCAATGGTTTGCACCGACGCCGTGTGCAGAATGCCTGTTTTTAGGCCCTGCATTGGCATGGACAAGAAAGAGATTATTGATATTTCTTATAAGATTGGGACTTTTGATATTTCGATTGAGCCTTATGAGGACTGCTGCACGGTGTTTACTCCTCGCCACCCGAAAACAAGACCTGTTTTGGCAGAGGTTGAGGCAGCTCAGGCGGCATTTGATTTTGAGCCTTTGATCAAAGAGGCTATCGAGGGAATTACCGTTAAGAAGTTTAAGATCGGATAATATATCTGCCGAGCGCGAGGCGTGGAGCGGCGCGTGCGGAGCACAGTGGCGTTTCGTGCCGAGCGTTGACGCGATGGCAGTTTGAAATATTTCGGTTTTGCGTTAGCAAAATGCGGTTTGACAAAGCCGCAAGAAATATTTATATCGGCGGTGTAGGCAGTGAAGCTGTGAGCGAAAATGTGACCGCCGATTGGAAAGGTTGTGTTTTTTTATGATAACTAAAGAAATGAAGAACGCAGCTGAAAAAGCGGTCGAATCTCTTAAGGCACTTGGGCTTACCGTTGGCTGCGCCGAGAGCTGCACGGGCGGTTTGCTGGCAGGTACTATAACCTCGGTTTCGGGGGCGTCAAGTGTTTTTGAATGCGGTATTGTCTCTTACTCGGAAAGGATCAAGTCGGAGCTTTTAGGCATGACACGGGAGTTTATTAACGAATATGGTGTTGTAAGCCAAGAAGTTTCCTTGAAAATGGCACAGGGAGTCATTAAGCTTTCGGGGTGCGATGTTGGGATCGGTATTACAGGCATTGCAGGACCCGCTGGCGGAACCGACGAACAACCTGTCGGCACGGTTTACGTTTCGGTTGTTTATAAGAACAAGGAGATAACAAAAAACTTAAAACTTTATGAAAAAGGAAATTTTGACAGAGACACAAACCGACTTTTGACGGTTTCATACGCTTTGAAGAGCATAGTTGATATTTTGAAAGGATAATAAATATGTCGATGCTTAATGAGGCCCGCAGAGGCACGTTGACAGATGACCGTGACCGCTCGTTTATGGGAAGAGTTAAAGAGCTTTTGCCGTGGAAGGGTGACGACACAAAAGAAATTGTAAGAAAACTTGTGTTTTTGGTTGCTGTTGTTTGTTTGACCTATACGGTTTATGACGCAATAATTTTTGAATTCGGTTCAAGCTCAATGCACGAGGATACCGACTTTTTATCTGACCTTTACCAGCAGGGCGGCGTTTTGCCCGATAATACTCAAAACAACACCCCTGTTGTTAACCCCGAGGTTACTACTGATCCTGATGATAATAGCGAAGAAGACCCGAGTGATGTGTCAAGCGACAATAACGATGCTGCGGATGTTGCACCGATCTCGCCCTATCCCGAGGGAATGTTAACAAACTTCACAGCGCTTTACGACATCAACCCGGACATTATCGGCTGGCTTAACATTCCCGGCCTTGCTGACAGCAAGGGTGACGATTACATTGACTACCCTGTTGTTCAGACTGAAGATAACGATTTTTATTTAGACCACGACTTCTTTAAAAACGAGAAGGAATACGGTGCTTTGTTTGCCGATTATCACGTTAAGATAACAAAAGATTCAGGACCCAAGAACACAATAATTTATGGACATAACATGGGTGCCGGTACGTTCTTTAGCCATTTGCACGATTATAAAAAGAGAGCCTCGTTTGTTAAGGAGCATAACATTATAACCTATAGCACGCTGTGGGAAGAAAACGATTATATCGTTATTGGCTGCTTTTTAACCGGTGTTAAGGACGAGCAGGACAATCAGCCGATGTTTAGGTATCATTATTGCTTTGACTTTAAGGATATGTCGGACTTTGATTATTGGTATAAGAACCTTTTATACAGAAACTATTATATTACTGACATTGACTGCACTATTGAGGACGAATACATTACGCTTTCGACCTGTTCGACAGAGTTTTATGATTCGAGATTTGTTGTTATTGCAAGAAAATTAAGAGAGGGCGAAGACCCAAATCAATACACTTATGTTGCAAACCCGAATGTTCACAAGCCTGCTGTTTTTTATGAGGCTTACGGAATGGAAGTTCCCAAGGACAACGGACCCGACTATGAATATTATGTACCCGAGGAATAAAACCTCGGCAAAAGAAACAAAGGCAAAGATGACTAAGCGCACACTGAAAGGAAAATGAAAATGACAAAACCGTTTATTAAGCACGGCAAGAGAGCTCTTGCGGGAATTTTGGCAGCACTTACGGCACTATCGCTGGCAGGCTGTAACGATGTTGAGCAGACAGTTACGCCCGACGTGACGACTACCGAACCGATTGTTACAACAGAGCCTACCGTTACCACCACAGAGCCTACGACCACAGAGCCGATAGTTACAGAGCCTCCACTGCCCGAACCGCTTGAAAAATACCTCTCTTATTATGAAGAAAACAACGATTTTGTTGGCTGGCTGGCTATTCCCTCGCTTAAAAAATCGAACGGCGATTTGTGGATAGACTATGCTGTTTTGCAGGCTGAGGATAACAGCAAATATTTGAACACCGACTTTTGGGGAAAGAAAACCGAAGGCGGCTGGATCTATGCCGACTATAAGGTGCCGATTACCGAAACAAGCCATGCTGATAATATTACGTTTTACGGTCACAGCATGAAGGACGGCAGCTTCTTCAGACACGTTTTGGATTATCAGAACAAGGGCGTAGATTTCTTGAAAGAAAACTATGTTATCAACTTTGACACACGCTGGGAAGAAAACCAATATGTAGTGGTTGCGTGCTTCCTTATCGGTGTTTATGAACATCAGGACGATTTGCCCTTGTTTGAATATTTTAAATGCCGTAACTTTGAAACCGAAGAGGACTTTAACTATTTTTATGATAACATAATGCTCCGCACATATTACAACAGTGAAATTGAATGTGTTTACGGTGATGAATTTATTACACTTTCTACCTGCGCTTACACCTTCAGCGACTCAAGATTTGTTGTGGTTGCAAGAAAAGTGCGCGAGGGCGAAGACATTTCCGGCTATGCTGATACATATACAAAGAATAGAAATAAACACATGCCCGCTATTACCAAGGATTGATAAAGCCTTATTCAAAGCCGACTGAAAGGAGCTTAGGATTTGAAGGAAAAATTCACTGTTAAGCGAATGATAATTGTTGTGGTGCTGGTGGCTTTATATGCTACGGCGTTTTACATGATTTCGGAATTTGCGAAAAGCACGATTCTTAATGAAGTTGAATCGCAGAATTACATTAAAGTTAACAACACTGTTGTCAATGAGACACCTTATAGTTATGACAGCGAAGAAAATGCCGAGGAGATCGTATCGAAAGCGGATATTAACCAATATCCCGAGCTTGTACCTGAGGCTACAAGGGTTACCACAGTTACAACTGTTACGACCAGCGAGACTACACCTCCTACAAGCGTTACAACGCTGCCCAGCGTGACTACTCCTGACACAACGACCAAGATAACAACCACCGTTACCACCACCGAGGAAGAGGTTACAACAGTTCCTACAACGACTGAAAAGGAAACTACCACTACCGAAGAAGATGATGACGAGGGAATTGTTATAATTGACGACGAGGAAGAGATTGTTGACGAAGATTATGATTATGAGATAGAGGACGAGGAAGAGGAAGTTACTACTTTAGACGACTGGACCACTTTGGACGACGAGTGGCTTGCAAGTGTTTTAGAGGAGTATTATCAGAGCCTTGGAACGTCATCGACTGATGACAATGTCGGTATCGTTCTGCCAGAGATAGGCACGCCCGAATTTTACCCCGAGGATAATCTTTACACCTCGAACAGTTGGAAAGATGAGATTTTAACCATTTATAACAAGAAAACAGGTTCGTATGTTACCGACACAGCTTTTAACCTCGTTTGCAAGATAACCTTTAACGAAGTGGGTACTTCGATGCACGAGGAAGCAATTAAAGCGCAGGCTGTTGCGGCTTACACATATTTAAAATATTACCTTGCAAAGGGCGAGATTCCCGATATCAGCATGAAGGATGAGATACCCGAAAAGGTACTTAAGTGCGTTGAGGCTGTTGACGGACTGGCAATTTATTATGATAACGAGTACATTATGTCCTGCTTCTCGGCATCTACCGGTGGATATTCCGCTTCGAGCGAGAACGTTTGGGGCGGATACAGGGCTTATTTGAGATCTGTTAAGAACGATTATGACTATTTAGACAGCAAAAACTATGGCAGAGTGACGACTTATACACTTGACGAAGTTAAAAGCAAGATAGAGTCGAAGACTGATATTGACCTTTCAGGTGATCCGAGCCAGTGGATCCAGATACTTTCTCACGCCGATAATATTTATGTTGATCAGCTTTCTATAGACGGTCACACCTCGGCTCATGTTTCGGGCAAGGAAAGAAGACTTACGGGTTATGTGTTCAGAACTTATATTTTAGGTATTCGCTCGACCTGCTTCAGCGTAAGCTATGACAACGGTGTGTTCACCTTTGTTACTTACGGTTACGGTCACGGAGTGGGTATGTCGCAGACCGGTGCTGACCTTTATGCTACCTATGGCGGATATACCTTTGACCAGATTTTACACCATTACTATACCGATGTTGTAATTAGATAGGCAAAGGCGGTTTGAATAATGAGTGCCGACGTCTGTCGGCGCCTGCTGTTTTAAGTTGAGCGACAGCGAGACTTAAAAACGGCAGAGTGCGACAGGTGGAGGCACGTTAAACGAGCAAAAGAGGGTGAGAGAATGAAAGTTGCGCTTGTTACCGGTTCATCACGTGGGATTGGAGCAGCGACGGCGAAGATGCTTGCAAAGGCGGGATATAAAGTTGCTGTGAATTACAAAAGCAATGATGCTGCTGCCGAAGATGTTGTTAAGTGCATTATCGGTTTTGGCGGTGAGGCTAAAAGCTTTAGGGCTGATATTTCAAGCCCCGAGGAAGTAGGGCAGATGTTTGCTGACATAGCAAACGCATTTGGCGAGGTTGACGTTTTGGTAAACAATGCGGGAATTTCGCACATTGGGCTTTTGCAGGATATGAGTGATGAGGAAATTCTCTCTTTAACACAGGTTAACCTTTTGGGCGCGATTTACTGTTCTAAAGAGGCTATTAAGCCGATGATTGCAAAAAAAGAGGGCGTTATCATTAATATATCCTCGATGTGGGGAGAGGTTGGAGCCTCGTGCGAGGTGGTATACTCGGCTTGCAAGGCAGGGCTTATTGGATTTACAAAAGCCTTGGCTAAAGAGGTCGGGCCAAGCGGAATAAGAGTTAACTGTGTTTCTCCCGGAGTTATTAACACAGATATGAACCGAGAGCTTAACGACGAAGCAATCGACGCTTTGTGTCAGGAGACTCCCCTTTTGCGGATTGGAACGCCTGAAGACGTTGCTCGAACAGTTGCATTTTTAGCGAGCGATGAAGCTGATTTTGTTACGGGGCAGATATTCTCGGTAAACGGCGGAATTATTTAAGACTGACAAAACAAGCCGCTGTGCAAAACTGCGTGTATTAACACGCAAAGGCGCGCTTTGCCCATGAAGTGGGCAAAGTTGCGGCGGTTTTGCGTAGCGGCGGTCAATATTTATTAAAGGAGCGTAAAAAATGGAAGGCATTAGAGAACAGCTTGTTAAGAAGCCGGAGACACAATCGGACAGAATCAAAACATATGCGGTGCTTTTTGGGGCACTTTTGCTTGCAATTTTAATTGTGATGATTGTTAACATTGTGTTTGGCGCAACGATGATACTTATCGGATTACTTGTTGCCGGAGGGATCCTATACGGCGGATATTGGCTAACGGGCGAATTTAATGTTGAATATGAATATTGCTTCTCGGGCGGCGAGCTGACCGTTGATAAGATCATAAACCAAAAAAGAAGAAAAGGCATGTGCAGTGTAAATCTTCGTTCGGCAGAAAGATTTATGAAGGCGCCCGCTTCCCTCCCCAATGTGACAGAAATAAACGCTTGCGGAACTGAATTTGAGAAGTATGCGATTGAGTATAGCGACCCGAAATACGGCAGAAGCGTTTTGGTGTTTACACCCGATGAAAAGATGCTTGAGATGATCAAGCCCTATTTACCCAGAATAAGCTAAGACGACTTGTAAAGGATTTATAAGACATGAGAGTTGGAATTGACACTGTTGAGCTGGCACGAATTGAAAAAAGCCTTGAGATTAACGGCTTTACCGAGAAGGTATATTCGCTTAAGGAAAGAGTTTTTTTGGCTGTTAAAAAGAACATGGTTCCATCGGCGGCGGCAAATTTTGCAGCTAAAGAGGCTTTCTCAAAAGCTCTTGGTACAGGGGTAAGAGGTTTTGCTTTGAACGAGATATCTGTTTTAAGAGACAGCTTGGGGGCACCTTATCTTGAACTTTCGGGCAGAGCTAAAGAGGTTGCAAAGGGCTTGGAGTTTTCGGTAAGCATTACACACACCGACAGTGTTGCGACAGCAATCGTTATTGCAAACGAGATAAAATGAGCAGATATATTAGTGCTGATGATTTTAACGCCGCTGAAAAGAGGGCGCTCGAAAAAGATATCTCTGTTAAAAGAGCAATTATGCCACGTGGCGGAGAGATAGAGATCATAAATAAGAGTAAAGTATTTAAGCTCGTCAAAAGGCGTTCACCTAACTCACACAAGGGAACGTTTGGCAGGCTTGTTTGCATTGTCGGCTCGGACAGGTTTATGGGTGCGGCACAGATATCAGCTCTTGCAGCTTTGCGCTCGGGGGTGGGGCTTGTGCAGGTTATAACTACCAAGGCAAGCGCTTTGGCTCTTAGTGTTGCGGCTAAAGAGGCAACACTTCTCCCTCTTGAAAGAAATGCTGACGGATTTATAGTGGCAAGCGAATGTGCTTTACAAAGAATCGAAGTCGCAATCGAATCGGCAGATGCTGTTTTAATTGGCTGTGGACTTAGAAACACCTTGGACACTAAGAAAATTTTAGAGCTTGTGATAGAAAAAGCAAATTGTCCGATAATTATTGACGCAGACGGAATAAATGCCCTTAGTACATGCATAGAATTGCTTAGAAAGGCAAAGACGGACATTGTTTTAACCCCTCACCCTGCCGAGCTTGCAAGGCTGTGCGGTGTTGACACCAAAGAAGCTTTGGCGAAGCGGTATGAGCTTAGCAAAAAGCTGTGCAAGGAATTTGGCGTGACGGTTGTTGCAAAATCGGCGGCAACGGTTATTTCAACCTCTGACAAGGCTTACTTATCGCTTTGCGGTAACGATGGGCTTGCAAAGGGAGGCAGCGGTGACCTGCTTGCAGGACTTATAGCCTCGTTTTTGGCGCAGGGATATACGCCCGACACAGCGGCAAGACTTGGCGTTACGGTTTTGGGGGTTGGCTGTGAAGAAGTCTCAAAAAGGACCTCACGCACAGGAATGCTTGCAAGCGACATTTTGGATTGTCTGCCTATGCTTTTCAAGAAAATTGAGAGGCTGAGGTAGATTTGAAAAGATTAGCAATTTTATTTTTATCGGTTTTGGTTTTATTTTGCGGTTGCGATGTAACAGGCACCTCTAAAAGTGCGTTGCCGCCAATGTTTTGTGCAACAGCGCAGATTGAATTCGACGACATGGTTTATGAAGCTGTGGTTGAGCGCTATGCTGACAGCCAATGGAGAGTTGAATTCTTGGCGCCTGATGCTGTAAAGGGGCTTATCTTTACGGTTGAGGGCGACGAAATTGAGATCTCGTTTAACGGTTTGCACTTCACTTTCGATACCGAGAAGTTCCCTGTAGGGTCGGTTGTTTCGATGCTGACGAAATCAATTGACAGAATTGTGCCGACTGAGCTGAGTGTTGTTGAGGGCGAGACGACCGATTTTGCCTCGGGTGAGATTGACGGCATGAGCTTTGCTTTGACTCTTGACAAAAACGGTATTCCTTTAACGCTTGAGCTGGGCGACAGCGGAATGAAGATTACCTTTGCCGAGTTTGAGATTATTACTGTGGGTGAATGAAAAAATTGAAAGACTGCCTTTTTCGGGCAGTCTTTTTTGTTGAGGGGCGAGGCGTGGTGCGGCGTGGTCCTCGCAAGAGGACGAGTGCCGCACCGTGCCGAGCGCGTTAGGGCAGCATCTGTTGCAAAAAGCACCCTTTTGGGTGCTTTTTATATACCTAATATTTCTTTTATTTGTGCGTGCAGATAGGCTTCATCAGTGGGGCTGTAATAGAAATGGCCCGAATTTTCAAGTGTTTGCACCTTGATATTGGCGTTACCTTTTAAATACTCCTTTGCAGAGTACAGAACAAGTTCATCGTTTTTAGACTGGAACA
Source organism: Oscillospiraceae bacterium (assembly GCA_017472735.1). Taxonomy (GTDB): domain Bacteria; phylum Bacillota; class Clostridia; order Oscillospirales; family Ruminococcaceae; genus Faeciplasma. The sequence continues at coordinate 32,544 of JAFUOD010000008.1, read as the reverse complement.
CATAAGTGGGAACAGAAATTTCGGGAATAATTTTTCTTGTATCGCGGATAAGCTCGAACAATTCTAAGAACCGAGGGATCCAGCCAAGGTATTTCCAAATTTGTTTATCCGGCTCAACACTGCAGGCATCACGGGTGGCGATATCAATAACATCATCTTCATTAATTCTATCGAAAACAAGCTTCATCGAGCTGGACATAAGCGAAGGATGAACATATACCTTTAGCGGAACGGCAAGAAGTATCATCTTATTGATTCTGTCAGGGTGTTTTTGCGATTCATTTAACGCAAGAAGTGTGCCCATTGAGTGAGCGACGATTATGACATTTTCATATTGATAGCAGAGTTTGTGAAGAACTTCAGCCACTTGAATCTTCCACTTTTCCATTGAGGTTTCCGAAAAGTCCTCTACCCTTTTGCCGTGGCCATCGAGCATGATGCAATAAACAGACCAATCCTCGGGCAGCAGAGGAATAATTTCTCTGAAGTGATTCGGCGAGCCGACAATGCCGTGGATACATAAAACAGCAGTTTTTGCACCGTCTACAACACGGATATATTCTTGGTGGCAAAGCTGATTCATCTGTAACCTCCTAACTAACGACTATATATTATTACTTTTGATATATGCAAAAATGAAATCAGTAAGACCAAAAACGGCTAACGTATTAAATCTGTTCTTTAGAGTATACAGTCATTCCAACACCGCTATCTCGCACTAAAATATCTTTGGGCATTTTTGAAAACTTTGCAGTTACAAAGAAATCGCCTGCTGCACCGCTGATATTCGTGATCTGAATTAAGTAAACCACCCAAAAATAGCTTGTTGGTACAATAAAACTGAGTATTGCAAGCACAGCGCCCCACAAAACAACGGGTGCAAGAGCGATGATTATGTAGCTGCACTTATCAAAATAATCGTCACAGCCGGCAAAAGCATATAACCCGGTGAAACCGTATCGGACCTTTTTGCAGCCAAAATACTTCATTGTTATGCCGTGAACAGCCTCGTGCAGAATTATATACAAAATCATTGACACAATTAACACGAGAGCGGCGTATGCAGACGAATCTTTTGAGTCAAAAAGCGTACTTAACGGAACAAACGGAGCAACCAAAGCAAGCATAACAGCACCAATCAGCAAAGACAAAATGTTGATTATTACAGCAAGCTTTTTATCCTCTTGCAGGTTCACAGAATATATCTCGGTGTAGCCTTCGGGTAGAGTTTCAAACGATCTTTTCATATAGAATTCTCCTTTTCTATCCTTTATTATACAAAAATACCGCTCAAGGTGCAACACCCTGAGCGGTTAATTTATTTATTACTTGTTTTCAGCGTTCTTCTTTGCCTGAAGGTCGAGTAAAGCATCCTTACGGGAAAGATTGATTCTGCCCTGGTCGTCTATCTCGACAACCTTAACCAAAATTTCATCACCGATGGTTACAACGTCTTCAACCTTTTCAACTCTTTGCAAATCGAGCTTGGAGATGTGAACAAGACCGTCCTTACCGGGAGCAATCTCAACGAATGCGCCGAAGTTCATAAGGCGAACGACCTTGCCTTTAAAAATAGAGCCGATTTCGGGGTCAAATGCAATGGTGTTGATAATGTTGATTGCAGCCTGCGCCTTTTCAAGGTCGATACCGGAAACGAATACGTTACCGTCGTCGTTGATGTCGATCTTTACTTCGCAGTCAGCAGATATCTTTTGGATAACCTTGCCGCCGGAACCGATAACTTCACGGATCTTATCAACAGGAACCTTTGTAGTAAGCATTTTGGGTGCCCACTTGGAAACCTGTGCTCTGGGCTCGGCAATAGCCTTAAGCATGATCTCATCAAGGATGTAATCACGAGCCTTGTGAGTTTTAGCGAATGCTTCTTCAATAATTTCATAGGTCAAGCCGTCAACCTTAATATCAACCTGGATTGCAGTGATACCCTTTTTGGTGCCGCCTACTTTAAAGTCCATATCGCCGAAGAAGTCTTCAAGTCCCTGAATATCTACCATTGTTGCAAAGCTGCCGTCATCCTTGGTGATAAGACCGCAGGAAATGCCTGCAACGGGTGCCTTAAGAGGAACGCCGGCATCCATAAGAGCCAAGGTAGAGCCGCAGATAGAGCCCTGAGAGGTGGAGCCGTTAGAGGAAAGAACCTCGGATACAACGCGGATAGCATAAGGGAACTCTTCAACAGAGGGCAAAACAGGAACAAGTGCCTTTTCAGCCAAAGCACCGTGACCTACTTCACGTCTGCCGGGGCCGCGAGAGGGCTTGGTTTCGCCAACAGAGTAGCTGGGGAAGTTGTAGTGGTGGATATATCTCTTTTCGGTTTCTTCATCAAGTCCGTCGAGCTTCTGGCAATCGGAAACAGGGCCCAAGGTTACGATAGAAAGAACCTGAGTCTGTCCGCGAGTAAAGAGACCCGAGCCGTGAACTCTGGGCAAAAGTCCTACTTCGGAGCTAAGGGGTCTAATCTGGTCGAGACTTCTGCCGTCTACACGCTTGCCCTCGTAAAGCCAGTTACGAACGATCTTCTTTTGAAGCTTGTAGATACATTCGTCGATCATAGCGATCTTGTCTTCATATTCAGCGTCAAATCTTTCGTGGATAGCATCTTTAATAGGCTGAAGTCTTGCTTCGCGAACGTTCTTATCATCGGTATCAAGTGCAACCTTAACATCTTCAGCAGCCATTTCTTCAATAGCTTCAAAGAGGTCGTGGTCAACTTCCTGAGATTCAAATTCGAACTTGGGCTTGCCGATCTCTGCCTTGATGGTGTTGATGAATTCCACCATCTTCTGAATTTCCTTGTGACCGGTCTTGATAGCCTCGAGCATGGTTTCATCGTCAACTTCGTCAGCACCTGCTTCGATCATAACGATCTTTTCCATAGTACCTGCAACGGTGAGGTTTAAGTGATTCTTAGCTCTTTGTGCAAGGGTGGGGTTTAAAACGATCTCGTCATCGACCAAACCAACGCTGATGCCTGCGATGGGACCTGCCCACGGAATATCGGAAATGGAAATTGCGATGGATGCTGCAAGCATGCCTGTAATTTCGGGTGAGCAATCGGGATCAACAGCCATAACCGTCATAACAACGCTTACGTCGTTTCTCATATCCTTGGGGAACAAAGGACGGATAGGTCTGTCGACCATACGGGAAGTGAGAATTGCCTTGTCGGTAGGCTTGCCCTCACGCTTGGTGAAGGAACCGGGAATTCTGCCGACGGAATAGAGCTTTTCCTCGAAGTCAACGGACAAAGGGAAGAAGTCTACGCCCTCACGAGGCTTAACAGATGCTGTAACGTTTGCCATTACAACGGTTTCGCCGTAGTGTACCCAGCATGAACCGTTGGAAAGCTCACAGGTCTTGCCTGTTTCAACAACCAAAGGTCTGCCTGCAAATGTGGTTTCAAATTTTCTGTACTTGTCGAATGTTTTGATTTCTGACATTGCCATAAATTTTGTCCTCCTTAATTTGATTTACTTTTTTGATTAAAGTATCTTCAAGCAGGAGTTTTAGCAATAATTTAAACCGTTTAAAACCCTAAAAAGCTTAAATTATTACTAAAAAACGCACTGCCTGAAAATACATCAAAAGGCAGAAGCACTTAGGGTACAACTGCCTTATTGAATGCATTGGTTTTAAAATTACTTTCTGAGGCCGAGCTTTTCGATGATTGCTCTGTAACGGTTGATGTCGTTCTTCATCAAGTAGTTGAGAAGGTTACGACGGCGGCCTACCATCTTAAGAAGACCGCGGCGGGAGTGGTGGTCGTTCTTGTGAGCCTTGAGATGCTCGGTAAGATCGGAAATTCTCTTGGTGAGGATAGCGATCTGAACTTCGGGCGAACCGGTATCGGTCTCGGAAAGTCTGTTAGCTTCGATAATAGCTGTCTTTTCGTCTTTGAGTAACATTTTTGTATACCTCTTTCTTAATTATTTTCCGTCAACATAGGCGGCGGTGGGTATATTCCGCTTGGCGGCTTACTCCGCAGTCTGCGTATGCGGTATTTTTTGGTGTGACAAGCACAACCTTAGATAGTTTATCATAAACCGGTGAAAATGTAAAGGGGGTTTTCACAATTTTTGCTGATTTTTTCTATAAAATATCAATAAAAAATGTTCAGATTAATAATTGACTGAAAGCCTTTGTTGTGCTACATTTATTAAGTTCGTGATTGATTAAATAATACATTATAATAGCTGATAAGTCAACACGAGGAAGCGTGAGAAAAATGGTTTTAGTTAAAAATTTCATAAAAAAGAACATTGTGATGTGTATTGCATTTTTAGCGGCACTTATCACCTGCTTTTTTGTACCTATAGATAAAGAATATTTTGGATATTTTGATTTCAAGACGCTTACCTGCTTGTTCTGCGTTTTGGCGGTTGTATGTGCGCTTAAAGACGTAAACTTCTTTTACATATTGGCAGAAAAGATTGTTGAGCATTTTAAAAACGTAAGGCTTTGCGTTATAGCGCTTGTTTACATAACTTTTATCGGTTCAATGCTTATTGCGAATGACATGGCGCTTTTAACGTTTTTGCCACTGGGTTATTTGGTGCTGTCTACAACAGGCAAAGAGAAATATATGGCGTTCACTTTTATTTTGCAAAACGTTGCCGCTAACCTTGGCGGAATGTTGACACCTTTTGGTAACCCTCAGAATCTGTACTTATATACTAAATTCTCGATACCTAACGGTGAGTTTGTTTCAATAATGGCTTTGCCGTTTATAATATCAATAGTTATTATAACTGCTTGCTGCTTTTTAATTCGTCCCGAGCCGTTAAAACTTGAACAACAGATACCCAGGCTTAATTGGAAGAAAACCTCGTTTTATTTAATTCTATTTGCTTTTTCAATTGCAATAGTTTTCAGAGGCATCCCCTATTGGACCGGCCTAATTGTTATACCTTTGGCGCTTTGGTTTACTGACAGAAATGCGCTCAAGGCAGTTGATTACCCGTTACTTCTGACATTTGTTTTCTTCTTTGTTTTTTCCGGCAATATGGCAAGAATTGACGCTGTGAGCAATATTATGTCAATTCTGCTTGAGAAAAACACACTTTTGTTCAGCGTTTTATCTTGTCAGTTTATTAGTAATGTACCTTCGGCAATTCTTTTGTCACAGTTTACAGAAGACTATGCTGACCTGCTTGTGGGCGTTAACATTGGCGGTGTAGGCACACTGATTGCCTCATTGGCAAGCCTTATAACATTAAGGGAATATGTTAAGCACAACCCTCGCAAGACGCTTAAGTATATTGGTGAATTTTCGATAGTTAACTTTGCTTTTTTAATTCTGCTTACAGGCACGATGATGGCAATTAAAAGATAAAAATAAAGCAACCCCGCCGAGCTTTTGGTGCCCGACGGGGTTATTATTTATTTGCATATTGCGATTTTGCAAGCTGTTAATGTGTTGGACATGAGCATTGCAATGGTCATGGGGCCAACGCCGCCGGGGACGGGGGTGATGAACGAAGCCTTGGGAGCAACGGAGTCGAAATCAACGTCGCCGCAGAGCTTGCCGTTTTCGTCTCTGTCCATGCCAACGTCAATTACAACTGCACCTTCTTTGACCATGTCGCCGTTAACCATTTTTGCAACGCCTGTTGCAACCACCAAAATATCGGCTTCACGGCATTCAGCAGCCAAATCTTTGGTGCGGGAGTGGCAGATGGTAACAGTGCCGCTTTCGTGCAGCAAAAGCATTGCCATGGGCTTGCCGACGATGTTACTCCTGCCGACAACAACACACTTCTTGCCCGAAACGCTTACGCCTGTTGAGTGAATAAGTTCCATAACACCGGCAGGGGTGCAGGGAAGGAAATCGTAATCACCTATCATGATCTTACCTACGTTTACGGGATGGAAAGCGTCAACGTCTTTTTTGGGGTCGATCGCGTCGATAACTGTCTTTTCATCTAAATGCTTGGGCAAAGGAAGCTGACACAAAATGCCGTGCACGCTGTTATCATTATTAAGCTTGTTGATAAGCTCTAAAAGCTCGGCTTCGGTGGTTTCGGCAGGCAAGGCATATTCCCACGAGTTGAAGCCGATGTCGGAGCAGGCTTTCTTTTTGTTGTTTACATAAATTCTCGAAGCGGGATCATCGCCTACGATGATTACAGCAAGTCCGGGCTTTACGCCTGTTTCGTTAAAAAGCTTTTCGGTTTCAAGTCTGATTCTTTCTTTAACCGAGGCTGAAATTTCTTTACCGTTGATGATATTAGTCATTGTCTGTCTCCTTAATTTCGTCGTTTTCTGCTACAAGAGGTGCTTCGTCTGAATTTTCAGATTCTTCATTATCCTCTTTTAATGTTTCGCCGTCTTCATCCTCGGCAATAATGGAAGCGTCTAAAATTGTGTCGCACTCGTCATCGGCGTGCTTGCCGCGGCGCTTGGACTGAACCTTCTTTTCCTCGTATAAAGCAAGAAGCTGTTTAGATTCTTCGGTATCGCGATATAAGGTATATCCGTTCTTTTTGATATTCATTCGTACAAAGACTATTAAAGCGATTGCAAAAAGCACACAGGTGCCTGCGATTACCTGAGAAACACGGAATTCGGTGCCGGGAATGTAAAGGCTGTCGGTTCTAAGTCCTTCGATCCAGAATCTGCCCAAACCGTACCAGCCGATATAGCCCAAAAAGATTTCGCCGTCGAACTTGCGGCGCTTTGAATAAAAGTGCAAAAGAACAAGACCTGCAAGGCACCAAAGCGACTCGTAAAGGAAGCAAGGGTGAGCGACTAAATCTAAAGCGTCAGCGGTGACGACAGTAACTCTATCGGGATAATAGAATGAGTGGAGATAGTTAATTATCGACTTACTTGTCATGCCCCAAGGGAGGGTGGTTTTTGAGCCAAAAGCCTCTTGATTAAAGAAGTTGCCCCAGCGGCCTAAAGACTGACCTATTAAGAAGCCGAGGCCTACGAGGTCTAAAAGTGCAGGAATGTGCACTTTGCGGATTTTTGCCATGGTGCAGCCAAGAATAAGTGCGCCGATGACACCGCCGTAAATGGCAAGACCGCCGTCTCGGATGCTTAGTGCGGCAACAAGGTCGAAAGTGCCTTCATCAGTCATATACCTGTCGAGACTGAAGATTACATAGAAAAGTCGTGCGCCGATGATACCTCCAACCAAGCCGACCAAAACAGTGTCGGTAAAACGGTCAGGCTCGAGACCCCATTGGCTAAGGCGCTTAAAGCCATAGATCATGGCAAGAAGCATGCCGAATGCGATTAAAAAGCCGTACCAATAAACGTCGATATCGAGGCCGGGGATGGTGAACATTACACGGTCGATTTTAAGGCCGTTAGGGAAAAGCCAGTCGGCGTTGGGGAAATAAAGCTTATCACCTTCGCCCGCAAGCAGTTCTCTTACAAAATCTGTTGTCATTGTGCTAATCATTGTTGTCTCCTTTCGAGGGTGTGCTTAAGGGTAAATTATTGAAACAGCCATACGGTTTGGATCAAGGAGCTTTTTAATTCCCTCGTTAATATCCAAGGCCGTTAGGCTTGCTAAAACATCGACAGAATCGAACGGTCCGCAGCCGCCGATGTGAGTTTCCAACAGGCGCGAGCAGCAGCCCGACACGCTGTTGAAGCTTTTGATGATTGAGCCGTAGCGTGAGCGCTTGAGCATTTCGAACTCGGCTTCGTCAATTCCTGTGTTAAGGACTTTTTGTATCTCACGGATAACAAGTTCCTTCAACCTTTCGGGGTCGCGAGACTCGCCTGTTAATATGTTTACAAAATAACCGTCGCCGTCAAGGGTTTCTGATTCGAGGCTTGAATTGATAAGCCCCGAAGCGGAGTTTTCCTGATAAAAGCGAGAGGTTTGACCGAAAACAAGACTTAACAAAAATGAACTTATATATTCATCTTTAAGCCTTTGCCTGCCGTTTGAGGGCGACGCTTTGAAGCCAAAAGCAAACAACGGTATGCCGACAGACATTTTTTGGGTTATCATTTTGCTTGCAACCTCTTCGGGTTCGTCAGGTGAAATACATTCAAGGTCTATATTCCGGCTTGGCTTAAGCATTTTATCACAGACAGCCAAAACCTCGTTGACCCGACAATTGCCTGCAACTGCCAAAACCATGTTGTTAAGGTTATAAAACGTGTTATAGCAGCGATAAAGCAGGTCTGCGTCGATTTTGGAAATAGAATCAACAGTTCCCGCAATTTCAATTTTAACAGGGTGGTTTTTATAAACCGCACTTAAAAGGTTAAAGTAAACTCGTCTGTAAGGGTTGTCCTCGCACATTCTAATTTCCTGCCCTATTATTCCCTGCTCTTTGTCAACGGTCTCTTGTGTGAAGTAAGGCTTTTGAACAAAATCGAGCAAGATTTCGAGCGATTGGGTAAAATTATCGGTGCAATCGAAGTAACATACGGTTGAATCGAAGCTGGTGTAGGCGTTATCGTGTGCGCCTGTTTTGGCAAACAGTTTAAAAACATCGCAGTCTTCGTTTTCAAAGAGCTTGTGTTCTAAGAAGTGGGCTACACCCTCGGGCACGGTGATAAAGTCGTCATCATTAACGGTTTTGAAGGTGGTGTTTACCGAACCGTATTTTGTGCCGAACATGGCGCTGGTGCCGGTAAAACCGTCCATCTCCATAACATAAATGCTTAAACCGCTTTGGTGCTTAATGTAATAAGCTTTGGCACCGATACGTTTGTTATAAATGGTTTCGATGTTATAACTCACTTTAACGCCTCACCTTCTTTTAAAACAAAAACGGTGTCAAGCTTCATTCGGCTTGCGGCTTGAACAATTTCGTCACGGGTGACGCTTTGAACTTTTTTAATATATTCATCAATGGTTTCGACCTCGCCTTTTAAGGTACAAAGATAATACCAGGATGAAAGTGCGCTTATGCTATCGTAGCTTGATCTTAATGCGGCGGCTGTCTGGTGCTTTTTATCCTCTAACTCTTCGAGGGTGAAATCGCCCTGCGCCACCAGCGAAAGCTGACGGATAATTTCATCCTTGGCTTTTTCTATGTTGCAAAAATCGACAGCGCTTACAACAGTCATCGTTGCCTTAACCTCGGAATACATGGCGTCGCAGAAATAGCAAAGACTGAGCTTTTCGCGGACGTTTTCAAAAAGCTTTGAATACCCTCCGCCATATAAAGAAGCCATTAAGCGGTTGGCAGGGTGGTTGTAATAATCGGTTTTAAAGGCAAGCACAAGGTTTGCCTGAGAAACATCTAAAAGCTCTTGGGCATATGCCGGGGTGGGCTTTTGAGGACTGTAGGAATGGTATTTGATTTCAGGGGGGCATCTATTATCAAAGACGTTTTTGAAAAGAGCCGTCTGAGAGTCGAAATCCCCTCCGCCTGTAAAGATAATTTCAATAGCGGCGGTTTTTAAAAGCTTTTTGTAAACCTTGTAAACCTGCTTGGGTGTGAGGGCTTCGACCTCCTCCCTTGAGCCGTAATAACGCTTGGCAGCTTTTTCGCCGGCATAAGCAGTCTCGCACGAGAGAGTGAGAGCATATGAGGTTTTATCGTTTATCTCGCCGTCGATCGAGTCTAAAAGGTCGTTTTTGCGAATAAGGAACTCTTCCTCGGCAAAAGCGCCGTTTTCAAGAGCAGGGTCAACAAGGCAATCAATTAAAATTTTAACGGTTTCATCGGCAACCTTGTCGCCCAAGGTGTATTTATCTAAAACGTATTCGCAGGAAACGCTGACTTCGTACATATCCCCTCGCTGACCGCAGGAGGAGAAAAGCGAAGCGCCATAGAGCGAATTTAAGCGATGGTTCATCTGACTGCAGGTAGGGTAATTTGCGTTGGTATAAGAAAGCACCGACGGCAAAAGTGCAAGAGAAGCCAAATCTTCCTCGACATTTTCGGTAAGAAATTTGACAGAAACAATGTTTGACTTGAATTTACCGTCACGAACAGTTTTTAGGGTAACACCATCTGCTAAATTGCGTGATGAATATTCGATTTGCAACGCATTCACCTCTTTGCGAACAATTATAAATATTGTACCACAATATCGCATATTATGCAAGAAATATTTGTTGGCTTGAAGCTGAGGTGAGAGGCGCCGTGGAGGCGCGCGGCGAGCTCCGCACCCTTGTGGGGCGGAGCGAGGTTGTGCGGCTTCGTGGCGCCCGACTTGCGTAAAGGAACAGGATTTATGAAACAAAAGCAGTAAAACACAATTCATTAAGGTTGTCTTCATAAAAGCGCTTTTGTGCAAATATAATTAATAAAAAGGTTCGCCTTGAAAATCAAGACGAACAAACAGACGATACAACAAGACTTCACAGCAATACTTTTTTGCCGTGAAGTCCGATTGATATGTAACAGCAGGTTTTTATACAATGCACGATTTTAGACTTGCGAATTTGCTCGACTTTTTCGTCTAAAAAATGCAATCCTAAGCAGGTTACGCTATTAAGTTGTTTTCAATAGGCAGTTGATTACAAGTTCTTAATTTCCTTAAGGCAATTGGGGCACAAGTGCTTACCGCCAAATTCGATAATATCTTCGCCTTCACCGCAGAAAATGCAAGAATTTGAATATTTCTTTAAGACTATACGGTCACCATCGGTAAAAATCTCAAGAGGATCTTTTTCCTTAATATCCATAGATTTTCTAAGCTCCATTGGGATAACTATACGTCCGAGTTCATCAACTTTTCTTACAATGCCAGTAGATTTCACGTCAAACACCTCCAAAAATATTAAACAACTACATCCTTATATTACGACATTTATCACCATTTGTCAATACTATTTGTAAAAAAATAATCAAACATTGTTAAATAATTGTTAATAACTTACTTTAAAACTTAGGAGATGTGCTTAAAAATGCTTAGTATAATTGTTGCTTTTATGGTCATTTTGTCTGTTGTATATAATATTATTACAAAATGTGAAATATTTGAAATTTCGCAAGCTGTAATGAGCGCGGGCAACGAGGCGGTAAGTCTTGTAATTACATTACTGGGAGTAATGGCAACATGGGGCGGAATTTTGCAAATTGCAAAAGATTCGGGGCTTACCGACAAGCTGGCAAAGCTGTTAACGCCTCTTTTAAGGAAGGTTTTTACGGGGTTAGATAAAGATTCGAAGGCACTTAAAGCGATTGCCATGAACGTGACAGCGAACATCTTTGGGCTCGGAAACGCGGCAACGCCATTGGGAATTGAGGCAATGAAGCGTCTTGAAGAGGAAGAATGTCCGGGCAACAAAGCCTCGAGAAACATGATAATGCTATCTGTTTTCAACACATCATCTATTGAGTTAATTCCGACAACGGTTATTGCGCTTAGAATTGCACACGGGAGTGCTTCGCCCTCGGAAATAATACCATGCGTGATAGTGGTTTCGATAATCTCGCTTTTGGTGTCTGTTGCGAGCGTTTTTGCGTTTGATATTAAAAAGAAATAAAAGAGGGTTTGGATGTGAGCTTTTCTGATGCTATAATTCCCGTTTTGGTATTTGGAATTTTTACATATGCGTTGTTTAAAAAGGTAAATGTGTTTGACTCGTTTGTTAAAGGTGCAAAGGAGAACATTAAGGTGGCGTTTGACCTATTGCCGACACTTGTTTTGCTTATGCTGGCAATTGGCATGCTTAAAGCAAGCGGTGCTTTAGATGGGTTTACAAGGCTTATTTCACCGGTTATGGAGGCTATAGGATTTCCTGCCGAGTGTGTGCCGCTGGCGATTTTAAAGCCTGTTTCGGGCAGTGGAGCACTAACCGTTTTAGAGGAGATATTTAAAGATAACACACCTGACAGCTTTGCAGGTAAGGTTGCCAGCGTTATGGCAGGCTCGACCGAAACGACATTTTACACTCTTGCGGTTTATTTTGCTGCGACAAAGGTTAAAAACACACGCTACGCTTTAGTCTCGGCGCTGCTTGGCGATTTAACAGCGATAATACTTTCGTGCATTGCGGTGAGGATGATTTTATAAGTGTGTGACTTACTAAAAAAGTCATCACGCTTGCGTGCGAGTTTTTTCATGCCAAGGGGGCGTTTTTCTCAGCAGTTATTACTATGGAAGAATTGCTGATCTGCCGCCGTGGCGAGCCGTGCGAGCAAAGCGAGGTGTGGTGAGCCGTGGCGGCGTTATGCTGATGGGGGCGCCGAGGCAGTAACAAGTGCCGCCGAGTTGACGCCCGAGCGCGAGCGAGGGCGGCAGTGGGCGGCGCGGTGCGGGGCGGTGCCCCCCGACCGAAGGGAGGGGCGGTGGCGGAAGGCACCGCTTGGCGGTGGACAAAAAAGCCGCACAAAAAGTGCGGCTAAAACTATCTTTCAATAAATCTTTCAATGCTTAGTGCTTTGCCTGTTTTTTCATCAAACTCGACGACAACACCGCAAATAAAGCAAGGCGTATCGGCTTCGACGAAGCGGACAGGAATGTGGAAGCGCTGTTTTTCAATCGCAGGTTCTTTTTGCACACCCAAAACTGACTCTTCCGGACCTGTCATACCCGCATCAGTAATGTAAGCTGTGCCATTTGGAAGGATCTGCTCATCTGCAGTCTGCACGTGCGTATGGGTACCCAAAACAGCGGTTACTTTTCCATCGAGGTAATAGCCCAAAGCCTTTTTTTCGGCTGTAGCCTCGGCATGAATATCAACAAAAATGTTTTTGGTACCGATATTCTCTAAAACCTTATCCATCGCAAAATATGGGTTGTCTAACGGCTCCATATATACAACGCCGATAAGGTTTACAATTGCAACCTGACATCTGCCCATATCGAGCACATAAACGCCCTTGCCGATGACACCATCGGGGTAATTTAAAGGGCGAAGAAGATGCTCGACTTCATCAAATATTGCAAGCGATTCACGACGCTTAAAGGCGTGGTTACCTGTAGTTATAACATCAGCGCCGATACTTGTTAGATAATCACAGCTGGCGGCAGTAATGCCGTTGCCTGTTGCCGAGTTTTCACCATTGATAACAGTTATGTCAACTTTGTATTTTTGTTTTAGGTAATGCATTTTAGAGGCCAAGAACTCGCAGCCTGTGCCTCCCACAACATCACCGATAAACATTAATCGCACGTTTCTTCCTCCTCATCAACATTCTTAAATCCCCAGCCGTCAACACCGCTTCTTCTCATTGCGCCGAAAATTCTGTCGGCAAAGCCTTTATCTTCGCGCTCGCGCTGGGCTAAAAACTCTTTCATTTCTTCACGCTTGGTGTGTCCGTCTGCAGGGCAAGCGGATTTTACCACTGTGAGCCCTGTGCGGTTGGCAGCTCGTCTTACCTCCTGCTCGGGGGCGAAGACCATGGGACGAATCATCCATAAATCCTTGCGTGAAAGATAGCTTTTTGGGGCAAAGCACCCTACCCTGCCCTCGATAAAAAGGTTCATCATAAAGGTTTCTACAGCGTCGTTAAAGTGGTGACCCAAAGCAATTTTATTACAGCCTGCGGCTTTTGCGGCATCGTGCAAAGCACCGCGCCTCATGCGGGCACACAAAGAACACGGGTTAGGCTCTTTTCTTATATCAAAGACGATTTCACCGATGTGCGTTCTTTGAAGTATATATTCAATTCCGTTTTCTTTGCAAAGCTTTTCCACCGAGGAATAATCGCCCTGCACACCGCCAAAGCAAGGGTCGAGTGTGATTGCAACTATTTCATATTCGATTCCGATAAAGCGGCGAAGCCCGACTAAACCCATAAGCAGAACAAGGCTGTCCTTGCCGCCCGAAACACCGACGGCAATTCTGTCACCGTTTTGAATCATATCAAACTCAGTTATCGCTTTGCGCATATAGCCGTAAATTTTCTGCATAGTAATCACCCGAAGTTAGAAGTATCAGCGATAGTATACCACAATAAGTACAATTTGAAAAGTGCTGAATTAAAAAACATAATAAAAGTGAAATAAGAGAATGCTAAGCACTCTCTTACTTCACCATTTACTTGGAACACTATATTATGAAGATGTCAAAAAATTAATTGGTGAACTATTCAGCTCACAATATATATTATACACAAAAAAACAGGTTTGTAAAGGGTAAAAAGCACCAAAAAAATTGCGCAAAATGCGAATTATTATAATGTATATTGAACAATTGAAAAACTCCATTATAAAATATGAAACTCGTTTTAAGATATGAAAATGTCCTCTGATTTTAGTCAGAGGACATTTGTGGTAATAATTACTTAGCAAGTCTTGCTTTAAGTGCTTCAAGCTCGCAAGAAAGTTCCTTGGGAAGCTTATCGCCAAACTTAGCATAGAACTCTTCGATACCCTTGGTTTCTTCAAGCCAAAGGTTGTTGTCAACGCTCAAGAGGTCTGCAATAGTTTCGGTAGTGATACCGTCCAAGCCTTCAACATTAATGTCTTCGGGCTTGGGCTCGTAACCGATAGCGGTTTCAACAGCGTCAACCTCGCCTTCGCAACGGTCGATGATCCAGTCAAGGACTCTCATGTTGTCGCCGAAGCCGGGCCATACAAAGTTGCCATCATCGTCGGTTCTGAACCAGTTAACATTGAAGATCTTAGGAGCCTTGTCGCCCAAAACCTTGCCCATTTCGAGCCAATGTGCCCAGTAGTCGCCCATGTGGTAGCCACAGAAAGGAAGCATAGCCATGGGGTCACGTCTTACAACGCCGACAGCACCTGTTGCGGCAGCAGTGGTTTCGGAAGCCATGATAGAGCCTACGAATGTGCCGTGCTGCCAGTCGAACGACTGGTATACCAAAGGAGCAGTCTTTGCACGTCTGCCGCCGAAGATGATAGCAGAAACGGGAACGCCCTTGGGGTTGTTGAATTCCTTAGAAATGCAGGGGCAGTTTTCAGCAGGAGCCGTGAAACGGGAGTTGGGGTGAGCAAGCTTGTTGCCCTCGGCAACATACTCGGGGCCGTTAACACGCGCACCCTTCCACTCGGTTGCATTTACGGGAGGATTCTTATCAAGCTTTTCCCACCAAACGGTCATATTATCGTTATTGATAGCGACGTTGGTGAAGATTGTGCCCTTTTTGGTTGAAGCCAAAGCGTTGTAGTTAGAGTTTTCGTTGGTGCCGGGTGCTACGCCAAAGAAGCCGTTTTCGGGGTTGATAGCGTAGAGTCTGCCATCCTCACCGGGCTTAAGCCAAGCGATATCGTCGCCGACAGTCCAAACCTTGTAGCCGTTCTTGATGTATCCCTCGGGCGGAATGAGCATTGCGAGGTTGGTCTTACCGCAAGCAGAGGGGAAAGCAGCTGTGATGTACTTAACTTCGCCATTGGGCTTTTCAAGGCCTAAAATAAGCATATGTTCTGCCATCCAGCCTTCGTTCTTGCCCTGATAGGAAGCGATTCTTAAAGCGAAGCACTTTTTACCGAGGAGTACGTTTCCGCCGTAAGCGGAGTTGATGGACCAAATGGTGTTATCCTCGGGGAACTGAACGATGTATCTCTTTTCGGGGTCAACATCGCACTTAGCGTGCAAGCCGCGAACGAAGTCGTTAGAGGTGTCGCCCAAGTTTTCAAAAGCCTTAACACCAACACGGGTCATGATTGCCATGTTAAGTACAACATAGATAGAGTCGGTAACTTCAACGCCTACCTTTGCAAGGTCAGAGCCGATGGGGCCCATGGAATAAGGGATAACGTACATTGTTCTGCCCTTCATGGAGCCGTCGTACATGGGAGTGAGCTTAGCATACATCTCCTTGGGGTCGCACCAGTTGTTGGTCGGTCCTGCATCTTCCTTGTTTCTGGAGCAGATGAAGGTTCTATCCTCAACACGAGCTACGTCGTTAGGAAGAGTTCTGTGGTAGTAGCAATCGGGAAGGAGTTCCTGATTGAGCTTGATCATTTCGCCGGTAGCACAAGCTTCTTCACGAAGCGCTTCAAGCTGAGCTTCGCTGCCGTCGATCCAAACAACCTTTTCGGGCTTGGTTAAAGCGATCATTTCTTCTACCCACTTGTTAACATTGGGGTTTTGGGTTAATGTTGCCATCGCAAATTCTCCTTTTATTGTAAAAATAATTATAAACATTTACTGAGAAAACCAAATTTCCTCATATACAATTTTACGATTTTTTTGTCAATATGTCAAGCCAAAAAGCGGTGTTTTCACAAAGTTTTCAGAAAAGATGAAATAAATGCGCCGACCAAGGCAGGCCATTACTCACTCCCTAATTGCAGAAAATGAGTAAGCTCCCATCAAAAGCGACGGGAGCCTGACTTTAAATAAAGAACTTTTTATGAAGAGATTCGCGAATAGGCCTGCAGATTGCAATTACGATAAGCAAAATCCCTATTACAAAGAAAACTATAAACGGGTAAAGAGACCAAAATACAAATCCGACTTTATCGAAGGTGAAGAACATTAAAAGCTCGATAAGCGAGAAATAAGCGCCGAATGCAATGCTTGCCCCTCCCCAAATGTAAAGGTGGCCTTTGCGGATATATCTGGTTAAGGTTACGACCGCGGTTACAATGATGCCAAATGCAACTGTTATTGGCATTGCGAAGCTCAAGAACCAATTACCCGAAACCGCAAAATCTATATACCATAAATAAAGCACCACCGAAGCGAAGGCACAAGGCACGAAGATTACAGGGTTTGGACGCTGGAACCAAAAAGGCAGAAGTGCGGACGTGTATATGACGACCTGTGCGCCTACTACATAGCCCGACCAGTTAACCTGACCGTTTGCCCTTAAGTCGATAAGCAAAGTTAAAACAGCAGGCAAAAAGTATAGCACTGTTATAACAATCATAATCAATCCTCGGTTATACTGCTTGTCTATGCTTTTGAAGTCGGGATATTTGGGCTCGGCAATTTCTCTGTCAACATCGGGGTGATATGCCCTTGTTTTGCAAAGAGGACAGCACACCTCGCTGTTTGCAAGCTCGACGCCGCATTTTACACAATACATTACTTTTCACCTCTTCTCTGATTACTTTCGAGCTTAACATTAAGCCCGAATTTAACAAGTCTGCGGAAAAATTCGCCCTCAAGCTCGGGTTCTACTGAATTGCGGATCATATTGATATACATTTTGCCGTTATATGAGCACACACCGCAGTTATATGGTGCTGCCGACTGCGGGCCGATAATGAAATCGAAGCGGGTAACATAAGGCTTCATTTCAGCGGGTATCTCAACATTTGCAAGGTTTGAAATTGATAAACACGCTTTCGAGTCTCCGCACGAGTCGAAAACAAGCCTCATTATAATGTTTTTGAGGAACAAAGGAACGACCTTGATTGCAAACACTTTTTCGGTGTTGACGTTTGTTGTGAATATTGCCTGCATGTTTTTGGGGGTTATTGAAAGTGCCATTTGGTGATGAATGATTTGAACAAGCTCTTCAAAGGTGTATTCACCCATTCTTGGGTCAACGCCTATATTTACGGTCATAACAAAGTTGCGCATTGTTTTGCTGCCGTAAAGCTTGCGTAGATTTACGGGAATGTGAATTTTAACAGGGCGGTGCTTTTTGGGGTTTAAGACTCGCCTGTTTTGAATACTGATGATCGAATCTATCATAACGGCGGTTAAGAATGCCGTTACGGTTACACCGTATTTATGGGCAAGCTCTATTACCTTATCAGCAGCAACAATGCCGCAGGTGAGGTTTAAAAAGCCGTCTTTTTCGGGGGTGCCGAGAATTCTGAAGGTCTTTTCTTCCTTACGGTTAAACGACACATTACCGGTGTTTTTAAGGAAGCTGTCTTCAAGCTCTTCCTCGGTGGCAAGGGCATATCTGTCGAGTACACCGTTAGTATTCGAAACCGTGACATTATACTTTTGCGTAATATACTCAGCGACAAGGCTTTTTAGAAACACTAATCCGCCCGTGCCGTCGGTAACAGCATGGAAGAATTCAACCGCAATACGGTTTTTATAATAAAGCACACGAATAGCGCACTTTCGCACATCGTCAAACGGGCGGCGCATTAATGGCTGATGTCCGTCTAAGATGACCTTGGGCGGTTTTTCAATCTCCTCTAAGTAATACCAGAATACTCCCCGTCTCAGTCTTGTTGCAACCGAGGGAAAACGTCTTAACGTTACCTCGAGCGCTGATTGCAAAACGGTCGGGTCGATATGCTCGGTAAGCTCTGCCGAGAGGCGGAACATGTTATACCACCCCTTGCGCTTTGACGCCGGGAAGATTTTTGCAGCATTGTCGAGCCTTAGCCAGCGGCGTTTATTATCGGGCAGATGCGAGGCAATGAATTCACCGATTTTCGCAAGATGGTTTCTATGCTCTTTTAAGCCGTAAAGCAAAAAGGCGTGCCACATTTTGGGCTCAACAACAAGCTCACACTTGCAACCTTTTTTAACAAGCTTTTCATGCATACGGCGCGAATCATCGAGCATTACCTCATCTCCGCCGACAAAGATTAAAGACGGCGGAAACTTGGCATTTCCCTCGTAAAACAAAGGTGATGCAAGAGGATTCTTAGGTTCATCGGTATATGAATCAGCAAAATACTGAAGAGTCTCCTTTGTCATCGAGGGATCATTATCTGCGTTTGTAACAAATGACTCGCTCGACTGTGTCAAATCGGTCCAAGGGGAGATCGCAATGATGCCTGCAGGCATTGCAATTCCAAGCTCGTGAAGCTTTATGCAAAGGCTGTAGCATAGTCCTCCGCCTGCACTTTCACCGCAAAGCATTATGCTATCGCTTGAGTAACCGTTATTTAACAAAAACTGATAAGCCGAGAGTGCATCATTGACCGCGCAGGGAAATTTGTTTTCGGGCGCTAAACGGTAGGCACAGCAAAAAACAGGTGCATTATATTCGCTTGCCAGCACCGAGCCGAAGCCTTTGGCATAATTTTCACCGCCGCAGGTATACCCTCCACCGTGCAAATATAAAATAACACCTGCGCATGACTTGCCGTTTGGAATTATCCATTCGGATTCGCAATTGCCTGTTGCACGCTTTTCATATCGAAGGTCGGAACGGTGGGTAAAGCTCATAAGCTTGCCAAGCGTATCCTGCCATTTGCGGACGGTTTCGAGGGAGAAGCTTGAAATTATGGGACGGGCAAGCGAAAGCTGTGCACGTATGAATTTTTCGGATAAGTTGCCGGCCATATGCTTGCCTCCGTTTTTTAAAAATCTAAAAGTAATTGTAACACAAAACCGAAAAAATATCAACAAAAAAGACCAAGCAGTTATGCTCGGTCTTAAATTTTATAACACTTTAGAAAGGAAATCCTTTAATCGTGGGTTTTGAGGAGCGTTGAATATCTCATCAGGCGTGCCCTGCTCGACGATCTTTCCTTCATCCATAAAGATCACACGGTCGGCAACCTCTTTTGCAAAGCCCATTTCGTGGGTTACTACAACCATTGTCATGCCCTCGTGTGCAAGCTGCTTTATAAGGTCTAAAACCTCGCCTACCATTTCGGGGTCGAGGGCGGAGGTTGGCTCGTCAAAAAGCATTACCTCAGGCTCCATGCACAAGGCACGAACGATTGCAATGCGCTGCTTCTGTCCTCCCGAGAGCTGGCTGGGATAAGCGTCGGCTCTGTCGGCAAGGCCTACACGGGTCAAAAGTTCCATTGCCTTTGCTTCGGCATCTTCTTTCGATTTACCCAAAAGCTTCGTGGGGGCAACAGTCATGTTGCGCAAAATGGTCATGTGAGGGAAAAGATTGAAGTGCTGGAACACCATGCCCATTTTTTGACGGTGAATGTTGATGTTGACGTTTTTAGCGGCAATATCGGTGCCATTGAAGAATATCGAGCCGCTTGTTGGAAGCTCGAGAAGGTTTAATGAGCGCAGGAAGGTTGATTTACCGCTGCCCGAAGGGCCGATGATAACTACGACCTCGCCCTTGTTAACGGTGGCATTAACGCCGTCAAGCGCCTTTATTTTGTCGCCACGGTAATATTTTTTAAGGTCAACTGTTGTAATAACGGTTTGGTTAGCGTTCACTTCTTCTCAGCCTCCTTTCAAGAATTTTTACAAGCTGAGTGAGGATAACAACCACAACAAGGTAGATAAGCGCAACGGCAATAAGCGGCATGAACGCCGAGAAGGTGCGCCCTCTTATAAGATCGCCTGCTTTGGTTAAATCCATAATGCCGACATAACCGGCAACCGAGGTTTCTTTAAGCAAAACGATAAACTCGTTGCAAAGGGTGGGCAGGGTGTTTTTAATGACCTGCGGAATGATTATGTAAATCATGGTTTGGAAGTAATTAAAGCCTAACGAGCGGCCTGCCTCGAACTGACCGTTGTCGATAGAGAGGATTCCTCCGCGGAAGATTTCGGCAACGTATGCACCCGAATTGATACCGAATGCCAAAACAGCTACCAAAACACTGTTTCGTACAGAAGCGAGAATGACAAAGTATATGATCAAAAGCTGAACTACAACAGGCGTGCCGCGAATAACTGTGAGGTATATATTGCAAATAAAGTTAAGGATCCATGAGAATATAAACTTTATTCCGCCCTGTTTGCGAAGGTTTTCATAGTTTTTGTCATAGGTCGAGCGCACAGCGGCTATGACAACACCAATGACAATGCCGATGATGGTGGCGAACAAGGTTATAAGCAAGGTGTTGCCCAAGCCCTCGACAAGCCACTTCCACCTGTCACCGTCGATAAAATTTAGAATAAAATCTGCTTTAAGTTTTGCAAACCATTCAGCCATGAATATCTACCTTTCGATAATTATGTATAAACACAAGAATACGCAATGACCCATTTTGAGCCATTGCATATTCAAGTTAGCGTGTGTGAATAAGACAAAAATTATTCAGCGGGAATGTACTTGTCGATGATCTTCTGGATCTCGCCTGCTTCGGTAAGTTCAGCCAATGCCTTGTTAACATCAGCCAAAAGCTGTTCGTTTTCCTTAGCGATTGCGATTGCATAATCTTCATAAGCATATTCGGTTTCAAGAATCTTGATGCCTTCGTTAGCTGCTACAAAGCTCTTTGCGGGTTCGTTATCAATTACAACAACGTCGATATCGCCCTTGATAAGTGCGGAAACAGCATCGGGACCGGTTTTGTAACGAACAACATTCGATTCGCCGAAGCCCCATTTTGTAACTTCATCAGAGCAGTAGATGTCGCCAGTGGTGTTTTCCTGAACACCGATCTTGATGTTTTCAATCTTTAAGGAAACAGGGTTGCCTTCTTCGTCGTAGTTGAAGCAATCGTCGATAGAGGTGATAGCGGAATCGTTTTTAACGATCATTACCTGAACAGCGGTAGCGTAAGAGGTTGTGAAATTAACCTGAGTAAGACGCTCGTCAGTAACGGTCAAGCCTGCGATACCCATGTCGTATTTACCTGACTGAACGCCTGTGATGATAGAACCGAACTCAACGTCTTCGATAACGAGTTCTTTGCCGAGCTTTTCAGCAATAAGCTGTGCAATTTCAATGTCGATACCTGCAAAGCTGTCGCCTTCTTTGAATTCATAAGGAGGGAAAGCTGCGTTGGTTGCCATTACAAGAGTTTCGGTTTCTTTTTCGCCGCAAGCGGTAAAGAGTGTGAGCGCCATGAGCGCTACTAAAACGAGTGATATAACCTTTTTCATAACTGATGATCTCCTTTTTATATGTATCCCCCGCTTCGATTGGGGGATTTGGTATGAGTGAATTATAGCACGCATAAATATACATTGTCAATCGAATAAATATACAAATATTCAATTGTACTTTTGTTGAAATGTATGCAAAGTGTATCAACATAAAGTAAGCATAATGCATGAATATACAGATAAGCATAAAATATACCATAAATATGCATAATTTATCTTTAAAATGCATAAACGGCACTGCAAAACCTGCAATGCCGTTTTGAAACTAAAGCGCTATCTGTCCTCGCGGTAGTAGTTAATACCGCAGGCAGAGGGTTCGTTGGGGTTTTTCTTCTTTCTGATCGAGGCGGCTACCAAAACGATCGCCGTGATGATGAAAGGAAGCGCCTTGAAAAGATGAGGCGGAATTTTTGAAAGCCAGCCCAAAACATTGGGGAAAGCGTAAGCAAGGTCGGTGTTGTAGACCTGCAGGGTGTTGAAGAAGCCGAACACCAAAGTGCCCAAAATGGCATAGGCTGTGTTCCAGCCTGCAAAAATTACAAGTGCAATAGCTATCCAGCCGTAGCCGTTTATCCAGCAGGTGCTGCCTTCAAAGCTTCCTCCCAGATTAAGACCCATGTAAAGTCCGCCGATACCCATGATTGCAGAGCCGAGCATAATGTGAATGTATTTATAAGCGATCACATTAACACCAAGCGAGTCGGCGGCGGCAGGGTTTTCGCCAATAGCTCGCATTTTAAGACCCATTTTTGTGTACTTCATGTAAAGATAAGCGACAATGGCAATGATTACTGCAAGATAAACAAAAATGTTGTAAGAGAAAAGTATTTTGCCGATTATGGGAATGTTGGAAAGGAAGGGTATCTTAGCCTCCCAGCTGTTGATGATTGCGGAATGTTCGGTCATTATGGGCCATTTGCCTGACGATGCCAAGCCGTTGCCGATGAAGAAATAAACACCAAGGCCGAAGGTCGTCATGGTTAAACCGGTTACGTTTTGGTTAGCCTGCAAAGTAACAGTTAAGAATGAGAATACCAAACCGCACAGAGCGCCGAATAACATTGCCGCCAGAATTCCGACAGTGACCGAGTTTGTGGAGCAGCCGATGATATAGCCTGCTACGCCGCCGATCGCCATTGTGCCCTCGACGCCGAGGTTTAAGGAGCCTGATTTTTCGGTGATGATTTCACCAACAGTGCCGTAAAGCAAAGGAATGCTGTAAACAACGATACTGAACAGGAAGTTGATAAAAATGCCTAAAGCTTCGTTATTCATGGCTCTTCCTCCTCTTTAAATTGATAATGACTTTAAACCTCGTAAGGAAATCGCAAGCGAGAACGCTGAAGAGGATGATTCCCTGCAAAAGGTCGGCAAAGTGAGAATCGACAGACGCAAACTCGGCGGCTGCCTGAGTGCAGCCGTAGCGCAAAATGCTGATGAGTGCCGAGGTGACAACGATTGCAAGCGTGTTAAGCTTTGAAAGCCATGCGACGATAACGCCTGTCCAGCCTACATCGTTGGTGACAGAGGTGGAAAGCGAGTGCGCTGTTGAAACATAAAATGCGCCTGCAAGGCCTATTAAGAAGGCGGATATGAAAACTGTGCGAATGATGATCCTGCCGGTTTTCATGCCTGCATAGTTGGCGGTGGAAATGCTGTCGCCTACTACTGAAAGCTCGTAGCCCTGCTTGGTCTTTTTGAGGTAAACAAAGATAAGCGCAGTTATAACAAAAGCGATTATAAGTGAAATATTAAGCGAGAAGCTGCCGATTTTGATAACAGGCATCCAAGCATTTTCAAAGAAGGTTTTAAAGATCGGACGTGCGGAATCCTCGTTTAAAAGGATGTTCCAGTCTGCTTTAGTCTCGCCGAAGAACATGATTAAATAAAGCGCAATATAGTTAAGCATAAGGGTCATAAGGGTCTCGTTTGTGCCGAACTTGACCTTTAACACCGATGCTATCGAGCCGTAAAAACCTGCGGCAATTGCGCCGCCAAGGCTCATTAAAATCAAAACCAAAAACGAAGGGGCGGATTCACCGATGATTGCAGATATCCAGCCGGCAACAAGTGCGCCGACGATGAACTGGCCCTCGCCGCCTACGTTCCAGAATTTCATTCGAAAAGCTAACGAAAGCGCAACCGAAACAATGAGCAATGGGGTAAACAGCTTTATGTAACCCTCGAAACACTTGTAAGGGAATGCGTTGCCCACAACGCCGATGGTGAGCATTTTTTCATAGAACTTAAAAGGGTTAACGCCCATTGAGGCTAGCAATATGCAGCCGATTATCATGGCTAACAGGATAGCGCCGACATAAACTAAAACAAGCTTTGAGAGCTTTAAACCGTCACGCTTGACAATTCTTATCAAGGGCTCTTTAACATGAGAGTGGGTGTTTGCGGCTGTTTTATTCATTCGGTTCACCTCCCGCTTCGGTTTTTTCGTTTATTCTTGAATCCTTGGCGATTCCGAATGCTTTTTCGTCGTTATAATCCAACGCACCGGTCATCATTAAGCCAAGCTCTTCTTTTGTGGTTTTGTGAGCATGAACAATGCCCATTACCTTGCCGTGGCACAAAACCATTATTTTATCACACAAGGCAAGCAAAACGTCCAGATCCTCACCTACAAAGAGAATACCTGTGCCTTTTCTCTTTTCGGCATTTAAAATGTCGTAAATTGCGTAAGAGGAGTTGATGTCAAGGCCTCTTACAGGGTAGGCTGTTACAATTACGTTGGGGCCCGAGGAGATTTCTCTGCCCAAAAGCACCTTTTGAACATTACCGCCCGAAAGAAGTCTTACAGGCGTGTTTGCAGAGGGGGTTACGACCGAAAGCTCTTTAATAACTCTGTCGGCGTCAGCCTTGCCCTGAACACGGTCAACGAATATGCCTTTGGAATCGTTATACTTTTTAAGGAGCATATTATCGATGATCGAAAGCGAGGGAGCAAGACCCATTCCGAGTCTGTCCTCGGGAATAAAGCTCATGGAGATACCTTTTTCGATTATCTTTTTAGGTGTCCAGCCGATGATGTTTTCACCCTCGTGAATTATCATGCCCGACTGAACGGGGCGCAAGCCCGCAATTGCTTCGCAAAGCTCTTTCTGGCCGCAGCCTGCAATGCCTGCAACGCCCAAAATCTCTCCGCCTCTTATATAGAAATTAACGTGGTCGATAGCCACGGCGTTTTCATCGTTATTAACTGTTAGATCCCTTATTTCGAGCAAGGGAAGCTTTTTTTCTGTTTTAACGCGCTCGATATTAAGGTCGATCTTTTTGCCTACCATAAGCTCGGTAAGCTGTTGCTGGTTAGTGTCGGCAGTGTTAACCGTGTCGATATACTCGCCTTTTCTTAAAACTGCCACACGGTCGGAAATATCCATTACCTCGTCAAGCTTGTGGGTAATGATGATTATTGAATGGCCGTCCTCTTTCATTTTGCGAAGAACAGAAAAAAGCTTTCTTATCTCCTGAACGGTCAAAACGGCGGTGGGTTCATCTAAAATGATGATGTTTGCGCCGTAATAAAGAACCTTGAGGATCTCAAGGGTCTGCTTTTCGCTTACGGACATATTGGAAACAAGCTTTGAAGCGTCGATTTCGAAGCCGAAGCGAGATGCCATTTCTTCAATTTTTTTATATCGGGATTTTTTGAGGAAAAGCCCTGTTTTTTCGGCACCGAGCCAGATATTATCTGCCGCCGAGAACTTTTCGACCAGCTTAAAGTGCTGGTGAACCATGCCGATGCCAAGACGCTTTGAATCCTCGGGGGAGTTAATTAAGACCTCTTCGCCATCGACAAAAATCGAACCGCTGTCGGGTTTGTAAATACCCGACAGCATGTTCATGAGTGTTGTTTTACCCGAGCCGTTTTCGCCCAAGAGAGCTAATATCTCGCCGCGGCGCAGCCCGATTGAGATGTTCTTGTTGGCGGCAACGCTGCCAAAGCTTTTGTTAATGTTTTTAAGTTCAATAGCATATTCTGCCGCCATAATGTGAACATCCTTTCGATGAAAAATTGTTTAAGAAAAATTATTCAGCTACAACGCCTGCAACATAATAATTCATGCTGCCCTTGATAACGCCGTCGTCAACAGAAGCGCCGCCGGCGGTAACAATAACTTCACCTGTGTTGGTAACAAGGTCTGCATCGGTCTTAACGATCGTCCAGTTGCCGTCAGCATCCTGAGTGTAGGAAAGCTTAACGCCGGAGAATACATCCCATTCACCGCTGATGATGAGATCCTTAACCAAGGAAACGATTTCTTCGGTACCCTCGGAAGCAGCTGCTGCATTGATGGGAGAAATATCCACAAAGCCTTCCTTAAGACCGCCGTAGTAGATGCCGATGTTATTTACAAATTCGGAAGCAGGAGCATTAACAGCTGCCTTGATTGCTTCTGCATAGTAAACATCCCAGTTCCAGATGGGAGCGGTGATGTGAGATGTAGGAGCCTGTTCGGTCATATCGGAGTTGTAACCGCAGCCGAATACGCCTGCATTTGCAGCAACAAGCTGAGGCTGTGCAGAGTCACAGTGCTGAGCGATTACGCAGACATTATAGGTGTTGATAAGGCTTTCTGCAGCCTGCTTTTCCATGGTTTCGTCTGCCCATGCGTTGATGGTTTTAACATAAACCTGAGCATTGGGGTTAACAGAAAGAGCGCCCATCGTGAATGCGTTGATACCGGAGCAGGTTTCAGCGTATTCGGTGCCGTATGCTGCAACGTAACCCAAAGCATCGTTGCCAAGTTCTAAAGACTTAAGACCGGCAGCGATACCTGCAAGATATCTTGCCTGATAGATTCTGCCGAAGTAGTTGTTGAAGTTGGTCTCGTTTGCAAGGTAACCTGTTGCATGGGAAAATGCAATGTTTGCGTATTCTTCCTTAGCGGCAGCATCATTCATTGCGTTGAGGTAGCCGAAGCTGATACCGAAGATGATGTTACAGCCCTTGCCCGCAAGGGTGTCGATAGCATTTGATACAGCCGTATCATCTTCTGCAACGTTGTCAACGATGTAGAGATTTTCTGCGGGAATACCGAGCTTTTCCATAGCGGTAGTGATGCCGTTGTGATGAGCAAAGGTATAACCTGCAGTGTCGTTCTGGCTGGTGATGTAGATAGCGCCAACCTTAACGTTTTCGAGTGTGAGTTCGCCGGAGTTGTTTGCTGCTTCATCGCCGCAAGCAGAGAATGCTACCATACAAGTAAGAAGCATTGCAAGAGCAAGAAGCATGGATAATAACTTCTTCATTTTAAAAATCCTCCTAAATTGTAAGAAAATATATGTAAAATTGCTTTTACATCAAGAATAAGAAAATCCGCCAAGGCTCAGTCCTGACGGAAAGTAATGCTTCCCTCGGACATGGATTCAACAAGAGCAAGCGCATCAACCCTGATACCAAGATCACGCAGCTCGTCTCCCCCGCCCTGGAAGCCTTTTTCGATTTGTGTGCAAACGCCTGCAAGCTTAGCACCCGAAGCCTTAATTATTTCGATAAGGCCGCGTGCTGCCGCACCCTTTGCCAAAAAATCATCAAGAATCAAGACGCAGTCGTTTTGGGACAAATACGCCTTGGGAATGATGATGTTATAGTCTTTATTATGAGTGTATGAATGAACCGTGGCAGAATAAACCTCTCCTCCGAGGTTGGCTGTTGAATGCTTTTTTGCAAAGACAAAAGGAACGTTCATTTCAAGGGCGACAGCAGCGGCAAAGGCAATGCCCGAAGCCTCAATCGTGACGATTTTTGTTACACCCTCGTTTGCATAAAGGCGTGCTACCTCTTTACCCATTTCACGAAGAAGGTCAGTATTATACTGATGATTTAAAAATCCGCCGACTTTTATGATGTTACCGGGAAGTATCTCGGCATCTGCTAAAATTCTGTCGATAAGCGCCTGCATTTTAATACGCTCCTTTAAACGAAATAAAAAAGACGGCTTTTACTTAACTGAACAAGAAAAGACCGTCAAACCCGTTTTCTTCGGAGTTTGACCAATAAGAAAAAGATACGAAAAAGAATCTGCGCCATATTGGTAAACTGTTATTTATTTTAGCATTTGTAAGTTAAATTGTCAACGAAATAAAACGAAGTCTGTCGATTTTAACACAAACAAAAACATTAAAACAAAAAAGTTGTTTAAAACTTCAATTAAAAAAACAAACGCCGAGGATAAACCTCAGCGTTCTTTTGCTTTTAAACAATTCTCAAATTAGTGCTTCTTGGAAACTGCAACTGCAGCGCCTGCAAGAACCATGGGAACTACTGCCAAAGCAAGACCGGTTGCAGGGTTCTCTTCAGGAGTCTCTTCGGGAGTTTCGTCAACAGCAGGAACGTTAACATCCTCTTCTTCATCAGTGCTGGGTTCAGCAAAAACAGCCATGGTGAGCATGGAAAGAGCCATTACGAGAGCCAAAAGCATAGCGAGTAACTTTTTCATTTTCTTTTTCCTCCTTAAAATTAAGCGAAAATATCGCTTTGATAGATATATTATACATAACTTGGCCCCATTTTACTATTGCCAATTAATACAAAGATTTTTGTTTAATTTTGGGCAGGGTGCAAAAGGGCGAAAAATATTGCAGGAATTTTGTAAAATTTCTGTGAATTAAAGCGGTAAATTATGGGTCTAACCCTTGTATCCATGGGGGTTTTTGCTTTGCCAGTTCCATGAATCACGGCACATTTCATCGATGTCATACTGAGCTTGCCAGCCAAGCTCCTCTTTTGCAAGAGAGGGGTCGGAATAGAAGCCGTCGATGTCGCCGGGGCGCCTGGGAGCGATGACGTAAGGGAGCTCTTTTCCGCAGGCTTTTTCATAAGCGTGCAAAACGTCTAAAACAGAATAGCCTTTGCCTGTGCCGAGGTTATAAGTTTTAACGCCGCCGTTCATTTCGTTAAGCTTATCAAGCGATTTGATGTGACCCAAAGCGAGGTCTACAACATGGATATAGTCACGCACGCCTGTGCCGTCGGGGGTGTTGTAGTCATTTCCGTATATGTTTAGGTGTTCTCGTCTGCCGACTGCGACCTGAGCAATGTAAGGCACCAAATTATTGGGGATACCCTGAGGATCCTCGCCGATCTCGCCCGATTTGTGAGCGCCGATGGGGTTGAAATAACGGAGCAAAACGACATTCCATTCGGGGTCTGAGGTCTGAATATCTGTTAAGATCTGTTCGATCATGCTTTTTGTCCAGCCATAAGGGTTGGAGCACTGACCCTTGGGGAAAAGCTCGGTTATACAGGGAGTTTCGGGGATGCCGTAAACGGTTGCGGACGAACTGAAGATGATGTTTTTGCAATTGTGAGCTTTCATAGCCTCGATTAAAACGAGTGTGCCGCAAATGTTGTTGTAATAGTATTCAATAGGCTTTGCAACCGATTCACCCACAGCTTTGAGACCTGCAAAATGGATGACTGCGGTAATGTCGGGGTTTTCGTCGAAGATTTTATCCATAGCTGTGCGGTCAAGCATATCAGCCTCGTAAAATTTTAAAGACTTGCCTGTGAGTTTTTGAACGCGGTTCAAAGATTCCTCGCAGGAGTTAACAAGGTTATCGAAAACGACGACCTTTTCGCCTTTTTCTAAAAGTTCAAGAACTGTATGCGAGCCGATATATCCGGCACCGCCTGTTACAAGAATAGACATTAAAACGCTTCCTTTCGGTATCATCAGATTCAGATTTTATAATAACACAGCGGCAAGGAAATTTCAAGGCGTTAAAAAAACAAAATACTGGACAACAAAGGCGCTGAATGGTATAATTCACACATAAGGAGTTGATTTTATGAAACTGATAATCGTTAGACACGCAGACCCTGACTATTCTATAGATTCGCTGACCGAAAAAGGATGGAAGGAAGCAGAGCTTTTATCTAAACGATTGACCAAGCTTGATGTAAAGGCGTTTTACTGTTCACCGTTGGGCAGAGCAAAGGATACAGCCTCGTTAACACTAAATAAAATGGGGCGTGAGGCGGTTATATGCGACTGGCTTAAGGAGTTCGGTCACTGTCAAGTTAAGGTGCCTTACATACCCGAGGACAGAACGACGATCTCGTGGGACTTTTTGCCCTCGTTTTATACAAAGATCGACGGTCTTTTTGACGCCGATAACTTTATGAATGTTGATTTTTTAAAAGAGGGCAAAATGCCCGAGCTTTATAAAGAAGTAACCGACGGACTTGACGAGCTTTTGGAGCGCCACGGATATAAGCGCAACGGAAGATATTACGATGCGATCGAGCCGAACATGGACACCGTTGTTTTGTTCTGCCACTTTGGGCTTGAGTGCTTTTTGCTGGGACATCTTTTGAACATATCCCCTATTGCGCTTTTGCACGGAACGATGGCTGCACCGTCCTCGGTAACAACGCTTAACACCGAGGAACGAGAGGACGGCATTGCGATTTTCAGATGCTCGGCATTTGGCGATATTTCGCACCTTTATGCCGCTGATGAGCCGCCCGCGTTTGCAGGCAGATTTTGCGAGATGTATTCAAATTTTGATGAGAGGCATTAAACTAAAACCACCAGTTGAACTGGTGGTTTTTAATTTACAGTATTACTGTTACGTTTTCGCCGTCTTCTGACACTACCTCAACAAGCGGAAGGTTATCTCTTTTAAGCTGCTTCGAGGCTTCATTCAATGCTTTAAATAAAACCCTCATTTGCTTGGGAGTGAGCTTGATTTCTGTATCCTCGGTGTTTTCTTCGATCGCGCGGTTTGCGGCACTGCACGAAATTGTTGCCATGACGGGATTAAAAATGAGTCCCGACGGGAAAGCGATATTAAATCTTTTGCCGCTTGATTCTTTAACATTAACTCTCATCAGCAGACCTCAACAACAACACTTGCGCCGTCCTCTCCCTCGATCTCGACAATTTTGCCTATGATCCCTCTTTCTGCGAGGTCGATTATCTTGTGCAGGTCGATCTTTGACATATCTACCTTCGTATCGCCAACGCTTACCATGCTTTCAACCGGGATTCCCGCTTCTAAGCACACTATCAAAAGTGCCATTGGTACATTGACCTTGATCTTATCACCACCGTCGATAATATTGACACGAAGATACATCTCATCGATTTTCTTGCGGTTTTCCACAGGAACCATTTGAACCTCCGGCTCTTTTTCGTTGCTAAAAAGTGAATCGATAGTTACGTCAAAAATGTTTGCGATCTCGGGCAATAGGGCTACATCGGGCATTGATGTTCCCGTTTCCCGTACCTAAAGATATTGGTTATGTATGAGTGCCTACGCCCATTTGCATAGGCACTCATATCTTTGTTTTTACTCAATTTTGCCGATAAAGCGGTAGTAGATGTCAATATTCTGCTCACGCATACCGTCCACGGTGGTTGCTTCGTGAACAACGATCTTTTCAATCAGCGTATTCAGAAGCTCCGCTGTCAGTTCGATGGGGTTAGCGTATTGCTTGATAAGAGAAATCCACGTCTCCGCATCGACAGTTGTTTGCTTTTCAGATTCAAGCTCGACAGACAGCCTTTCGATCTTCTCTACAAGCTCCTGCTGCTCGGTCTGATATTTCTGAGACATCATGTTGAAGTTGTACTCCGTGATACGTCCGTCCGACCAGTCCTCATACAGCTTCGCAAACTTGCGGTCAACCTCTGTTCTGCGCTTCTCGGCTCTTGTCAGCTCTGCGCTCTGCTTTTTGGCGTTGGCGGCAAGCTCCTGTTCGCTGGCTTTCAGTATTCGACGCAGAAGCTCCTTTTCATCTACCTGTGCCTGTCTCGACAAATCCTGTATTCTGGATAGAACGTAGGTGTAGAGGTAGTCATAGCGGATATAGTGTGCGGAGCAGACACCGCTGACCTTGCCAAGCTGTCTGTAAGAGGTACAGTTGAAATAGCTGTACGGTTTACTGTTCTGCTTGTTTGTGCCGAAGCTCATTGACCATCCACAATCAGCGCAGCGGACAAGTCCTGCAAATATCTGTGTGGTAGCGTCCTTCTGCTGTCTGCGGCGGCTGGCGATCTGCGTTTGCACCTGTTCAAAGACTTCCTTGGAGATAATAGCCTCGTGGGTGTTCTCCACTCTGAACCATTCTTCCTGCGGCTTGCGTACCTTTTTCTTGTTCTTGTAAGAAATGTTGGTCTGCTTGTTGTGTACGCTGTTGCCGATATAGGTCTCGTCTTTTAGGATGCTCTTGATCTGTGATACCGTCCACGCATAAGACTTTTCAGCAGGTGCGCCCTCGTAGATATGAGCAAATTTCCCATATCGCTGAAAGTTCAGCCATCCGGCAGTCGGAACCTGTTCTTCCACCAAAGTCCTTGTAATCTTGGCTGCACCTGCGCCATTGACAGCGAGATCAAAGATTTTCTCAATAATCCAGCGTGTCTCAACGTCAATTACAAGTGCGTTCTTGATTTCGGGATGTCGGATATATCCGAGGGGTGCATAGGTGAAGGTGCGTTCTCCTGCGGCATACTTGGCATGAAGTGCGGTCTTGACCTTGCGGCTGGTATCTTTTGCCAGCCATTCATTGAACAGATTTTTGAACGGCACGAAATCGGACAAACCCTTCTTTGTGTCCTCGTTCTCAGATACGGCGATATAGCGTACCTGCTTCTCCGGGAACACATATTCCAGATAGTAGCCGACCATGATATGGTCACGCCCGAAGCGGCTGAGGTCTTTGGTGACAATGCAGTTTACTCGCCCTGCCTCCACTTCCTCCATCATTCGCTTGAAATTCGGTCTTTCAAACGTAGTTCCACTCCATCCGTCATCGACGAACTCGCCAACCACATGAAGCTCCTGTTCCTTTGCGTACTGCTGTAAAATGGTGCGCTGGGTCTCAATGGATACGCTGTCGCCAAAATTTTCATCGTCACGGCTGAGTCTCATATATAGTGCTGTATTGTACGGTTGTTTCATTAAAAATCCTCCTGTTCGTGAAACAACCCACGCTTACAATACTTTCCTATGATACATTATACCATAAGCGTGGGCTGTGATTC
>JAFUOD010000020.1 GCA_017472735.1 Oscillospiraceae bacterium | reverse complement strand
TTTTCCGCTTGTGCGGCTTGTTTTTTTCTCCTTTGAAAAAATTGTTTTACATCTGAGAAGCCCCATTCCGTCAACATCACCTCCGCCCTCACTATTATCGGGGTCGGATATTTTTTCGCCCAGAAGCTGATATCCGCCGCATATTCCAAAGATCGGAACGCCTTTATCAGCAAGCCTTTTTACTGCTATTTCAATGCCGCTTTCATAAAGCCAGCTTCTGTCATGAACAGTGCTTTTTGTACCGGGAATTATAATCAAATCAGGTGTTTCAAGCTGTGACGGCTTTGTTACATACCGAACAGATACCCCCTCGTACTGTCTGAAAACATCGAAATCGGTAAAGTTTGAAATTCGGGGGAGACGTATAACGGCTATGTCAATAATTCCGTCTGCCGACTTGTTTTCCAGTTTCTCGGAAAGGCTGTCCTCATCTTCAATATCGCAATTTATATATGGCACAACGCCCACAACGGGCTTGCCGCCACGCTGTTGGAGAATATCAACACCGCTTTGAAAAATAGTCTTATCCCCTCGGAACTTGTTTACCACAAGTCCCTTTATCATATCACGCTCCTCCTGCTCAATAAGCATAAGCGTGCCTAAAAGCTGTGCAAACACTCCTCCTCGGTCAATATCTCCCACAAGAAGAACAGGGGCTTTCGCAAGCCTTGCCATTCCCATATTCACAATGTCATCTGATTTGAGATTCAGCTCCGCCGCACTGCCTGCACCTTCAATAACGATAATGTCGTGCTGTGCGGCAAGGGTGTCGTAAGCTTTCATAATGTGTGGAATAAGCTCTTTTTTGTGCTTGAAATATTCCGCTGCACGCATATTTCCAAGCACCTTGCCGTTTACAATGACCTGTGAACCCACATCGGTCGTAGGCTTTAAAAGTATGGGATTCATCAGCACCGACGGCTCAATTCCTGCCGCCTCAGCCTGCATAACCTGTGCACGTCCCATTTCAAGTCCGTCTGAGGTTATGTATGAATTAAGCGCCATATTCTGCGATTTGAACGGTGCAGCGCTGTAACCGTCCTGCCTGAAGATCCGACACAGTGCCGCCGCAAAAAGACTTTTGCCTGCGTTTGACATTGTTCCCTGTATCATGATCGGTTTAGCCATTAAGACACCTCCCTATTGCTTCAATAAGCATAGTATTTTCCTCGTGATCACGCACTGCGATACGAAAGTAACCGTCAGAAAGTCCCTCGTAGTTACTGCAATTCCGTATTGCAATTTTTTCTCTTAAAAGCCTTTCATCAAGAGGAAGATCACAACGGAAAAGAATGAAATTCGCTTCGGATTTAAAAACCATGAACCCAAATTTTTGCAGCTGCGCTGTTAAAAATTCACGTTCTTTTTTTATAAGCTGTGCAGTTTTTATAACATAGCTTTTTTCGGAAACTGCGGCAATCCCTGCAAGCTGTGCAGGAGTTGAAACACTCCAGTATTGCCCTGTTTTCCGCACTCTTTCCGCAAGCTCGGAGTTGCCGAAAAGTGCATATCCAAGACGTATTCCTGCCATTGAAAATATTTTCGTAAAGGCGTTAAGAATAACAGCGTTTTCATTCACAAACTCACGCATACTTATATTTTTTCCCGTTTGAACAAAAGGCAGAAAGCACTCGTCGCATACAAGAAT